>DASXMP010000063.1:0-62430 GCA_036495585.1 Streptosporangiaceae bacterium
CCTGGAAGGCTTCGGCTGGGTTGAATCCCGCTGGGAAGACACCGACCCCGCCGAGCAGGGCCGCCCCCGCCGCCGCTACTACAAGCTCACCCGCGCCGGCGCCCTCCGGGCCCAGCACGCCCTCGACACCGCCCACACCCCCCTGTCAGGCATCCCCGCCCTGCGGCCCCGCACCACCGGAGACAACGCATGAAAGAGTTGGCGTCCCGGAACATTAGGTATACCGGGGAGATCGCCGACGAGAGGGTTCGCGACGTTCTCTTCGACCTTAACCGTGCCCGGACCAGCGCCGACGTCATAGATCATGCCCTCGACACCGCCCGCAGGCACGTCAACGCCCGCGAAATCGTGCAAGCCCAAGGGCCGCATCTCACCATCCGTGCTGACGCCCGCGAACTTGAGTCACACTACGCTGCCCCCTGGTGGGACGAAGATCCCCGATTCCTTAATCCCGTCATCAGTCCAAACATAGCCAAGGTCCGCGCGGCCGCCCGCGCCATGGCTGGCGCCCCCGCAGTGGTACGGGCCAGGGACCGTCAACTCGCTCTAGCCCTTGCCCAGGCCGACACAGGCGAACTTCACGGTGACCTAGACCGCGCTCATGCCATGGCCAGCGATCTTCAACGCGACCACGCACTCGGACGCCACCTCACCCGAGACCTTGCCAGCGACCTCGATCGTGCCCGGAATCGCACGCGCGACTTGATCAGAACGCTCAATCGTGCACGCAGCATAGACCAAGCCCGAACACGAGCACCGGTCAGCGACTTCGACCGCGGACGAACCGCGACCGATGGTCTTACCTACGCCTGCAATCTGGCCAGCGACCTTCACCTTCTCCTCAGCAGCATCATTGATCGGGTCAGCGGCGTCCATATGACCCTCAAGCACCCCTCGGTCGCGGCTAAGGAAAACCGAAGCAGGCGAGTTACCCGGCCGGCTGCCCGGCTGACCAATGCGGCTGTGGGATTGCTGCCACGACGAGATAGAGACCGATACGCTGAGGAATACCGCAGCGAACTGACCGATCTGGCCACTGCCGGGGCAGGCCGATGGCAACAGCTCATATACGCCGGGCGGCTGCTTGCCCGGACAGTGTCACTGCGTTCCGCCCTCACACAAAGGCGAAGGCGCCGGAAGTCGGTCTGATTGACCAAGCTCTCTGCCGATCCGGCTCGGTCCGGGGAGCGCTCCAGAAAATGCGTTCCGCCTCGGCCACGAGCATCCGCCGCCCCAGGCAAGCACGGCGTGAGCTGGGTCAAGCCCGCAGTTGATAGGAGATGTGATGGGTACCGTGATGATGCACAACGCGGTGTCGGTGGACGGTTTCATCGCCGATGAGAACGATCAGGTCGGCCCGCTGTTCGACTATTACGGCAACGGCGACGCCGAGCTCATCGACGGCGGCGAGATCAAGGTCTCACGAGCCTCGGCCGCCTACCTGCGGCCGATGTGGGCGGGCATCGGGGCAATGGTGATCGGGCGGCACCTGTTCGACATCACCAACGGCTGGGAGGGGACGCCGCCAGCAGGCGATCACGTGGTGGTGGTCTCGCACCGGCCGCGGCCCGGCGACTGGCAGCCCAGCGGGATTAACCCCGTTCACCCCCGGCAGCGGCAGGCGCCGTACTACTTCATCAGCGATGTGGTGCAGGCCGTCGCGAAGGCCAAAGAGCTCGCGGGGGAACGCACAGTCGCCGTGGCGGCGGGCGAGGCCGGCGGGCAGGCACTCGCCCTCGGGCTGGTGGACGAGGTGGCGATGGACGTCGTACCGGTGGTCTTCGGATCCGGTAAGCGCTACTTCGGATCGACCCGTGCCCAGCACCTGCTCGAAGACCCGCACACGGTGATCCAGGGCGACCGGGTACTGCACCTGAGCTACCGGGTCCGCCGCTAATGGGAGCACCGGACATCCGGCGAGCCGGGAAGTGAAACGGCACCACAACGAGTCCGCAGAACTGATGGCAGGCCAGCCGGCCGCGGACATCTCATGTACATGACCTGACGGGTAAGGAGTAACTGCTGGTGTGGGAAACCGTTCCGCGCCTGCTCGCCCAGCACCGCTACCTCGTGCTGGGGACCGCAGACGCCGAAGGCCGGCCATGGGTCACACCCGTGTTCTACGCGGCCCACGGCGAGCATCGGGTCCTCTGGGTCTCCTCACCGGACAGCCGGCACTCACGCAATATCTCGGCCCGTCCGGCCGTGGCGATCACGATCTTCGATTCGCACGCACCCATCGGCAAGGCGGAGGCCATCTACCTCGAAGCAACCGCAGAGCCGGTCGGCAACCACGCTGTGGCTGCTGACCTCGAACGCCTCAACACCCGCCTGCCGGACAGTCACCACCTCGGGCCGCAGGACATCGCACCAGCGGGGCCACTGCAGGTCTACCAGGCGACCATCAACCAGCACTTCGTGCTCATCCGTGGCGGCGACAAGCGTTTCGGCCACGATGTCGACACCCGCCTCGCTGTCACTCCCCCCTAACGGCCCAGCGGCCACGCGCGACCCGGCCGGTCCGGGATTGATGACACAAACCAACCGGCCGACCCGCCCGCCGCGCGGCTACGGGCGCATCGCGGCCGGGACCCAGAAGAAGTAGAGGCAGCCGATTGCGATCAGGTAGACGAGGATCACCAGCGTCCAGCCCATGTTGTTCCTGATGACCGCGCCTTCTTTGCGCACGAACCTGCTCGTGGATACGCCCACGCTCGCGGTCTGCGGCGCGACCGGCTTGCCGACCTCCGCACCGACCGAGTTCAGCGCAGGGAACAGGTAGAGCGGAGCGTTCAGGAGCTTGCCGACGGAGAGCTGGAACGCCCCGAACACGGCGTTGGCCGAGGTGTTGCTGCCCGACAGGGCCACCGCTATCCAGCCGAGGATCGGGGCGAGCACCACGAAGGCCGTGCCGACCTTGGAGAATCCGTAGGCCATGGAATTTGCCATGCCGGA
Organism: Streptosporangiaceae bacterium; assembly: GCA_036495585.1. GTDB lineage: Bacteria > Actinomycetota > Actinomycetes > Streptosporangiales > Streptosporangiaceae > JAJYUU01. Next base: position 2,956 of record DASXMP010000063.1, read on the forward strand.
GTAGATGAACACGTACGCGAGCCCGAAGATGAACGGGCCCACCAGCAGCGCCCCCCACATCTGGCGGAAGGTGGTGCGGAAGACCGTGGCAAGCTGACGGACGCTTGGGCGCAGGTAGCCGGTGATCAGGATCCAGGACGCGAGGATCGCGGTTCCGGCGACAAACGGCGCGAACTTCCACGACGATTCGACCTGGCCGCCGAGCGAGCCAACCGCGGTCACCGTCGGCTTGAACGGGATGTACCCGGGCAACGGCGACCACGGGCCGGTCCACGCGACCACCACGCCGATCAGAATCACGAACGGCACGAGCGCACGGATCACCGGCCAGGCCCGGCTGTCTCGCCACCTGCCTGCCACCGGGGTCCCAGGGCCGCCGGCCGGCCCGGCCACGCCCGGAGCCAGAGCTGCTCGTTTGCTGTGGGCCTCCACCTCCTCGGCAGTGAGTTCCCGGCCGCCGAAGCCGAGCACAGTCGCCGGCCGCCAGACCCGCAGCAGGCCGAGCAGCGCCGCGAAGCAGACCAGCGAGCCGACCACGTCGGGCAGGTACGGGCCGACCCACTCGGCGATCGGGAACTGCCCGGCGATATAGCCGAACGATCCCACGATCGCCAGCGGCCAGCCGTCCCGCAGCCCCCGCCTGCCACTGACCAGGTAGATGAGGATCCACGGTGGTGCCAGGGCGAGGATGGCGACGATCTTGCCGATCGACGCGGACAGCGAGAGCAGCGGCAGGCTGGTCACGGCCGCCAGGCTGATCACGGGTGCACCCAGCGCACCGTAGGAGACCGGCGCGTTGTTCGCGATCGCGGCGACCCGGATCGCCGCGAGGTCGGTCACGCCGAGCGCGATGATGATCGGCGCAACGACGGCCCAGGGATAACCGAACCCCACGAGCCCTTCCATGAGCGCCCCGAACGCCCACGCCATCAGTATGGTCTGGACGCGGATGTCCGCGGTCGCCTGGCGGATCAGCCAGTTTTTGAAGTCCTCGAAGGCGCCTGTGACCACCAAGGTGTTGTAGATGATCACGCCCCAGAACACGATCCAGTCAACCGACCAGACACCGGTGGCGGCGCCGACGCCGTACGAGGCGAACGTGTTGGCGGCCGGCGCGTGCCATACGGTCGTGCCGAGAACGACCGTGATGACCGAGCCAATGATCACCGCCTGCCACGCGGTCATCCGGAGGACGGCCAGCAACAGGAGCAGCGCAACAACGGGGGCAAGGGCAAGCAGCGTAGTGCCAGTCAGGGCGTGCAGCGGATTCAGGATCTGGGTAAAGGACACCATCTGAAGGGCTCCTAGTCTCGGGCAGCGGGGGAACCTCACCGAGATGCGGGCACGGCCAACGGCCGATAGCCCAGCTTGCCTGAAATGTTCTCTCCGTATTGCTTCGCTAGCAAGGGCCGGCAACAGAAGCGACGGCTGCTTTGCCGGATAAAACGGGCAGGAGCGCCCAATATGTGATCAAACAACATCCGCTATTCGGCCGGAGGCCATGCAGGCGGCCAGGATGCAGTCCAGGCGGCGGTCGGGCCTGGTCATCACCTGCCGCGTTCGTCCAGCGCGCGCAGGGCCTCGGCGAATGGCCGCTCCAGCCAGGCGAGGTGGTCGGCCTGGCCGTGATGGTGCGTCGTGAGCCGATCGGATCTGCGGACCGCAGTATGCCGTACGTATTCGCGGGCGCCCTCGACCAGCGTCCGGATATATCGGATGCCTTCAGGGTCGGCCATTGTCCAGTCGCCGCCGCAGGCGAGGTAGACCGGCGACGTGTGGGCGAAGACCCGGCGGCCCCATTCATCGAGGTGGTAAGCGACGCCGAACGCTTTGCAGGCTATCCACGAGTTCCCGCCGATCGGCAATTCCTCGTTGATTTCGGCCTGCCGTCCACCGTTGGCTTCGGCCCTGGCAACGACCTCGCCGTTACGCACGACTTCGAGCGAACGGAGCGGGAAAATGCTCCGCACCGCGGCATGGATACTGACCGTTCCCGGCCCGGATAGCTTCACGGTAGCGCCTGGCTCGCACCCGTCGACCGAGAGCGTCAGCAGCGGCCCGCCGGAAAGGAACGTGCGGCCCGACCGCACCGCCCGGCACCAGGCCGCATAGCTGAACTCCTCGTCCAGCCACGCGTACGTGCGATACAGGCCGACCGGCACGGCGCTGGACATCTTATCCGTGCCACCCACGAGCGGCAGCCGGTAGCCGCTGTTCAGATACCGTTAATATTCGAGCATCGCGTCGTCGGAATGGGCCAGCATCTCGACGGCGTCGGCCCGGCCGGTCGCGACGAGAACGGCCGGCTCGCCGTTCGGATTCGGGAAATGCGCGGCGACGACGGTGCCGCCCTGGGCGTGTGCCCGGTCGGCCCAGTCGCTCAGCGTCGCATCCAGCGCGCCGCCGAGCTCGGCCTCATCGGGACCATCGCTGCACCACGGCATCACCGGTTCTTTCAGATCCCACAAGACCAGGTGGCCAAGCGCGTGCTGCCGGTTTTCCTGGCCGACATACGTCACATAGCCGCCGCCGTCGGCGACACTGGGCCGGCCGGAGAACTCCTCGGTGTTGGTGAACAGCGCGCCCCACTGCGTCTGCAGGAGATTCACGACGCGCAGATCCTCGGCCCGCTGCTCAAGCTGAGCGCCCGGGGTCGACAGGAAGTGCACGTGCGAGTCGCCAGACCACCATCCCTCGGCAGCCATGTCCGCGACGCGTCCGATCCGCAGCGTCAGGTCACGCTGACCTGGCTCGATCCGCACGGTCTGCCGGAGCGGCTCATACTCGAATCCGCGCGCGACGTCCACGAGGACGTCGCCTCGTGGCAGCCATCCCTGGCAGGTGCCGTCGATATAGGCGTAGCTGCGCTGTCCCAGCCGGACGTCACCGCCGACGTCGTAGTGCCAGCTGTCGAGGTTCTGCGTGACGTGATTGTGATGGCCGTGCGGCTGGTAGGGAATTCCGCCAGCCGAACGGAAATGGACCCGGCACGGCACCGGCCGCCCGGTCGCGTCGTCAACGACGCTCACATGCACCCAGTTGCGGCCCTCCTCCGCCAGCTCCAGCAGGACCTGGCCTGTGTCCGCCCGCCCGTCACGTTCCACGTCGCCCCAGTTCACCTGGCCGAGCTGGGAGTCGCCGCGCCGGACCGTGACGGTGGCCGACGAAAGCGCGGCGATCGAGGTGTAAGCGGACTCCCCCGCAGTCGCACCCCAGCCGGCCCGGTCGTCATCGCCGGGAAGCGGCTGCGGATAGGTCGCCACCCCGCGGTCTACCTCGATATCAAGGACGCCATTCCGCCCGTCCTTCGCCAGCAGCCGCACCGGACGCGCTGGCCCCTGGATGAACGGGTGCTCCTCAAGGTCGCTGGTCGTGATGCCGGCCACGACGAATCTGCCGCCGCGCGGGATGACCTCGATACGCTGAACCGGCCGCTCTGGATGAGGATTCTCCCAGCACCACAGGAAGTATCCGGCGGGCCATCCCATGGTGTGCTCCACCAGACGGGACCCGGCGTCGCCCCACCGACCCTCGAAACGCGGCAGGCTGCCATCGCTGGTGTCGGTGACGGCAAGGAACGGCAGGCGGCCCCACCCCGGCGGGACCACCTGGATCTCGAAGCGTTCCCGGATCGGCGCGACCACAACCTCGCCGCCAGCCAGGTGAAACGCGTACTCGGCGACGGTCTGCCCAACCGCATGACCGGCAGGCGCACCGGGCTCCAGCAGCCGATGGGCGACGATGACCCGCCGCACATGCCGGCCGATCCGGACGGACGTCGGAGCGCCGGGCAGCAGAAAGCACCGCTCGGCACCTGGCGGCTCCGATCCGATCAGGAACGGCAGGCCACGCAGGTCCACCCGTCCGAGCGGAACATCTCCCGGCTCACTGCCAAGAACCTCCACGCCGGCGTTGCAGACGGCGGACAGGTCTACTGGCTCATAGCTCGGCATGCTTCCGATCGTAGGGACGACGGCCGGGCCGGTTCCAGTCGATTTCGCGCCGACCGTCCTGCGCCATCCGCCCCCGCCATCCGAAGATCACGCGACTACGGTTCGGCTCAGAAGCACTTGATGGCCACGACGGAGCGGAAAGGTACCGTCAGCGTGTAGGTGAAGCCGCCGGCGGTGTACGTGATCTCCGGTACAGCCGATCTTGGCTGGTCGGAGGTCCGAGTAAAAGCCGTTGGCGAGCGTCTTGCCCGGAGAGCACTGCAGGCCACGTGACCAGTTAGCTGTCGTGCCGAGCGGCGGAGTCCCCAACGGGACCTGGGTGACCACAAGCCCGACGGCTATTCCGATTACTGCCAGGGCCGCACCGAAGATCACCAGACTTCGCGGTTTCACGTCCCTCAGCTCCTCGTTCTGGCCACTATTCTTGCGCGCGATGGCCTCCGTCAGCGATCGAATGCTCTCGGCCTGGACGTCAGCAGGCGCCCGGCCGGCTCGGTGCTCCGGCCATCGAACACATGTCCAGGTGCCAGTCAGGGCCGCAGGGGCGCACAATCGGTCGCAATGGTCAGCCTCCAGGTCAGCCGCCAGGCGGGCGGCCCCGAGTTTCGGGCGGGAAGTGTGAGCGCAGCCGTGAAACGAGTTCTGTGGTGCACTGCGATCGCAGTACCCGCCACCGCGGCCGACGTGGCCAGCAAAGAGTGGGCCTCGTCCCGGCTTGCCGGCGGACGCGACGTCACGATGCCCGGTGGCCTGATACGACTTCAGCTGGTCATCAATCACGGTGCTTCTCTCGGGCTGGGCGCGGGCTACGAACCGCTCCTCGCGGCGGCGGCGTTCGCCGGCACGATCTTGTTCGCAGCCTGGGCAGTGCGGGCTGCCGGCTGGGCCGAGAGGGTTGGTGCCGCCCTTGCCATGGCGGGCGCGGCAGGCAACCTCATTGACCGTCTGACCAGGCCGCCGGGCGTGCTTCATGGTGGCGTTGTGGACTGGCTGCACGTCTGGTTCTACGGCCCGACCTTCAACCTGGCGGACATCTGGCTTCGTGGCGGCGTGCTGATCGCCGCAAGCGGTTGGCTCTGGCATCGCCGGACGCGCGATCACCTTCCTCCGCCACTAGCCGGAGGGCCCAGCGAGATGACCAGCCCGGCCGCGCCGGCCAGCGAGAGTCATGCCGTCCAGTGGGGGTTGCGGCCGAGGTAGCGCAGCAGTCTGGCGGCCGGGTCGCGTCGGTTGCCCGGGCCAGCAGGGCGGGAGCGCAGGCGAAGCCACGGAGCGGCTCCGCCGTCGCATCTGCGGCAGGCTGGAGCTGCCCGGCAAGTTCTGCTGCGAGCGGTGAAGGTTGTCCGGTGGCGACCGCGATGGTCGGCACACTCACGCCCGCCCCGCAGCTGACTGCCCTGGCCGACAGGGCCGCCCGCCTCGCAACCACCCTGTTCCGCCGCGCGCGACTCCGGAGACCTCCGCGACGATGTTAGCGAGGCCGACATCGTCGTGCTCCTCGAAGCGATCATGCTCGTCCAGCTGCTGACGCGGTCCGCCACGGCATCGCAGGACTCGCCATGCCACCTGCCACGCCGCGCTGGCGAGCTGCGGCCTGGCGCTGGCGGCTGCACAAGCATGTCGCCGGCGAGCTCGCGGACCCGAGCGCCAGAATGGGCGTCGAGTCTGCCGCAGGTTTCCTGGCATCGTGGCAGGCCGATGTCGATTCGGCGAGGGCGACTTCGTAGGGGAGATGAGGGCTGGACACCAGACTGGCCCCGGCGGACAAACAGGAGTGATCGTCATGACGCAGTACCTGCTCGCGCTCTACCGCGACTACGACGTTCCCATTCCCGAGGAGCGGACGCGGCAGGTGTGGGCCGGCGTCAACGAGCTGGGCGACAAGCTGGGGGACGCCGGCAAGTTCGTTTTCAAGGGCGGCCTGGACGGCGGCCCGGAGTCGGCCACCGTGGTGCGCCAGTCTGGCGGCGACTTCCTGCTGACCGACGGGCCTTACACCGAGACCAAGGAGCACCTCGCCGGTTTCTGGATCATCAACGCCGCTGATCTCGATGAGGCCCTGGAGTGGGCCAAGCTCGCCACGGCTGCGGAACAGCTGGCGATCGAGGTCCGGCCGCTGTTCACCGGGGCCCTCGACGACGCGATACGGGATCTCTCCGCCGAGGCGGGGTGACCGTATCGAGACCTCGGCCGTAGGCTCGCGCCGTGACTGTCGAGGCTGTCTTCCGCCGTGAGTACGGTCGCTGCGTTGCCACCCTGATCCGTTTCCTCGGCGATATTGATGCCGCCGAGGAAGCGGTTCAGGACGCGTTCACGGTGGCAATCGCCCGGTGGCCGGCCGACGGCCAGCCGCCCAATCCCGGTGCCTGGATCGTCACGACCGCCCGCAACCGGGCCATCGACAGGCTGCGGCGCGAGTCGATCCGAGACGAGCGGCAGGCGCAAGCGCATCACCTGTATGGTTCCGCCGCTCAGGCCGCGCCGGACCACCCATCGGCGCCGGAGGAGGACATCGTGCCCGATGACCGACTCCGGCTTATCTTCACCTGCTGTCATCCGGCGCTCAACCAGCACGCTCAGGTGGCGCTGACCCTGCGGCTGCTCGGCGGGCTCGAGACACCGGAGATCGCACGGGCGTTCCTGGTCCCCGAAGCGACCATGGCCCAGCGGATCGTCCGGGCCAAGCGCAAGATCAAGACCACCCGGCTCCCCTATCGCGTGCCAGCGGAAGCCGAGCTTCCGGGCCGGCTCGCACCCGTCCTCACCGTGGTTTACCTGATCTTCAATGAAGGCTACGCGGCGACCTCGGACTCCTTCATGAGGCTTGATCTGTGCGCTGAGGGAATCCGGCTCGCCCGCGTGCTCGCCGAACTGATGCCCGACGAGCCGGAAGTGCAGGGGCTGCTGGCGCTGCTCTTGCTGCTGCACGCGCGCCGCGCCGCCCGCCTCAGTGCCGATGGCTCCCTGGTCCGCCTGGCCGAGCAGGACCGGCGACTCTGGGACGCTGGCCTGACCGCCGAAGGCCAGGCCATCGTGCGAGCGTGCGTCCAGCGTGACCGCCCGGGCCCGTACCAGGTCCAGGCCGCCATCAACGCTGTCCATTCCGTCGCAACCAGCTTTGACGACACCGACTGGCACGCCATCCTGACGCTCTACGACCAGCTCTATGCCCTCACCCCAACTCCGGTTGTCGCACTCAACCGGGCAGTGGCGCTCGCCGAAGTCCGCGGGCCAGCGGCTGGCCTGGCCGCAGTGGATGACCTGCGTTCCTCCGGCCTTGACAGCTACTACTTGTTCCACGCGACTCGCGCCGACCTGCTGCGCCGCCTTCGCCGCCCTGCTGACGCCGCGGCGGCTTACGCTGCCGCCCGCGATCTCACCGCGAACCCGGTGGAACAGGCGTTCCTCGATGCCCGGCGCGCCGCGCTCGGGCGGCCAGATCCTGCCGGAGAGTAAGTTCTCGGCTGCTGTCTAGCCCGGGCCGAACGCCGCGCTCGCCGGTTCGGTGCCGCCCTTGCATCCGGTTCCGGCCCGCAACCCCCGGGCACGGCGTGGGCTGCACAGCCGCCGGACCGGGCGATTTCGTGTCGAAGCATTTCGAACGCCGCACGCGCTGGCGTTCTCCTGGACGTTGCCACCAGAGGGGGCGTGTGTCCATGATCAGAGCAGGCATGGTCGGCGAAGCGGCGGGTATGGACCGGCTGACCAGCAAATGCGGAGGAAACTGATGGCCGTCCTGGTTGGCCGCCGCGAGTCTTTCAATGCCGCGCACCAGCTGTGCGACCCGGCCTTGTCGGATGAGGAGAACCTGCGCCTGTTCGGCAAATGTGCCAACCTGCATGGGCACAACTACGTCCTGGAAGTGGTCGTAGCGGGCGAGGTCGATCAGGCGACCGGTTATGTCCTGGACCTGAAGCTGCTCGCGAATGTCATCAGCAGGCAGGTCATTAGCGATGTGGATCACCGCAATCTGAACACCGACGTTGACTGGCTGAAGGGCCGCGTGCCGACCGCGGAGAATCTGGCCGAGGCGATCTGGGGCCGACTGCAGCCGGAGCTTCCCGGTGGCCTGCTGCGATCAGTGCGGGTCTGGGAGACCGATAAGAATTGGGCTGAAGTCGGTGACCAAGCCTGAGGCTGCCGCCAGGGCGGGCGGGGTGCCGCCGTCGGCTTCGGCCAGGCCAGATGCGCAGTTGCGCAGCCGGTACACGACGGCAGACCTGGGCGTCTTCACTCAAGCCGAGGCACACCGGTTTGTGCCAGGCGGCGAGGGTGATCCGCACGACGACATGACGCTGGCCTGGGAGCTGCTGTACCGGCTCGAACCTGAGCTCTATGACCGGCTCGCCCGCGCCGAGCGGCTCCACCCGGGGGTTGTGGGCTGGCTGCCCCGTGGCGTCCGCCGGATTGCGGAGGTCGGCGCCGGCACCGGACGGCTGACGATGGAACTCATCGACCGTGGCCAGCACATCGTGGCGGTGGAGCCTGCGCTGCCGTTGCGCCGGATCCTGCGGCGGAAGCTTGCGACCGCCGAGGGCGGAGACCGGGTGCAGGTAGTCAGCGGATTCTTCGACCAACTGCCCCTGCCCGACGATTTCGCCGACCTGGTGGTTGCCTGCTCGGTCTTGACCCCATCGCCCGAGCATGGCGGCGAGGCCGGGCTTGCCGAGATGGAGCGGGTGTGCGGACCAGGCGGATGCGTGGCGATCATCTGGCCGAATCACCTCGACTGGCTAGCCGAGCGCGGCTACCGGTACGTCAGCTTCCCGGGGCGCATGTCCGTGGAGTTCGACGACTATCAGCAGGCAGCGGAACTCGCGGAGATCTTCTATCCGGAGGCCGCTGACGAGGTGCGGCGGCGTGGCAGGCGTAGCGTCCCGTTCGAGTTGCTTCGCATGAATCCACCGCGCGACGTCGCCTTCAAGGTGCTGCTTGCGGCATGAAGATCGCGATCATGGCGCCGCTGGTGACGGCCATCCGAGAGCCCCAGCGTGGCGGTTCGCAGGCGTTCGTGTCCGACTTGGCGCGCGGCCTGACCCGCCGAGGACACGACGTGGATGTCTACGCCGCCTCGAGTTCACAGATTCCAGGGGTCGAAGTGATCGACACGGGCGTCGATCCCGCGTGTCTGGCCGGCACGTTCTACCGGGCGACCGGACCGTCTGCTGGCGCGCCCGGAGACGCTGGGCCAGCGACTGCGGCCGCTGAGTCTGCATTCAGGACGGCTTATACGACCATGCGGGAGACCCGCTATGACGTGATCCACAATCACGCCTTCGACGCACCGGCCGTCCAGATCGCGACGGAGCTGCAGGCGCCGGTGGTGCACACGGTCCACCTGCCTCCCGACACGGCTGTGTCGGCGGCGCTTCGCCAGGCAGCACGGCAGCGCAACGCGCCAGCGGTAGCCTGCGTCTCCCAGTTCCAGGCCAGGGCCTGGCGTCAGGTCGTCCGCGTGGACGCAGTGCTGCCGCCGTACCCGGCCACGCGCGCCATATCCTGGTCGCCGGCGGCCGGGCACGGCGCCCTGTTCGCCGGGCGGCTCAGCCCGGAGAAGGGCGCTGTCGAGGCCATCGAGATCGCACGCTCGGCAGGAGTGCCGATTGAGGTTTACGGCGACGCCTACGATCTTGCCTACAGCCGGGCACAGATTGACCCGCGGCGAGACTGGCCGCAGGTGTCGGTTCATGACGCAGTGCCCAGGGCCTTGCTCTGGGAGGCGATGGCCCGGGCCGCCGTGGTGTTGTTTCCCGCCCGCTGGGACGAGCCCTTCGGGATGGCCGCGGCAGAAGCACAGGCCTGCGGCACTCCCGTTGTCGCCTTCCGGCGGGGCGGACTCAGCGAGGTGATTGTGGACGGCAAGACCGGTTACCTGGTACCGCCAGATGACCTGAGCGCTGCCACGCACACGGTATCAAAGCTGGCCGAGATCTCGCGATCAGCCTGCCGCAGGCACGCCGAGGAAAGGCTTGACCTGGAGCTGAGCCTCGACGCACACGAGAGTCTTTACCAGCGGGTGACCGGTGAGTGAAGCGGCGGAGGGCCTGCCCGGAGGTGCTCCGCCTGCCTCCTCCCCCGGTCCGTGGCTAGCCGGACGACTAGCGGTGGTCACGGGCGCGAGCCGCGGGATCGGGGCGGCCACGGCCGCGGCCATGGCCGCGGCCGGGGCTCACGTCGTGCTGGCCGCGCGCAACCGTCAGGCTCTCGACAGCGTGGCAGGCCAAATCAGGGACCAGGGCGGCCTGGCCACTGCCGTGCCTACCGATGTCAGCGACGAGGCCGCAGTCGAGCACCTGGTGGCCGAGGCGACCCGGATTGGCCAGCTGACCGCGCTGGTCTGCGCGGCCGGCGTGCTGACGCCGGCGCCGTTCGCCGAGACGGCGCCGGCAACCTGGCGCGAGACGCTGGATATCAACCTGACCGGGACGTTCTTGTGCTGTCGCGCCGCATTCACTGCCATGCTCGCCGCCGGCGAGGGCAGGATCGTCAACTTCGGGTCGCTATCCGGCGTCTATGCCACCGAGAAGTTCCCGGGCCTCGCCGCCTACAACGTCTCCAAGTACGGGGTAATCGGGCTCACCGAGGCGATCGCGGTCGAAGGCAAGGAGCACCGCATCAGCGCGATCTGCCTGAGCCCGGGTGCTGTCGACACGGAGATGCTCCGGCGCGCCAATCCGGCGCTGCGTCCGGGACTGACCCCTGATGATGTCGCGGAGCTGATCGTCGCACTTCTGAATGTCCCGCTCGCACCAGTCAGCGGCGCGAATATCCCGCTCTTCTCGAACGCCTAGGGCGACGTTTCACCCGGCGGCCAGGGACCGGAGGTCCGTGTTGTCGTCGGCAAGCGTCAGCGGATCCGGCCGGGCTCGCGCCGACACCAGCCGGGCGCAGGCCGCCATCTCGCCGTCTTTGTCGACTTCGGGATCCCCGCCGCGGTCCAGGCCGACGGCGGCACGCACGACCCCGCCCACCAGGTAGAAGCCGATCAGCCTGCCCTCGGCGACGCTGCCGCGGACCACGAACTGATCCCAGGTGGCGGCCTGGCCGACATACTCGATCGTGTGTTCGTACTGATCGGACCAGAAGCTGTGCAGGTAGTCGTACGGATCGGTGGAGCCGAGCATGGAGCGGGCTGCTGCGGCGCCCTGCTTTTCCGCGTTGTTGTAGTGCTCAACCCGAACCCGCCCGAACAGCGGATGAAGGTGGTTCGCCACGTCGCCAGCCACGTAAACGTCCGGTGCACTGGTACGACAGAACTCGTCAGCAAGGATCCCGTTGTCTTGCGCAACGGGCATCGCCGGGATCTGCGGCCGGATGCCGACTCCGGCTACGGCGAAGTCACAGTCGATGCGGTGGCCTTTACCGGTCACGACCGCTTCCAGACGCCCGGCACCCTCGAAGGCGATGACCTGGTCTTCGGATACCAGCTCGACGCCCTTGGCCTGGTGAAAGCCGGCGATCAGCCCGCCGACCTCGTTGCCCAGGACTTTCCCCAGCGGGATGCGGCCCGGCAGGATGGCAGTGACCTGAACTCCCAGCTGGGTCAGCGAAGCCGCGACCTCGCAGCCGATGAATCCCATTCCCACCACGACGGCGCGCCGGCCCGGCAGTGCTTCCCGCTTGATCGAGTCGCATTCGGCGACCGTGCGCAGATAGTGGATGCCGGGCAGATCGGCTCCGGGCAGGCTGAGCCGCCGGTTGCTTCCGCCGGTAGTTATCAGGGCTTTCTGGTAGCTGAGTTCCTCGCCTGAATCCAGAGTGACTGTGTGCCGATCTGGATCGGCCGCAGCCACTGTGGCGTCGCGACGCTCGACATCATGATCGGCATACCAGCCGGGCGCCCGGACGTACCAGGGTTCGAGTGACTCCTCGGATCGCAGGTACGTCTTGGACAGCGGCGGACGGCCGAAGGGATAGCCGGGCTCCGGGCCGATCAGCACTACCGGCCCGCGGAAGCCCTCCTCGCGGAGCGTCCTAGCTGCGTTGCCGCCGGCGAAGCCAGCGCCGATGATCACCATTGCGTTTCTGTCGGATGGCACGGCCACCGCCACATTCTGCCGCAGGAGCCGCTGAGTCAACCATCCGCCGCCCCCGCTGGCAACAGCGGATCAACTGGTGACCAACGACGGGAGAAGCCCGTAACCAGGCCGGGAACGGAACGACCTGCTCCGGAAAGCTGGTCAGCGAGGTTACTTCATGCGAACGACGATCCGGCCGCTCGACCGGCTCTTGTGCGCGGCAGCAGCGCGCGGGACCAGCAAGGCGAGCAGTACGGCCACAAAGCCCCAGCCAAGCACCACCTGACCGGAGACGAGCAATTCGGCCAGGGAGGACTGCGCGACGATGCGGCCGGTACCCGTTGTCGTGAACGTGCCAAGCGTGAAATACAGGGCGTCAACCCGCGACAGCGGCAGGTTAAATGACGCCGGCACCAGGCTGCTGAGCAGCCAGTAGACATAGGCGAACACCGATAGCACCGCGACCGCCCCGCAGGCGGTCGAGAACACCAGGCCGGCGATGCCGTATTTGATCACTTGCCACTCGGGATAGACCACGGTGGTAACCAGCACGAGGGTCAGGGCACAGCATGCGACGACCATCGCCGCTGCGAACAGGGTCCAGGCCAAGGCTGACCCCGAGCGCCCGACGGACGGCGATACGAACATCGGCACAAAGGCCAGCGCGACGAGCAGCCCGGGGACGCCGATGGCAGGCCAGAATCTGCTGACATTCTCCTTCGGTGTGTAGGTATCTATCGCCTCGGCGATCAGCTCCTCTGCGCTCATCCCGATAGTCGCAGCCGCCGCGTCCAGGTGCGCCGCGGCAGCCTCACTCACCTGTACGGTGCGGCTTCGCTGTTCGGAACGCTGCGGATGCTGCTCAATAACCTCGGCAATCAGATCCTCTTCGCTGACCCGCTGCCAGCGCGCGAGCCAGCCGATGCGCTCGTCTAGTTTGCGGTCGACGTCTATCGCGATCGTTCTGCGAGCGCCTGACTGGGCTGGCGAGGGACTGGGCGACGCGTCCGTAGTGCGGGCGCGCTCCTGCTCAGCGGGCATTTCCGACATGCCAGAATGCTACTGGCCGGCGTCCGTGACGGCCCGGTGTACCTTCCCTGCTGCCACGCCGTGGTTTGCTCAGCAGCCAGGCCAGATGACCGGGCCGGGTGCGACTTCGCCGGCAACCTGACATCACGGCTGGCGCAGGCCACAGTGGGGTGAGGACGGCCGAGCAGGATGCCAGCCAAAAGTGGACCAGAATGGCCAGGCCTGCTAATGCTTGTGCAGGATCGAGACGCATGACCCGCGCTGCGCGGGGCCCGCCCGTCGAAGCGAGGAGCCTAGGTGACGACCGCGTGGGAATACGGCTACATCTACGTCGTGCATACGGTCGGGCCCGCCCCTGCGGCCTGCGTCGTCATCGACCGTAGCGGGGCGAGGGTGCTGCACCGCTGCCATAGCCTGCTGGCCACCGCGAATCACGTTGGCCCCAACGGCTGGATCGTCAGCGGGCAGGGTGAGAAGTCGGCCTGCCCGCAATGGGTGAATGACATGATCAGCCCGATCGAGGGCGTCGTCAAAGGCGACAGCATGATGTGCTACTTCATGCGCCGCGAGATGCCGGCCAGCTAGTCCCTGCCAGCAGCCGCTGCCAGCGCTGGATTTGCGCGAGTGCGCCTACCGGCCGCGCAGGCGCCAGCGGAGGGTCAGGACCTCGGCGACCTGGCCGTATGCGGGACTCTCGGCGAGCACATCAGCGGGAGCCTGGGGTTCCTGAGCGCAGTCGAGTGCAAAGCCGGCTGTCAGGAAGCTGTTCAGGATGGTGCTCAGCGTGCGGTGATGCCAGCCGATCTCGCCGAATAGCCGGGTCCGGTCCCTCGGCCACCAGCGTCCTTCGTCGAAGTACTGGCTCACGACCTTGACGGTCTGGCCGTCGCGCTCGCAGTTCGCTGCGTGCGGCGCTTCGAAACATGGGTGCAGGGTGGCGAACACCAGCCAGGCGTTGGGCTTGAGCACCCTGGAGGTCGCCGCCAGCACCGCGCCCAGATCATCGAAGTCGGTCATGGCCAGACAGCAGGCCGCGCTGTCGAAGCTCGCGTCGGGGACCGAGGACAGCGCCTCGGCGTCTTCGGTCAGGTAGCGGACGTGCGGCGGGCCGCCGCGCGCCGCCGCGATCCCGATCAGCTCCGGCGACCGGTCGACGCCGACGACCAGTGGGAACCGCCGCGCGAGTGCCTGCGTCAAGGCGCCCTGACCGCAGGCGACATCAAGGACCGCGCTGCCCTCCGCGCACATCCTCAAGATCGACGGAATGGCGACCCGGTGAATGCACGAGACGCCCACGAATTCGTCGTAGTCCACAGCGATCGCGTCATAGCTCACCAGCCGAGCTTCGCAGGAAATGTGACCAGCTGCGACGGGCTGGCTGTACGGGCGTTCGCGCGTGAGGTCACCGCCCCGGGGCACGGCGGGGTCACTGCGAAAGATGCTGGAGCACGGCGGCCGCTTCCGGTCCGGCGAAGGACGCACCGTAGCCGGCGTTAAGTACCAGGCAGCCGATCGCGACGTTGAGCGTCGGATCGAAGGCGACCATCCAGCTGTTCGGCTGCTGCTGGCCGCCGACATCGGCGGTGCCGGTCTTTCCGTAAACCGCAGAACTGACGCCGTCGAAGACCCCGGCTGCCGTGCCGCCGGACTGCGTGACCGCTCTCATCATCTGCCACAAGTCCTGGTGCACGCCGGCAGGCAGTGGCGTGGCGGTAAGCCTCGGCTGGGCTGGCACGACGATCGGCTGCTTGAAGTGCCCCGTGTCCACGGTCGCCCCGACGGAGGCCATGGCCAGCGGGGAGGCCTCGAGCTGTCCCTGGCCGAACAGCTCCTGGGCCAGCTCCCCGTTATAGGCGGCGGCCGGGATCGCGTAGTACGGGCCGCCCGGGCCGATCCCGATGTTCCATGGCTGGTTCAGGCCGTAGTACTTACGCGCCGTCTGAGCGAGCGTCCCGGAGCCGATCCTTGCGTACCAGCGGGCGAAGGCGTTGTTGCAGGAGGCAGCGAAGTCGGTGAGGAACGGCGTGCTGTCGGCCTCGCTTTCGCCCTTGTCGTTCTTGAATTTCTCACCGTTGATGATCAGTCGGGGTGGGCATCCGACCGGCTGGCTCGGCGAGCTGACCAGGCCCGTGGACAGCAGGGCGGTCGAGGTGATGATCTTATTGGTGGACCCGGGTGCCACTCGCGCGGTGAGCGCGAAGTCGTTCTGGCCATCATTGTTGGCCACCGCCAGGATGTGTCCCGTGCTCGGCTGGAGGACCACCATCGAGCTGTCCGGATGAGCCTGCACAGCCGCCTCTGCCGCCGCCTCCACTGCCGGATCGATGGTGGTCTTGACCACGGCGGTGTCGACCGGTCGCCGCAGCAGATCCGCGGTACTGGCGATGGGCGCATGGTGGCGGCTGACCAGCTCCACCTCGACGCCCGGCGTGCCCAGGCCGACCGGGGCGTTGCTTCTCAGCGCCGCGGCAATGTTGTCAAGGCCAGGGTCGCTGGAGTCCGCGAGGTCAGCGCCGGCGGCGTCGACGACCTTGGCGGAGCCAGGCGCGACCGGGAAGCTGGCCACCGTCTCACCGGTGGCCAGCTTCGGCGCCACGAGTGCCGGACTCCACGTGACCCACCATCCGCCGCGCTTCTCGTAGGCGTGCAGTTCTGACGGGTAGGACCACGTGCCTGTCACGGACTTAGTCGCAGCCAGCCCCACCACGGCGTGCACTGAGAACGCCACCGTTCCGTGTGCGGTCGCGCTGTCCACGGCCAGATGCAGAGCCTGCAGGTGCAGGTCCTGCTCATAGGAGGTCAGTGCGGCGGCGGCCGCAGCCCGGTGATCGGTATAGCCTGCGGCCTTCGCGATCTGCCCGCGCTGCCAGGCAGCCAGAAACACCTCAGCGGTCTGCCGGGCCGCAGCAGCCGGAGCGGTGGCGGTGGGGTGGAAGCCCGGCACCCTGGCCTTGTGCCCGCCGATGAGCCCGGTGAGGCTCGCCCCCGCGACCAGAACCGCAACCACGGCCACGACGATACTGGCGACGGCTAGTTTCCGTCGTGACCGCCGCGGCCCGCTGCCCGCGAACTCATGGCGGCCCGTCATCTCCGGCTGGCGGCCCGTCATTTCTGGCTGGCGGCCCGTCATCTCAGGCTGGTCGCGCCACCACCCAGCCTCGTCCCAGGCAGCCGACTGGTCCTGCTGGCGAGGGGTCCAGAATGGCGCGGTCTGCTCGGTCGGAGAATGCCCCGGCCATGCGGAGCTCTCGCCCGGCTCGTCGTTCCTGGCTCCCCCGGTCATGCGGTCCCCTTCATGGCCTGCGGCGTCCCGGCCTCTCGCTCACTGTGTGCTATCAGCGCCTCCACGACGCATGCGACACCGTCGTCCGCGTTCGACGGGCATGCGTGGCTTGCGGCGGCGGCGACCTCGGGGTGAGCGTTCGCCACCGCGAACGAGACTCCGGCCCACATCAGCATCGGGAGGTCGTTCGGCATATCTCCGAATGCCCAGACGTCGCTGGCAGATATACCTCGCGCTGCGCACCACTCGATGAGTGATGTGGCCTTCGTCACGTTGTGCGGCCCGATCTCGGCCAGGGTATCGCTGCCTGAGTAGGAGACAAGGGCTCGCCGGCCGACAATCCGCGCAACGCGCTGGCGGAACTCCGGACCCGGCACCTGCAGCGACCGGGCCAGCAGCTTGCCTACCGGCTGATTAATGGAGTCAATGGAGCTGTAGGTACCGTCAGCCGGTATATCTTCCGGGTGCAGGGGCGGGTATTCCGCCTCGAGGCGGATCCCGTCGGCCAGCTCGGCGGCGAAGCCTATGCCCGGCAGGTCCCGCCGCAGGTCAGCTGCGATTGCCTGGACCGTAGCCGGTGGCATTGCGTGGACCTGGAGGACCGTGCGCCGGGCCACGTCGTAGACGAACGCGCCATTGGCGCAGATCACCGTTCCGTGCCCGCCGACCAGATCCGCAAGGTGATCGACCGACCGGGGCGGACGTGCGGTCACGAAGACAACGTCGATGCCCGCAACGGCAAGCCCGGTCAGCGCCCGCCGAGTGCGGGGGGAGACAGAACCATCAGGCTGAAGCAGCGTGCCATCGAGATCGGTCGCAAGGACCCTGGGGAGACGGCCGTTGGGGGTCATGAAGACCCGCAAACTACCATGGCGAGGCGACTGCTCTGTCCCGCTGCCAGCGGCGCCGGCTCGTGATCGCGGGGCGGGATGCCCTGCTAGTCGCCGGTAACGCCGTCGATGCACTCGCGCAGCAGGTCGGCGTGCCCGATGTGCCGCGCATACTCCTCGATCATGTGGTTGAGCTGGGTACGCAGGGAGATCTTCCCGATCTCGGGATGGGTGAAGCAGTCATCCAGGCTGGCGCCGGCGATCGCGGCCCGGGCCAGGTTCCATTCGGCGACCAGGGTGGCGATGTCCTGCTGCGCAGTCCCGGCGCCTGCGTCGGTGAATGCCCCGTCGGGCCGGTCAGCCGTCGAGTAGGCGTGCTCAACTGATTCCCCGGCGAACTCGATGCGGAAGTGGCCGCGTTCGGCCTCGGTCAGGTGCCGCACCAGCCCGAGCAGGGACAGACTCGAGGGCGGCACGGCCCGGAGCGCTAACTGGCTGGCGGTCAGGCCGCTGCATTTCCACAGCAGCGTCGTGCGCTGCTTGTCCAGGAATCCTTCGAGCGTGGTGCGCTCATCGGCGACGAATGGCTCCCACACTCGCTGCGGTTCCGGCATGGTCCAGATCATGCCCGGCATTCTCACACGCCACTGCGGCACCCGCTACCGCACCGCGATGCGCTGCGGCGCCGGGTGCCGTGGATGAGCGCTGCTGATGTCGAGAACGCGCACGCAGCATCGACTCCCGGGTGACGAGCGGTCACCGGGCCGCCGGGAGAGAGGATGACGCTATGCGATACATGCTGCTGCAGGCTTACGGAGGCGTCGAGCTGGAGAACTGCCTGCCTATGACCGAGTGGGAGCCCGGGGACGTGCGGGCCCACATCGGCTTTCAGCAGGCTCTCAACACCGAGCTGCTGGAGGCCGGCGAACTAGTCGACGCCCAGGGCCTTGCGGGACCCGAGGCGGCCAAGTTCGTGGTCTCCGACGGCGTGAATCCGTCGAAGATCATTGACGGGCCATACCCGGAGTCGAAGGAACTCCTGGCCGGCTACCGGCTGATTGACGTGGACAGCCTGGACCGGGCGCTCGAGATCGCCGCACGATCGTCGGCCGCGCCCGGCCCCGGCGGCGTACCTCTCCGCCTGCAGATCGAGGTGCGTCAGGTGCTCGGCGCACCTGACCCAGAGGTGTGACCACGCCGGGCGTCGAGGGCCTGCTGCGAGAACTTGCCCCGCAGGCCCTCGGCGCGGTCGCCCGCCGCTATGGCGAGTTCACTGACGCCGAGGACGCGGTCCAGGAGGCGCTGCTCGCGGCGGCAGCTCAGTGGCCGGGCGATCTGCCCGACCGGCCCTTGGCGTGGCTCATCACCGTGGCCTCGCGGCGGCTCGTCGAGGACTACCGCCGCGCCGATGCCCGCCGTAACCGCGAGGACATGGCCGCCTCGCTGTCCATGCACTTGCAGGCAACCGCCCCTGCGGCCGACGACTCGCTAGTGCTGCTGCTCCTCTGCTGTGATGACGCCCTGTCCCCGACCCTTGCGATCCCGCTGACGCTGCGAGCTGTCGGCGGCCTGACGACTCGCGAGATCGCCGCGGCTTACCTCGTGCCGGAAGCAACCATGGCGCAGCGCATCAGCCGCGCGAAGGCAAAGCTGCGCGGCCGCCGGTTCGAGCTGCCCGCTGATCCCGTCGCGCGCGTTCGGTCCGTGTGCGTGGTGCTGTTCCTGATGTTCAACGAGGGCTACACGTCCTCCGGCGGGCCCGAGCTGCTGCGCGTGGACCTGTCCGGCGAAGCGATCCGGCTGGCCCGGATGCTGCACGGCCAGGTTCGGGGCGACCCGGAGGCAGCCGGTCTCCTGGCCCTCATGCTGCTCACCGAGGCCCGGCGGCCGGCCCGCACTAACTCCAGTGGTGCGCTCATCCCGCTGGCAGAGCAGGACCGGTCGCAGTGGGACCACGGGCTCATCACCGAGGGGCTGCAACTGCTCAACGACACCCTCGCCGTCGGCCGCATCGGGGAATACCAGCTGCTCGCCGCGATCGCGGCACTGCATGACGAGGCCGCCTCGCATGCCTCGACCCGCTGGGCCGAAATCGCCAGGGCCTACCAGCGGCTTGAGGCGCTGACCGGGAACCCAATGGTACGGCTCAACCGCGCGGTCGCCGTCGCGATGATCCAGGGACCGGCGGCAGGGCTCGCCCTGCTCGACGGGCTCGACCTGCATGACTCGCACCGCCTGTATGCGGTCCGCGCTCAGTTGCTGGAGGAAGCCGGTGATCTCGCCGCCGCGGCGGCGAACTACGCCAGCGCCGCCGCCCGCACCGCGAATGCACGGGAGCGCGACTACCTGGCGGAGCGAGCCGCGCGCCTGCCCCGCTGAGCACCGTGAGCCGCGTGGAACTGGCCAGACCGGCGAGAAGAACAGGCGCGGAACCTGTCGCACCCGCTGCGTCGCCGGTGTCTGAATGCCAGAGCAGGCATTCAGGGAGGCAACATGGCTAGCCAGGTACGGATCCCGAAGGCAGAACTGACCGGCATCTACGGCGCGATCATCAAGCTGATGTCGCGCCGGATGCTCGGTGATGTGCCCGAGCCAGTGCTGGTGGCGTGGCACAACCGCAAGGTAGTGAACTTCAGCCTCAGCATCGGGCGCAAGGTGCAGAAATGGGACCAATGTGATGAGAACCTGAAGTCGTTCGCGCATATGGCAGTGGCCAGCCTGGTCGGCTGCAGCTTCTGCCTGGACCTCGGCTACTTCGGCGCGCATAACCAGGGCCTGGATGTGGCCAAGGCCCGCGAGGTGCCCCGGTGGCGCGAGTCCGATGTCTTCACGCCACTGGAGCGCGACGTGCTGGCCTACGCCGAGGCAATGACGCAGACCCCGTCGCAGGTGACCGACGACCTGTCGGCGAGACTGCTGACGGCGCTCGGCCCTGGCGCGCTGGTCGAGCTGACCATGTCCATTGCCATGGCGAACCTCGCAGCGCGGTCAAATACCGCGTGGGGCATCGAGTCACAGGAGTTCTCGGCCAGCTGTGACCTCAAGCCGCTGGCCAGCGCGGCCGGCGGCGTACGCTCGCCGGCATGACCGGCGACCCGTTCGTCGCGCACCGCAGCCTGCTGTTCACCGTCGCCTACGAGCTGCTCGGGTCTGCCGCCGACGCCGAGGATGTCGTGCAGGAGACGTGGCTGCGGTGGGCCGGTGTCGAGCAGGCTGAGGTGCGCGACCCGCGAGCGTATCTGGTCCGGATCGTGACCCGGCAGGCGCTCAACCGGCTCCGGACACTGGCCCGCCGCCGAGAGGACTACGTCGGCGAGTGGCTGCCCGAGCCGGTGCTCACCACGCCGGACATCGCCGAGGACGTCGAGCTCGCCGAGAGCATCTCGATCGCCATGCTGACCGTGCTGGAGACGCTCGGGCCGGCCGAACGGGCCGTGTTCGTGCTGCGTGAGGTCTTCGATACCCCCTACGAGGAGATTGCCGCGGCCGTGAGCAAAACGCCGGCCGCAGTCCGGCAGATCGCACGCCGGGCGCGCGAGCACGTCGCGGCCCGGCGGCCGCGGATGCGCGTGGCGCGGACCGAGCAGCAGGCTGCTGTCGCGAGGTTCATGGCCGCCATCTCCACTGGCGACGTGCAGGGGCTGGTCGACGTGCTCGCTCCGGACGTTGTGCTGATCACTGACGGCGGCGGTGTGGTGGCGGCTGCGCTCAGACCCGTCACCGGCGCCAGGAAGGTGCTGGCGCTCCTGGCCCGCGCTTCGCAGTTGCCGGAGATCGCGGCGGCCGCCGCGTGGCTCAACGGGACGCCGGGCGTCCGGCTCCGGATCGGTGACGCGTCAGCGGCCGTCAGCCTGCTGGTCGAGCAAGGTCGGATCACCCGGATCTACGCGATCAGCAATCCGGACAAGCTCGGTTGGCTGGAAAGGACAGCTGAGCTGCGGCGGTAAGCCGGGCCCATGACCGCGGGCGCCACCCGGTCTTGCCAGCGACCAAGGTGACACACTGAACTCCGTGCAGCAGCGAGCAGGCCGCGGGCTGCAGGCGGTCCTTTTCGACTCCGGCGGAGTGCTCATGCAGCCGATCGGCGGGAGGTGGAATCCGCGCTCCGACTTCGAGCAGACGGTCCTGGCGCGCGCTCCGCACCTCACGCCGGACCAGTTCGCTGCGGCCATCGCCGTCGGCGACCGCTTCATGACAGCGGCCGGTCGCACGCCGGACTACGACGACTATCACGGGGTGATCCTCGGCTGCCTCGGGGTCGAGCCAGACCCGGCCCTGCTGGCTGATCTTCGCCGGCCGCTTGAGCCCGCTGCGTTCCTGGAGACCTTTCCGGATGTCCTCGGCACGCTGCGCGAGCTTCACGGCCGCGGCGTGCGCATGGCCGTCGTGTCCGACGCCTGGCCTGGCCTGCCGGAGCTGCACGCCGGGCTCGGCATCGGCGAGTTCTTCGAGGCCTATGCGATCTCCGCGGTGCTCGGCTGCCGCAAGCCAGACCCGCGCATGTACCGCCACGCCAGCGACGCACTCGCCGTGGCACCCGCGTACTGCCTGTTCGTTGACGACGACCCGGATCTGGTCGCGGCTGCCATCGACCTCGGCTACGCCGGCCGGGTGCTGTGCCGCAGCGGTGATCCGGGCGACCGGGTGCCTGCCATCGCATCTCTCGCACAGGTGCTCGACCTCTTCCCGCCGTGACCGCGGCGGCTCGCAGCCGCCGGACGACTGGCGCAGGCGCAGTGCCGGGCGGCCGGGATGGCAGAATCGCCACGTGCTCCGTGGCGTCCTGTTCGATCTCGATGACACCCTCGTCGACCACCAGAGCGCCGCGGACGCCGCGGTCCTGGCCTGGGCGGGCGAGCTTGGCGTCGGGGACGAGCACGTCACCGTGCGCTGGGCGCGCATCTCCGAGGTTCATTACGGCCGCTATCAGCGCCGCGAGCTCAGCTTCGCTCAGCAGCGGCGCGCGCGAGTCCGGGAGTTCGTCGGCGCTGACGTCTCTGACCGCGAGGCTGACGCGCTGTTTGCCGGCTATCTGGAACGCTACGAGGCCGGCTGGACCGTCTTCGACGACGCGATCCCCGCGCTGCGCCGGGTCCGCGCGGCCGGCCTGACTGCCGCCGTCTTCACCAACGGGGACGAGCGCCACCAGCGGTTCAAGCTCAGCAAGCTCGGCCTGAGCGACGAAATCGACATTCTGATCGCATCGTCTGGTCTTCCCGCCGGCAAGCCAGACCCGCGGGCGTTCGCACATGCACTGAGCCGTGCTGGCCTCACTGCCGGTGAGGCCCTGATGGTCGGGGACTCGCTGGAGAAAGACGTGCTTGGCGCCATTGGCGCCGGCCTCGGCGCGGTCCTCGTCGATCGCTACGACCGCTGCCTTGCGGCCGGCGTGCCGAGGATCAGCAGCCTCCGCGAACTCACGGTCGCGGGTCGCGAGCGCTAGCTAGCCGCCACGCCGTACTCAGCGAGCCAGACGAGAAGCTCATGCCGCTTTGTCAGCGCGAGCCGTCCGCCGGTAAATCGCGGATCGTCGGTAACCTCGGCGATGCTCTCGGGCGGCGGGCGGAAGCGGACCGCCTCGTCATCGTCGGCGAACTCGGCCTCCGCCACCACCAGCCCGTCGAGCGGCGGGTCGAAGATGTCGACGCCGAGCGGCGGGATGCTGACTCGCGTTTTGGTCAGGACCGCCGCCGGCAGCGCCGCGAGGACGTCGTACTCCGCCTCAGCCAGGTACATGTTGGTGATCAGGCCGCGGACTGGCCCGGCCGCTCCGGCCGGGATCTTCTGCGTGAGTTTCAGCTCGGTCTGCCCGCTGCCGAGGTGCTCGACCCGCCGCAGCCGAAGTCGCGTGCCGGTGACGTACCGGTCGTAGATCCGTCTCGGCGCGGGCGCGGCGGCGGCCGGCGGAGCCGGCAGCAGGAACCGGCGCTCCCTTTCCACGCGAGCGTATTTACCGTCCTGCACCGGTGCGGCTGACCCCATGCTCACCTGTTCTATCCTGTCCTCGATTAGTTGGGGTCCAGGACTCCCCGGATCACCCGCGACCGAGCATGGTAGACAGGGCCGCATGAAACAGCTTGTCGTCTCCGCCGAGCGGACGATCGACGCTCCTGCCTCCGTCGTGTACGGGTTGTTCGCGGACAACCGCGAACATCACCCGCATTTCCTGCCGCCAGCCTTTTCCGACTTCCAGGTGGAGTCGGGCGGCGTCGGTGCCGGAACAGTCACCAAGTTCAAGGTGACCGCGGGCGGCCGCACCCGGCAGTACCAGATGACCGTGGCCGAGCCGGAACCTGGCAGGGTGCTGACCGAGACTGACGCCACTTCCAGCCTCGTGACCACGACGACGGTAGATGCCCAGGGCGACGCGTCGAAAGTTACTCTCACGACGAGCTGGAACGGTGCAGGCGGAGTCGGCGGTTTCTTTGAGGGTCTTTTCGCGCCGCGCGTTATGCGTGGGATCTACGCCGATGAACTGGCGCGCCTGGACGCCTACGCCCAGCAGCAGCGCGGCTGAGGCGGCCGCCCGCTCGGCGTCGCGCTGCCGGCGGTTGTCCCGGCCGGGCGCTGCCCCAGGGGATTAGCGTCCGACGCCGATCCGCTCGCGCTCGCGACCGTCACTCCAGTTCCCTAGCAAACCCTTCGCGCGGCGTCCAGCCGTCCCGCGGTGTTGTGGATATCAACGCCGGTGCCTGTGAGCGTGTGGGACGCTGGCAGCACTCCCGGCGTCCTTTTCTGTAGCGTCCCGGGCATGCCCGGCACTGAAGAACGGATCAGCACCTTGGAGACGCGCGTAGTCCAGCTTGAGACCTGGGCCGGACCTGGCCAGATCGAGGTTCTCGCGGCAGGCATGCGGGGCATTCGGGCCGACATTGCCGTCATGCGCCGCGTGCAGGATCGGCACACAGCTCAGCTCAACCGTTTGACGGGTGACGTCGGCGTCCTGCAGGGAGACGTCGCCGGGCTGAAGTCAGACGTGGCGGAACTGAAGTCCGACGTGGCGGAACTGAAACTCGGCATGCGGGAAGTTCTGCGGCGCCTGCCGGAAGCCCCGGCATCGCGCTGACGGTGGCCGTCGGTACCAAGCGCTTGCGCACATCGCGCAAACCGGACTAAGCCGGGAACGAGCCCACGTCGCGCCAATCAGGACGCGCGGTCATCCGGGGTGGCGCAGCGGCGCCACCCCGGACGTCCCCTCGGGATCTGGCCCGTGACAATCCCGGGCCAGGCCCTCCACGGATGCACCGGCAGACTTGCTGATACACAGGCGTGCGTTGCCGGATCCTGGCGGCCGGCATATGGCGCTGAGGATCGGGCGCTTGATCGGGTAGGCCTAGGCGGGCAGGCGCAACGAGCGGAGGCGGGAAATGCATGACGAGACGATCGGCACGTTCCTGGAGGAACTCGCCGCCAAGACGGCCACGCCGGGCGGCGGCGCCGTCGCTGCCCTGCACGCGGCCGAGGCGGCGGCGCTGATCGCGATGGTGGGCCGGTATTCCAGCGGCCCTAGGTATGCCGAGCACGCGAAGGCGATCAGTGGCATCGTGTCCAAGGCGGATGAGCTCCGGACCGAGAGCCTGGAGCTGGCCGCTGCCGATGCTGCCGCATTCGGTGAAGTGGCCGCCGCCTACGCACTGCCCAGGGACACTGAGGAGCAGAAGACGGCGCGCTCGGAGGCAATCTCGGACGCGCTGATCACTGCAGCTGACCCACCTGTCTCCGTCATCACCACGGGCGCCGAGCTCCTCGGCCTGGCCGAGAGGCTGCGGCCGATCGGCAACGGGAATGTCCTCACTGACATCGGTGCCGCTGCCGAAGCTATCCGCGCCGCGATCGCGACCGGCCGCCTGAACGCAGAGGTGAACCTCGGCACCACGATCACGACGCCGGCAACAGCCCGCTACCGCGAGGTGCTGGCGGGAGTGGACGCGCTGGTTGGCCGGGCGGAGAGCCTGAGCGCAGCAGTCCGCGCGGACATCACCCGATGACGGCCGGCCCGGTGACCGCACGGGCGCTGTCGGGCAAGGAGGCGGCCGCGATGCTGAACGGCCAGACCTCGGCTCTTGTCTCCCGTCTTTCCCCGGCCGGGACCGTGCCGCGCCTTGTCATCGTGAGCGCTACGGACGATGCGTCCAGCGCGTGGTATGTCCGGTCCATCATCCGGGCGGCAGGCCGGCTGGACATCGAGTGCGACGTACGTGACCTGGGACCCGGTGCCGATGCTGCCGCGATCAGCGGCGCGCTGTCGGCCTTGTCGGCCGATCCGGCCGTGCACGGCATCATCCTGCAGACCCCGCTGCCGCCCGGGCTGTCGGCGGCCGAGCTGGCACTGGCCATCGATCCGGCCAAGGACGTCGACGGCGCAAGTCCCGTCTCGCTGGGCCGGCTGAGCGCTGGGCTGAAGGCTTTCGCGCCAGCGACTGCGCAGGCGGTGCTACGCCTGCTGGACTTCCACACCATCGAGTTGTCCGGCCGCCGGGCCGTTATCGTCGGCCGCTCCACCGTTGTCGGCAAGCCGCTCGCACAGCTCTTGCTGGCGCGTAACGCCACCGTCACTATCTGTCACTCCCGGACGCGGGACCTCCCGACTGTCACTGCGCAAGCCGAGGTCCTCGTCGCCGCTGCAGGCCGCCCCGCGCTCATCGGCGCGGGCTACGTGGGGGCTGGCGCAGTGGTCATCGACGTGGGCACCAACCCGACTTCTGACGGCGGTCTTGTCGGCGATGTCGACGCGTCGGCGGTGGCTCCGATTGCCGGCGCCCTGTCCCCCGTGCCGGGCGGTGTCGGGCCCGTAACCACGGCACAGTTGCTGCTCAACGCCGCGAGCGCCGCGGCGGCGGCCTGATCGAGGGCCCGGACCAGCGCCACGCCGGCTGGGCAGGGTGTTCGGCTGTTATCCACCGAGCAGCCGTGAGCGTGCCCGATACTGGACGCCGTGACGATGATGACGGTGCGCGGCGGACGGCCGCTGGAGGGTACGGTCGCAGTCCGCGGGGCCAAGAACCTCGTGTCCAAGGCGATGGTGGCGGCGCTGCTCGGGCGCACGCCTAGCCGGCTGCGCAACGTGCCAGACGTCAGCGATGTGGGAATCGTCACGAGCCTACTAGCTCTGCATGGTGTATCGGTTACTCAGGGTGATGAGCCTGGCGAGATCGTGCTCGACCCGGCCGACGTAGAGCGGGCAGATGTTGCCGACATCAACGCCCACGCCGGGGCCAGCCGGATCCCGATCCTGCTGTGCGGGCCGCTGCTGCACCGGATCGGCCGCGCATTCATCCCCGACCTTGGCGGCTGCCGGATCGGCGACCGCCCGATCGACTTCCACCTGGACGCGCTACGCGGCTTCGGCGCGATCGTGGACAAGGCTGCTGACGGCCTGCACATCACCGCGCCGCTTGGCCTGCACGGCACGAAGATCGCGCTGCCGTACCCGAGCGTGGGGGCCACCGAGCAGGTCCTCCTCACCGCGGTTTGCGCCCAGGGAGTCACCGAGCTGAGCAACGCGGCCGTCGAGCCGGAGATCATGGACCTGATCGCGATCTTGCAGAAGATGGGCGCGATCATCGAGGTACACACCGACCGCGTCATCCACATCACCGGCGTCCGGGAACTGACCGGCTTCACGCACCGGGCGATGCCGGACCGGATCGAGGCCGCATCCTGGGCCTGCGCCGCGCTTGCGACCGGCGGCCACGTGACCGTGGACGGTGCGCGCCAGGCGGACATGATGACCTTCCTCAACGTGTTCCGGCGGGTCGGCGGCGAGTTCGCGATCGACGATACGAGCATCACCTTCTGGCACCCGGGACGGGAACTGCACGCGATCGCGCTGGAGACCAACGTCCATCCGGGTTTCATGACCGACTGGCAGCAGCCGCTCGCGGTTGCGCTTACTCAGGCGTCCGGGCTGTCGATCCTGCACGAGACGGTTTACGAGAACCGCCTCGGCTTCACCGCCGCCCTGTCCGCGATGGGTGCGACGATCCAGCTCTACGCCGAGTGCCTCGGCGGTCTGCCCTGCCGCTTCGGCCAGCGCAACTTCGTGCACTCGGCGGTTATCTCTGGCCCGAGCAAGCTGTACGCGGCCGAACTGGAGATTCCCGATCTGCGTGGCGGGTTCTCCTACCTCATTGCAGCCCTGGCCGCCGACGGTGTTTCCAGGGTGCGCGGCGTCGACCTGATCCAGCGCGGCTACGAGAACTTCGAGACTAAGCTCGCCGGCCTCGGCGCAGATATCCGCTGACCGCTCCCCCGCCCGGCCCCGCCGAGCGATCTGGTGCTGCCTGGCCGGGCGGGTTCTGGCGCACCGCCTGCCTCGGGCCGAGTGCTCGGTTGACACCTCTGTCAACCTAGCTGCTTAGTTCATGATCGTCCTGGATAGCAAGCTGACAGGTTCAGTTCAGGCTCGCGGCCGGTCACGTCCGGTGATCCCACAACGGCTCACGTCCCTGGCCCGGTGCTGGCTCGGCCAGGTGGATGTGCCCGGCCGTGAACCAGCACGGCGGCTTTGGCGGGCTCAGTTTGCGGAATGGATAGCCGCTCTTCGCCGCAACCCGGCACGAGGCGTGGTTGTCGACGTCGTGGACCAGCATGATCCGCGGCAAACCAGTCACCGTCCTGCCAGCCGCGTTCCTGGCCCGAGAGCCAGAGTGCTGCTTCCTCATCGCCGCGTCCGGGTCCGGCCGTGCGGGCCAGCGACGCGGACACCGGGATGCGTCCAAGGACCGCCTTTCCAGGGATCGCCGTCCGGGTCTTCGAGCGCCAGAGCGGCGAGCAGGTCCGGCAAGTCCGCCGCCAGCCACGGCCTGAGCCGAAGCGCTGGCCGTTCCCCGCGCGCGGCGATATCCAGGACCGGGGGCATGTACCGCATGATGCTTGGAGAATCGTGCGCGCGGCAATCAGATTCAGCGTCGCGGCGCTGCTGGCAGCCCCCGATCTGCCGGGCTGCAGTCGCCTGCGCGGTGCAGCTACGCCCTGGCCGGCACGGGACCTCGGCTTGGTTGTAACCGGATTGGCGGCTAGCTGGATATACGGGCATCCGGAGTTTGGTGAAGGGACGCCTATGTCGACCGAATCCGCCGATCGCCGCAGGGCTACCGGCGAACGCAACGTGCAGGCCATCCTTGATGCGGTCGAGGACCTGCTCGAGCGGAACGCCCAGCCAACGATCTCGGCGGTGTCGGCGCAGGCTGGTGTCTCCCGGGTGACCGTCTACGCGCACTTCCCGACAACTGTGGCGCTACTGGAGGCGATCCTCCAGCGATCTGTCGAGCGCACGGCCGCAGTGCTCGAGCGGGCCCAGCCGAACGTCGGCCCGCCTCCCGAAGCGCTGGAGCGGCTGCTCTCGGCCGGCTGGCGCGACCTGCACAGGTATGGCGCGGTGATCGATGCCGCGTTAGCCCGCCTCAGCCCCGGCGTGGTCGACCCCTCGCATTTGGCCGGGCATGAACTGATCCGAGACATCATCCGCCGCGGTCAGCTGGACGGCTCGTTCCGCTCCGACCTGCCGCTTGAGTGGCTGGTCACCGGCTGCTTCGCGCTCATCCATGCCAGTGCGGAGCAGGTCCGCATCGGAGCGATGGACCCGGCGGTCGCGCACACGGCGCTGGTGACGGCGATCATGGACCTGGTAGCCGCCCGTCCAGCCCGGTGACAGCCGCGCCGAGCGCGGCTCAGGCAAGCAGCCGCAGCAACTCGCCCGCGTCCGTGATCCGCACCAGGCTGTCGCGCCCCGCCTGCGGCACCAGACCGTCGGCCACCAGCCTGTCGACCAGGCCGGTCAGCCCATCCCAGAATCCGCCGAGATCGAGGAGGCCGACCGGCTTAGCATGCAGCCCGATCTGCCGCCAGGTCAAGATCTCGAAAAGCTCGTCCAGCGTGCCGAGCCCACCAGGAAGGGCGGCGAAGCCGTCGGCCAGGTCAGCCATCCGGGACTTCCGCTCGTGCATCGTGGTGACTACCTCCAGCCGCGTCAGGCCCTGGTGCGGCACCTCGGCGGCGAACAGGCCGCCCGGGATCACGCCGATGACCTCGCCGCCTTCGGCCAGGGCAGCGTCCGCGAGCACGCCCATGAGGCCGACGCTGGCGCCGCCGTAGACGATGCCGGCCCCGGCCCGTGCCAGGTCGCGGCCGAACTGCGCCGTCGCCCGCACATACTCTGGCCGGCGGCCCATCGAGCTGCCGAGGAAGACCGCTACCCGCATCCGATCAGCGGTTCCTGGCGGCGAAGTCCCGCAGGGCCCGCAGGAAATCTATTTCGCCGAATGCGGGCCAGTAGCAGTCGCAGAAATGCAGGTGCGCATCGGTCGCTTGCCAGAGCAGGAAGTTAGACATGCGTTGCTCGCCGCTGGTCCTGATGATGAGGTCCGGTTCTGGCTGGCCGTCTCCGGCCAGGTGCCGGGCGATGTCGCGCTCTGTTACGGTCCCGGCGAGCTCAGCCAGCCCGACGCCAGCGGCGGCGCTCTCCTCCAGCAGCGCGCGCACCGCTTCGGTGATCTCTTGCCGACCCCCATAGCCCACGCACAGGGTGACATGGGCGCCGGTGGTGCAGGCGGCGGTCGCGTCGGCCGCCTGCTTGAGCGCGTGCGCGGTGCTCGCGGGCAGCACGTCGACCAGGCCGGCGATGTGCACCTGCCAGGCCGGGTCCGGCGTGGCGATCCTCGCGACGACGACGGTCTCGATGATGTCCATGAGCGCCGCGATCTCCGCGTCGCCGCGGCGGGCAAGGTTCTCGGAGGAGCACAGGAAGACCGTGACGTGGCGGATCCCGGCGGCCTGGCACCACGACAGCGCGTCCCAGATGTGCTCGGCGCCGTGGCGGTGGCCGTCGCTCGGGCTGGCCAGCCCGGTCTGCTGGGCCCAGCGACGGTTGCCGTCGATAATAATTCCGACGTGCCTGGGCAGCCGCTTGCCGGCGAGGTGCCGCCGCAGGCGCCGCTCGTAGACGCGGACGGCGATCTTGCGGAGCAGCACGCGGCCGAATCTAGCCGGTAACTGATGATTTGGTCTAGCCGATCGCGGCAGGCCCAGCTGGCGCCTGCCTGCTGGGTGTCCCGCGGTCACCGGCTAGTCCCGGACAGTCACCGAGCCGACCTGTGAGCTGGCGGTGATGCGGTGCGCCGAGCTCGCCGACTGCGGCACCCTGACACTCGTGGTGCCGAGCTGGCTGCTGGCCGAGACTCGGTAGGAGGCGCTGCCCGGCACGGTCAGCGTCACCTGGCCGACTTGAGAGGTGGCCGTGACGGCGTCTGGCGCCGCGGCGAACGAGACCTGGACCGAGCCCTCGTCCGTTCCGAACCGAGCCGTGCTGACCCGAAGGCCCTGGCCGGTGATGCTGCCCTGGGCAGTCTGCGCGGTCACCGACCCCGTGATGCTGCGCAATGCGATGCTGCCTTGCTGCGAGCCTGCCGTGACCGCGCCGGAGATGCGGGAGAGCGTGACCTTGCCCTGGTCCGCACTGGCGCGCACACGCGCTGAGAAGCCGGTCACCTGCACATCGCCCTGGTCGGTATGCGCCGAGACCGGGACGCCGGCCGGCACCCGCAGCCCGAGCGCCACCGAGCAGTTCTGCTGGACGTTCGGGCACGTCGCGATCACCGCGAGCGTGCCGCCGGCGATCTGGTAGCTGAGTCGCGGCGCCGCATGCTGATAGCTCGGGGTGGCCGTGATGGCCGCCGGGCCCGGCGACCTGCTGCCGGTGATGACGACCTCGCCCGCGGTGTCGGTGACAGTAATGGCCCGGATGCCGCCGGCCGGCACGGTCCAGTGCCGGGCGCTCGTCAGTGTGCTGGCGGCCCCCGGGCCATGCTGGCCCTGCTGTCCGTGCTGACCCTGCGCCGCGGGGCCGGCGCCAGCGTGCCCGACCAGGTGCGGCACCGCCACTGCAAGGGTCGCGACGATCAGCACCGCGGCAGCCGAGGCGGCCGGCATCAGCATGCGCCTGGCGGCTGGCCGGGCCGCAGGCCGCTGGCGCGCACCGGCCGGTCGCGGGCCGGTGATCGCCGCGAGGAGTTCTGCCTTGCGCTCAGCGCGGCCGGAGAACTCAGCTGCTGGTGGTGCCGGCGGCAGGAGCCCGGTCAGGTCCGCCAGCACAGCACTGGCGGACTGGCCGCCGGCAGATGCGTTCCGTGCCTCGTTCATCGCGCCTCCCAGAAGTGCCCGGACGTGACGGCTCCGGCAGCCTTCAGCTGCGCGGCGAGCCGCTGCCTGGCCCGGTGCAGCCGCGAGCGCACCGTGCCGGCCGAGATGCCCAGTGCGATCGCGGCCGCCTGCTGGTCCAAGCCCGCATACACGCACAACTCGATCACCTCGCGCTGTTGCCGGGGCAGCGCGGCGATCGCGATGCGAAGACTGGCCAGCTGACGCTCGCCATCAAGACGCCCCGCCACCAGTTCCGCCGGGTCGGCGGGACCGGCATGAGTGACCGCCTCAGCGCCCGCCCGGCCGACGGCTGCCAGGTACCTGGCCCGCGCCCGGTGCGCGTTGCGTAGCTGCAGCCTGGCCACGCCGAGCAGCCAGGGCAGTGCGGAGTCGGCAGCGAACTCCACCTCGCGACGGCGGCGCCAGGCCTGCAAGAACACCGCCGCGGTGAGGTCCTCGGCTGCCGACCAGTCGGCCGTGCGCCGCAGCACGTAGTTGTAAACGGCCGTCGCGTGCCGGTCGAACAGCGCGCCAAACGCGTCGCTGTCCCCGGCGACGGCGGCCCGCCAGAGCGTTGCGTCGGCGGGCCCGCTGTTCGCAGTCATCGTCGTCACACTCGCTTTGTGTCCGGGACTGGCCATCGCGTTCCCGTTCCCGGCCCAAGAAGGGTCTGATTTTCTAGCCGAGTGTCCGGCTGCGGCCGCGAAACTCCGCCACGACCTCGTCTTCGCGGCGGACGGTGACGTCGTAGATGCCACTGCGGCCATGCCGGACCCGCTCGGTCGCGGTCGCCACCAGGATGTCGCCTTCGCGCGCCGGCGCGACGAAGCTGATGTCGGCGCCCGCCGCGACGGTGACCGGTCCGGCACTGTTGCACGCGCACGCGAAGGCGGTGTCGGCCAGCATGAACACATAGCCGCCGTGTGCGATGGCGTGCCCGTTCAGCATGTGCGGCGCGATCTGCATCCGGACTGCCGCGGTGCCGTCGCCGGCCCGCAGCAGTTCCATGCCGAGGCCGCGGGAGGCCTGATCGGCGGCGAACATCGCGGCGGCTGGCCCGCGCGGGGCGTCGCTGGTGTCGGCACCGGGCGGCGGCAGTCCAGACATGCGTTGCCTTCCCTTCGCAGTAAGGTGCTGGACCATGGTCTCCTACCGACAGCCGGGCACCCTGCTGAGCGAGCACGTGTTCAGCGTTCCGCTTGATCACTCGCGACCGGATGGCGAGCAGATCGAGGTGTTCGCCCGCGAGGTTGTCGCAACCGGGCACGCAAGCGGGGCCGCCGACCTGCCCTGGCTGGTGTTCTTCCAGGGCGGCCCGGGCATGGCCTCGCCCCGGCCGGTAGGCCGCGACAACTGGCTCGACCGCGCCCTGCGGGACTTCCGGGTCCTGCTGCTGGACCAGCGGGGCACCGGCCGGTCCACGCCGGCCAGCCGCCAGACGCTCGCCGCGCTGCCGGGCCCGCAGGCACAGGCGGACTACCTGGCGCACTTCCGGGCCGACTCGATCGTCGCGGACGCTGAGCTGATCCGGCGGCGGCTGGCGGGCGGCGCACCGTGGAGCGTGCTCGGGCAGAGCTTCGGCGGTTTCTGCACGGTCACCTACCTGTCGAAGGCGCCGCAGGGAGTCCGCGAGGCGTTCATCACCGGCGGGCTGCCCGGCCTGTCCGCAACTGCTGACGACGTGTACCGGCTGACCTACGCCGCGGTCGAGGCCAAGGTACTCGCTCACTACGACCGCTACCCGCAGGATGTGGAGCAGGCCAGGCGGATCGCACGCGCCCTGGCGGACAAGCCGGCCACCCTGCCGGGCGGCGGCACGCTGACCGTGCAGCGGTTCCAGGAACTCGGGCACGTGCTCGGCTCCAGCACCGGCTCACACAACCTGCACTACCTGCTCGAAGCACCGTTCGCGGTTGGCACCGAGCTGAGCGACGACTTCCTGGCACGCGCGGAGCAGCAACTCGGCTACGGGCAGGCACCGCTGTACGCGCTCGTGCACGAGGCCTGTTACGCACAGGGCGGCGCGACCGGGTGGGCGGCCGAGCGGATCCGGGCCGAGTTCCCGCAGTTCGATCCGGCGGCAGCCCTGGCTGGTGACGCGCCGCTGCTATTTACCGGCGAAATGGTCTACCCGCGCGTGCTCGAGCACGACCCGGCGCTGCGGCCGCTGGCCGAAGCAGCGGAGCTGCTGGCACAGCGCGACGGCTGGCCGGCGCTGTACGACGCCGGGCAGCTAGCCCAGACCGAGGCGCCCGCCGCGGCGGCTGTGTACTTCAACGACATGTACGTGCCGCGCGAGCTGTCACTGCAGACCGCCGCGGCGATCCGGGGGCTGCGCCCGTGGGTCACCAGCGAGTACGAGCACGACGGCCTGCGGGTGAGTAACGGGGCCGTGCTGGACCGGCTGATCGCCCTGGCGAGGGGCACGGCCTGATGGCTTCGGCCAGGTCATGCCGGATTGCGGCAGTTCCGGAGGGCCATGCTCGGGTGCTGTGCTTCGGTAGGCTGGCGAGGTGCTGATCCGGACCTGCCTGTGCCTCATCCGGCGCGAGAGCCCGGCCGGCCCGCAGGTGCTGCTCGGGCTCAAGAAGACTGGCTTCGGCCTCGGCAAGTGGGTCGGCCTCGGCGGTCACATCGAGCCGGGCGAGAAGCCGGCGCAAGCTGCCGCGCGCGAGGTCCTTGAGGAGTCCGGCCTGGTGGTGGCGACCGACTCGCTGGAGCACATGGCCACGATCGAGTTCCGGTTCCCGGCCCGGCCCGAATGGGACCAGATGGCGGACGTGTTCGTCACCTCCGTCTACCAGGGTGAGCCCGCCGAGTCCGACGAAATCGCGCCGCGCTGGTACCGCGAGGACGCGCTGCCGTTCGGGCTGATGTGGGACGACGCGCAGTACTGGCTGCCGCGCGTGCTGCGCGGCGAGCGCGTCGACGTGGTCGTGACCTTCGCCGAGGACAACGCGACCGTCGCGGTCACCGAGCCCGATCTCACCAGCTACTGATAGGAGATCAGGACCGGTCGCGGCTGGTGGCGGATCGTCTGGCGGGGACCGAGCATCGGCTTGTCCTTGGCATAGAAGTCCTTCCAGCCGAAGAACACGTGCCGTGGCGCCGCCCCGGTGATGGCGTTCCAGGTCTGCAGCTTAGTCAGCGGCGCGCCCTGGCCGTCCATGTTGATGACGATGGCCAGGTCGTCGTGCCGGGTGTCCAGGCGGGCCTCGCCGGAGATCATCGACAGCCGGAACTGATGCAGCTCCAGCAGCTTCTGCGGCAGGTGGTACTGCTCGGTCAGGCGGGCCAGCCAGGTGACGACGCTATTGACTTCGCTGATGCTGACGCTGCCAATCTGATGCAGCGGCAGCTGGCCGGGCTGGAGTTTCCACTCCGGGTCCAGCGCCAGGCCGACATTCGGGCGTCGCAGTAGCGACTGGTAGATCTTCGCCTGGGCCAGCAGGCTGGACCGCCCGGGCTGCAGGTCGAGGATAACGTAAAAGCCTGCCCTGGAGGCGGCGCGGACCCACGGGCGCAGCTCGGCGAGCGGCGTCACGTGCGAGTAACTGCCCGAGGGGCCGGGCGAGCCTTCCGCGACCGTCGCGATGATCTCAAAGCCCGGGACCACCGCTGCGTGACTGAGCGTGCGGTACTGCGCAGCGACCGCCTTGGCGCGCGTGATGGCCGCGGCCAGATCCTGCTGGCCGAGCGCGCCCAGCGCCGGGGTGCCTGGGTTCCCGTACAGGGCAACGATCCTGCGCATCGGGAACAGGACCTCGCCGCCTCCCGGCAGCTGGACACCGGTCTCCGCGACCGCAATGCGGGAGGTCAGGATCCGCTTCGGGCCGAACGCCGCGCCGATGGCCAGCACCTGACGAGGCCGGGCGGCGGCCAGCGCCCGGATCGCGGCCGGATAAGCGCGCGGGTCGTAGCCCGGCATCGTGAGCACCCGGGCGCCCGCCAGCCGGGCGCTCGCCTCGGCAATGTCAGCATCTGGAGAGGTGCCGCTGTGCACGAGCACCAGCACGCCGGCGGCGGCGCCGGATGGAGCGGCAAGCCTGGGCAATGCGGCCGGCGCCGTCACCACCTTGATGCCGGGCAGCTGGGCGCTCAGCGTCGTCGCTGGCAGGCCGATCGCGAGCACCGCCGTGGGCCGCAGCGACCTGGCCTCGGCTCGCGCGGCCGCCGAGAGCTGGCCAGAGCTGGCAGCGAGCAGGAGCGGTGCGTGCGCATGAGTCGCCGCGGCAACGGCGGCAGAGACCTGGGCGGGCCGGTCGCCGGCCGCCACAACCACGGCTGGTGCGGCGGTAAACAGGGCGCTCGTCAGTTCCAGGCTGACGGTCGCCGGTGACCCCGACACTACTGAGGTCACCGGCTGGGGCGTGCGGATGTGCACAGCCAGCTTCGCTACCGATGGCCGGCCTGGCGCGCCTGGCCCGATCAGCGCCGCGGCCGCAATCCCGCCCGCTGCGAGCAGTAGCGCGATCCCCAGCCATAGCCGCGCGGCCGGGCGAGGCATGCGCATCCGGCCTGGTCGGTTGGCCAGCACCTGTCCTAGCTGCACGATCGCCATCCATTCGCGCTTGCGCGGCCTCGTGTCGGCCGCTGGTGGTGCGGCCCGTCGCCGGCACTTTGCAACGCGATGATTACAGATCGCGATCGCAGCCGCAGGCGACGTGCCGTATCGTCCCCCCTTACGACGCACGCGCATGTCGTCCGGTTAGGAACCGACTCCCGCGCAGCTGGGCAGTAGGTAGTTGCCATCAAGCAACCATTCCCCTGTAGGCTCGGGTGTTGTGGGCTTGACATCGACGCGTGCACCGGGACAGCAGCAGGCAGGGCAGCCATCTGATCGGTACAAGTGGGTGGCGCTGTCCAACACCACGCTGAGCATGATGATGGCCACGATCGACGGCTCGATCGTCATCATCGCGATGCCCGCCATCTTCCGCGGCATCCACATCAACCCGCTGGCGCCCGGCAACATCACCTACGTCCTGTGGATGATCCTGGGCTACCTGCTGGTGCAGGCCGTCCTCGTCGTCACTCTGGGCCGGCTCGGTGACATGTTCGGCCGCGTCAAGATCTACAACCTGGGCTTTGTCGTCTTCACGCTCGCCTCGATCGCGCTGTCCCTGGACCCCCTGTCCGGTGGCAAGGGCGCGCTGTGGCTCATCCTGTGGCGCGTGGCCCAGGCATTCGGCGGTGCAATGCTGATGTCCAATTCCGCGGCCATCCTCACCGATGCGTTCCCGGCCAGGCAGCGCGGCATGGCGCTCGGCATCAACCAGGTCACCGGCATCTCCGGCCAGTTCATCGGCCTGCTCCTCGGCGGCCTGCTGGCGTCCTGGGACTGGCGCTCGGTTTTCTGGATCAACGTGCCGATCGGCGTCGTCGGGACCGTCTGGGCTTACCGCAGCCTGCGCGAGCTTGCCACCACGCGACGGGCAAGGATCGACTGGGCTGGCAACGTGCTATTCGCCGTTGGTGCGACCGCGCTGCTGGCCGCGATCACCTACGGCATCCAGCCCTACGGCGGCCATGCGACCGGCTGGACCAGCCCGCTGGTACTGAGCGGCCTGTTCGGCGGCGCCGCCGTGCTAGTGCTCTTCTGCGTCGTGGAGACCAAGATTGCCGAGCCGATGTTCCGGCTGGCGCTGTTTCGGATCCGGGCCTTCGCCGCCGGCAATGCCGCCGGCCTGATGAGCTCGATCGCCCGCGGCGGACTACAGTTCATGCTGGTCATCTGGCTGGCCGGAATCTGGCTGCCACTGCACGGCTACGACTTTGAGGTCACGCCGCTCTGGGCCGGCATCTACATGCTCCCGCTCACCGGCGGATTCCTGATCGCCGGGCCTATCTCCGGGACCCTGTCCGACCGATTCGGCTCCCGCCCGTTCGCCACGGCTGGCCCGCTGGTCGGTGCCGCGGCCTTCACCGGTCTGCTCCTGCTGCCGATCAACTTCCCGTACTGGGCTTTCGCGCTGATGATTTTCTTCAACGGCATCGGCTCTGGCCTGTTTGCCGCTCCCAACAC
Organism: Streptosporangiaceae bacterium; assembly: GCA_036495585.1. Classification (GTDB taxonomy): domain Bacteria; phylum Actinomycetota; class Actinomycetes; order Streptosporangiales; family Streptosporangiaceae; genus JAJYUU01. Next base: position 40,233 of record DASXMP010000063.1, read on the forward strand.
TGCCTCGATCATGAGCAGCGTGCCCGCCCGGCACCGCGGCGCGGCGTCCGGGATGCGGTCGGTCTTCCAGAACTCGGGCATGTCGCTGTCCATCGGCATCTTCTTCTCGCTGATGGTGGCGGGGCTGGCGGATACGCTGCCGAGGACCCTGAGCAGCGGGCTGCGTGCCCAGGACGTGCCGGCCGGCCTGGCGGCTCACATCGCGAACCTGCCACCGGTGAGCACGCTGTTCTCCGCGCTGCTCGGCTACAACCCGGTCAAGGGCCTGCTCGGGCCGTCTGGCGAGCTGACGAAACTGCCAGCGCACAATGTGGCGGTGCTGACGGGGCGGGAGTTCTTCCCGAAGCTGATCTCCGCGCCGTTCCACCATGGCCTGGACGTGGTGTTCGCTGCGGCCATCGCCATGTCGCTGCTGGCAGCGATCGTGTCGACGCTGCGCGGCAAGCAGTTCATCTTCACCGACGAGTCAGCCGCCACTGCTAGCGATGCTCCGTTCAGCGGCGCCGCCGTGACCGGGACGGCCGCGAACGGCACGTCCGCGGCCGGGGGTGCCGCCAGCAGCCATGCCGATCCGGCACCCCTGGCCGATCCGCTGAGCGACTGAGGCTTGTCGGCCCGGGTGATCTCGGGCCGCCGGCAGGTATGATGCGGGCGTGCCGCGATATGAGTACCGGTGCCGCGCTTGCGGCGACACCTTCGAGCAGACCCGCCCGATGAGCGAGTCATCCGCCCCGGCGGCGTGCCCGCAGGGCCACGAGGACACCGTCAAGCTGCTCTCCACGGTGGCTGTCGGCGGGCGCGCAGGCGCCGGTCCCGCCAGCTCCGGTGGCGGCGGCTGCTGCGGCGGCGCGTGCGGCTGCGGCGGCTGACCATCCAGGCGCCAGCCACCACCGCCGGCTATTACGCCGAGATCGAGGCGAGCACGACCACGCTGGCCGGGCTCCTGGCAACCCGTGGTGCGACGCTGGCGGTACCGGCATGTCCGGGCTGGAGCCTCGGTGACCTGACTGCTCATCTCGGTCGCGTGCATCGCTGGGCGGCTGGCATCGTGACCGGTCGTCCCACCGGAGCTACCTCGGGCTCGGCCGCGGTCGCCTCCCCGGCGGCCGACGATCCGGGCCTCGGGTCGTGGCTCACCTCGGGCGCAGCCGGGGTGATTGCGGCCATCCGCGCGGCGGGCGACGAGCCGGCGTGGGCATTCGGCGGCCAGCGGCCGGCCAGCTTCTGGGCGCGCCGGATGTCGCACGAGAGCATGGTGCACCGGGCTGACGCAGAGCTGGCCGCTGGCCAGGAACCGGTTCTGGCACCCGATCTCGCTGCCGACGCGATCGACGAATGGCTGCGGATCACGGCCTGGCGCCGCGGCGACACCGATCCGCGCGCCGACGCGCTGCCGGCCGGTGCGGCCCTGCATGTGCACGCCCGGCCTGGCGCAAAGGACCGCGGGAGCGGCGAGTGGCTCGTCAGCCACGAGCCGGCCGGAGTCACCATCCAGACCAGCCATGCCAAGGCCGACGTGGCCATATCTGGTCCGGCCGACCGACTGCTCCTGGTCCTGCTTCGCAGGCTGCCACCGGACGACCCGGCGGTCACCGTGCATGGCGATCGGGGGCTGCTCGACCGCTGGCTGGCCCGGACGCCGTTCTGAGCGTCGCGCCCGGCCTAGACGCGACCACCCCGGACCGCAGCTCAGCAGTCGCGGTCGCGGTCGCGACCACCGCGCGGATTGCGGGCGGCGACCACGACATCCATGCGTTCATAGCCGAGCCGGACCGGGCCGGCCGGCTGCTGGGCGAGGCGCAGGCTGCCGACTGGCGCTGGCCGGCCGCAGGCAGCCGCCCACCGCTATTCGCGGTCCCCGTCGGGGTCAAGGACGTGATCAGCGCCGACGGGCTGCAGACCCGGGCTGGGTCCGGGCTGCCGCCAGAGATTTTGGCCGGACCCGAGGCAACGGTCGTGCAGCGGCTGCGCGCGGCTGGAGCGCTGGTCGCCGGCAAGACCGTCACGGCCGAGTTCGCGATGACCGCGCCCGGCCCGACCCGCAACCCGCACGACCGGCGGCATACGCCGGGCGGGTCGAGCAGCGGCTCGGCGGCTGCTGTCGCGGCGGGCTTGGTTCCGCTCGCACTGGGCACCCAGACCCTGGCATCGGTCATCCGGCCCGCCGCGTACTGCGGCGTGGCGGGGTACCGCGCCACGCACGGCCGGATCCCAGTCGATGGCGTCATCGCTTACGCGCCCAGCCTCGACACGGTCGGCTGCCTCGCGCCTGACGCTGGCGCGCTGGCTACCGCCGCGGCAGTGCTCTGCGATGGCTGGCAGCCCGGCGCGCCGCCGGGCAGCGCTCCAGTACTCGGCATCCCGGCCGGCGCCTACCTCCAGCAAGTCAGTCCGCACGCGCTTGCCGCCTTCCGCAGTCAGGTCACCGGCCTGGCAGCGGCTGGCCTGACGATCCGGGAGATCCCGGCGCCCGCAGATCCGGCCGAGATTGGCAGCCTGCTGCACATCATTACCCGGTACGAGGCAGCGCAGGTGCATGCTGGCTGGTTCGCCGAGCACGCCGGCCGGTACCAGCACGCCACCGCGCAGGCGATCCGCGAGGGTCAGCTCCTAGCCCGCCGCGACTATGACAGCGCCCGGCGCCAGCAGGCGCGCTTTCGTGCCGACCTGGCGGCAGTCATGCAGCGCGAAGGCATCGATGCCTGGGTGACTCCGGCGGCCACCGGCCCGGCGCCCGCTGGCCTCCGCAGCACCGGCAGCCCGGTCATGTCGATGCCCTGGAGCCTGGCCGGCTGCCCCGCCGTGAGCCTGCCGGCCGGGCGGGCAGGCCTCCTGCCGCTGGGACTCCAGTTCGTCGCCGCGCCGGGCCGCGATGAGCAGCTGCTGCACTGGGCCGCCGTCTTCGAACGCGCGCTCGCCGAACAGCGAGGCTAGCCGAGCAGGGCCAGCCGCCCGGGCGTACCAGGCTTACAGCCAGCTGACGCGCGCGCTGGTCAGGTCGTCACCGCCCGGCGCGGTGCCGAGCTCGCCGGCCTGCACCTGGGCCAGCATGCTCGCCACGGCACGCTCCACCTCCGGCACCACCGCGCGCAGTTTCTCGGCGTCGGCGGTGAGGACCGGGTCGGGCTCGATCCCGGCGCGGTCCAGCAGCGCCTCGAGGTCGGAGAGCTGCTTGCCGACCCAGGCCACCGGGTCAGCAGACAGGTCCCGCTCGAACACCCGGTGTCCGGGTTCCCAGCCGTGCAGAGTGGGATGGTGGTGCGTGCGGTCGAAGCTGCCAGGCGTGCCGTCCACGCTCTCCAGCAGGTCGGCCCGCCACAGCGGCTCGGCCACCGTGATGGGCCGGGACGAGTAGATGGAGCCTGTCAGCTCGCCAGGCTCGAGCATCCGGATCTCCAGGCGCACGCCGTGCTCCGGGCCTTCCTGGCCTTTGTGCGGGTTGGGGTCGATGAAGTAGATGTCGCCCAGTACGACGCCGATCCGGTCGAAGCCGAAGACCTGCAGCATGCCTTGCCCATCCCATCTGTGTGAGGTCGTCCGCTCCATCATCACTCACGGCGCCTGGCAGCGTATATGCCGGCTTTCGCCCCTGCCCGTGGGGCGCGCGGACGTAATGTCAGGGAATTAACGGGGGCGGTGGTGAGGATTATGTGCGGGTTATCGCGGGTCGGGCCGGTCCAGGTTCCAGTAGCGGCCGACTGCGACCAGCCAGATATCGCGCGCTTCCCCGACGCGACGCAGGCTCATCCTGCTGATCGTGCGCTGGCCGCCCTCGTGGTCGCCGTAGAGCAGGTCGATGGTGATCAGCTCAATATCAGTCGACTTGGCGGCGGTGACCGCCTCCTCGAACTGCGGATCAGCGGGGTCCCGGAAGGCTCCCTGCCAGAATCCGATGTCGCCGGGCGCGATCATGATGTCGCGCGAGTGGGGGTGGAACGAGGCGGGATCCGGACGTTGCGGCTCAGCCTCCTGGCCGGTCTGGAAGCGCCAGCCATGCAGCACGGCGATGCCCTGCCCGGCGTTGCGCAGGGACATTGCCAGGTACACCACGCCGTTCTCGAAGATCACGTCCCCGCGGCCGCCCTCGAGCCTGACGTGCTGCCCGTCGAAGAAGAAGATCTTCTGCGTGGCGTCGCCCTGCCGCGACGGCATCAGCAGCGGGCGCATGTTGACCTGCAGCGCCTCCTCGGCCAGGCGCGAAGACCGGTTGGCCGAGCGCACCGAGCCGAAGGTCGCGACCGCGAGCACGAGCGTGCCCGCGCCAGTCGCGAGCGCGGAGATCGTTTCCAGGTCGGCCATCGAGAGCCAGGCTATCTCAGCCAGCTTTCGCCCGATCCGGTACAACTGCGAGCCTGGTCAGCGTTAACGCAAAACGCTAAACTGGCAAATCCCGCATTAATCACCGGAATTCTTTTGATGAATTTTGCTCAAACTCTTGTCGCGTTGCCTGCCCGGGGTCTCAACCATGCGTGAGGCCTACCGGGATTTCGTGCTGGACGCTGCCGCGCCGTTGGTCCTGAGCCGCGCCGACGCGGGCGGCGATGGGCTTGCCTGGGCGAATGGCGGGCCGGTCCGCACGGCACGGCGGACCTGGCTGGACACGTTCGACTGGCGGCTCTACCGGGCCGGCCTCACACTGGAGCAGGTCGCGGCCGGCGGCCGCGTCAGCCTGGTGCTGGCGGGCCGCGACGGCCAGGTGCTCGCGACGGAGGGGCTGGCTGCGGGTACGTCGATCGCCTGGCCCGCCCTGCTGGACGGATTGCCACCCGGGCCGGTCCGGGAGGCGCTGGAGCCGGTCGCCGGCATCCGCGCGCTGCAGCCAGTGGCGCGCGCGCTCAGTCACGTGCGGGACATGCGCGCACTGAACGCGGATGACAAGACCGTCGCGCGCCTCGCGGTCGACCAGATGTCCGTCACCTTCCCGGAGCGGGGCGACCGGTCCCTGGTGCGGGCGCGCCTGGCGCCGGTGCGCGGTTATCTGGCGCAGACCGACCGGGTCAGCAGGGTGCTGGCCGGGCTCCCCGGCGTCAGCGCTGCTCACGGGTCGGCGCTGGAGGCCGCGCTGGCAGCTACCGGCCGGGTGCCGGGCGAGCGGTCCGGCAAGGCGGCGGCTGCCGCTATCAGCGGCAGCATGCCCGCCAGCGCGGCGCTGGCAGCCATCCTGACCGCCCTGCTGGACGCGCTCGAAGCGAACGTGCCTGGGGCCATCCGGGACATCGACACCGAGTACCTGCACGACCTGCGCATCGCGGTCCGCTGGACCAGGTCGGCGCTGAAACTGTGCGGCAGCGCGCTGCCGCACGGGCTGGCGCGCGCCTACCGGCCGGAGTTCCGCTGGCTTGGCGACCTGACGACACCCACCAGGGATCTGGATGTGTACCTGCTGGGCTTCCCGGCGATGGCGGCCGGCCTCGTCGGCGCGGCCGAATGCGAACTCGGCCCGTTCCGCGACTACCTGGTGGCAACACGCGGCACCGCCCAGCGCCGGCTGGCCAAGGAACTGCGCTCGGCCAGGTTCACCCGGCTCCTCAGCCAGTGGCGCGTCGCGCTCGACACGCTACCGCCGGCCGGCCGGCGCCCCACCGCCGCGCGGCTCGCGGCCGAGCGGATAACGACAGCCCAGCGGCGCGCGGTGTTGGCTGGCCGGCTCATTACCCCAGCCTCGCCCCCCGAACTGCTGCATGACCTACGCAAACGCTGCAAGGAGCTGAGATACCTGGTGGAGATGTTCGGCTCGCTGCACGATCCGGCCCAGCACTGGCAGGCAGTGCGGGAACTCAAGACCCTGCAGGATTGCCTTGGCGAGTTCCAGGACACCGAGGTCCAGCGGACCGAGATCCGCGCGTTCGCCGCGCAGATGGTGGCCGAGCGCAGCGCTCCGGCGGAGACTCTGCTGGCGATGGGCGAGATAGCGGCCGGGCTGGCGCTGCGCCAGCGCCAGGCCAGAGCGGAGTTCGACGGGCGGTTCGCGGCCTTCTCGGGAATGGCGAGCCAGGCCAGGCTGACGGCGCTCGCGGGCCGGCGGGCGGCCGCGTGAAGGTCTTCGCCACCTACAACATCAAGGGCGGTGTCGGCAAGACGGCCACCGCCGTCAACCTGGCGTACCTGGCCGCACGGGACGGCTACCGGGTGCTGCTGTGGGACCTTGACCCGCAGGGCGCGGCCAGCTTCCTGTTCCGGATCAAGCCGAAGGTCAAGGGCGGCGGCAAGGCGCTGATCCGCGGCACCCGGTCGGTGGACGGCGCGATCAAGGGGACCGACTTCGAGAACCTGGACCTGGTGCCGTCCGACTTCACCTACCGCAACCTCGACCTGCTGCTGGACTCCGCCAAGCGGCCGGAGCGCCGGCTGGCCACCTTGCTCGCGCCACTGAAGTCGGACTACGACCTGGTCTTCCTGGATTGCCCGCCGAGCATCTCGCTGCTGTCGGAGAGCGTGCTGCGGGCCGCCGACATGGTGCTGGTGCCGCTGATTCCGACCACGCTGTCAGTGCGCACGCTGGATCAGCTGACGGAGTTCGTCGGCGAGCTGAACGGTCACCGGCCGGACGTGCTCGCGTTCTTCTCGATGGTCGACCGCCGTAAGCGGCTGCACACGCAGATCACCGCGGAACTGCCGGCCACGCGGCCGGAGTTCGCCGCGGCGGTCATACCGGCGCTGTCGGTGATCGAGCAGATGTCGGTGCACCGGGCCCCAGTGACGGCATTTTCACCGCGGAGCACGGCGGCGCGCCAGTACCGGCTGCTGTGGCAGGAGACGCGCGAGCGGGCCCGCCTGCGTGCTGCGCCCGAGGCCAAGCGGGTCACTGCAGGTCGCGCAGGAACCTGATCATCGCCGCGCTCACCTCGGCTGGCCGTTCCTGCTGGATCCAGTGGCCGCAGCCATGCACAGTCAGCGCGGTGGTGAGCTGCGGGACAGCGCGCTCGAGTCCGGCCGGGCTGATAAAGCCGAGGACCGGGTCGCGTTCCCCGGCCAGGAAGAGTGCTGGCACAAGTACCGGTGCGTGTTTCCAGGCGCTGGTGAGCTCGAAGTTGCGATCCAGGTTGCGGTACCAGTTGAGCGGTCCGGTAAAGCCAGCCTGGGCGAACTGCGCCACGTAGGTGTCGATGTCTTGCTGGGTTAGCCAGGAGGGCAGTTCCGCCGGCGCGGTGAGCGTGTCCAGCAGGCCGCCACCTGGCACCGGCGCCATCCCGGGGGCATCCCCGGACAGGCCATACAGGAGGGTGCGGAACGTGCGAGCCGGGTCTCGGCTCAGCTCTGCGTCGGCGACTCCCGGCTGCTGGAAGTAGACCATGTAGAAGCTCTCGCCGAGCGCAGCGCGCATCGTCGCGACCGGCGGTGCACTGCCGCGCGGCCGGTAGGCCACGCTCAGGCCGACGACACCGCGGATGCGGTCGGGCCGGAACAGCGCGCAGTGCCAGGCCACTGGCGCGCCCCAGTCGTGGCCCGCCACGACCGCGCGCTCCTCCCCCAGCGCATCCATCAGCGCGAACACGTCGCCGGTCAGGTGCAGGATCGTGTAGTCGCCGACGTCTGCCGGGTGGCTGGCGTCGCCGGGCGGCCCGGTCTCGCCGTAGCCGCGCTGATCGGGCGCGACCGCGTGATAGCCGGCCGCGGCCAGCGCGGTCAGCTGGTGGCGCCAGGAATACCAGCTCTCCGGGAAGCCATGCAGGAGCAGTACCAGCGGGCCTTCGCCGGCCTCGGCGATGTGCATCGTCAGGTCGCCTGCCTGGATGTGCCGGTGCGTAATCGCCGCGATACCGTCCGTCGGCTGAAGCATGTCCTGAGGATAGCGGCCAGCCAGGATAGCGCGGCAGCTGCCGTGGCATACCCCTCTTTCTGGCGAATTGGGGTACGGAAGGTCTCTCGTACGAGCATTCTGTTGTTCAGGGAGTTGCAGCCAGGGCGGCCGCGCTTCCGTGCGAGGCGCATTTGCCCGGAGGGGGGCCGAGTGAGTCGTAGGGTGCTGCGGCTGGAGATTCCGGTCTTCCCGGAGCGGATGATGTTCCGCGTGCACGATCCGGCGGCGGAGCTGGATGTTCCAGGGGCGCCGGTGCCGCCGGTTGACTCGCTGGTAGCGACCGGCCGGGACCAGCTGATCGTGTCCTGTGCGCAGGAGCACCTCGGGGTTCAGCTCACCATCGAGGAATGGGACGACGCACCGCCGCCATTCAGCGACGGTTACGAGGACGAGGCCAAGTGCGTGCTGTACCTGCGCGGGCGGCTGACGGTGGACATGGGGCCATCAGGCCGTGCGGTGGACGCGCTGCGCTTGTCCGGCGGCGTCGGCGACTACGGCGTGCGCATCTACACCCGCAACCGGGCCGCTGCTCTGCACAGCTACGCCGAGTTGTTCCATCAGCACAATGATCCGCTGAGCGACGAATTCCAGCAGGCGCGCAAGGAACTCGAAGGCACGGAGCAGTACCTGCTGCAGCTGTGGCGGGAGTCCTAGTCCGGGTAGCTGGTGGTGCCGAAGATCCTGCCCGCCATGGGCTTGTGCGCGCCGCTGGTTGCCACTGCGGACGGCGTCGTTCGTGGTGCTCGGTTGAGCCGATGGCCGTCGTAGGGACTGAGCGCGAACATCACGGCAGTCACGGCGGCGATGAGCGCCAGCGCAAGCAGGCCGCTGATCGTGCGCGCTCGCGACGACATGAACGGGCCAGGCAGCCGCTGCTGCCCGAATGCACCCAGCCGGAGCGCCAGCCGCGGGTCCTCTGCGGCCAGGTTGCGCTCCATCTCATCAAGGATGCGCTGCTCTTCCATTGACAAGGCCACAGCGCCACCTCCGGCCTACCACGAGGGCTTGAACGCGGACCGCAGGGCACAGCGGACCGTTCTCCGATTCTTTACCAGGCCTTTGCTCCGGGCAAGAGGATGGCCATCAGCAGGTTCGGCCACTCACTCCAGCCATCTCCGGCGGCTAGTTCGAACTGCGTTTGAGTCTATCGAAAGACTGTTCTAGTATCGCCTGCATGCGCTGGGATTCCCTCATGCCAGACGACGCTGGGCGGCAGGCCGGGCAACCACTGACCCTCTTCGACCGCGCAGAGGTCGCGAGGACTTTCGACACGCCCGGCTTCCGCGGAATCACCTTCCATGAGGTGCACGCGCGCAGCATCATCAGCAAGGTCCCCGAGTCATCGCGCGTGCCGTTCCGCTGGACGATAAATCCCTACCGGGGCTGTAGTCATGCCTGTGTGTACTGTTTTGCCCGGAATACGCACACCTACCTGGACTTTGACTCTGGGCACGACTTCGACACGCAGGTCGTGGTCAAGGTCAACGCGCCCGAGTTGCTGCGGCGGGAGCTGCGGGCGCCCCGATGGTCGGGCGAGCACATCGCGATGGGCACGAACGTGGACTGCTATCAGCGAGCTGAGGGCAAGTACCGGCTGATGCCCGGGATCATCACTGCGCTGACCGAGGCGGCCAACCCCTTCTCGATCCTCACCAAGGGCACGCTCATCCTCCGCGATATCGACCTGCTGGCGCGCGCCGCCGAGGTCACGGACGTCGGCCTCAACGTCTCCGTCGGTTTTGTCGATAAATCGCTTTCTCGATCTGCCGAGCCAGGCACGCCGAGCCCGGAACGCCGGCTTGCTGCGTGCGCCGCACTCGCCGAGCGCGGGCTGCGGTGCGGTGTGCTGATGGGGCCGATCCTGCCGTTCCTGTCGGACGCTCCCGAGCAGCTCGAGGAAACCGTTGCCAAGATCGCCGCCGCCGGGGCGGCTCATGTCACCCCGATCGTGCTGCACCTGCGGCCCGGCGCCAGGGAGTGGTACCAGCGGTGGCTGCGGGAGAACCATCCCGAGCTCGGTGACGCCTATCGCGAGCTGTACGGCAGCCGGGCCTATGCGCCCAAGAGCTACCAGCAGAGCATCGGGGAGCACGTCGCGGCGCTAGCCCGCAAGTACGGCGTGGGCCGCACGTCGCCAGCCGGGGCGCGCCGCCTTCCGGCGCCTAACAGCCAGCCGGCCCCCGACAACCAGGCGGCGCCAGACAGCCAGACTGAGCCCGCCGCGCGAGACGGCCAGGCAGCGAGACCGGGCCGAACCCCGACAGGGTCTGCATCAACAGCCGGCCGGCTCACCGCACCGCGGCGGGGGCGGCGGTGGCCGCCAGGGCTCGGACCAGAACCGGAGATCCCTCCGCCAGCGGGCGACGTCCAGCTTTCCCTCCTCTGAAGAGAGGTCAGCCTGCCCGCGGCTCAGTGACCGGCAGGCCAGCCGCGCGCCAGGCGCGGAATCCGCCGGCCAGGTCGGTGGCGTGGCTGAGACCCAGATCCTGCAGCGCGGCAGCGGCCAGGCTTGAGGTGTAGCCCTCCGAGCAGACCACGATCACCCGCAGGTCGTAGCTAGCGATCGACAGGCGCGCCGCGCAGGCCGGATCGAAGCGCCACTCGAGCACGTTGCGCTCGACGATCAGGGCGCCCGGGATCTTGCCCTCGGCCGCCCGCTGTGCTTGTGGCCTGATGTCAACCAGCAGCGCGCCGGCCGCCACCGCAGCCTGCGCCTCGCCCGGGCCGAGGCGGGCGAGCCTGGCCCGGCTGACGGCCAGCACCTGGTCGATCGTCCTCGCGCCCGACGGCGCGGCGTGCACACTCACCAGTCGGACTCCGCCTGCTCGGTGCGCACATGCACCAGTCCGGCCGGCGTCATCTCGTAGTGCCGCATCGCCGTCAGCGGCGGCGAGTAGGCGTGCACGCTGAGCGCCGGCGCAGTTGAAACGTTGCCGACATCATGCAGATGCTGGCGCCCGAACGGCGTGACCGTGCGGCAGGCCGCGATGCGGTGGCCGACCCGGCGGCTGCCCGGGCGGGCGAGTGACTCCCGCAGTTCGCCAGCGGTCACGCCAAATGCTCCGACTGCAGCGCCGTGGTCGTGAAACCCGGTGTGCTGGCCGGGCAGCCAGCTCAGCAGCCACACCTCATACTGCGGTGTCAGCGCGAGCCGGGTGAACCAGCGGTGGTCCTCGGTGAACCTGACCAGGTCGCGCCAGCTTGCTGGCTCGGCAATGATCGAGCGCACCACGTCCCCCAGCGCGGCCGAGGAGAGCGTCGCGGCGGGCTCCGCCTCCGGATGCGGCGCTTGCGTTGGCAGCGACAGAGTCACGGCAACCTCCTAGATATCCAAGCGAAATACTAGGCTTACCTCACGATAGCACGCACCGCCAGGCGACCGGAGCACGACGGATACCCTTGATCGGCACGTGTTCGCAGCGGAGGAGGCCGCGACAAGGCCCGGACAGGAGGTACGGTGCCGGGCGCGGAGCAGGGACTCGCCAGCAGGGTGCTCACGGCCCGGCGGCACCGCGGGTCGGGCCCGGGTGCGGCCGATGTAGCCGCTGTCGCGGTCGGGGGCGGAATTGGCAGCCTGGCCCGCTACGGGCTGTCGGCGGCCTTCCCCGCCGGCAACGGCTTCCCCTGGGCCATCTTCGCGGTCAACGTGTCCGGCTGCTGCTGTCTCGGGATACTCCTGGTGTACCTGCAGGAGGTCTGGCCGCCCCGGCGGCTGCTGCGGCCCTTCCTGGCCGTCGGCCTGCTCGGCGGGTATACCACATTCTCGACCTACGCAGGCGGGGTCATGACGCTGCTCGTCGGCGGCGCCGACGCTCTGGCCGTCGCCTACGCACTGAGCAGCGTGGCGGCCGCGCTCGTGGCCGTGTGGGTGGGGATGCAGGGTGCCCGGACCGCCGCGGCGCTGCCCGGCCGGCGTCGGGTCGCGCGAGAGGATCGGCGCCGGGCCGCGCGAGACGATCGAGGTGAGCGGCGATGAGGCTGCAGGGGCCGGCCAAGCGCATCACTATCTTCATCGGCGAGTCGGACCGGTATCAGCACAAGCCGCTGTACGCCGAGATCGTCCACCGTGCGCACCAGCGGGGCCTGGCCGGGGCGAGCGTGTTCCGCGGCATCGAGGGCTTCGGCGCGGCGTCCCGGATCCACACCACCAGGCTGCTGTCGCTCAGCGAGGACCTGCCGCTGGCGATCATCATCGTCGACACGGCGGAGCGGACCGAAGCTTTCCTCGACGAAGTCGCCGAGCTTGTCACCGACGGCCTGATCATCGTGGATGACGTGATGGTGCACACCTACACGGGCGGCAGCCCGCGGTGACGATCCTGGCTGTGCTGGCCGGCGGCATGCTCGGTGCCCCGGCCCGCTATCTCGCCGACCGGGCGGTGCAAGCGCGCCACGACAGCGTGTTCCCCTGGGGCACCTTCGCGGTCAACATGATCGGCTCGGCCATCCTTGGCTTCCTGCTCGGCGCACAGCGACACCTGGGGCTGCCGCCGGCCGCGTTCGCCCTGCTCGGCACTGGCTTCTGCGGCGGCCTGACGACCTTTTCCACGTTCGGATACGAGACGATCCGCCTGCTGGAGGACGGCGCCATCGGCGAGGCCGGCGTGAACGTCATCGGCAGCCTGGCCATCGGCGTGCTGCTCGCCTGGCTCGGGTACCGGCTCGCCATCGGCCTCTTAGTGACCGGCGGCGAAGGGGTGATGGCCAGCCCGCAGCAGCACCGCACGTAGAGTGGTCTGCCGTGGGCACGCAGCACGACAGCACTGAACGGGCCATGCCGGAGGGGCTGACTGTCACCACAGTCAGCGTGAGCGATCCGGGTGACCTCCTGTCCCGGCTGCCCGGCCTGGCGCCGTCGGCCTGGATTCGCCACGGTGATGGCATTGTCGGCTGGGGCGAGGCGGCCAGGCATACGCTCCCGGCCGGCGACGACCGGTTCGCAGCCGGGGAGAAATGGCTGGCGGAGCTCTTCCACTCGGCCCGCGTGCGCGACGAGGTGGGCGTACCCGGCTCCGGCCCGGTCGCCTTCGGCAGTTTCACCTTCGACCCGGCCTCCGACGGCTCGGTCCTGATCGTGCCCGAGGTGATAGTCGGTCGCAGGTCTGGCATCTCCTGGCAGACAACGATCTCCATGGACGGGAACGAGCCAGCGTCGCCCCCGGCCACGCGCACCAGCGCGGCCGGTCCGGCCGGGATCCGGTGGAGTGACGGCAGTCTGACCCCGATGCAGTGGCAGCAGGCTGTCGCCGCAGCAGTAGGCCGGATCAAGGCTGGCGAGCTGCGCAAGGTGGTGCTAGCGCGGGATGTTCGCGCGCAGGCGGCGGCCGACATCGACCTCCGGGTCCTGCTGGCCCGGCTGGCGGCCCGCTCCCCCGGCTGCTACACGTTTGCCTGCGCCGGGCTGGTCGGCGCCACGCCGGAACTCCTGATCCGCCGCGAGGGCCGAGACGTTAGCTCGCTCGTCCTGGCCGGGACCATGGCACGGGGCGGCAGCGAGGCAGACGACGCTGCCCTCAGCGCCGCGCTGCTGCACTCCGCGAAGAACGCCGAGGAGCACGGCTACTCGGTGGACTCGGTCCGCGACCTGCTCGGCCCGCTCTGCGCGGACCTGCGTGTCGACCCGGCGCCGTTCCTGCTCCAGATGGCTGACTACCAGCACCTGGCGACCTCGGTGACGGGCGTGCTCAGCCGGGACGCGTCCGCGCTCGCGCTGGCCGCCAGGCTGCACCCGACCGCAGCGATCTGCGGTACCCCCGCCGAGACCGCCCTGGAACTGATCAGGGAACTGGAGGGAATGGACCGCGGACGCTACTCTGGCCCAGTCGGCTGGGTCGATGCCCGCGGGAATGGCGAGTGGGGCATCGCCTTGCGGTGCGGTGAGATCGACGGCGCCAGCGCCCGCCTTTTCGCCGGGAATGGCATCGTGGCCGGCTCACAGCCGACCGAGGAGCTGGCAGAGACAGAGACCAAGTTCCGCCCGATGCGGCGCGCCCTGGAGGGGAGCGGACGGTGGCAGCAGGACTGCGGTTGATTGGGGCCGTCATTTTCGTCCGGGACCTGCACACCTCGGTCCGCTTCTACTCCAGCCTGCTCGGCCTGGCAGTCACCGACAGCAGCACGACCGCGGCCATGCTCGCCGATCCGGACGGCACGCACCTAGTGCTCCGTGCGACCGGAGCGCAGTCGTCGCATGCCCTCGGCGCGGTTGGTCCGCAGTACCTGGTCTGGGGGCTGGCGAGCCGAGAGGAACTGGAGCGCTGCGAGCACGCGCTGCGTGACCAGGGTGCCTTCCGGGAGCGGCGCACCGACGGGAACCTGACCACGGTCGAGGGCCACGACCCCGACGACCTGGTCGTGATGCTCGCCTACTCCCCCGACGCCGCGGACCCGAAGGAGCTGCTAGCCCGGGCCTACGCCTGGTAAACGGGTTGAGAGGCCGGCCGGCACGGTCGGTAGGCTGACTGGATGCAGCCGAGGACCGAGCTCGATTGGGTGTCCCGATTTGCCGACGAGGTGATCGCGGAAGCGGAGGCACGCGCGCCCGGTAAGCCGGTGGTCGTGGCTTCAGGGATCAGCCCGTCCGGCCCGATCCACCTGGGCAACCTGCGCGAGATCATGGTCCCGCACCTGGTGGCCGACGAGATCCGGCGCCGTGGCATCGCCTGCGACCACATCTTGTCCTGGGACGACTATGACCGGTTCCGGCGGGTGCCGGCCGGCGTGGATCCATCGTGGGCTGAGTACGTGGGCCGGCCCGTTAGCGAGGTACCCCCGCCGCCGGGCAGCGAGCACACGTCCTGGGCCGAGCACTTCAAGGCACCGCTGGCGGCCGCGCTGGCGCGCCTCGGCGTTGAGTACCGGGGCATCAGCCAGACGCAGATGTACACCTCGGGTGCCTACACCGAGCAGGTGCTGCTGGCCATGCGCGAGCGGGCGCACATCGACGCCGTACTGGCCCGTTACCGGACGAGGGCCCAATCCGAGCCAGCACGGGCCGAGCCCGCACGGGCCGAGCCCGGCTCGGCGAAGCCGGCTGCCCCGGCAGGCAAGCAACTCGATGCCGCCGAGGCGCTGGCCGCTGACCTGGCGACTGAGGGCTCGGGCGCCGCGCAGGAAGACGACGGCAGCACCAGTGCCGGGTACTTCCCGTACCGCCCGTACTGCTCGGTGTGCGGCCGCGACTTCACCACGGTCACCGGCTACGACGACGAGACCACTGCGCTGTCTTACACATGCGCGTGCGGGCACGCCGGGACCGTGCTGCTGCGGGAGGACCACCACGGCAAGCTGGTCTGGAAGGTGGACTGGCCGATGCGGTGGGCGTACGAGGGCGTGATCTTCGAGCCGTCCGGCGTCGACCACCAGTCCCCCGGCTCGTCGTACATGGTCGGCGGCCAGCTGGTCAGCGAGATCTTCGGCGGCTGGCAGCCGATCGGCCCGATGTATGCGTTCGTGGGCATCAGCGGGATGGCCAAGATGTCCAGTTCCCGTGGTGGCGTGCCGACCCCGGGCGACGCGCTGGAAATCATGGAAGAGCCTGTGCTGCGCTGGCTCTACACCCGGCGGCGTCCGCAGCAGTCGTTCACGATCGCGTTCGACGCCGAGCTGCACCGGCTCTATGACGAATGGGACGCGGTAGCCCGCAAGGTCGCCGCCGGGACGGCCTCGGAACTGGATGCCAGCTCCTACGACCGCGCCGTGCGCACGGCCGCGGCCGAGCTGCCGCGCACGCCTCGGCCGCTGCCGTACCGGACGCTTGCGTCCGTGGCCGACATCACCACCGGCGACGAGGCGCAGACCCTGCGGATCCTCCGGGACCTCGACCCCGAGCATCCGATCACGTCGCTGGCGGAGGTGCGGCCGCGGCTCGACCGGGCACAGCGCTGGGTCGCCACGCAGCTTCCGGCTGACCAGCGCACCCGGCTCCGGGCCGAGCCGGACACCGCGGCGCTGGACGCGCTGACCGACTCCGAGCGGGGCGCGCTGAAACTGCTGCTCGACGGCCTGGACTCGCACTGGTCACTGGAGGCCCTGTCCCAGCTGGTTTACGCGGTGCCGAAGCTGCAGGCGGGCCTCGCTGCCGACGCCAAGCCGACGCCGGAGCTGAAGGTCGCCCAGCGCGCGTTCTTCGTCCTTGTGTACCGGCTGATGATTGGCAGCGACACCGGGCCGCGGCTGCCCACCCTGCTGCTTGCCGCAGGCCCGGCGCGGGTGCGCGCGCTGCTCGGCAGCTGACAGTCACGCGGTGGCCATACAGAAGTGGCTGGCCTGTCCCTGTGCCCAGTATGGGGTTTATATTCGCATGAGGGCATGTCTGGCTCGCAACCGTTGCTGCATGCTGCATCAGGCTGCGTAGGCGCCCGCTCCTCCGGCAGAGGCGAGAGGCGGAAGATGGCAGAGACGACGCCGGCACTCATGGTTCCAGCCGACATCGCCAGGCTTCGCCAGCTGGCGGACCCCTGGGTATCGCCGACGGGCTCGGCAATCGCTTTCACCGTGATCGACCCCGATGTCGACTCGAACACGTACCGGCGCCAGATCTGGCTGGCCCCGACGGACGCAGCGGACGGTCAGCCGTACCCGCTCACCGGCAACGGGCACGAGACCCAGCCGCGCTGGTCCCCCGACGGCAGACGGCTGGCCTTCGTCTCTGCTGCGCCAGGAAACGGCCCGGCTGAGATCTGTGTCCTGCCGGTGGCCACGGCAGGCGAGCGGATGACGGTGTGCACCTGGCATGGCCCGGTCACTGAGCTGGCCTGGTCACCAGACGGCACCCGGCTCGCGTTCGTGGCACGCGAGCCGGACGTCGAGCAGTACGGCGAGCCAGGGCACCCGCGCGAAGCCAAGGACATGCCGCCGCGCCAGGTCACCCGGCTGCTCTACCGCCTGAACGCGGTCGGCTGGACCAGCGACCGCCCGAATCGCATTTTCGTCGTGCCGGCTGACGGCTCCTCCGCGCCACGCACCGTCACGCCGGGGCCGTTCCAGGCGGATGGCCTGGCCTGGTCGCCCGATAGCACCAGGATTGCTTTTACCTCCGCCCGTCATGACACCTGGGATCTTGACCTTTGCAACGACATCTGGATTGTCCACGCCGACGGAACCGGTGAGCCTGAGCGCCTGACTCCGCCCGGGTCGATGTACCAGCGCCCGTCATGGTCGCCGGATGGGCAGCGCTTGGCCTACTACGTGAACCGCACCCCGCTGGAACACCCTCGCCACCGTCAGGTTGGTGTACTCGAGCTGACCTCGCGGCAGCAGCAGGTCCTGACCGCGAGCCTCGACCGGAACTGCCAGCCGCTCGGCCTGCTCGCCGGCCCGTCGTGGATCGGCGATCATCTGCTCTTCCTGACTGAAGACAGCGGCAACGTCCACCTCTATCAGGCCAAGGCGGACGGCACTGAGAAGCCCGAGCTGGTCGTTGGCGGCGACCGCTGGGTTTCAGATTGGCACTGGGCCGCCGGAACGCTGGCGTTCATTGCGGCCACGCCGGCCATCATGGGCGAGCTGTCTGTCCAGAGCCTCAGTGCGGAGAACCCGCGGCACGGGCACAGCGAGGAGCACGCCCTCACCAGGCTGACGCAGCCTTTCGCGGCCGCGATCAGCCTCGGCTCTCCGCAGCGGTTTGCCGCCCGCTCTGCGGACGGCACCGAGGTGGAGTGCTGGGCGATTCCCCCTGCCGGAGCACTCCCCGGGGCGAAATATCCCACGTTGCTGAACGTTCATGGCGGGCCGTTCACGCAGTATGGCAACCGGTTCATGGATGAGTTCCAGCTCGAAGCCGCGGCGGGTTTCGGCGTCCTGTACTGCAACCCGCGCGGGAGCTCCGGGTACAGCGAGCAATGGGGTCGCGCGGTGCGATGGCCGGAGTGTGAGAACGATCCTGGCACCGGATGGGGCAGCGTCGACTTTGAGGACGTGATGGCCTGCGTCGACACGGCCTGCGCGCGTTTCGACTGGATCGACCCGGCCCGGCTCGGCATTCTCGGTGGCTCCTACGGCGGGTTCATGACCTCCTGGGCAGTGGGGCACACCGACCGGTTCAAGGCTGCGTGCTCAGAACGGGCGTGCAACAACCTGACCACGATGGAGCACAGCGCCGACATCGCTGGCTTCCTGCGCAGCTATGTCGGCCGCGATCACCTGTCGGCTCCGGAGGCCTACATCCGGCACTCACCGGTGACCTACGTCAAGGACATGACAACACCGCTGCTGATCATTCACTCCGAGGACGACCTGCGCTGCCCGATCGCTCAGGCAGAGGAGCTGTTCGTCGCCCTGCGGCTACTGGGTCGCGAACCGGTGATGGTCAGGTTCCCGGCCGAGAATCACGATCTCAGCCGCGGCGGCTCACCTGGGCACCGGATCATGCGCGCGAACCTGATCCTGGACTGGTTCCGCGAGCACCTGTGAAGTTGCTCGTCACCACTGGCCGGCAGCGAGCGCCTTTACCGTTCTGAGGCTGATCCGCGGGTGTTGCCCGGATGCGCCAAGGCGGCAGGCAGCTCATCCGAGTGGACTATGACCACTCTCTGGACCGCCCTGGTCAGTGCAACGTAAAGCGCTCGCATGCCTTCCTCTGCACCGATTGCGCCCGGCTCAAGAACAGCTACAAGATCAAACTCCAGCCCTTTCGCGCGCGAAGCTGTAGTCAGCGTGACTTGTTCGGTGAGCTCCAGCGAAAGGCGGGAGTCGTTGATCCGGAATTCACCGGCTAGCGATCCAGCGACCTGATCCATCAGCGAGGGCGGCGCAACCAGCGCTATCGAAGACCATGCTTGCACGCTCCCCTTGACAGTCTCGACCAGATGGGTGATGCGGTCAGCAGCCGGGACCCGGATGAGCTCCGGAGCTTCGCCGGCCCGCCGGACGGACTCGGACGGCCTGACTGCTGGCGCTGCTGTCGGCAGCAAACGGTTAGCAAAGTTCAGAATCGACGACGGCAGCCGGTAGCCAATATTGAGGTGGTCGATATCATAATTGCCGTCTACGCCCAGGCTCCTGGCCGCCTCGTCCCAGCTTTCCTGGGCGACCGGGCCAGTTGCCTGCGCAAGATCACCCAGAACAGTCATAGACCCATTTGACGATCGCCTGCCCAGCATGCGCAGCTGAAGGGCCGACAAGTCCTGGGCCTCATCGACGACGATATGGGTATACGAGTCCTTTGGTTTTCCTGAGAGAATAAAATTAAGCTCATCCAGCAATGGGACGTCGCATTCTGTCCACGTGTCCGAGTCCAGTTTACTGCTCTTCCTGCTCAGGAGCTTCTGTTCGTCGGAGGAGAGAATGTCCCCGGCCGCCAGCGCGAGGGTCCGAGAGCTCCGGTATAGCTTCCGCAGGACCGACGTGGCTTGCAGGCGCGGCCAGAGCATATTGAGGTAGGAACGGTATTCACGGCTGGCTAGGATGGCCCTCTCAAAATCCAGGCGGTCGCCCGAGAACCGGTTGGAATAATCACCGCGGTCATCCCACGCCGCCTTCAGCAGCTGAACATTCACGCCGTCCCGTGCAACGTTCCATGGCAATGGACGAGCCGCGACTTCGTGGATGATCGCTGCCGCCTGTCCTTGCAGGACCGTGGTCGTGCCGAATATCGTGCGGACTGACAGGTCTACGTCGGGCAGCGTGCTGTAGTTTTTCACCGCGCGGTCCAGCACCCCTAGCATCCGGGGGTCGCCTTTAACCTTGGCTGTTTCCCTGGTGTCCTCACCAGCGATGACAAACTCGCCCTGGCCAACCTTCGAAATGGTCTTCTGAATCGCGGACGTCTCGCCCAGTGACGGCAGGACCTGTGATATATAACTCAGGAAAAGAGCATTAGGACCGACGATGAGGAACCGGTCCTGGCGGGCGCTCGCCCGGCGCTCATAGAGCAGGTATGCGGCACGATGCAAGCCCACTGCCGTCTTCCCCGTTCCGGGTCCTCCCTGGACAATGACGCAGCGGTCCATAGGGCTCCGGATAATGACGTCTTGCTCCGCCTGAATTGTCGCGACGATATCCTGCATTTCTCCTGTGCGTCGTCGGCCCAGTTGCACAATAAAGGGATCGGGTACCAGCGCCGCGGCTGTCTCCTCGGTTGGAGATGCTAGATCCTCATCAAAGATGTCCAGCAAAGCCCGGCCGTTCAGTATGAACCGTCGGCGCAGCGCTGTGCCCATCGTATTGGCGACAGTGGCTCGGTAAAACGGGGTTGCGACTGCGGCCCGCCAGTCAGTGACCAGGATCCGGCCGTCATCCTCGACGTGACGGCGGCCAATGTAGTGGCGATGGCCCGTATCGTGGTCGAGCCTGCCGAAGCACAGTGGTGTCGAGTTGTCGGTGAGTGCAAGCACCCTATTCTGATCGCGAATCTCGAATAGCTCTTTGTCCGCCGTCATTCCATCTGCGTACACGACGCCCATGAAACCCATGTCCTGAATATCTACGGCGCGGCGCCGCATTCGCTCGAGCGCCACATATGAATCATCGATATGCTTTTGCTCGCCTTGGAGGTCGGGGTGCTCTTCGAGCGATTCCTCAAGGCCAGGCTTGACTTTCTGGGAGGAGCTCTCGGGCATGACAGGACTCCCTTGGCCGACGGGTTTCCAGGTCACAGGCTGCCGACGCCAGATGCATACGATCGGCAAACTCGCGACGCTACCCGATGTCCTCGGCCTTGTCACTCCAATATGTCGTGCGCGGCCGGGCGGATCGCGGGCAACCCATCCAGCAGCTGCCGTCGCCCCTGGTCCGGTCGATCGCGGTGCTGGCGGCCTTGCGGTCTTGACGACAATAGAGCGGTGGGACTCTACAACGATCAGATCCTGCCGCGCATCATGCACCGGGTGCTCGGGAGCGCCGAGTTCGCCGAGATCCGGTCGCGCGTGGCAGCGGGCCTGGACGGCGAGGTGCTTGAGGTCGGCTTCGGCTCCGGCCTGAATGTGCCGTACTACCCGCCAGGGGTCACGCGCGTGCTGGCGATCGAGCCGGCCGGCGTCTCCCGGAAGCTCGCGGCCGCAACCGTGACGGGCAGCCCGGTGCCGGTCAGTTACTGCGGCCTCGACGGACAGCACCTGCCAGCCGAGTCCGGCAGCGTCGACCACGTCCTGAGCACGTGGACGCTCTGCACGATCCCGGACGCCGCGCAGGCGCTGCGCGAGATCGTCCGGGTGCTGCGGCCGGGCGGCGTGTTCCATTTTGCCGAGCACGGGCGCTCGCCCGAGCCCGGAGTCGCCCGCTGGCAGGACAGGCTCACGCCACTGCAACGGCGCCTGGCGGGCGGCTGCCACCTCAACCGGCCGATCGCGGATCTGATCGATGCTTCCGGGCTGCGGGTCACCACGCTGCGCAACTACTACGTGCGGGGCCCGCGTCCGAACGGCTACATGTACGAGGGCACCGCCCGGCGCGGGTGACCGCTGGCATTACCAGGGCAGCACGCCGTAGCTGTCCCCGGCACCGGCGACTGTCCACAGGTGGCCCCACAGCACGCCGGACGGCCCGTCCGCCGGCAATGTGGCCAGGTGGACGCTGACCTCGGCGCCCTGCTCCGGCGTACGGAAGCCGCTGCGGCCGTTGAGGTCGGTGGCGCAGTAGCCCCGGTTGGCGGCGTTGACCTTGATCGGGGTGTCTCGCAGTTCGCTCGCGTACATGGCAGTGATCATGTTGAGCGCCGCCTTCGACGAGGGATACGGCACGGTCGGCCACGCTGCGGTGGGGCCGCCGGCACGACCTGGCCACGTTCCTGCGCACCAGGAGGGCGCGCCTGCGGCCAGCGGACGTCGGGCTGCCGGAGGTGTAGAACGACCTGGCCACCTTCTTCATCGGCGACCTCTCCGGGCATCCGGAGTCGGACCGGAACATGATCAGGTGGATGTTCCGGCAGCCGGCCGCGGTGCCGTGGACCGATCCGCAGACCGAGCGGTTCCTCCGCGCTACCGTCGCCGACCTGCGCGCCTCCTATGGCCGCTACCCGGCCGACATCGGTCTGCGCACGCTGGTCACCGAGCTGCTGGGCATGTCCCCGGAGTTCGCGCGCCGGTGGGAGACACACGACGTGGAGAGCCGTCGGCCGTTGCGCAAAAGCGTCGATCACCCGCTCGCCGGACCACTGGAGTTCGAGTGCCAGGTGCTCCACATGGGCGAGACCGGCCAGCGGCTGATCGTGTACTGCGCGGAGCCCGGCTCGGCGACGCAGGCTGGCTTCCGGACGCTCGCCGACGAAACGAACGCCAGGAGGTCAATTCCGGCGTCGCCGTCGGCTTAATAGAGCTGGAGGTCGCCAGTGACCGGGTCGATCCTGTCGTCGTAGTCCGGCCCGATCGCCAGGCAGGTCCTGGTCGGCACGCCACCGAACTCGGTCAGGCCCGAGTCGGTGATCACGTGCACGACCAGTCCGGCCGCCTCGGCCCGCGC
>DASXMP010000064.1:0-7861 GCA_036495585.1 Streptosporangiaceae bacterium
GGTTCGGCCACGCGCCACACAGCCGCCAGTCCGTCCGGCCGGGTGAACAGGGACCGGTCGCCGATGACCACATCGTGGATGAGCCGGACATACGGCGGCAGCGGGTCAGCGCCGGCCAGCTTGCCGAGCGGAATGCTGGCGTGCGCGTTGTCCAGGTCCAGGCCGGGACCGGGCTTTTTGGCCACCAGCGACAGGTCGATCTGGCCGTCCCCGGCGAGGGAGAACGACAGGACGTTCCCGTCCTTCGGCAGCTGGCGGGTGAGCGGCCCGGCGGGCTTGCGGATCAGCAGGTTGACGCGCTGCTGCGAGACCGCCATGCGCTTTCCGGTACGCAGGTAGAACGGCACGCCGCGCCATCGGTCGTTGTCGATCCAGAGGCGCGCGGCGACGAAGGTGTCTCGCTTTGAGTGCGGATCGACGCCAGGGGTATCGCGGTAGCCGTCGTACTGGCCGAGCACCACCTCGCGCGGATCGATCGGCCGGAAGGAGCTGATCACCGTCTCGCGGGCGGCTTGCAGGTCGGCCGCGCCGAGGCTGGCCGGCGGCTCCATCGCGATTTCCGCGGCGACCTGGAACAGGTGCGTGACCAGCATGTCGAGGACAGCGCCAGTGGCGTCGTAGAACTGCGCCCGGTCGGCGATGTCCAGCGTCTCGGGCACGTCGATCTGGACCGACTCGATGTGCCGGTGATTCCAGTTCGCGTCGATCAGCCCGTTCGCAAAGCGGAGCACGTGCAGGTCCTGAGTAGCTTCCTTGCCGAGGAAGTGGTCGATGCGGTAGACCTGCTGCTCGGCCAGGACTGCGTGCACTGCCTTGTCGAGTTCCTGGAAGGACGTCGGTGAGGTGCCGAACGGCTTCTCGTAGACCACCCGGGCGCCGTCCGCAAGACCATGGTGGCCAAGCGCGGTTGTCAGCCCGCCGAAGGCGGTCGGTGGTACCGCGAGGTAATGCACGTACTGCGGTTCGCCGCCAAGGTCGGTGCGTGCGTCCCCGATGACGTCCAGCAAGCTGCCAGGGCTGTCCGTGCTGAAGCCGCCGCCGGCGAAGAACAGGCGCTGGGAGAAGGCGTCCCAGGCAGGCTCCTCCGGCTGCGGGCCGAATTCCGTTAGCGCGTCGCGGACGTGGCCGCGGAAGTCCTCGTGCGCGACGTCCCCCCGGCCATTGCCGACGAGCAGCCACTGACTCGGCATCAGACCCTGGAGGGCAAGCTGATAGAAGGCGGGCAGAACCATGCGCTTGGCAAGGTCGCCAGTGGCACCAAACAGGACGAAAACGGTCGGGCCGGAATCCGGGCGGGACGTGCCACCGTCTGCTGGGGTAGCCATACGGCTAACCTACGCGCCCGGATCCGGCCCTCCCTCAGGTGCGGGTACCTGTCCGGCGTCAGCTCGCGCTGGCGGCCGCCTCGTCTGGCTGCTCCACGAGCTCGCCCTCGATCGTGATCGGGATCTCCTCACTGACCACCAGCTTGCCGTCAAGCATCATGTTGAAGCTCAGGCCGAATTCTTTGCGGTTGATCTTCGTCGTGGCGCCGTAGGCGATCCGGTGACCCATCATCGGATCGTTGAACTCGCCGTACCTGGTCAGGTCCAGGGCGACTGGATGCGTCGTGCCTTTGATGGTGAGGTCGCCGCGCACCGTGTACTTGTCTTTGCCGGCGGCCTCGACGCTGCTGCTCTTGAAGGTGATGGTGGGGAACTTCTCGGTCTCGAGGAAGTTGCCCGAGCGCAGGTCGTTGTCCCGCGCCTCGTGGTTGGTCTGGATGCTGGCAGTGCGGATTGTGACGTTGACCGACGACGCCTCGGGATTATCGGGGTCGATGTCGCCAGACGCGCTCACCTCGGTGAAGTGCCCGCGGACTGTCATCATTCCCAAATGCTTCGCGGAGAACTCGACTTGCGTGTGATAGGGGTCGAGCTGCCACGTGCCCATGGCTAGCCTCCTCGGCTGGGTGCGGGTTGATGCGGCGTGCGGTAGACGTTCGCCGGCCGCTCAAGCCGACGATAACTCAGCCGACCTCCGCCGGGAGGGCCGGTGTCTGAGGCGCACCAAGGGTTGCGCCGGGCATGTGAGCGGACTGGCTCGCAGCCAGTCTCGCGCTGGGCTTGACATCTCAAAATCTGATATCACAATGATAGGGGGCGGTTCCGACAGGCCGCCAGCTCCGACAGCAGGTGGCCGCAGGGTGAGGCAGGGATGGACATGAGTGGGCCAGCGATCCTCGTGCGCGGGCTGCGCAAGAGCTTCGGGGACAAAGTGGCGGTCGCGGGGATCGATCTCGAGATCGCGGCCGGATCCCTCGCCGGGCTGGTTGGGCCGAACGGGGCAGGGAAGACAACCTCGCTGTCGATGATGACGGGCCTGCTGCGACCAGAAACCGGAAAAATCGTGGTCGGCGGCGTCGATGTGTGGGCCGACCCCCGTGCCGCCAAGGAAATCATGGGCGTGGTGCCGGATCAGGCGCGGCTCTTCGAGCGGCTGACGGGCGAGCAGATGCTGGAGTACGCCGGGCGACTGCGCGGCCTGCCAGCCGATGAAGCGCAGTCCCGCGCCGCGCAGCTGCTGGAGGTGCTGGACCTCGCGGGCGACGCCAAGCGCTTGGTGGCGGACTACTCCACCGGCATGCGAAAGAAGACCACTCTCGGCTGCGCCCTGATCCATAACCCGGCAGTGCTGTTCCTGGACGAGCCGCTCGAAGGCGTCGATCCGATCTCCGCCGACGTCATCCGCCGCCTGCTGACGCGGTTCGTCGGCTCGGGGTCGACGGTGCTGTTCTCCAGTCATGTCATGGAGCTGGTCGAGCAGGTCTGCGACCACGTGTCGATCATCGACAAGGGCAGGATCGTGGCCAGCGGCACCACCGAGGAAGTGCGCGGCGGCAAGACGCTGCAGCGCGCCTTCATCGACCTGGTTGGCCCGCGCGCAAGCGACGAGGAGGTGCTGACATGGCTCGGATCCTCGTCCAGCTGAAGCTGCGCCTGCTGCTGAACGGGCTGCGCACCTCTGGTGCAGCCAGAGCCTCGTTCATCACGAGCACGACACTCGCGGTGCTGGTCGCGATCGGCCTGTTCATCGTCTTGGCCTTGCTGCGGGGGCAGGCCACGGCTGTGGACTCGGTCAGCGTGCTGTTCACCGTGTTCGCGTTCGGGTGGATCATCCTGCCGATCTTCGTGTTCGGCGTGGACGGCACGCTGGATCCGGCCACGCTGGCGCTCTACCCGCTGCGCACCCGGCCGCTCGTCCTCGGCCTGCTGGGTGCGTCGGCAACGGGCGTGTGGCCGCTCGCCAACGTGGTGGGGCTCCTCGGCGTGACGGTCGGTCTCGCTCGCGGCCCGGCGGGCGTGCTCGTCGCGATCCTCGCCGTGCTGCTGCAGGTGCTGTTCTGCATCGTGCTGGCCCGGCTGGTAATCACGTCGCTGGCCCGGCTCCTGCGGTCCCGCCGCGGCCGCGACCTGGCTGCGTTCCTGATCATTCCGGTGTTCGGCTTGTATGAGTTCTTCGCGCAGGTCGTGCCCAGGGAGGCCGCCTCCGGCAAGTTGTCCACCGCCAGCTTCGGCGGCATTGACGCGTGGTTGCGCTGGCTGCCGCCCGGGCTTGCCGGGCATGCCATCCAGGACGCCTCGGACGGCCGTCTTGGCGTCGCGGTGGCGCGACTGGCCGCGGTGGCTGCGGTCATCGCCGTCCTCGGCTGGCTTTGGGTCCGCTCGCTCAGCCGCGCCATGGTCACGACCGACACCACCACCCAGTCGGCACGGGCCCGCGGCGCCGCAGTTTTGCCGTTCGCCCGCTTCGGCCTGGTCGGTACCGTTGCCGCCCGGACGTGGATCTATCAGCGCCGCGACCCAGCGTCGCTGGTCTACTGGGTCGTCACTGCTGTGATCATGGCGGCGGCCTCGGCCAGCGCCATCCTCCAGCCGGTCAAGCACCCGGCAATCGTGATCTTCAGCGCGATTCTCGGTGTCGGCTTCGTCGGGGCGTTCCACTCGAACGCGGTCGGCCAGGCCGGGCCGCCGTTCGTGATGGATAGGCTGGCGCTCGCCACCGGCCGGGAGCTGCGCTCGTACTTCACCGGCGTGGACATCGTCCTGGGCGTGATCGCGGTGCCGATTGTCACCGCGCTCTCGTTCGCGCTGTCGGCCGCTGCCGGAAGTGTCCTGGAGGGCTTCGTCGCCACCGCGGTCGGTCTGGCCGGCCTTGGCGCTGCCCTCGGCCTCAGCAACATCTTCACCGTCGTGTCCGCTTACCCGATGGTGAAGCGAGCTGGGACGCCGCTCGGTGCGGCGGCCACCGGATACGGCGGGTACCGGCTCGTCAACATCCTTGGGACACTGGCCGGCACCGCGGTGGCGGCGACGCCGCTGATCGTCGCCGGGGTGTTGACGGGCAATGCTGCGCCGGGCATCCGGATGCCGGTGCTGCTGGCCTGCGGGGCTGTTTACGGGTTCGCGCTGGCATGGGCGGGCGTGCTAGCCGCGGCTCGGGCCGGGACAGGCAGGCTGCCGGAACTCGTTCAGATCGCCTTCGTCTCGCAGCCATAAGCCGGCTCCGCCGGCCTCGCCGGCAAGCGGGAGCCCGCCGCGGCGCGGTGGGCTCCCGCCTCGTTAGCTGAGCAGTCTGGCTGAGCCGCTCAGACGCGGAGATGCCCGGGCTGGTGCCGGTCAGCTCCGGCCGCACGCTCTGACCTAGCTGGCCGCGCGTCCGCCCGGGTCAGAGCGGAACCTGCTCCGGTCCCAGCGCCTCGGCGCGATTGACCTCGGCCGCACTGGTTCCTGCCGCCGCCATGGCGATGGCGGCCGGAGCGCTGCCCTGCGCTGTGCTCGCGGTGCGCGCTGTGTCGCCTGGCGTCTCCGCCGCTGGCCGTCCGCTTGCTTGGGCTGCGGTGGTCCGGGCGGGCAGTGCCAGCGCTACCACGGCTCCGGCCAAGGCGAGACCAGCGGCTGCGCCGACTGCGGCCCCATAGCCGGCGCTGAACGCGGCCGGCGATGCGTAGCTGCCGGCCCCGGCGAACACCGCGGCGAGGATTGCGATGCCGAAAGCACCGCCAAGCTGTCGCATCGCGCTGAACGCCCCGGTCGCCTTGCCGATGGCAGTTGGCGGAACCGAGCCGACGACCGCTCTGGTGACGGCCGGTATCGCCAGGGCGAGTCCGGCGCCGCTGATCACCATCGCGCCGAGCAGGGCCCAGTACGGCGTGCCCGGTCCGGCAATTCCGGCGATCCACGCGAACCCGGCGGCTAGCAGCACCAGGCCGGAGCTGACCAGTGGTCGTTCGCCGACGCGGTCGGCGAGCCGGCCGGCTCGGGGCGCCAGGAGAAGTGGCGCAACGCCCCACGGCAGCAGCCGCAAGCCCGCTCCGAGCGGATCCAGCTTGAGCGAGACCTGCAGGAATTGCGCGGTGAAGAAGATCACGCCGGTGAGTGCTGCGTTGAGCAGGAAGACCGCGCCGTTCCCGGCAGCGAAGCCGCGGATGCGCAGCAGCTGCAGCGGCAGCATCGGCGCCCTGGCGCGTCGTTCCCTTACCGCGAACCCGGCTGCCAGCACGACGCCTCCGGCAAGAACCCAGATGACCTCGGGACTGGCCCAGCCGACGGTGCTGCTGCGCACCAAACCCCAGACCAGGCCGAGCCCCGCGCCGGTGCCGAGGGCCAGGCCAGGCAGGTCGAGCGGAGCGCGCGGGCCGTAGCTCTCGGCGAGCCGACGCAGGACCAGCGGGATCGCCAGCAGCGCGACCGGCACGTTGATCCAGAAGATCCACTGCCACGAGATGCCCTGCGTGACGGCGCCGCCAAGGACCGGCCCGACTACCACGGCAAGAGCGGTCACCGCGCCGAAGATGCCCATGGCCCAGCCGCGACGCTGCGGTGGAACGGCTGCGTTCAGCACGGCCAGTGCCAACGGCATGACCATGGCAGCGCCCACGCCCTGAACTGCGCGCGCTGCTATGAGCGCGCCGGTGCCGGGAGCCAGTGCGCATGCGGCCGAGCCCACGGCAAAGACGCCAAGCCCGGCGGCGAGGACGCGCCGCCGGCCGAACCGGTCACCAACCGCTGCCGCCGTCATCAGCAACACGGCGAAGGTCAGCGTGTAAGCGTTGACGGTCCATTCGAGCTCGCCGATGGATGCGCCCAGGTCGCGGCGAATGGTGCTCAGCGCCGTCGCGACAACCAGCAGGTCGAGCACGACGACAAACGATGCGGCCGAAGCGAGCCCCAGCGCCCAGGCCTGCGCGCGGGTGGTCGATTCCCGCCGCCTGCTCGTGATAGCCACGTGTCCTCCAGTTCAGCATTGGGTGGGTTGCTGCTGGAACTGACACCGAGGTGGTTGCGAACTCGCCGATTACTTTGCGGTCCGGCTGGTGTCAGTACCCTCCAGGACGCGCCGGAGACAAGTGAGCGAGGATGCGATGGTGACGACCACGCCGCTGGTACGTGCACGGGCGGGTGACGAGGATGCCTTCCGCGAGCTCACCGGCCCCTACCTCCGCGAGTTGCAGGCGCACTGCTACCGGATGCTCGGCTCGGTCCAGGACGCCGAGGACGTGCTGCAGGAAACACTGCTGGCGGCGTGGCGCGGGCTTGGCCAGTTCGAGGAGCGGGCCTCGATGCGGACCTGGCTGTACAAGATCGCGACCAACCGCTGCCTGAACACACTGCGCGACGCCACCCGCCGCCCTCAGATCGCCACCGTGCCGAACGCCCCCGACCCGACGCGCCTGTCCGAGCCGCTGTGGCTGCAGCCATATCCAGACACCCTCGCCACCGACCTGCCCGACACCGCCCCCGGGCCAGAGGCTCGTTACGAGAGCAGAGAGGCGCTCGCACTGGCGTTCGTCACGGGCCTGCAGCGACTGGCGCCGCGCCAGCGTGCCGTGCTGGTGCTGCGGGACGTCCTCGGGTACCCGGCAGGCGAGACCGCCCGGATCCTGGAGATCACCGAGGTGGCAGCCAACAGCGCACTGCAGCGGGCCCGCGGCGTACTCGCGGCACAGCTTCCGGCTGCCGACCGCGAGACCGCGCCAGCGCCGCGATCCGCCCGCGAGCGGGAGCTGACCACCCGGTTCGCCGAAGCCTTCGAGGCTGCCGACACCAAGCGCCTGGTAACGCTGCTCACCGACGACGCACTGATGACGATGCCGCCACTGCCGCTGGAGTACCAGGGGGGCGCCGCGATTGCCGAGTTCTACGAGAGCCGCGGCTGGTGGCGGCGCGTCCGCATCCGGCTGG
This sequence comes from Streptosporangiaceae bacterium, assembly GCA_036495585.1. Taxonomy (GTDB): domain Bacteria; phylum Actinomycetota; class Actinomycetes; order Streptosporangiales; family Streptosporangiaceae; genus JAJYUU01. The sequence continues at coordinate 7,224 of DASXMP010000064.1, forward strand.
CGCCTATCTGGGCCAACGGCCAGCCCGGGTTCGCGTACTACCTGGCCGAACCCGGCGCATCGGTGGCATCGCTGCACGGCCTGCTTGTGCTCACGCTGCGCGGCGACGCGATCGCTGCGATCACCCGGTTTGAGGCGGCTGGCCTGCTGCCGTACCTCCAGGTGCCACCGGAGCTCCCGGCCTGACCGCGATCCGCCGCGCGCCTGGTCACCGCGAGCCTTCGGGGGCTGAGAGGGCGGGCGGGCACGTTCCCGCAAAGGAAAGTGGCGCAGGCGGAAAGCGCGTCAAGCGACACCGATGCCGTCGGTATCGGGGAGCCCGGCCGGCCAGGAGGTTGCCCTCATAACGGGTCCCGGTGGGGGTACTGCTAGGACGAGCAGGACCATCGGCACTAGCGCGTGGGAGGCCATCATGCCGATTCCAGTTCCCCGCCGCAGCGTCCCGGCTCGTTTCGGTGATCTGTTCGACTGGATGGATGCTCCCTTGTCGGCGATGTTCCCATTCGGGCAGGCCCAGAGCTTCCGGATCGAGGACTACACCCACGACGCCCGCCCACTCAACGTGACCTAAGGAACTCCGATGGCAGAGCCAGGCAGAAAGCCCAGAGTGGTGATCGCCGGAGCCGGTTTCGCTGGCTT
>DASXMP010000065.1:0-91343 GCA_036495585.1 Streptosporangiaceae bacterium
TCCTCCAGCGAAGCCGGCGCACCGAGCGACGCTGAGCGCGCGGCAGCAGCGGAGGGACGGAGCCGGCGCTTCCGCGAGGAAACGCGTGATCATCGCATCGAGATTGCCGGCGAAGCCGAGCACAAATTTGGCCGGAAGGTCTCCTGGGGCGTGGAATGCGCTGGCCGGAGAGTGATGTTCACCACCTTTTCCGTGCCAGTAATGACGCGGTTGCGACAGGCCGAGCGGCAAGTACTCGACACCCTCGTGGATGCCGGAGTGGCCCGCAGCAGAAGCGAAGCGCTGGCCTGGTCCGTGCGGCTGGTTGGCGAGCACGAGGACACGTGGCTCGCCGATCTGAGGGCCGCATTGCGCAAGGTCGAGCAGGTCAGGGCCGAGGGACCGCGAAAGTAGGCGGCCCGGCAGCGCGGCCTCGGGCATTCCTGCGAGCGGCCCTCAAGCGACGCTGCTGGCAATCTTCGGGACTCGTGTGGCGCTTATACGCCAGCCGCCGAGTATCGCGCCGCCGGTGCGTTGCGGCGACGTTCCCTGAAATAAAGGAACCTCTATAACGACTGCGTCCAAGCGGATTGGCTGGCCCGTGCCGAGTCGAATCCGTCATGCGGGGGTATGCTCCCGAAATCCGCCATCGCAAGTGGTGTTACCTTGCGAAGGCACCGGGACTCCTGAGTGAGGCAGAGCAGCCCCCGCAGAAACCCCTGGAGGTGGACCAGTCGTGATTTCCGAAGTTAACGCGGCCTCGGACCTGAGTTACCTCGAGACACTCTTCGACCGTGCCGGGCTAACGAACCGAGCCGTACGTGAGTACGTGCGGCACTGGGCGGAGATCACCGGCGCGGCCCGGATCGAGGTCGTTGGTGCCGCCGACGATGCACGGCTGGTGCGCGAGGCGCTCGCCGCCGGAGAGATCTTCCCGGCTGGCGAGGGACTGTACTACGCACGGAGTTACGCCAAGGACACCGCGCGGTCGGAAGAGCGCACGGTCGTGGCCACGTCGAACCCAGCCGATAAGGGCGTCTACAACAACTGGCGCCCGGCTGCCGAGATGGTTCCGCTCGTGACGGACCTGATGCGCGGCGCGTCGGCCGGCAAGACCATGTACGTCATCCCGTATCTGATGGCCCCGCCCGGGTCGCCGCTTGAGCCGTACGCCGTCGGCGTCGAGCTTTCCGATCACCGCACGGTTGCCTTGCACATGATCCGGATGGCGCGTTGCGGCGTGGAGCACGTCAACAACCTCGCCGAGCCCGAGAAGTTCGTGCGAGCGGTACACGTCACGGGCGACCTCGAGCATCTGGGCCAGGGCACGCCGGCGGACAAGCGGTACTTCGTGACTGTGGCCGACGCCCGGACGATCCTGCACTTCGGCTCGTCCTATGGCGGCAACGCCTTGCTCGGCAAGATCGCACATGGCCTGCGGCTGGCCGCCTACGACGGCTGGGCGTCGAAGGAGTTCCTGGCCGAGCAGTTCATGCTGCTCGGCATTACGGACAAGCAGACTGGCCGCACCTGGCACATCTGCGGCGGCTTCCCGAGTGCGTCCGGCAAGACCAACCTGGCCATGATGCTCGCGCCCGATGGCCTGGGCGACCGCTATCACGTGTCGTTCTACGGCGACGACATCGCCTGGCTCCGCGTCGACCCGCAGGACGGGAAGATCTACGCGATGAACCCCGAATTCGGGGTGTTCGGCGTGGCTAAGGACACCAACGAGGTGACGAACCCGACGGCCATGGATGCGGTGGCGCCAGGTACCGGGGTGCTGTTCACCAACGTTGCCTACAACGAGATCACGGACGAGGTGTGGTGGGAGGGCCGGACGCCCGAGCCGCCGGCCGACCTGACGGGCTGGCGGGACTGGACCGGGCAGCTTGTCGCCGAGCGGCCCGGGGCCGACCAGGGCAAACCGTGGGCGCACCCGAACAGCCGGTTCACGACGACGCTGGCGAACGTGCCTAACGTTGCTGCCGACTACGAGACGCCCAAGGGCGTGCCGATCGACGCGATCATCTTTGGCGGTCGGACCCGTGACCGTGAGCCGCTGATCAGGGCCATAACAGACCTGGCCGAGGGTGTCTACGACGGACTCACGCTCGGGGCCGAGGCGACGTTCGCGGCCGAGGGCGTGGATGGCCAGCTCCGGTACGACCCGATGTCGATGCGGCCGTTCATGGCCTACCCGGAGGGCGCCTATGCGGCGCACTGGCTGAAGATCATCGGCGCAGCCGCCAAGCAGCCGATCTTCGCGCACGTGAACTGGTTCCAGCGCGATCCGGAGGACGGCCACTTCCTCTGGCCGGGCTACCGCGACAATCTGCGCGCGCTGCTGTGGCTCGTGCGGCTGCGCGATGGCGAGGTGACCGGCCGCCAGACTCCGGTCGGCATCGTGCCGACCAAACAGGAGCTCGACCTTGACGGGGTCGAGATCAGCGAGCAGGACCTGGACCGGATCCTGTCCATCGACGTGCCTCGGTGGCAGGCCGAAATGGGCTTCCGGCAGGAACACCTCTCGCAGTTCGAGGGGCTGCCGGAGGAGATCTGGGCGGCGCACCGGAGGGTCGCCGCGGCCCTGGACGAGCTCGGCGGCTAGCGGCGCCCGACCCGACGACGTCGCCCGCCGGCCGGATGTGGATGAGCCAGCCGATTGGCCGCGCCCGGCTGCGGGTAATCCGCCAGCATGGGTGAGCATGTGGCGGCTCCAGGCCCGTACCTGGTGCGGTGCTAACGTTCCGTTATGGCTGAACTACGGTGCGTTGACGGCTCCGTGCTGTCGGTGTCCGCTGTGAACTGTCATGACCGAAGCGGGCAGCCATATGAGATCACCCTCACACTGGCGCGTGACTCGGTCCCGTTTGCCGCTGTCGGCCAGCCCTGCGGCTTCCAGCTCGGCCAGCTGGCCGAGCAGTTGAGCGCCGCACGAGCCGACCCGGTCGTGGCCGCGCAGTGGCCAGATCCCGATGACAGGTTTCCGGCCACCCTGACGAGCCCGCCGGGATCGGCGAGCCGCGAGGCACCGGTGACGGCCGTGCCCCTGCCTGGGGAACACGAGGTCTTCTCGCTGCGATCGCGGGATCGAGGCGATCCGCCTGGCACCGGGGAATTGCGCTGCATCATCCGGTCGGATGCGACCTGGCTGGGTGAGTGCGTAGGGACCGGGCACCGAACAGCCGGTGAGATGGGTCCCTGGCTGGCCCGGCCATCGGCGGCACCGGCGGGCGAATGGCATCTGAGACGGCGAGCCATGATCGAGGCGTGGGGCGGACCGGGCGTCGGGGTAAGGGCGGTACTGACCTCGGCAGAACTGGTGGCATTCTTGGATACGGTTCTCAATGAGCCGGCCAGCACCCTCCCGGTCTGGGATGGTGCCCGTGTCACCGACAGCGCCGCCGCTGGGCAAATGGCCGCGGCGGACCGGGCTCGGGTCGGGCAGTCAGTCAGGCGGCAGCCTGCCAGCGTCGTGACGCCCTCGTGGCGCCAGCGAGAAAGGGTGCCAGATGGGATTGCGCGGTCTCGTCTACCGGCTGTACGAGCGCAGGCTGGAGGCGGCCTTGACGCCTCAGGCGATTCCACGGCACGTCGGGGTGATGTGCGACGGTAATCGCAGGTGGGCCAGGTCAGCGGGGCTGCCCGACGTTAGCAGCGGCCACCAGGCCGGTGCGGACAAGATCTTCGAGCTGCTCCAGTGGTGCCAGGAATCGGGCGTCGAGGTCGTCACACTCTGGCTGCTGTCGACCGACAACCTGGGCAGGCCGGCCAGTGAGCTCCAGTCGCTGCTGCGGATCATCGAGGACACGGTCCGGGAACTCGTCGCCCAGGGCTGGCACGTCAAGCCGGTCGGCGCGCTGGACCTGCTGCCAGCCGAGACCGCGCAGGTGCTCAAGGGAGCCGGTGAGGCCACCGCCGGCAGGCCGGGTCTGCTGGTAAACGTCGCGGTCGGCTACGGCGGTCGGCAAGAGATTGCCGACGCGGTCCGGTCGCTGCTCCTCGAGCAGTCCACGCGCGGCACCACGATCGAGGAGCTGGCCGAGATCCTGGACGTCGAGCACATCGCCGAGCACCTCTACACGGCCGGCCAGCCCGATCCGGACCTGGTCATCCGGACCTCCGGCGAACAGCGGCTGGGCGGGTTCCTGCTCTGGCAGAGCGCACACTCGGAGTTCTACTTCTGCGACGCCTACTGGCCAGCCTTCCGCCGGGTCGACTTCCTCCGCGCACTCCGGTCATTCGGGGCCAGGCACCGTCGTTTTGGCGCGTGAACAGAGCGTTACGGTACTTCCTTTCACCGCGGGGGCTTAGGTACCGTCAGTTCTGACGGGCGGTGCCGAGCCGCCCGCCGGGAAGGCCCTTGAGATCCTCGAGCTTCGCGTCCTGGTGCGCAGGCGAGATGAGCGATGGGCCGGGTTCCCGGCCTATCGCTGGCCGGACCCGGTCCCGCCGACACGTCTGTCGTGTCCGACCGCGGCGCAACGCGCCGAGGGGAGAGCGAGTGGCCAGTTCCTCAGCACAACGATCGATCCAGTCCCCGTCCGACGAGTCTGCGGCTGCACAGCCAGACCCAGCGCAACCACGGTCAGCGCGATCAGGGTCGCCAACGGCGCGATCAGCACGAGAGGCAGCTCATGGCCCGCCGGCCGCCGGCCGCACGGCCGCTGCTCGCACCGCCAGCGCTCGCACTGGAGTGAGTGGCTCGCCATCGCCCGGGGCCTCAGCCGCGGCCGTCAGGAGAAAGCGGGCCAGCGCTGGCCCGCTGCGCCGGACTTACGTACTGGACACCAGCGTGCTGCTGGCCGACCCGGCCGCGATGTTGCGGTTCGCCGAGCACCGCGTCGTGCTGCCGATTGTCGTGATAACGGAACTGGAGGCTAAGCGCCACCATCCCGAGCTTGGCTACTTTGCCCGAAACGCCCTTCGCTACCTCGACGAGCTCCGGGTCGAGCACGGTCGGCTGGACGCCGACATCCCGGTTGGCGACGCCGGCGGCAGCGTGCGTGTCGAGCTGAACCATTCAGACCCGGCGGTGCTGCCAGCCGGGTTCCGGCTTGGCGACAACGACACCCGGATCTTGTCGGTGGCCAGCAGCCTCGCGGCCGAGGGCGAGAGCGTGGTTTTGGTCAGCAAGGACCTGCCGCTTCGCGTCAAGGCGGCCGCCGTCGGGCTGACGGCGCAGGAGTACCGGGCAGAGCTGCCGCCGGACTCGGGCTGGACGGGCATGACCGAGCTGGACGTGACAGCTGCCGAGATGGACGTGCTCTACGGTAGCGGCCGGGTCGAGCTGGCCGCCGCCCGCGAGCTGCCATGCCATACCGGCCTGGTACTGATGGCAGCAGCTGGCCAGGGCAGTGCGCTCGGGCGCGTGCAGCCGGACAAGTCGGTCCGGCTGGTCCGCGGCGACCGGGAAGTGTTCGGCTTGCGCGGGCGTAGCGCCGAGCAGCGGATCGCGCTGGATGTGCTGCTGGATAACGAAGTCGGCATCGTCTCGCTGGGCGGCCGCGCTGGCACGGGCAAGTCAGCACTAGCTCTGTGCGCTGGGCTCGAAGCGGTGATGGAGCGACGTCAGCACCGCAAGCTGGTGATCTTCCGGCCGCTGTATGCGGTCGGCGGCCAGGAGCTTGGTTACCTGCCAGGGTCTGAGGCCGACAAGATGAATCCCTGGGCGCAGGCGGTCTTCGACACGCTGACCGCGGTCACATCCAAGAACGTCATCGACGAGGTCATCGCCAGGGAAATGCTGGAGGTGCTGCCGCTGACGCACATCCGCGGACGGTCGCTGCACGACTCGTTCGTCGTCGTCGACGAGGCGCAGTCGCTGGAGCGCGGCGTGCTCCTCACGGTGCTGTCCCGGATCGGCGCGGGCTCGCGCGTCGTGCTGACTCACGACATAGCGCAGCGTGACAATCTGCGGGTAGGCAGGCACGACGGCGTCGTGGCCGTGATCGAGAAGCTGAAGGGCCATCCGCTGTTCGCGCACGTCACGCTGACCAGGTCGGAGCGGTCGCCGATCGCCGCGCTGGTTACCGAGCTTCTGGAGGATCCGGGGCTGTGACCTGGGATTATGTCGGTCTGGCGAGCCGCTTTCCGCCACGGTTGCGGGTAGTTTACCGATTACGGACAGTGTCGAGCCTGGGCGCGTGAGCGGCCGGGCGGCGAGGTACGGTGGCGGGACTTATGAGGCACCCGCCTACGGCGCCCGCCGCCCCGGCCGCGCCTGCCACTACCCGATCGACCGGTACCGCTCAGCCGGTCTCCGTGGTCATGCCGGTTCGCGACGAGCAGGACTACCTCGCCGAGGCCGTCACGTCTGTCCTGCGGCAGGACTATGACGGAGACCTGGAGCTGATCCTGGCCGTGGGGCCGTCGCGGGATCAGACCGCACGAGTAGCCAGGCGGCTCGCCCTGGCAGACCGGCGGATCAGGCTCCTGGCGAACCCTAGCGGGCGCAGGCCGACCGCCATAAACCTTGCGCTGCGGGCGGCCCGGCATTCCGTGATCGTCCGGGTTGATGGCCATTCCATGCTGCCGCCCGGCTATATCAGGACCGCGGTCGGCACGCTGACGGAGACAGGCGCGGCAAACGTGGGTGGCGTCATGGCGGCAGCCGGGATCACGCCGTTCCAGCAAGCCGTCGCTTGGGCCATGACCTCGCCGTTCGGCGTCGGCACTGCCCCGTTCCACACCGGCGGAGAGGCCGGACCCGCCGACACCGCCTACCTCGGGGTGTTCCGCCGGGAGGCGATCGAGCAGGCCGGCGGTTACAACGAGGAGTTCGAAGCCGCCGAGGACTGGGAGCTCAACCATCGCATCCGCAGGTCTGGCGGCTTGATCTGGTTCCAGCCGGAGATGCGGGTGACCTATCGGCCCCGCGGTACGGTCCGCGAGCTAGGCACGCAGTATTTCCGCTATGGCCGGTGGCGCCGGGCCGTGGCGCGCCGGTACCTGGGGACGATCAACGTCCGCTACCTGGCCCCGCCCGTGGCCGCCTGTACCGTGGCGGCCGGGACGGCGGCGGGGCTGGCCGGGCTCGCAGGGATCGCCGCCGGCGTGGGCGGTCGCTGGCCGAGAGCGCTGCTGACCGGCCTCGCGGTGCCAGGGCTCTACGCAGCGGGAGTAATGGGCGTCAGCGCCATGGCCGCGAGGGGGCTGCCACCTCGCGCCGCTGCCAGGCTCCCGGTCGTGCTCGTCACGATGCACATGTGCTGGGGCAGCGGCTTCCTGACCAGCCCGACCCGTCTTGTGCGGGGTGCCGCCAGCGGTAGGCGCCTCCGACGGCAGATCAACTTCCGGACTGCGCTCGGTCTAGGGACTGCGCTGGGTCTGGCGGCTGCGCTGGGTCTAGGAATGTCTGCGCTATGGCAAAGTCTGCGGCATAAGTGATCTTCATGTTGCGGTCACTCCCTGTGACCGCGCCGATAGGCACAGCTGGCAGGTACCGCAGCACGACGCCGCAGTCGTCGGTGGCCGGGATGGAGTCGAATTCCGGATCTGCACTAGCGATCTCGTAGGCCCTGCTGATTACCGACAGCCAGAAGCCCTGTGGCGTCTGACAGCGTCCGAGCGAGTCGCGCGGCAGCACCCGCCGGATCCTGCCCTCGCTCATCTCGACGATCGTGTCCGAGGACGGGACGACGACGCCGACAGCCCGCCACGTGTCCAGGGCCGACACGCAGTCGGCGATGATGCGCTGGTCGACGAGCGGGCGGGCGGCGTCGTGGAAGAGCACCTTGCAGTCGGGCTGTGGCGTGCTGTCGTGCCTATCCGCTGGCCGACCTCGCGCTGGCTGGCCTGGGGCTGGCTGGCCTGGGGCTGGCTGGCCCGAAACCGCCGTCTGGTCAGAGAGCCAGCCGATGGCCGCCCTGGTGGAGTCGGTCCTAGCCGTGCCGCCGCGGATAATCCCGGCGACCTTGCTGTAGCCGGATACATCCTGAGTGACCTGGGGAATGATATCGGCGGCGGCTACGACCAGGACCTGGTCAACGCCCGGCGCCTGGTCGAAAGCGGCCACACAGTAATCAATGAGGTGCCGCCCGCCCAGCTGCTGGAGTTGCTTGGGTGTGGCGGAACCAACGCGGCGCCCAGAGCCGCCCGCCAGCACGACTGCCACGGTCTGCATGGCCGGACCCTATCGGGTCGGCCGGGCTGGCCTGGCCCGCGTGCCGGAGCCGGTGATTCAGTAGCGGAATCTGTACGCTAAGTAATACTCGGGGCTACCTTTGCGCTCACAGGGACGATAAGACGGAGGATCGCACCGCCGCCGACCTCAATGGGTCGCCGGCCGACAGAGCAGCGGGCGCGGCCGTCGGGGATACCCAGGCCGGTGCCAAGCCGCGCATGAATATGCGCCGGCCCGTCTGGCTCCGGTCGCGGTTGTCCGGGAAGTCCCAGTCGGAACTCGACCCAGCCGGCGGCCTGCCTGCTTCGCCGTCACCGGACATGGGGCTGCCGGAGCCGGGCGCGACAGAACCGAGTGCTGCCGAGCCGGCGATCGACGAACTCCAGGCCGCGACCGCAGCGGCGGTGGAGTCTGCTGGCCGGTCAGCACCTGCAGAAGATCTCGCGCTGGCCGAACCGCCGAAGGCAGAGGCGCGCGGAGCCCTGGGTCAAAGCCGCGGGACGGCAGGCGTGGTGACCCCGGAAAGGTCGGCGGCAGGTATCTAGGCGGAGCCAGAGCCGACCGCCGATAGGCCGGTCAGCGAGCAGTCGTATGGCCGTGCGCGCGCAACCTTCGGCGACGCGGCCGATGCCGATGCAGTGTTCGACGGCGATGCAGTGCTGGACGGCGACCCAGTGTTCGACGGCGACGCAGAGCGTGCCCTCAGGGAGCTAGACCCGCCCGGCGGCGGGCCAGCCGGGCTCGCGGCCGGAGCGGCCGCGTTCGTTGCGGGTGCGCGTCCAGCGGTGCCTGCGGGCCCAGCGGTATCTGCGGGACAGGCGGTGCCTGCGGAGCAAGCGGTGCCTGCTGGGCAAGCGGTGCCTGCCACGCCAGCTCCTGCACCAGGAGCGAGCACGCAGGATGCCGGTGCAACCCAGGCGGCGCCCGGCCTGGCCATGCCAGCTCTGGTGACGAAGCTGCATCGCATCGTGCTCGCGTGGGCCTGGCGCCGGTCGCTTGGGCTCAGCTCGGCCTGCGGCATCGGGATAGCGCTCGCGGCGTGTGCCGCGACTTGGTTCTCCGGCGGTACGCGTACGGACATCATCCGCGGGGCTGTGGCGCTGTGGGCCGGTTACCTCATCATCGCGGCGGCCCGGAATCTCGGCCGGTGGCAGTTCGCCAGCCGGACGGCGCGCAGCCCGGCGCTTCGACCACCCGGCCCGGCGCCCTGGCTGGCTGCTCTGGGGAGCCGGCTGGCCGAGTGCATCGTCTACGCCGGCCTGGCCGCGGGAGCTACCGCGGAGCACTGGACCGGAGTGTGGGCGCTTGCCATCGCCGCGCTTGCCATGGCCGGGATCCGGGACCTGATGACGACGTGCTCGACTCCGCCTGGCCTCAGCCAGCCAGAGGGACTTGGCGCGAAGCTGCTGGGGGCCTTCCTGACGATGCCGTTCGGCGGTCGCGTGCTCCTCGTCGGCATCGCCGCACCGATCTGGGGCACCAGGGCGGCCCTGCTCGCGCTCCTGGAGTGGTCCATCATCGCGGTCGGTTACGGGATCGCTGGGCGTGCGGTCTCGGCCGTCAGCGCCCGCCAGGACCGGCCAGGCGAGGCCGACGCCGCGGACACGGGCGATGGTCCTCGCTCACCTGAGGCGACGCCCCGCGTCCCACCGTCGCCAGATCCAGACGCCGGCCCGGAGACCGAGCCCCATGGCGCGCCGGCCATGCTGGTCCGGCTCCGAGACGATGGGGTGCTAGCCCGGATGCTCGGCACCATCGTCCGCGGGAATCTACTGCCGCTCCCGCCAGCCGTGCTCGGCCTGGTCGCGGTGGCCGCGTTCGCGATTCTGGGCCTGCACGCTCTGCCCGGCATCTTGATGATCGGTCCGGCTATCGTCATGCTGCTGGCCGCGCCCGGCTCCAGCAGCCACCATGCGGGGCGGTTCGACTGGCTGGTACCGGTACTGCTGCTGGGTGCTCAGCTCCTCTACCTCACCGCGGCGGGCCTGGCCTCCGGCGTCCCTGGCCCGGTGGTCTTCGTCCTCTGCAGCGCGGTGTTGCTCCGATATTGCGACCTTGCGTTCCCCGGCCGCCCTGTCATGCTGGCCCGCCGCCGCGCCTCCGCGGACGCAGATGACACAGCGTCCAGGGTCACTGAGATGGGCACCAGCCTGGGCTGGGAGGGCAGGATGCTGGTGATAGGCCTCGGAGCCGCGCTCGGCATCGGCCTGGCGGTGTATCTCGTCCTGTCCGGCTACCTGGTGTGGCTCATCGCGGCGAAGATAGTGGCTGGCTCGGCCGTGGCCGTGCCAGAAGAGGGCAGCCCGTGATTGGCCTGGTCCTTGCCGCTGGCGCCGCGCGGCGCCTCCGGCCCGATACTGAGCACCTGCCCAAGACTTTGCTGCCGGTCGATGGTGACGTGACGATTCTCGACATCGCCTTGCGAAACCTGGCCGCGGTAGGGCTCGCCGATGTGGTGATCGTGGTCGGGCACGCGGCCGAGGTGGTCGCGGATAGGGCCGCGGCGCTCGAGCGCGCGCATGGCGTGAACGTGGAACTCGTCTACAACGCCCGCGCCGCCGAGTGGAACAACGCCTACTCGCTCTGGCTCGCCCGCAAGCACTTCGGGACCGGCGCGCTGCTGGTGAACGGCGACACGGTACACCCGGTAACCGTCGAGGAGCGCCTGCTGGCAGCCCGCGAGCCCGGCCAGGACCTGGTGCTGGCCGTGGACCAGGACAAGCGGCTAGCTGACGAGGAGATGAAAGTCGTGTTGGACGGGCGCGGCCTGGTGACGCGGATCAGCAAACGCCTGGACCCGGCAACAGCACATGGCGAGTACATCGGGGCCACACTGATCGAGGCAGCGGCAGCTCCGGCTCTTGCTGATGCCCTCCGCGCGACCTGGCGCCGCGATCCCGGCCTGTACTACGAGGACGGGTATCAGCACCTGGCGAGCAGCGGCGGTCGGATGGCCGCGGCGCCAGTGGGGACCATGGACTGGGTCGAGGTCGACAATCACGCCGACCTGGCCCGGGCGCGGGAGATAGCGTGCCGCTGCTAGCGCGGATGCTCGCAGCCCCGATAGCCATCGACGTGCGCGCGGGTGCGATCAGCGGGCTCGGCGGACTGCTGGCCGGGCACCGCCTTGCCGCTGAGGGCCGGGTCGCGGTGGCCGTCGGCCCCGGTCAGGGCGACGCGATCGCCGCGGAACTTGACCTGCCGGCGGCCGAGGTTTTCAAGGTGTCGGCCGGGACGCACGAGGCGGCAGTCAGCCTGGGGTTGACGCTGCGGCAGGGATCATTTGAGGTCGTCGCCGGGATCGGCGGCGGACAGACGATCGACGTGACGAAATTCGCCGCGCACATGGCCGGTATCCCGATGGTGGCGGTGACCACGAGCCTGTCGCATGACGGGATCTGCTCGCCGGTCAGCACGCTGCGCCACGAGGCGGGCACCGGATCCTATGGCGTCGTCATGCCCGCCGCTGTGGTCGTCGATACCGACCGGGTCAGGGCCGCGCCAGGCGCGCTAGCCACCGCCGGGGTCGGGGATGTGCTCGCTGACCTGTCGGCCGTTGCCGACTGGGAGCTCGCGGCGGCAGACCAGGGGGAGACGATCGATGGCCTAGCCGTCGCGATGGCCAGGTGCGCAGCTGAGGCAGTGCTGCATCAGCCAGGCACCGCCGCTGACGACGGATTCCTGACGGTGCTGGCGGAGGCGCTGGTGCTGTCTGGCATGGCGATGGCGGTGGCCGGGTCCAGTCGCCCAGGCAGCGGCGGCGATCACGAGATCATGCATGCGATTAACGAGCTGTATCCGGGCACTGCCAGCCATGGCGAGCTGGCCGGAGTCGGCGCCCTGTTCTGCACCTTTCTCCGGGGTGACACGCAGCAGGCCGCGCTGATCAGCTCCTGCCTGGCTCGTCACCACCTGCCCCGTACCCCCGCGAGCCTCGGCCTCACCAGCGAGGACTTCACCAAGGCTGTCGCCCACGCACCGCAGACGAGGCCGGGCCGCTACACCATCCTGGAGCGCCTCAGCCTGGACGAGCCGGACATCTCCGACCGGGTCGCCGACTACGCCCGGAGCTATGCCGACTGAGCGCACGGACCCTCGCCCGTGCACCGTCGTCGCCATGCGGGCAGCGGGCCCAGCGCTGCCAGGACAAGGGCTGCCACGCTAGGGCTGCCACGCTAGGGCTGCCAGGCCGGGGGCTGTCAGGGCGAGGGCTGTCAGGGCGGGCGAGGGCTGTCAGGGCGAGGGCTGCCAGGCAACGCCCAGGCAGCGTCTCACGGTGAGGCGGGTATCGCCTCGCCCGGAGTCAACCGCCAGCCGAGAACCTGACCCGAGTGGACTGTTGGCGGCCCGAAGACCTGCACCAGGAAGCGGCCCAGCGGCGAGCTTGTGCTGGTCACGGCCATCACTGCCGCGGGATCCGTGGCGTGCACGTCGGCCCTGATCTGGGCCCCCGAGGGTGGCGACGCGGGCGTACCGGCGTACAGGTCGTTGATGTAGATCCCGGTGGGCGTGAGGCCGGTCCGGCCGGAGCGGCCTGCGCGGCCCTGAATACCAGGCTCGATGAAGTCGCCGCCGATCATGGTGCCCGGCTTGCCGGTGTCGGCCTGCCAGCGCATCTCCTGCGAGGTCCCGGCCCACGGCCACGGCGCCAGTAGCACGCGGGAGTGCGAGCTGAGGTGCAGGGCGTCATAGGTGGGGGTCCAGCCGGCAGGCAGCCGGTCAACCGAGCTCGTCCCGTAGGGCACCGGGACGAGAGGGAGCAGCGCGATCACGGCCACGCCGGTGGCTATCGCCGCCCCGTCGCGGAGCCGGCCGAGCGGCCACTCTCCGCGCCGGGCCAGATCCAGCGAGAAAGCCAGCACGATCGCGGCCGCCGCGTCGGCCAGGACGCACAGCCGGTCTGGCACCATGCCGCTGATGACCGGCAGGTGCTGCACATAGCCCCACGGGAGCAGGGCGGCCGGCAGTGTGTAGCCGGCGTAGTGGTGCAGGATCGGCTTGGCCCCGAGCCCGAGCCACTCCAGCAGGATGCAGGTGATCCCTGCCACTCGGACGGCCAGGTGCCGCCAGAACACCACGACGGCGGCGATCAGCACGATGATCAGCGGGATGCCGAGATAGGCCAGGTACTCAGGCGAAGGCTGCGGGTAGGAGTCGACGATCCTGTGGCTGGCCGTACTTTGCAGCAGCACGCTGCGGGTCGGCGTGATGAAGGCGTAGGGCAGGGTGCCGAGGTTGGTCAGGCCATGGGTGTACAAGATCGTTGTGGTCGCAGCGGCAGAGGCGGCGTGCACCCCGTGGAACTGCACCCACAGGGCACGAGAGCAGAGCACCACGGCCAGCACGACTCCGGTGGCCAGCCCGGCCGCGGCACCCCGTGCTCGCGCGACCACCTCCCGTGGGCGGCAGATGGCGAGCACCACCAGGAAGATCACCACGGCGATGACGGTGTCGAGGAGTGCCTCCTCGCTGACGAAGAACTGGGCCGCCACCAGCAACCCGAGCCAGACTCCGTCCCGGACTGGCCGGCCCCGGCCGAGCGCGATGCGCAGCGCTCGGTCGGCGATCAAGGGCAGGAACATGCCGAGCACGAGCGAGTAATGGCCGTAGCCCGAGTTCACCAAGGCCGGTGAAAATCCGTACAGGAAGCCACCGAGAGCGGCCGCGAGGATGCCGACGTTCCAGCGGCGCAGTACGTAGAACATTGCCGCCGCGGATCCAGCCAGGCCCAGCACCAGCAGCGTGGTGAGCGCTACCTGGGGGCCAAATGCCAGCGTGATGGGCGACACCACGACCCCGGGTAGCAAAAACGGCGTATTCCACATCAGGTTGACGCCGTGCGGTGCGTTCATGGCCGTTGTGATCAGGGCCGGCAGACGCAGATGGGAGACGGCGGTGGCGGCGTAGCGGACGTACCAGGTGGCCTGGTTGACGTCGGCCGGGTCGCCGACCTGCGCGCGGTTCGCCGGGCTGAGCCACAGATTCAGCGTCACCAGGAAGGCGCCGAGGATGTAACAGTAGATCGTGATGGCCTGCGCGCTGCTGGCCAGAGCCAGGGGGCGCCGGGTGGCGGGCTGCTTCGACGACTCGGCGACCTCGGTGGCCAGTCTCGTCACGAAGCCTCCTTCGGGTGTCCCACAAACCGCTCATGGCGGCCCGGGAACCCGGCCTGCACTGTCACGTAGCGGCCAAGATAGCGCAGCCCAGGTACTTGGCCAGCCACAACGGGTTGTCGCGCCATCGAGCCAATAACTCAGAGCGGGCGCGGAATGCGCACGCCGAAGCACGCATCAGTTTAGGGTACGGTCAACAACGACCGGGTCGTCCGAGTCCTGTCTCTTACTTGACCGCGCCAAGCGCGTCCCAAACGGCTGAGTGCGGCTGCGGCGCCGGTTTGGCGGCTTTGCATAATAGGCCGGTGCGCCAAGCTCAGAGGGAGTCGTCCGTGCAGGACACCACGCTGCGGGAGACCCGGGCGGGCAACCTTCGCCCGCCCGCCCGTCGCTGGCTCGGCCGGGACAGCTTTCTCTGGCCGCTCGTGGTCACGATCGCGTTCGTGCTTGCCGAGCTCACCCCGGCACTGCTGCGGATGCCGCTTGGCGCCGACGAGATCACCTACATCGCGCGCACCAGCACCCGGGTCTCGGGCGTGGATTTGCCCCCCGTGCACGGGCACGGAGCCGGCTTGCTGGCAGCGCCTGTCACACTCCTGACCAGTTCGCTGATCGCTCTCCGAATCTGGATGGCGCTGCTATCCGGGGCGGCGCTTTACCTCGCTTTGCTGTGCTGGCGCGGGCTGCGCGCCGCCTGGGTGCTTGCCCTGGCCGGCCTGATCCTCGGCAGCCTGGCAATCACCCAGCTCAGCGGCGTCCAGGTCTACCCAGACTGGTGGGCAGCGATCGCCATCCTGGCGCTCACCGGACTGTTCTTGCAGCTCGTGAACGGGCGCTGGCGGCCGGTTCCGCTGCTGCTCGGGATTGGCTTCTGTGCATTCCTGATCGTGTTGATGCGCCCGCAGAACGTCGTCTTCGTGCTGGCCCCGGTTGTCGCCGCCGCGGTGTTCGTGCCTGCCTGGCGCAAGCTGAGCGCGCTGCTGGCGATCGCGGCCGGCTCGGCCCTGGGCATCGCTGACTGGGTTGGCGAGGCGTTCCTTTGGTATGGCGGCCTGTCCAGCCGGATCCACCTGGCCAACGGCGAGCCACCTAAGCTCAGCCTCTACTTTTCCTTTCCTTACCAGGTCAAGGTGCTCAGCGGGCCGTGGTACTGCCTGGCGCCTGGGCAGCGCGGGGCCTGCACGTCCTGGAACATGCCCGGGCTTACGGTCTGGTGGGCAGCACTCGCCATTCTCGGCATCGTCGGTCTTATCGTCGCGTGGCGCCGGCCGATCTGGTCGTCGTCGCTGCTGGCGGCTGTCAGCGGTCTGTGGGTCGTGCTGCTCTATTCCTTCCTGGTCCCGTTCGGCGCTCCGCGATACTTCCTGCCCGCCTATGTGTTCCTGGCCATCCTGGCGGCGGATGCGATCGCCTGGCTTGTGACCGAGGCGCGATGGCGCAATCTCGGCATCGCCGCGTCGGTGCTCTTCCTGCTCACGGGAATCGTCACCCAGCGGGTCGTGCTGGACCGCCAGGTCAGCAGCCAGGACTACAACCGCAATTTCGTGGCCCAGGCTTCCCACCTGGAGCAGCTCGGCGTCCATCCGCCCTGTGTGATCTACTCACCTTCGGCCGCCTACTTTGCTGGCTGCTCAGCTCCGTGGACTGGCGAGACTCTCGGCGACTTCCTACGCCGGACACCCCAGGGCACCGACGGCTGGCGTCGGCTGTACCTGCCGGGGCTTGGGCAGACGAAGGTTTACGTACCAAAGGCGAGGTAACGGGTCCACATCCCGGCCCGGATCCCGCTTGCTCGGGCCCTGGGAGCTGGCCAGATGCACGGCCAGGTCCGCTGCCGTGACTAGTTCGTACCGTCCGGGCCGGTGAATGCGCCTGCGTCGTTGCAGATCTGCTGGCTCCCGGTGATGCCCCCGTACTGCCCCGCGAGACCCTCGGTGCCTGACGACGAGGCGGAAGGTGTCGGCGAGGGGGATGCGGACGTGGATGGGGTCTTGACCGAAGTGAATGTAGAGCCAACGATCAGGTCGAGGGTGCCGCCTGGCAGGCTCGACACCTGCTCCAGCCTGACGTTGCTGATGAGCTTCGCGAGCGTCTGCGCCTCCGGTAGGTTCGCACTCGACGCGTATTCGATGACCGACTTCGTGTAGGTCTGGGAAGCGGCGTCCTGAGGTGGCCCGACGACGTGGAAGCCCAGCTCGGCCAAGCGTGTCGACGTCGACGTGGCGATGCCGGGCACGCCTGAGCCGTTCAGGACTGTCACGCTGACCTGGGCCGGGCTGACGTCGTCCAACTGCGGCGCCGGGCTGGTGCCGGACGTGGCTGGCTTGGTGGTCTTAGGCAGCTTGGTGTCGCTCGCGATGGCTGCGAACAGGTGGCCGGCCTGTGGCTGTTCGAACTCCACCCAGTTCTGCGGGTTGCCGGGGTAGGGAACCGTGGGCACCTCGACGAACTGCGCTGCCCCCGGCTTCATACCGCGCAGGTCATTAGCGACGGTGAACAGCCGGCCGGCGCTTAGCTGTGTGTCGGTGGTCACGTAACCATGCCCGACGACGTCCTGGATGACCCGCAGCAGCTTCGTTGGGCTATGGGTCAGCCCGCTGCGCTCGATCCCCTGCACGAGCGCGACCATGAGGAACTGGTCCCGCTGGATCCGCTGCAGGTCTGAGCCCTCGCCGATGTACCTGGCTCGCCAGAAAGCCAGCGCTTCCTTGCCATAGACGTGGTGCTTACCAGCGCTGAGGTCCAGCTGCGATCGGGAGTCGTGGATGGCGACCGGCAGGCAGATGTTGACCCCGCCGATGTCATTGATGACGTGCTCGAAGCCAGTGAACGTCATCTCGATGAAGTCGTTGATATGGATGCCTGTGGTCTGCTCGATCGTGTCCCAGAGACAGCCCGGTCCGCCGTAGGCAAACGTCGCGTTGATTTGCTCAAGGTTCCCGGGCTGAGCGGTCTGGCCGGATGCGCCCGGCTCGGCGGTGCAGCTGAGGATTGGCACCATGGAGTCTCTGGGAAAGCTCAGCACGGTGGCCTGGTGCGCGCCAGGTGAGATGTGCAGCAGCATGATCGTGTCGGACCGCTGGCCCTGGATGTTGGCGCCGAACTTGTCGTTCGCGCCGGCTCGCGTGTCGGAGCCAATGACGAGGATATTTTGAGCCTTCGGGTCTGCTGGCGGGCGACGGTGGCCAGTCAGATCCTTGAGCACGTCGACGCGATTGATGTGATCCCAGTCGGACTTGAAGATGAAGTAGCCGGCCAGGACGCTGCCGACCAGCAGGAGGGCCACGAACACGGCGAAGGAGCGAAGCACGATCTTGCGCGGTGAGCGCGGCCGTCGTCCCTCGTCTTCCAGGCCGAGCGTCATAGCTGCCTCCGGGCGGCTATATGTCCTCGCTTTATATGTCCTCAGCGGGAATCGCCAAACTAGTCACTGGCAGCCCTGATACGCAGTGCCGATACGTCTGCGCTATTGCGCACCAATCGCTGCCAGCCGCCATCATACGTTCTGTTCCTGAAGGAACCTTGAACACAAGCGCCCGATCGTGCTTACCCACGGGCAGGCGGATCGCGCCGTGCGCCCGGGCTACTCCCCGTCTGGCCCGGCGAAAGCGCTGCTGTCCTTGCAGATGTTCACGTTGCCCTTGATGCCGCCGAACGTCCCGGCCAGGTTCTGGATGCTGCTGCCGCTGCTCGCGGTCTGCTGCACCGAGGTGAAGTTAGAGCCGAGAACCAGCCGCAGCACGGCCTCGTTCTTGATGTGCTTGTCCTGCACCACCGTCGCGCCGCCGATGAACTTCGCGAGTTCCTGAGCGGCGGGCTGCTGTATCGGGGTCGCGTACTGGATGACTGACTTGGTGAAGTTCGGAGTCGCAGCGTTGCCCGGCTGGCCGACTACCTTGAAGCCCTTAGCGGTCAGGCTGGTCGCGGTGTTGGCACCTAGGCCGTTCTGCAGCGTGCCGTTGACAACGTGGACCCGGACGTCGGCCGGCGTCACGGTGATCTGCTTGGCCTTCTTGCCGGTCGCTGGCAGCTTGGTGTCATGCGCGATAGCCGAGAACAAGTTGTTCGCGTTCGGCTGTACCCACTGCACCCACTGGTCGTTGCCGGTGGTGGCCGGCTGCGTGGAGTCGGCCCACTGGGCGTTCCCCGTATAAGCACCCCAGGGCACTGTCACGAACTGCACAGCGCCGGTGCTCACCGATCGCAGGTCCTCGCCGAGTTGCAGCATCTTCGACGTGCTCAGCCCCGAGTCGGTGGTCACATAGTGGTGACTGGTCAGGGTATCGATCACGGCCAGCATCTTGCTCGGACTGCGGTCTATGCCACTGCGCTCGATGCCCTGCAGCAGCGATGCCATCAGGAACTGGTCGCGCTGGATGCGCTGTGGGTCATCGCCCTCGCCGACACCCTCCCTGGTGCGCCAGAAAGCGAGCGCCTCTGGGCCGTAGACGTGGTGCCGTCCCGCGCTCAGGTCCAGGTTCGACTGCGGGTCGTGAACGGGGGCGGGCAGGCAGATCTCGACGCCGTGGAGCGCGTCGATGACCTTCTCGAAGCCCTGGAAGGTCAAGGACACGAAGTCGTTGATGTGGATGCCGGTGGTCTGCTCCGCGGTCTTCCACAGGCAGCCGGGGCCACCATAAGCGAAGGATGCGTTTACCTGTTCCACGTCTGGCAGCGGCGCGGCGGTCTGGCCGTTGGTGCCATCCTCGGCGGCACAGCTCAGAATCGGCACGACCGAGTCTCGCGGGATGCTGATCACCACGAGCTTGTGGGCGCCCGGGGCGATATGCAGGATCATGACGGTGTCGGATCGGCCGCCGGAGATGCCGTCCTTGCCGCCGATCTTTCCGTTCACGCCGACCCTGGTGTCCGATCCGATCAGCAGAATGTTGAGCGCGTGCGGGTCGAGTGGCGGACGCTTGCCGGTCAGGTCAGCTGACACGTTCACCCGCTGGATGCCATCCCAGACGCTGCGGTATTTCATATAGGCCGCGAGCGAGCCGCCAGCCAGTGCCAGTGCTACTACGGCGGCGAGACTGCCGAGGATTACCTTGGATTTCGAGCGCCTGCGCCCGACGCCCTGCGGGTGTCGGCGAGCCGGGCGTCCCGCGGAGGCCTGCGTCCATGTCCCGCGATCGGACTCGTAGTCGGGGCGCATAGCTCCTCAGGGTCTCGGGGCTTGCGGCTCTGCGTGATCCACTAGCCAGGTCGCCGCCCATCGTACGTGCTCGAAATAGGAGGAATGACTCTTAGCGAGTAAACATACCGGCCGACCAGGTGCGACGATGTTTCTGTTGGCGAGATTCTGGCACGTGGCAGAGCAAGATGCGGCGTTAGCTGGCCGTGGCGGGAGCGGAAAGCGTTACCGTCCGTTCAGCGGACTAGCCAGAAACGCCAGCTTGGCCCTCTAAAGTTAGGTCCCGTGTGCCCTGCTGACAGCGCTGACGGCAAAGCTGAGGCTAAGCGACACGAGCTACAAGCGGAAAGTAATGGACCGACTGCGGTGAGTAATCCCCGGAGTGGGGTACTGGGCAATCGGGCAGCCTCTCTCGGTGGTCCGGGCAATGCCGCCGAAGCTAGCTTCGCCGAAGGTCGCAATATCCCCGAGAGCACGAGCGCCGAGAGCAGGCCAGCCGAGAGTGCAGCGGTCGTCGGTGACCGCCGGATAATGAGGGGACTGCGGCGAATGCGTGCTGCAGCAGCTGGCACCACGGCGCCGGCGCGCACAACTCCAGGCCCAGCCGGACGTGTCTTGCGCCGGATCCGACCTGGGCGGTCCGGGCTAGGGGGACCGCGCGCAGCGGACGTGGCTGGCGCGCTGCTGGCGCGGCTGACTGTGCTGCCAGCCCTGCTGATCGTCGGCTGGCTCGTGCCCGGCATTCCGCTCTTGCTGGCCGGCGACTTCACGCCGCTGCCGGAACTGGTCGTCGCAGTGCCGCTGGCGGTTGCTCTGATCGTCAATGGACTGCGGGTGGTGCCGAACAGGTGGCCGGTCCTGCTGTCTGGCCGACGGGCCGTCGCCGTGACCGGCTGGCCGACCTGGCTTGGTCTGCTCGGCACCGTGGCAGTAGTAGCCGCGCTGGTCGGCTGGCAGCTCGCCGAGGGCGCGCAGACGCTGATCGTCGTGCGCGACCCTGGGGTCTACTTTCAGGCGGGCTACTGGATCGCGCAGCACGGCTCACTTCCCATCCCGGACTCGGCCAGTGCCTTCGGCGGTGCCCACGCAGGTCTCACCTTCGCCAGCGCCGGATTCCTGGCGCGTGGCAACTCTGTGGTGCCCGCGGCCATGCCCGGGCTGCCGCTCCTGCTGGCCGGGTCCTCCTGGGTCCATGGCGTCAGCGGCGCCGCTGCCCTCGGCCCGGTGCTCGGCGGGCTGGCCACCCTGACCTTCGCCGGCCTCGTCGCCCGGCTCGTGGGCCCGCAATGGGCTCCGGCAGGTGCGCTTGTGCTCGGCCTCTGCCTGCCCCAGCAGTATGTGAGCAGGAACTCACTGGCGGAGGCAGCGCTGCAGATCATGCTGTTCAGCGGCCTGTGCCTGCTCGTCGACGCGCTGACCCTGCGCCGCGCGCCCGCCGTTGCCGGCGCCATGCCGTCGATCGCAGGTGCAGTCGCCCAGCCTCCTCCTGCCGAGCACGCCGCGACAGGCATGGCTGGCAGCGAATTTCCGCCGGTCGAGCTACTGGCGACTGCGGCGCTGCCGGCAGTGCAGGTCCCCGACACGGCCGGGGTAGTGGAGTGGCAGCCGCGGTCCTGGTGGTCCGAGGCCTGGCAGCGGTTCACCGACGGGGCTCGGCGTGGCGGCTGGTTCGCGCCGCCGCGCGTCCTTGCTGCCCTCGCCGGGCTAACGATCGGGCTCGGCCTGGTGATCAGCCTGGACGCGATCGTGTACCTCGTGCTTGTCATCCCCTTCGGCTGTGTGCTGGTGGCCGGCCGCCGGCCGCAGGCGACGCCGTTCCTTGTCCTGGTGGGTGTCGGTGTTATCTATGGCCTGCTGAGCTGCTTCCTGCTGGAACGACCGTTCCTCGACACGGTGGGCAAAACCGCGGCCCTCGGTGGCGTCGTCGCCGTCCTGCTGATTGCGCTGTCGGTCGTAGTGCTCCAGCTGCTCAGGCTCGGCCCGGTGCGCAGGATCGGGGCGCGAGCCGTCGCGGCCTGGCCATTGCGCTGGGTGCCCGGGCTGGCGCCGCTCGTCGTCGTCGCCGTGCTGATCGGGTTCGCCGTCAGGCCGTATGTCCAGACCGTGCGCGGGCCGTCGTCGGCGGCTGCCTACGCCTTCATCAGCGCGCTGCAGCGGGCACAGGGGCTCCGCGTGGACCCGACGCGGCTGTACTCCGAGCAGACGCTGTACTGGGTGATCTGGTACATCGGGCTACCGACCGTCTTGCTCGGCGCCTTCGGCCTGGCGGTGCTGGTGCAGCGCAGCCTGCGCGCACTGTTCACGTGGCGCGATCCGGACCAGGTATGGCGCGGCTGGGGGCTCGTTCTGCCGATCATTTGCATCGGATCGGCCGCCGCGCTCTGGTCGCCAGACATCGTGCCCGATCAGCCGTGGGCGAGCCGGCGTCTGATCGTGGTGGCCATCCCGGGCCTGATCATCGGTGCACTGTGGGGCGCCGACGCGCTGGCCGGGTGGGCGCGGGATCGCGGCGCCCGGCCGGCGACCGCGGTGGTGACGGGAGCCTTCTGCGTAGCGGCGATGATGGTGCCGACGCTGGCGACCACATTCGGCATCGGGCTCAGTCATAGTGGCAAGGCAGGGGGGTTGCAGCCCGTCGCCCAGGGTCTGGCCCTCCGGAGCACCGGAGCGGGCGAGGCGAGCGCCGTGGCAACGCTGTGCGCGCAGATCCCGCAGAATGCCGCAGTGATCATCATGGACCCGGTGACCGCCAATGAGTTCACGCAGGTGATCCGGGGAATGTGCGGCGTTCCGGTCGCGTCGATGGCAGGCCAGCCGCGGTCGGCTGTGCAGACCGTGGTCAATGCGGCCGCAGCCGCCGGGCGGCGGCCATTGCTGCTCGCATCCGGTCCCGGGCGGCTGGCTGGGTTCGGTGCCGCCCCGACCCGAGTAATGAACCTGGTGACCGCCGGTGACCCGCATCAGCTGACCGAGCTGCCCACCGCACCATCGACCGTGCACTACCAGGTCTGGCTGGCCGCGCCGGCCTCGGGCGGGAGCGGAATCTAAGCGCTGGTCCCGGCGACCACCCTCGGGCTGGCTGACGGTTCAGGGGCGGCCTGCTGATTTGCCAGGAACGGCAGGTGCCAATAAAGTGAACACACGCGACGCGGGGTGGAGCAGTTCGGTAGCTCGCTGGGCTCATAACCCAGAGGTCGCGGGTTCAAATCCCGCCCCCGCTACCAAGGTAGAGGCCCCTTCCGATCATGGAAGGGGCCTTTTGGAAACTTATGGTCACCCACGGGCAGCCCGATACACCGGTTCACGTGCATACGAACAGACCCGGCCACTGCGCAACCGACGTGACCCGAAAAATCCACCTCAGCGGGGCGCGCGGCAGCAGCCAGGCGGACCCTTCCTCGGGTGCGCCTACTTGGCGCGGTCGGGACAGTAAGCCGCACCAGGTGGCACGACCTCGGCCGAGGTGGGCGGAACTATGTCCGCACGGATCCCGAAGTCCCACAACTCGACGATCGACCAGGTCGGCTCCTGGTCATCTGGGGCCGGCCGCTCGGTCACAACCGCGATGCGCCGGCACAGGCCAGCCGAATCCAGCCATACCTCGGCTGGGATCTGGCTCAGGTCGCGGAACGGGCCAGTGGGAACGGTAACCCCAGCCGGCAACGCCGCATCCGCGCGGCCTAGGTCGATCACCACGCGGTACCGTGCCACCGGAACGCCACGGACTTCCTCGGCACCGATCTCCGCTGCCTCCCTGGCGCCAAAGAGGGCATCCAGTGGCCACAACGGATCGTTGACCGTCCGCGGTCTGTCACGATCGCCCAGGAAGAACCCGGTCCAATTGCCCTCGACGTGTATGTAGGCATTGGCGCCGTCGTAAACCATCTCCTGCGGTTCACCTAGCTCCGCCAGGTCTTGGCTACTGGTGTCTTGATGTTCCTCGATGAACTGAGCCGCCAGGCCTACGGTGCCCATCGGCACCTGCCACACATGGGCCTGACGCTCTGATAGGTCAGCGATGCCTTCGCACCGGCGGTCCGCTTCGTCCGGCACCGGCGAGCCCTGCGACCAGGCTGCGAAAAGCCGCGCAGGTCCGGCGGTAACCGTTCGCTCCGCCGCCGCCGCAATCCTGCCCGCGATCGCCTCGCCCTGGCTCGGCACGAACTCAGGCTACATTTCGCTGTCCGTCGCATGCCACCAGCAGATGGCCGCGGATCGGATGCTGTCAACGGACTTGTCAACGGGACGGCTCTGCGACAAGCCGAAACGACGGAAACAGCCGGAGTTGCCGATGCGCTGGCTGGGGCTTTCAGTCGATCTTGGCTCCCGGGCCCGCTGTCGCATGGCTGCGCCACATCGTGCGCGTTGATAACCGGCAGGCCGACGCAGCGCAAAGAATTGCCAGCTGAGCTAATCCGCCCGGCCGCGCGCAGCGAACTAGTGCAAGACCGAGCCGTATGAATCCTAAGGACGATCGATCCTGATGTCAGACACGCGATCCGGTGCTCGCGCCGTGTGATGCCAGTCCGGTGCGAGCGCCCGGCCAGGCAGCCGTCCTATGCACGCCATCCGTGATGCTGGGCTGGCTGGTGGTCATCGCGGGCCTGCTGAGATGACCATGTTTGTCCGTACTGGTTCATACGGCTGGTCGCTGAGGGTGAAACGTCGTACCGTCGGGCGCGTGGAGGTCTTGAGGGACGGCGATGCGCTGCTGGTGGAGCGCATCCGGGCCGGTGATGATCAGGCACTTGCCGCCGTTTATGACCAGCACGGCGGCCTGGTGTATGGGCTGGCTCGGCGGGTGGCACGCGATGAGCAGCTCGCCCGCGATGTCACCCAGGAGGTGTTCGCCTATCTGTGGGAGATGCCGCATCGCGTCGATCTGAGCCGCGGGTCGCTGCGCACCTACCTCGCGCTGCTGGCGCATCGGCGGGCCGTCGACGAGGTCCGGCGGCACGAGGCGCGCTTTCGAGCGGAGGCAGCCTCGGCCCTGGCAGAGCCGGAAGACGGGCCTGAGGCGGGCGTGATCGACGCGGCGACCCGGACCTGGCGCAAGAAGCACCTAACTGCGCTGCTGGGCATGCTGCCAGCCGAGCAGCGGACGGCGGTGCAGCTCGCCTACTATGACGGCCTTACCTACGTGCAGGTCGCGCAGGCACTCGGAATCCCGGAAGGGACCGCGAAGAGCCGGCTGCGGTCGGCGCTGGCCAGGCTGCGGGTGCTGCTGACCGAGGAAGCAAGGGAGGCGATCCTATGACCGGGACGTCGTCCGAGGATGAGACCTCCGCCCTGCTCGCCCTTGACGCCCTGCTTCCCGGCGAGCAGGCTGACGCCGAAATGCGGACGAGCATGCTCCCGGCTGAACTGGCTGAGGTCGCCGCCCTGCTCGCCGAGGAAACGGTCACCGACCCGCCGCCGGAACTGCGGTCAGCTACCCTCATCCGTGCCGCATCCCGCCGCCCGCCCGGGCGGCCCCTCGATGCTGCCCGCCCATGTGAGCCGGCGGTCGCGTTTGACCGCACCGTCGAGGACCTGAACCACCTGCTGGGCTCGCTCACCGACGCCGAGTGGAACGCGCCCGCGCATGCCGACCACGGACGGGTACGCGAGCTGCTCGCCCACCTTGTCGGGGTCGAGCGGCTGGTGCTGCGCTGGCTTGACCCGCATGACGCGGTGCCGGAGCTGCCCGACCATGTCGCCGCAACCCGTCCGGTGATCGCTGAGCTCGCTGACACCGATCCGCGGGACATCACTCTGCTGTGGTACGAGGGGGCTCGTGCGGTGGCGGCAGCGGCTGCCGGCGACGGCAGCCGGATGGTGGTGTTCCACGACATCTCCGTGAACGTTGACCAGCTCTTGATGATGCGTACTAGCGAGCTGTGGGCACACGCCATCGATATCTGCGAGGCCACCGGGCGCCCACTGCCGCAGCTGGACCTGGAGCGGATGACGACCTTGTGCGCCGCGCTGATGGCTGCTGTGCCACTCGCTATGGCATATCGGGGCACCGTCGCGCCCGGCCGCGCCGCCCGGTTCGTTCTTACCGGCCCGGCAGGCGGGACCTATACCGTGCCCCTCGCACCGCAGGCGCAGGATGCCGAACCGGACGTCACCATCGTCACCGACGCCGTCGCTCTTTGCCGACTCGCCGTCCGTCGGCTGCGCCTCGAAGAGCTTGGGGCCGCTATCGATGGTGACCGTGAGCTCGGCGACCTCGTTCTCGCCGGTATCGGCGCCCTCGCGCGGGACTGACCTGCGACCTGTCGGTCGGGTCTGGTGGCCGGGTGCTGCGGAGCTTGTCGGTATCGACGGCCCTGGGTATTAGCGGCTGAACTGCTTCCAGTGCCCCTCGGAGACGACTTCGACGTTGCCGCCGGTCACCTTGATGGCAGTCTGATCATCGATCGCGTAGCTCGGTACCGGCATGCTCGCCGCCCACTTTTCTGCGCAGGCCATGGAGTTCTCCGGGAATTTCTCGTGATCCAGATGCGGGAAGATCGAGAAATCGACTACTCCCAGCGCACTGTCGCTGTCGGCCCGGCTCCACTCTACGAAGTCCGCCCAGATGCGAGGGGTCATCACCATGCTCCCGCCGCTGAGCCCCACCCAGACCGCGCGCAGCGACGGTAGCAGGTCGACCAGTCCGGACTGCCGCATCCAGTAGCTCAGATACGTGGCATCGCCGCCAGCCACCAGCAGGACGTCAGTCTCCTGCACCAGGGGGACCCACTGTTCTTCATCGAGGCTGGGCAGCGCGGTGAGTTCCAGCACGCCCAGGGACTTCCAGCCCAGTTCGCACATGGGGGTAGTGGCTCGCCCGGTGATGAACCGGCCCGCCGCGCCTGGGCCGCCCATGGCGTACACGGCGGTGGGAATGCAGAGCGCGCTGGACTCGGCAATCGGCTTGCCCAGCAGGTCGACCAGCGCGTTGCGGATAGTGGTGTTCTTGATGCCAGCAGAGGTGAGAAGAAGCCTCATGAGGCCTGCTCCCTGGTCGTTCTCGCCGCGGTCATCGACTCCCTGGGGAGCAAGCGGGTCGTGTACTGGCATGCGCCGGCGCCCGCCAGCGTGCTGACGCCAGCCGATACGTGCTGCGTGCACCCCGGGGGAACGGGAACGGCATGCCTGCGGCAGAGCGCGAGCAGGTGCTGGGTCATAACTAAATGCTCCTGTTTGTCACCATGGCCGGTCTCTGGCCCGGCCCTCACTCCCGCTACGAAGTGGCCACCGCCCAATCGACACCCGCCTGCCGCAATGCCAGAAAACCCTGCGCTGGCTCCCCGCCGCAGCGCAGCTAGCGCGGTGCCCGGCAGCTACGGCTAGACACGGTCCGGCTGGACGCAACCCGCAACCGGCCCCGTCTCGCGTACGACGCTGGTTTCATTGCGAATGCGACTTCGGAGTGTCCGATGCGCTCATTGGGGAGCGCAGCCGGCTCAGCGATACCACCGGGGCGAGCGGGGGGACATTCCAGCGGGCGCGGAATGTCCGGTCGCCAAGGGAACATGTGAGCGTCAGGCGGTGCGGTGTCTCGAGGAAGATCACGTCGAGCTCCAGTGTTCCGGAGTCAGTCCACACTCCACTGGCCGCCGCGGGTACCGGTTCTTCCGTCACGTGCCAGCCGTCGGCGACGGACAGCTCCATCGATATCGAGCCATCGCTCAATGTGACATTCCGCCCGTCTAGCCTGACGCTCCGAAGCGCTGGCAGCGCCTCGCATCTTCCCCCTGCCGGTACCAACTCGATTGGATCGTCCGGCAGCGATCCTTCCCGGTGCCCGGCAGGCAACGACTCGTCACGTGTGGGCAGCCGCAGCTGCGCTAGGCGCTTGGCTAGCGCGGCGTCGGCCTGCGCGGAGCCCGCAGCTGTGCCTTCGACGCTGAATGCCGGCAGCACGTGCCTCCACACCGCATCCAGCAGCTCCTGCATATCCTCGGTGCCCGCCGTGATCGCGATGACCGCGTCATGCTCGGGCAGTACCAGGCAGAACTGCCCGAACGCTCCGTCGCCGCGATACCCGTGCCGCGACATCCAGAACTGGAATCCGTATCCCTGGCGCCAGTCCGGGTTGGTGCCGTAGTCGGTAGCGATGTGCCGTCGGGTGGCCTCGGCCACCCAGTCACGTGGCAAGACTGGCAGCCCCTGCCATTGCCCGCCGCGCAGGTACAGCTCACCCAGCCGGGCAATCGCATCGGTCGTGACGAAGAGCCCGGCGAACCCGAGGGCCTGGCCCTGCGGGAGCTCTACCCAGGCCGCTGAGCCGATGCCGAGCCGGTCGAACAGACGGGGGCGCAGGTACCGTGTCAGCGGCTGCCCGGTGACCCGCTGCACGATGGTGGCCAGCGTGTAGGTGCAGGACTGGTTGTAGGCGAAGACGGTGCCCGGGTCCCGGTCCGGCGGCATCCGGAGGAACGCCCGGACCGGATGCTCCGGATCCGAGCCGCAGGCCGCATCCCAGGTGTCGGTGAGATGGCCGCTCGACATCGAGGCGATGTGCCGCACGAGCATGGCGCGGCTGCGCGGGTCCGTGACATCGCCGTCCAGTTCCGGAAAGTAGCGCAGCACCGGATCGTCTAGGTCCAGCAATCCCTCGGCGGACGCCAAGGCCGCAGCGCTCGAGGTGAATGACTTGCTGAGCGAGTACAGATGGTGCGGCCGGTCCGGCCCGTAGGGCTCCCACCATCCGGACGCGATGACGTGCCCGTGGCGCACGATCATCAGACTGTGCAATTCGATGCCGTCGGCCGCGTCCAGGAACGCGGCGATGCCGCCAGCGTCCACTCCAAGTCGTGAGGGCGAGTCTTCCGGGAAGAATGCGGGAGCCATCCCCCTATTCAAAGTGCCGGGTCCCCATACGTCTACCGATTCGGTTCCCTTCGCCCGTTTTGAGACGAAACCCCTGATCACCAGGGAGAAGGCCGCAGGGTGGGGATGGCCACGGAGTCCGCTCGCGCGGATTCGCGTGTGCGAGGAGGCCGGAGGGAAGGCGTAAGAACGAGATACTGGTGAGGTGAACGTCATCCTGAGAACGCCGCGACTCAGCATCCGCGAGTTCACCGAGGACGACGTCGACAACTTGTTTGACCTCAACAGCGACCCAGAGGTGATGCGCTATCTCGGCAGGCCGACGACTCGGCCGGTACTTCGGGACGAGATCATCCCGTTCCATCTCGATGCCTACAAACGGCTCGACAGGCTCGGGACCTGGGCAGCCGAGTCCGCCACCAACGGCGAGTTCCTCGGCTGGTTCCACTTCCGCCCTGGTCCTAGCGGCGACACCACCAACATTGACCTCGGCTACCGGCTGGCCAGCTCCACCTGGAACAAGGGCTACGCCACCGAAGGGTCACGCGCCCTGATCACCATGGGCTTCACCACCCTCGGCGTCCAGCGGGTATTCGCGCATACGATGACGGCCAACGCGGCGTCCCGGCGCGTCATGGAGAAGTGCGGCCTGGCCCTCGTCCATACCACGCCCTACGAGGGACCCGACGCCGACATCATCGAAGGCGCGGAGCGCGGCGAGGTCGAGTACGCGCTAACAAAGGCCGAATGGCGTCCTCCGAGCGGCCCGGCAGCGCCGTAACGCCGGGGCCGAGTTTCAGAGGGCTGTGATGTGTGTGGGCGTGGCAGTGGGCAGCCACTGGCCACCGTGATATTCGAGGGCGTCGACAACGGAGAGCAGCGGAGCGTCGATCTTGTTCGAGAAGGCAGTTGCGGCGTTGTAGAAGCCGCCGTGAATGTCCGCGAAGACGGGTGGCGCCACGTTGTCCGCTGCGGTAGTTATGGCGTAGGTGGGCCAGGTGCCGCTGCTGTCTGCGGGGATCCCGCTGTTGACGTGCACGCCGCATCCGGTGAAGACGGCACCAACCGGTCCGGACAGCCGGATTCCGCTGCCGGGCGATCCAGACGTGCCGTCACCCTGAAAGACGCAGCCAGTGCAGTACACCACACTGATCCGGTCGGCAGCGGAGTTGGAGATGTTGATGCCGTTGTTGCCGTTGCGCTGAGTGCTGCAGTTGCTGAGCTGGACCATGCCGAGGTACTGGCCGCACGGAACGTTGATGTCGAAGCCGTTCCTCGCGGCCAGGTCGCCACGGCAGTGCGACAGCCGCGTGTCGCCGCCTCGGCCGGTGATCGAGATGCCGTTGCCGCCGGTGCTCTGGGTGTGAATGTGCTCGATCGTCGCGTCACCAGCAGCCAGAATGACACCGCCGCCCATGGTGGCCTGAACTAGACCGCGGGTAATCGAGTTGCCTTGCGGCCGCTCACCAGTGGCATCAGTGACCTGGTTCACGCCGACGGAGCGGGCGTTCGCAATGCTGGCAACGATGAAGTCGTGCAGTGTCCATGCGCCGACGTAGCCGTAGGTGGCGATGCCGTGCATCAGCGTCGACTGAGGCAGGTTGCCGCCATCGACACAGATGTTGACGATGCCGCCTCTGCTGAGCTTGCGCCCGGCCGCGACCGCATCGACCAGGATCGCGGCCGGCTGGTTCGCGCTGCCTCTGGCCCAGGTGGACAGCGGCCTGATCGTCGCGCTGCTGTCATTGTCGTTGCCCGCGCCGCCCATCGTGGCCTTCAGCCCGTGCGGGCCGATGAACCATATGTCATTGCTCGCCGACACCAGCGGCGCGCTCGTCGCGTAGACGCCATACGGAAACTCGACAATGCCACCGTTCGGGAAGCCCTGCGCCGCCTGGATGGCAGCGTGGATGGCAGCCGTGTCATCGGTCGTGCCATCGCCCCTCGCCCCGCCGGCGAATTCCGTGTTCTTGACGTTGCAGATATGGCCCTTCTGGTGCAGCAGGCCGAGCATGTCAGCGATGTTCGCGTGCTCGGCCTCATGCCTGGCATCGGAGCCCGCCCGGCTACCGGATGGAATGATGTCGCTCACTTCATCTCCCATGCGGCGACGGTTTCGGCGGCACCTCGGTCTCTGCCGGTGGCGCCCCTCGGCATGCGCCGACCACGGTGCGCCGCGCATCGCGCCACGCGATCAGCGCAGTCCTGGCCCGCGGTGAGGCCAACCGCTCGCCGTGCCGCCGCGCGCGCAGCTGATCCTTCAGCCATGTGGGCGCATGCGCCTGCTCTATCGCCTGCGTCTTAGTGAGCAACTGGCCCGTTTCCAGAGCGTGGCGGCCGCGCGCCATCGATGTCAGCCCGAGGTCCGCGATCACGGGGTTCAGCCACCACAGCGGGTGGCGCGCGGCGTGCGCCCAGTACCCGCACAACTCTTCGCGCGCGGCGCGGCGGACGTCATCCTCGGTCATCTTCGGCAGCACAGCGGCTGGCGGGCGGCCCAGGACCGCGAAGCCGTGCCGGACGAGCTCGGCCCGCGTCACCCCTGACAGGCTGCGCTGGACAAGCGAGCCGTGGGTCCACGTCGGGTGCAGCGCACCGAAGTCGGCCAGGCTGCCAGCATCCACGTACACGCAGCCCAGGTCCAGTCCCTGAGCGGCCCCCTGATCCAGCTCGCGGTGCAGGCTGGCCAGAATCTCCTGCCGTGCCGGTTCGACCGAGCCCACAGTCAGGGCGACGAGGTCAAGGTCACTGACACCAGGGACGTAATCCCCAGTGGCCAGCGAACCGCCCACCAGCAGATCGGTCACCCAGCCAAGGCCGTCCAGACGTTCGGCAAGATGACGGACCGCCGGTGGCATGCGATTCACCGCTCCACCCTACGGGCCGCGGGTCGGGGACGAGCAGGTCACCTGTCGAGTCAGTCCAGGACCCGGACGGCGAGCCGCGACAGGTCTTATGAAGTCGACGAGCGGCACCCAGTCGGCGCATTCGGGCCAGGAGGATGGCGGCGCCGGGTAGCAATCCTTTGCCGGGTGTAGCGCATCCGTGCAGGAAGTTCGATGATGCCGGTGTGGTTAACGTCAACTCAACCAGCCGATCCGCCAACGCGCACCGTCAGCGCAGGTGAAAGGAGACCGCACGGCGATGTCGTCGATCGCGGGAGAGCTCATCTCCGAGAGGCTCGGGTACGACGGAGGTCGCCAGGTCACGGTCTACGTCCCGCCGGCTCCGGTCGAGACAGTCGTGTTCGCGGGGGACGGTCAGCTGGTTTTTCAATGGAGCAAGTCGCCTGAAGCGGCTGATCTGCCGTCGACAATGATCGTCGGTGCCCATGGGCTGTCCGATGAGACGCTGCGGCTCCATGAATACTCACCTGGCTTTGAGCCAGAGCGGTTCGCGGCACACGAGAAGTTCTTCGTCGACGACGTGCGTGGATGGGTGCGAGCGCGTTTCGGAGTCGGCATGCGTGCTGACCGGACCGCCGTGTTCGGTGTCTCGGCGGGCGGCGAGCTGGCTCTCGCCGTTGGACTTCGGCATCCGGAGATTTACGGCGCGATCTTCTGTGCCTCGCCCGGCGCCGGTTACAGGCCTCCTGGCGTTATGCCGAGTCCGCTACCGCGCGCATACCTCGTAGCGGGCACATTGGAGCCGTTCTTCCGGGAGAACGCCGTCCGATGGGCGACTGCGCTGCACGATGCCGGCGGCGATGTGGTGATGACTGAGCGCGTTGGGTCGCACGGTGATGCTTTCTGGCGCGCAGAGCTGCCGCTGATGGTGGCGTGGGCCTTCGGGCGATGACACGCGCGAGACGCATCTGACCAGTCAAGCCACCACGTAGCGCAGCATCCGGGACCGCAGGGTGCCGTAATCCGTCCGAGCCTGCAGGGCATGCTCATGCTCGCCTGGCGTGCAGTTGAGTACCAGCATGTCGGAGTCCAGTTCGGTCCCGTCAGCGGCAAAGCCGCGCGCGAACGGATGCCCTGACACCAGCCGCACGGCAGGTTGCCCATCGAGCAGCGCGGTTTCGACTCCCAGCTCAGATAGGTCTGGATACAGCGCATCCGGATGATGCTCGAGTCGTTGTGACAACTGCATCGTGACGCGCTGGAAAACAATGCCGAACGGTTCCGGCGACCAGGAGCCAGCGCTCGTCGTCACATGCGCGAAGTAACTGAACCAGTCATCCGCATCCGGCTGGGACATCTCCGCGCCCAGAGTGACAAAGTCCGGCCTAGCCGCGCCGGTCCGTGCTAGCCGCTGCAGCTCGACTGCGCCCAGCGGCTTGCCGTCAGCGCCGATCCAGTAGAGCCCATTCTGCCCGTCCAGGAGGACCCACCTGTTCAGGTCGTCGATCCATGCCTCGGAGACCACGTGGCCGCGGCTGACGCCGGTGTGGTAGTTGGCTTGTCGCAGGGACACCTGGCGAGCCGGAATGCGCAGTGCGTTCAGCGCCTGGCTCAGCACGAGCGAGTACTCGACACAGGCGTACCGCCGGCCCGCGTCGACGCGGCGCAGGCACTCGACAGCGTCATCGATCTCCATGTGGGCATCGGCGTGCCGCCAGCGGCCAGCAACCCAGGCCAGCATCGCCTGTGCCGTCTGCCAGGCAGACGGCAAGGGTGGCGGCACCAGGGACAGGAGCTCACCTGCCCTGCCAGCCAACTCGAACAGGCCCAGAGGAGCGGCCGGAGTGACCACCGGCCAGTCAGTCAGGGCGACTGGCACCGGAGCCGTCTTGGAGCCCAGGGCGGCGGATATCTCCGGCCAGCGCGGATCATCGGCGAACGCGGCCTTAAGCTCGCCGCCGAAGAGCTCCGGCTGGCTGAAGCCAGCCTCAACCAGGTCCGCCAGCAGGTCGGCCGCATCCGGCTGGCCAGTCAGCCGCCCAGCGAGGGCGCACATCGGACCCCACAGGTCCGTCCAGAACAGCCTGTCGTGTTCGAGCCGCGTACGCAGCGCGAGCAGGCCTGGCCAGTCCTTGGCCCGCGCTAGGTCCTGCGCCTGAGTACGCAGCGCATTCAAGGCCGACTCGCCGAGATAGGCGCCGGTCGTCAACGTCATGCTCACGCTGGCAGGGTAAACCGCCATAACTGTCATGCGCTGACTGAAGAGCCTCCGAAGTAGCCCTTCGGGCACTTCGGCATGCATGCTGTTCGATGCCCACGGACGCCAACTGCGGTCTAACCGAAGGTGAAGCAGTACAGCTCGGCGCCCCGATCGGCGAAGGTGAGCTCGAACGTGCGGTCGGCGACGGGACTGGGCTGGCGAATCAACTGGTAGACCCGCTGCTGCGCGAGACTGCCGTTGCCGTCGGCGTCGATGTCGGCCCCGTGGCTCTCGCCAGGCGGGAGCCCGTCGAGTACGACGCGAAACCGAACCGGGGCCGCTGGTTCCGTCGGTCCCATAACTAGGTTGAGGTCACGCGCGTGGAAACGGTAGGCGATCTT
The DNA here is from genome assembly GCA_036495585.1 of Streptosporangiaceae bacterium. Classification (GTDB taxonomy): domain Bacteria; phylum Actinomycetota; class Actinomycetes; order Streptosporangiales; family Streptosporangiaceae; genus JAJYUU01. The sequence goes on from DASXMP010000065.1 coordinate 33,610, forward strand.
CGCGCTTGCCTGGTTCAGCGTGGTCGCCTCGTGGCCCACGGTCGCGTCCCCCGACAGTGCCCACTGATTCAGCCCTAGCCGCGCCGGGATGGCATAGGCATGCAGCTTGTCAGGTACCAGACCGTCGGGGGAGGCGAAGCCCACGGTGCGCTCATATCCGGTGTAGTTTTCCGATGAGCGCAGGCTGCTCCAGTCGGCGGGCACCTCCAGCCCGCTGGGGTCGATGGAGACAACATCAGCGCCGCTGCCTTGCCCGGCTTCGGCCAGCAGTTGCTGGATCACCATTTCCGACTGAGCGTATTCACCCTCGCCGAAGTGATGATGCCGGATTCGACCCTTGGCGTCGGCGAAGTAGAGCGCCGGCCAGTAGTGGTTGCCGAAGGCCTGCCACACCGCAAAGTCGTTATCGGTCGCGACCGGGTACGTGATCCCCATCGTCTGCACAGCCAGGCGGACGTTGTCGGGGTCGTGCTCAAACGAGAATTCCGGTGTGTGCACGCCGATGACCACTAGCCCCTGGCCGGAGTATCTCCTGGCCCAGGCGCGAAGGTAGGGAAGCTGACGCAGCCAGTTAACGCATGTATAGGTCCAGAAGCCCACCACCGCCACCTTCCCGCGCAAGTCGGCGGGTGCCAGTGGCTTCGAATTGAGCCAGCCCGTTGCATCGGCCAGCGAAGGCAGCTCGCCCTCAACGGGTAGCCGGGCCGAGGTTGCGTGCAGCCCAGCTGGTGCGCGCCAGTTCGCTCCCATGACCATGCCTTCCCGCTCGCTCGATCTCCGCTGCGCAGGCTCCGGCCAGTGTCCCCGAGGCTGCGGGCGGCCCGCGGCGACCGCGAGCCGCCCGCTCCGTCGGTGCGTGCTAGCGGAGTGTGCGGAACGCGGCGCGGACCTCATCGGTGAAGAGCGTCGGCTCCTGCCAGGCGGCGAAATGGTTGCCGCTGTCCACCTCATTGAAGTAGATGAGGTTGGCATAGGCCTGCTCAGCCCAGCTGCGCGGAGCCTTGTAGATCTCGTTCGGGAAGACGCTCACGGCGGCCGGGATGAAGACGTTCTTGACGCCGAAGAAGTCCAGCTTGTTTTCCCAGTACAGGCGTGCGGAGGATACCCCGGTGTTGGTCAGCCAGTAGAAGGTGATGTTGTCGAGGACCGCGTCCCTGGTGAGCTTGCCGACCGGATGTCCCGCGACGGCAGCCGCGATGTCCCGGTAGCTCGCGGCATCGTGGTTGATCATCCAGGAGGCCAGGCCGACCGGCGAGTCGGCCACTCCGTAGAGAGTCTGCGGCTGCGTCCCCATTTCTATCCCGTAGCCGATGCCCGTCGTGTAATAGGAATTCAGCTGCTCGTACGTGCGGCTTTCCTCCGCGGACAGGCCGGCCGGCGGCGGGCCGCCGGCGCCCAGCACGTTGCGCGCTAGCGCCGTCGATACCTTGGGCGGAACGACGCCGGGCATGTTGGTGTGCATGCCGATCAGGCCTGGTGGTTCCTGAGCAGCCATCACGTCCGTCACGATCGCGCCCCAGTCGCCGCCTTGTGCCACATACAGCGGATAGCCGAGACGCCGCATGAGCTCTGCCCAGGCACGTGCCATTCGGTCCGGGCCCCATCCGGTGTCGCGCGGCTTGCCTGAATACCCATAGCCGGGCATTGACGGGATTACCACGTCGAAGGCGTCTGACGCGCTCGCGCCGTGTGCTGTCGGATTGGTGAGCGGGTCAATGATGTCGAGCATCTCGATGATCGAGCCGGGCCATCCGTGCGTGATGATGACCGGCAGCGCATTCTGGTGCTGCGACCGGACGTGGATGAAATGGATATCCAGTCCGTCAATCTCGGTCAGGAAGTGCGGAACGGCGTTCAGCTTCGCCTCGAGCCGACGCCAGTCGTACTCGGTCGCCCAGTAGCGCGCGAGTTCCTGCATCAACTCCAGCTGCACTCCCTGAGAGTGGTCGCCGACAGGCTCGGGATCCGGCCAGCGGGTGGCCGTGATGCGCGCGCGCAGGTCCTCGAGTTCCTCATTCGGGATGATCGGTACCGTGAACGGCCTGATAGCGGCGGGGTCCGCTGAGGTTTCAGTTATGCCAGACATATCAACCTCCCGTCCGATTTAGTCGGTTGATCGCAGAGCAGGCTCGCCGTGCGGAGTAAGACTTCCTGGACGTACAGGCGAAATCAGCAGCGGACAACGCAAACCGCCGCATGCTCCCCGGAAGGTCGGCCTGGCTGCCGATTCCAGCCTTAGTGCATACGCCTACCCGCTCGCGCCCCAGCGGTACCCAGCGCCTGCGTGGCGCCATCGCGACCGGGAAGGCGCACCGGCGGGCTGTGAGGCCAGCGCTGACCAGCCAGGTGTCCGATTGTGGCAGCCGGGGACAGGCACCTGATTCGCTTTGGCGGCCGGGAAGGGGGCTCGGCTAGCCTTGCCGCGTGCATACGAGCGGTGGAGTTCGTGATCCGGCCGCAGCGTTTCCGCTGCCCAGGAGGCGCGATGACGCCAAGGACCGGCACGAGGCCAACCGGGCCGTGGCCGTCAGCGCGGTTGGCCTGGCCGCAACCGGAGTGGTGGAACTGCTCCTTGCCATCCTGACCGGTTCGGTCGGCCTGCTCGGCGACGCGATCCACAACCTGTCCGACGTGTCCACCAGCGCCGTGGTGTTCCTTGGCTTCCGGATGTCCAACCGGCCGGCCAGCGAGCGATACCCCTACGGCCTGGAACGGGCCGAGGACCTGGCTGGCATCGGCATCGCCATCGTGATCTGGGCCAGCGCCGCTTTCGCTGGCGTCGAGAGCATTCGCAAGCTCATCGAGCACGGCCACACCACGGATGTGGGGTGGGGCATTGTTGGCGCAGTGATCGGAATCCTGGGCAACCAGGTCGTGGCCCGCTACAAGCTCCGGGTAGGCAGGCGGATCGGATCGGCCACTCTGCTCGCCGACGCGAAGCATTCGTGGCTCGACGCGCTGTCGTCGGCCGGAGCTCTGGTCGGGCTGATCGCGGTGGCGCTCGGCCAGCGCTGGGGCGACCCGGTGGCCGGACTCGCGATCACCTTGTTCATCTGCCACGTCGGCTACGAGGTCACCAGCGACGTCGTGCACCGCCTGGCCGATGGCGTCGACCCAGAGGTCATCCATGCTGCGGAGGCAGCTGCGGGCTCGGTCCCAGGAGTCGTACACGCGCACGCACGGGCCCGCTGGACCGGCCGGACCCTGCGGGTCGAGATCGAGGGCTGGGTGGACCCGAACCTCACGGCACGCGAGGCAGACAGCCTCGGTCGCGAGGTAGCCGATGCCATCGCCGGGCAGCTCCCCGAGGCTGGCAGCTTCACCTGGGCGGCTCGGGCAGCCCCATAGGCGCCGAGGAAGGACGCGTTCTGCGCTGGCGTGCCAGCACTTTGGCTAGCTGACGGGGCTTGTCAGTATGACGAGCTGCTGCGTTGCCCGGGTCATCGCTACGTAGCGGTCGACTGCTCCTTCGATGCCGGTGCCGAACGCTTCGGGGTCGACGAGGACGACCAGGTCGAACTCGAGCCCCTTCGACAATTCTGGCGTGAGCGACTGGACGCGTGACCTCGGCTGGAACGAGGGGTCGCCGACGACGCAGGCGATCCCATCGGCATGCGCCGCGAGCCAGCCAGCCACGATCGAGGGCAGGTCAGACACAGCTTGGTACAGAACTGGATGGCCACTGCCACGGATAGAGATCGGCACATTCGCGTCCGGCAGCACGGCCCGGATGACGGGCTCGGCCGCTGCCATTACCTCCTCCGGTGTCCGGTAGTTGATGGTCAGGGACGCTAGCCGGACTTGGTCAAGCCCGATGCGCTGCAGCCGTTGCTGCCACGACTCGGTGAAGCCGTGCCGGGCCTGGGCGCGGTCGCCGACGATGGTGAAGCTCCCGGACGGGCAGCGGAGCAGCAGCATCTGCCACTCCGCGTCGGTCAGCTCCTGAGCCTCGTCCACGACCACATGTGCGAATGGCCCCGCGAGCAGATCCGGGTCGGCGGTCTGCAGCGCGGCCTGGTCAATCAGGGCGTCCTGGAAGTCCTCGCCGCGCAGCATCGTCACGAGGCCGAAGCCGTACTCGTCGTCGGCCGCCTCAATGAGATTGTCAACGACCCGGGCCATCTGCTCCCGTTCGGTGGCCACTGTCGCTCGCTGCCGGCGTTTCCGCTCGGCGGTGTCCGGGTCGCCGAGGCGCTGCCGGGCTGCGTCCAGCAGCGGCAGGTCGGGCACGGTCCATGCCTGAGCGTTCGCGCGCTGAAGTTTCCGCACTTCGTCGGGACTCAGCCACGGCGCGCATAGTCGCAGGTAGGCGGGTACCGACCACAGATCGCCCACCAGGTCGCTGGCTTCGAGCAGCGGCCATGCCCGGTAAAGGGCCGTGATCAACTCCCTGTTCTGCAGCAGCGTCTTGCGGAACAGGTCGGCCGGTACCTCACCGCCGTGCTTGTCCATCAAGATCGCGACCATCTCGTCGAAGATCTGCAAGCGTGCCTCGTTGTGTGGCGTACCAGGGTCGGGGGCCTCGAAGGCCTCGGCCCAGTCATCAGCGCTGAGCCATATGTCGGACCAGGGCGTCTCGACGGTGAGCCCGGTGGCTGGCGGCTTTTCGTAGAAGCGGACGGCCGGCTCGATCGCCTTGACCAGATCTGCGGACGACTTCAGCCGGGCCACCTCCGGGTCGGCTTCGAGCGCCGCTGCAGCTCCCTCGGCGACGAGGTCGCGCAGGGTGCAGAGCTGCACCCCCTCCTCGCCGAGGCTGGGCAGGACGTCGGAGACATAAGCCAGGTATGGCTGATGCGGACCGACGAACAGCACACCGCCCCGCCGGTGCCCGAGGCGCGGGTCGGAATAGAGAAGGTAGGCGGCGCGGTGCAGCGCGACGACGGTCTTCCCAGTGCCTGGACCACCGTCGACCACGAGAGCACCGCGGGATCCCGCACGGATGATGGCATCCTGGTCCCCCTGGATGGTGCCGAGCACGTCGCGCATCCGCCCGGACCGAGTGCCGCCAAGGCTGGCGATGAAAGCAGACTGGTCGTCGAGCGCGACGTTGTCCTCAAGCCCGTCCGCGGTGAACACCTCATCCCAGTAGTCGCTGATCCGGCCCCGTGTCCATCGGTACCGGCGTCGGCTGGCCAGGCCCATGGGGTTGCCGTGGGTCGCGCCGAAGAATGGCTCGGCCGCAGGCGATCGCCAGTCAACGAGCAGTCGGCGGCCGGCCTTGTCAGTGAGGCCAAGCCGTCCGATGTACACCGGCTCCGAGGTGTCCTCATGGACCATGCGCCCAAGGCAAAGGTCGAGGCCGAACCGCCGTAGGGTGCGCAAGCGCGCGGTCAGCCGGTGGATCTCCAGGTCCCGGTCGAGGGCCTGCTGGCCAATGCCCCCAGGCGCCTGGCGTTCGGTGTCGAGGCGGTCGGAAAGCTCAGCGATGGATTGCTCGAGGCTGTCGGCGATGGCCGCGAAATGCAGCTCGTCGGTGGCGATCATGGCCGGGCTGGCCTTGTAGGCGAGGCGGTCAGGAAGTTCAAACACACCGGTAGACCGGGGATTCACGTGATCAGCTCCGAAGAGGACTCGCTTGCGGCTTGCTGTGCCAACCCGCCGGAGTTTCTGGCTCCGGCCAGCGATTATGCGGCACGACCGGGGTCTTGCGGCAAGCCCCCCGTTTTGCTATATGTTGAAAATGGAGGGGTGTGAGATCACCCCGATCTATGCGTAGCGGCCACGCTGCTAGCTGCCGCCTCTTCTCACGTGCCGCGCCGCGCAACCTCCCGATCCCAGGCCTAGGCGCCCATCTGGACGGCGTCCCACGGGCTGCCCAGCGGCGGCGTGTACGAGAGGTCGAGTTCGCTCATGGCCTCGACTGTCATGTTGTTGAAGATCGCGGCTGCGGCGATGTCGATCCGCTTGGCAATCTCCGCGTGGCGGTGGCCGAAAAGCTGCATCCCGAGCAGCCGTCCTGTCCTGCGATCACCGGTGACACGCATCTGGATGCGGTGACTGCCAGGGTAGTAGGCCTTGTGATCGTCAGCCTCTGCGTGCACCGTGACGGGGTCGAATCCGGCGGCCGTTGCCTCGTGGTCCCGTAGCCCCGTACGGGCGGCAGCGTGTTCAAAGATCTTCACGACCTGTGTGCCCAGGCTGCCAGCGAACTGCCGGTCGTGCCCGAGAGCGTTCTCGCCGGCCACGCGGCCTTGCTTGTGGGCGGTAGTGCCGAGCGGCAGGTAGGTTTCGCCAAGCAGCCGATGGTGGGTGATGACGCAGTCCCCGGCCGCGAAGACGTCGGGAAGATTGGTTCGCATGCCGTGGTCGACCGCGACCGCGTTCCGGGCCCCCAGCACCGCGCCGGCTGAGCCGGCGAGGGCGCTATCCGGCCGGACTCCAGTGCTCACCAGGACCAGGTCGGCGCCGATCATGGTGGCGCCAGTAGCTGCGCTGGCTTCGACGACCAGCCGGGCTCCCTGACCCGGGTCTGCCTTGCCGATCCGGCTGACGGTGGCGCCGCTGAGCACCTCCACGCCGCGAGCCCTCAACTCGGCGTGCACGAACGCTCCAAGCTCAGGATCGACCGTGGGCAGGACTTCGGAGAGCTGCTCGATCTGGGTAACGGCTATCCCGCGGGCGGTCAGGGCCTCGGCCATTTCCAGGCCTACGTAACCAGCGCCGACGATCACGGCGGTAGCGGGCTGCCGTTCTTCCAGGATGCGCACGAGGGCGAACGTGTCCGGCATGGAGTGGAGCAGGTGTACGCCGTCGTCGTGGCCAAGCTGGTCCAGGCCGCTGATCGGCGGCTGAATCGGCACGGCGCCAGTTCCGACCACCAGCCGGTCGTAGCTGACCAGTTCCTCGGCCCCATTGGCCCCCGTGACCAGCAGTTTCCGTGCTGCCACGTCGATCCGGCGGGCGGTGGTGTCCAGCCGCAGCCGCATCCCCGTTGCTTCCAAGTCGGCGATGGTTCGATGCGCCAGCTTCCGCCAGTGATCCACCTCGCCCGAGATGTAATAGGGAATCCCGCAGATCGAGAAGTTCGGGTAGGCGTCCGCAACAACCACGGTGACTTCGGCGCTCGGATCGACCTCGCGAGCACGCAGCGCCGCGCTGATGCCGGCGTCGCTGCCGCCGATCATTACTAGGTGCATCGATCTGCTCCGCTTCCTCGTCAGCTGCGGGGCTGGTCTGCGGATCGGCTGGCCGCCGGAGTCCCGTCCTCAACCGCCGCCCAGGGCCGGATCGCCGCGGTATGCGGCGGCAGCTGAGGCACAGTTACCGCGGCCGCCTCGGCTGCTGTGATGCCCGGGTACAGCACGCGAATCATGGCGATGGCGATGCCTCCGCCGACCACCTGGGCGGCAACGAAGCTAGGCGCCGACGACGGAGCGATTCCGGCGAAGGTGTCAGAGAACATCCGGCCGATAGTGATGGCTGGATTGGCGAAGCTTGCCGACGCTGTGAAGAAGTACGCAGCACCGATGTAGGCGCCGACAGCAGCGGGCGTGAGCCGGCTTCTGCCCGACCGGGCCAGTGCGAAGATCACCAGCAGCAGCCCGAGAGTCGCGATGATCTCCGAGAGAAAGTGGGCGCCCGAGGCCCGGTGTTTTGCCGAGATGCTCACCGCTGGCAGCGAGTACATCAAGTTGGCGGCGATCGCGCCGGCAATGCAGCCGCCAACCTGAGCGGGCAGATAGGCCAGGGCATCTCGCCAGGACACGCCGCCGAAGGCCGCATCGACGAGCGACACGACCGGGTTGAAGTGACCACCGGAAACGGCCCCGAACATCAAGATGATCGCGAAGAGCCCGGCGGCCGTGGCGGCCGCGTTCTCCAGCAGGTCCAGGCCCGTATTGCCGGGAGACAGCCGCTGTGCGGCGATCCCCGAGCCGATTACCAGCGCGGCCAGGAACGCGCTGCCGAGGAACTCGGCGGCTAGCCGCCGCCACAGCGGCACCTGGCTCACACTCACGCTCCGGAGTTCATAGACGACCGTCGATGCAGAAGCTTGCCAGTTGTATCGATCCCCGTCAACATAGATGCATGTCAATTCAGCGCTCGTCTGAGGATCTGCCGCTCGTCGAGCTGCGAGACCCTGATATCTGCCCCCAGCCCGCTCTTGTCAGCGAGCCGATACCGGAGGCCTCAGCGGCCGATCTCGCCCAGGTTTTCAAGGCGCTCGGTGACCCCGTCCGGCTCAGGCTGGTATCACTCATCGGCGCTCGCCAGGGCGGTGAGGTCTGCGTCTGCGATCTCACGAGCGCATTCGACCTCAGTCAGCCGACCATCAGCCATCATCTGAGGGTGCTACGGGAGGCAGGCCTGATCGACAGCGAACGGCGCGGCACCTGGGTCTACTACCGGGTCATCCCGGCCGCACTGGAGCGCATGGCGGGGCTGCTGTGGTCCCCGGGCGCCTAGCCGATTCCCGGCAGACCAGGCGCCCCAGCAACCGCCAGTGGCCGACTCTTCAGAACACCGCGGGGGACCGTGGGAAACGGCGTCCGGCCCTGCATCAGGCTGGCTTGACAGCCCGGACGATAGCCGAGTGGATGCCCGGCGCTGCCTCGCTGGTGAAGGTCACCGCGGCGTCGGTAAAGCCAGCGGCGGCCAGTCCGTCGAGGTACTCGCCGCGAGACAGTGCGCCAGCGATGCACCCGACGTAGGGGCCGGCCGCCACCCGGTCATCCTGCGTCATCCGGTCCTCGGCAACGACATCGGAGATGCCGATCCGGCCGCCTGGGACGAGGACTCGGAACATCTCGGCCAGCACAGCCGGCTTGTCGGTGGACAGATTGATCACGCAATTAGAGATCACCACGTCGATGGCGCCATCGGGCAGCGGTACGGCCTCGATCTCGCCCTTGAGGAACTGCACGTTGGTGGCGCCCGCTTTGGCAGCGTTGGCCCTGGCCAGAGCCAGCATGTCGTCGGTCATGTCCACGCCGTAGGCATATCCGGTCGGGCCGACCCGGCGGGCCGAGAGCAGGACGTCGATGCCGCCGCCAGAACCGAGGTCCAGCACGCGCTCTCCCTCGCGCAGGTCGGCGACCGCTGTCGGATTGCCGCAGCCGAGGCTGGCCAGCACCGCTTCCTCGGGCAGTCCGTCGGTTTCACCCTCTGCATAGAACGACGCGCCGAACACGTCGGCTGTGTCCAAGGCTGCCGATCCGGTCCCGCAGCATGACTCGGCGGTCGAGCTGCAGCAGCCGCTCGCCGGCGCATCTGGCTTCGCGTCCATGACGGCTCGGGCGGCCTCGGCATAGCGGGCCCGGACTTCCTCGCGCAGGTCGGTACTGGCCTGGTCAGCCATGACGGTCTCCTCGATGCATAGATCACTGTCGATGCGAACAGCCTTCCGTACGAATAGATGTTTGTCAATGCATCATGCATACTGAGGTGGTGAGCACCACGACCGTTCAAATCGAGCCACGACCCGAACTCTCGCTACGAGCCAGTGCCTGCTGCCCGCCGCTCTTCCCCCAAGGGGAGTCGCTGACGGCGAACCAGGCCGAGGATCTCGCGCACATCCTGAAGGCGCTGGCCGACCCGACGAGGCTGCGGCTGGTGTCGATGGTCGCTGCCCGCGACGATGGCGAGGCATGTGTCTGTGATCTGACCGACCCGCTCGGACTGACTCAGCCGACGATCTCGCACCACCTGAAGATCCTGGTGGACGCAGGCATCTTCACCCGCGATAAGCGGGGCAAGTGGTCCTACTACGCGCTAGTGCCGTCAGCGCTTGACGCCCTCGCGGCCGTCTTGAACGCCAGCAGATGACCACGGATCTGGCTTACGCGGCCGCCCGCGTCTTGCCTGGCCCGCCGTAGACCGCCGCGAATCCCTGCCGCCAGCTCGGGTAGCTCAGTGCCCACCCCAGTTCCCTCTTGGCCTTCGCATTGGAGGCGCCCCGCGCTTCGGTCATCTGCACGATGCCACCGCCCGCGATCATGCGTCCCAGCCAGAGCGGCAAGTGACGCGGGCGCCGGGCGCCGAGCGCCTCGGCCATGACCGGCAGCCAATCGGCCGTGGGCGCCGGTTCGTCATCGACGATGTTGTAAATGGCCGGACCATCGTGCTCCAGCGCCAGCACGGTCGCCGCTGCGGCGTCATCGACGTGGATGAAGGACATGAAGCCATGCCCGTCTCCGATGATCGGCATCCAGCCCTTGCGCACCGGCTTGACCAGCCCATCGTTGGGGGCCCCGTAGAAGCCGCCATAGCGCAGGGCTATCCCGCCGGCGCCGGTCAATGCTTCGTCCAGATGATTCATCGCGATATTGGTCTGACGTGCCGACTCCGGCGGATTCGGGTCCACCGGATCTTCCTCGGTCTTGACCCAGTCTCCGGCGCGTATGTACCGGTAGGGCGCGAAGCTCTGGCCGACGATCCGGCGCACGCCGGCCGCCTGCGCAGCGGCTAGCAGTGCATCGGTGCCCGCGGTCCGCAGCCGGTTGGTCTGCGCGAAGCCCTTGTCCAGGTTCCGGGAAAAGCTGGCGCTCGCCAGGGCCGTCGCCTGGTGCACGATCGCGTCCGGTTTCGCCTGCGCGACGGCCTGCCGGACCGCAGCCGGGTCGAGCAGATCGAGGGCGACCGGCTCAGCACCTAGCGCTCGCAGCCGGTCTGCATTTCCTGCAGACCGGTACGTGCCGACCACCTCATGTCCCCCCGCAACGAGCTGGCGGACCAGCGGCGTCCCAATCGCGCCGCTTGCTCCAGCAACGAAGACTCGCATGTCCAGCACCCTTCCCTTTTCGGCCGACGCCGTCACCTGGGTATGACACTGGCCAGCCACCGGATGTGACACGGCGGCGCGCTGGCGCGCACGTGGCTGTCAAGATCTTGGCGGCGGCCTGACCAGCGGTAAATCCGTTCGATTGACTCGCGCCCGGTAGCTACGCTGTGCCGATGACCACACCGGACAGCCTGCGGCTTCGACCGCTCAAGCCCAGCGACGAGGCCGAGTTTCGGGTCGGCCACGAGGCGATGCGGGCCGACGACTTCTCGTTCGGGCTGGGCCTGGAAGACGCTGGCAGCTGGCAGCAGTACCTCGAGGATCTCAACGACTGCCGCCTTGGCCGGAACCTCCCGCCCGGCCGTGTCCCCGCGACCCTTCTTGTCGCGGACGTGGACGGCTCCATCGTCGGCCGGACCTCGATCCGGCACGAGCTCAACGAGTCGCTCGAGCAACACGGCGGCCACATCGGCTACGGCGTGCTGCCAGAGCACCGCCGGCACGGCTACGCGACCGAGGTCTTGCGTCAAAGCCTTGTCGTCGCACGCTCGCTCGGAGTCGGCCAGGCGCTGGTGACGTGCGACGACGACAACATCGGCTCGATCACCGTGATCGAGCGCTGCGGCGGAAAGCTGGAGAACCTCGTGCCGAGGACACCGCCACAGCCGGCGATCCGCCGATACTGGATCGACTGACGAGGGACCGCTGGGTCTGCGCCCGGGCTGGCGCGGCTCGGGGTCACGCGGCGCTACTCTCGGGCTGTGGAGTTCAGCCCAGAACTACGCAGCCGGGTCCTGGCTGGGGATATCACGGTGTCGTTCCGGCTCTGGCAGCGCCCGAAGGTGAAGGCTGGCGGCCGTTACAAAATCGGTCCCGGGCAGATCGAAGTGGACTCGGTCGAACTGGTGCCATTCTCCGCGATCACCGCCGCTGACCTCGGCAGCACGGGCGAGCCGGACCTGGAGACGCTGCGGCGGCGGGCCGCCCACGCCGGGCCGATTACGGCCGACACGCTGCTCTACCGGGTGCAGTTCCACCTCGTGGACGGCTGAACAGGATCCCGGCCAGAGGCGAGTGTCACAAGCCGAAGAGACGACGTCCGTTCTCGAAGAGCACCCCGCGTAGCCAGTCGTCGCCGAGGCCGAGCGCAGCTAGCCCGCTCACCTGGGCCGCGAACGGATGCGGGATGGTCGGGAAGTCCGAGCCGAACACGATCCGCTCGCCCAGCGCAGCTAGCCATGGGACCAGGTGCAGGGGCGGTGGCCCTAGGTACGGCGGGTCGGTGAAGATCATGGCGGTGTCCAGCCAGACGCCCGGGTGTTCCTCGGCCAGCGCGACAAAGCCGTCGTGATCGGGCGCGCCGAGATGTGCGATCACCAGGCGCAGCCCGGGGAACGCGGCCAGCAGCCGTCGCACCGGCTCGGGGCCGCACCACTGCTCGTTCCCAGACCCGTCGGCGACGGCTCCCGCGTGGATGATCACCGGGGTACCGGCGTCCTGCAGCAACGACCAGGCTCCCGCAAGCCTCGGATCGTTCGCGTCGAACGCACCAACCTGAAGGTGCACCTTGAGGCAGCGCCCGCCCGCGGCCAGGCAGCGCGCTGTCTCCTCGGTCACGCCCGGCTCGGGGTAGATCGTGAAGCACGGGATGACGGCGGGCTCCGCGGCGGCCAGGCCCAGCGTGTGATCATTCAGGAAGCCCAGCATCCCCGGCCGGTGCGCGTAAGCCAGCGCAGTGTGATGCACGACACCGAGGCGAGCCAGCGCGGCCAGCCTGTCGCCGGCCGACTCCCGGTAAGTCACCGGCCAGGCCGGCGTGAGCCCGTCGAACCAGCGCCAGACGGCCTGCTGGAGCCCGTCGGGCAGGAAGTGCACGTGCGCGTCGACGATACCGGGGAGGCCCAGGGCCGCCAGGTAGGCCGGCACCTCATCGTCTGTCATTGCCAGCAGGTTAGCCGCCAGCGGGCCTTTGGGGGGAACGAGCCGAGCCTCGGCCGGTGCCGTGCCGTCTGGCGCGCCCGCGTTCGGCTAATCTCCAGGCCCCTGAGCTAGGCGTCAGCATTGACGGAGCGGGCATGCAGCGAACGTGCAGCCAGCGCCCCTACGCTGTGATTACGTACGAGAAGTAACACAGGAAGGTCGCGAGCCGTGCCCGAGAACGTCAGTATCGCCTACCGCGGCGCGAACTATGCCCTCGGACAGGGACCGCGGTTCTACGGCATCTGGCCGGCCGCTGCCCCGGCGGCTGCCCCGCTGGAATGGTGGCCGCACACTCCGGATGGCTGGTCTGGCGCCTGGGCGCGTTTCACCGCGATCGAGGTCCCCGGATCGATTGTGCAGGTCTACGAGCAGGTGCGCGTGCCGCCTGCGGCTTCGGGACTGGTGCCCGCGGGCCCGGTGTCGCAGCCTCAGGTCTCGGGACCGCAGGTCTCGGCGGCGCAGGCCGCGCAGCCGCAAGGCTCCCCGCAGCAGGCCTCGTACCCGCAAGCGTCAGAGGCTCCGCTGTCAGGTCCGGGCGTCCCGGGCGGCGCCATCGGCGGACCGGGCGCGGGCTGGGCCAGCGGACTGGCCTCGCGACTGCCCAGTCCGGGGACCAGGTCGGTGGTCGCGGCGGCGCTGCTCGGCATCGGGGTGATCCTCGGATTCATCGGCCTCTTCCCGACCTATACCTACGGTCAGAGTCTCGCGCAGCAAGACTTTGAGCTGGTCCCGCACATCATTTATCTGGTTGTCTGGGCCCTGAGCGCGGTACTGATCGCGATGGGCGGCGCCAGGCTCCGAGTCGGAGCGCTCCTCGCGCTTGGTATGAGCATTGTCACTTTCGGCTTGTTCGTGGCGGACGTCGGCGCTCCGATCTCGGCTGGATCTCATGTCATGGGCAGTGGCCTGGTGCTCGGCGTGCTCGGCTGGCTCGCCGCGACGGCCGGGGCGATCGTGGCCTTCCGCCGGGCTCCTATGGGCCGCCTCGGCACCCCGGTGTGGCACGAGCGAGTTCCGTCCGTCGCGCTGATCCTGGCTGGGCTCGGCGCCGCGGTGGCCTTTGCGCCCGCGTGGGACATCTTCACGCTCCGGGCCGGGGGCCAGGTGCAGACGATCACCCTCGGGAACGCCTTCACCAACCCCGGTGCAGTGATCTTTGGCGAGGTCCTGGCGATGGTTGCCATCGCGGCCATTGTCATCATCGCCGCATTCTGGCGCCCGATCCGCTTCGGCGCTGCCCTGCTCGCGGGCGCCATCGTTCCGCTGCTTGGCCAGGTGATTTCGGCAATCCTTCAGGCTGGCATCCCGCCGTCACCTGAGCAGTTCGGGTTCTCCCAGTCCCAGGCCGACCAGATCGGCCTCACCATCCACTCCGGACTGACGGCGATCTTCTGGGTCTTCTGCGCCTTCGTCGGCACGATGATCTTGCTCGGCGTCTGGATGCTGACTGTCGGCGATTCACCTGTGCAAGCACGGATGCCGCACTTTGCCGGATACCCGGCCAGCTACCCGTCTCCGGCAGCTGCCGGGGTTGGCACGGTGCCTGGTGCGCAGTTCCCGCGCAGCGGCTCGGCGCCGTCGGCGGAGCCTGCGGCTGGCACCCAGGCAGCGAACGACGCGGGCGCTGGCACAAGTGCGCCGGGCGCGGTTTCTGCTGACAGCACAGCCTTCGACGCCACCAGCGCGAGTGGTACTGCGACCGACGCTGTTTCTGATGACGTCGGCCCGACGGACGCAGGTCCGGCAGGCGAGGCACCGCAGGATCCCCAGCCGGCCTAGGCCGCGGGGCTGCTGCCGATATCGAAGTTCTGCGGTCCGGGCTAAGCCGGGTGCCCTTCCCACCAGCCGCGAATGCTTGTCAGGGTGCCGGAGTAGCGTGCTCGGCGTGGATCTCGAATTTGCGACCGCGGGCGAGCTGACCCAGGCCATTGCCCGGCGCGAGGTCTCCAGCCGGGAACTGCTGGAGCATCTCCTCAGCCGGGCAGCACAGGTGAATCCGGCGGTGAACGCGGTCGTTGCCACCGACGTAGAGCGGGCCCGCGCCGCCGCTGCGGCCGCAGACCAGGCGACGGCGCGGGCCGCGGGGAGTGGCGAGCGACTGGCTCCGCTGCATGGGCTGCCGATGACGGTCAAGGACACCTGGCAGACGGCCGGCCTGATCACCACGTCGGGCGCACCGCGGCTCGCGCAGTTCGTGCCGGAAGCAGACGCGACGTGCATCGCGCGGCTTCGACAGGCCGGCGCGATCATCTTCGGCAAGTCGAACACTCCGATGTACGCGGGGGACTGGCAGACCTACAACGACGTTTATGGCCGCACCAGCAATCCGTGGGACGTCACGCGCACGGTCGGCGGCTCGTCCGGCGGCGCGGCCGCAGCGGTCGCCGCCGGGCTGACGCCGCTGGAGTTCGGCAGCGACATCGGCGGCTCGATCCGCAATCCCGCGCACTTCACCGGGGTCTATGGGCTGAAGCCCTCGTGGGGCGTCGTGCCCGTCCGCGGCCACATTCCCGGGCCGCCGGGCAGCCTGCTAACCGCTGACGTCGGTGTCGCCGGGCCGATCGCGCGTTGCGTCGGCGACCTGCGGACGGCGCTCGGCGTGGTGGCCGGGCCATTGCCAGAGGACGCCGGGGCCTGGCGGCTCGACCTGACCTCCGGCCCGGACATTGGCAATGTGCGCCAGCTCCGGGTCGCGACCATCTTCGACGACGGCGCCGACGTGACGCCGATCTCCCGTGATGTCCGCAACTGCCTGGATTCGTTCGCTGGCCAGTTGTCCGACGCTGGCGCAACGGTCGAGACCGCGAAGCTGCCGGTGGCGCTGGCGGACGGGCTCCGCACGTGGACCCAGATCGTGATGCCGATCATCGGCGCGGACTTGCCGGATGAGACGTACGCCGCGATGGCCGCGCTGGAGACTGCCGGATCGGCTGATTCCCAGGCATTGGCCGGCGCGGCGCTGGCCAGCCGGTTCCGGGACGTGATGCGCGCGACCGAACGCCGCCAGGTACAGCGAGTCGCGTGGGCCCAGTTCTTCCGGCAGTACGACGTGGTGCTCGCGCCGGTCATGCCGGTCGCGGCATTTCCGCACGACACCGACCGGCCGCTCGCTGAGCGGTTCCTCGATGTTGACGGCACGGCCGTGCCGCATGCGGCGGCGGCGGCGTGGCTGTGCGCGATTGGGGTTGCGCTGCTGCCCGCGCTCGCGCTGCCCGTCGGCCTGGGAGAATCAGGCCTGCCGGTCGGAGTCCAGATCGTCGGGCCATACCTCACCGACATGCGGCTGCTGCGGATCGCCGAGCTTATCGACGAGGCCGTCGGCCCTGGGTTCGCGCGCCCGCCGGGATAAGCAGGCCAGTCCCGGCAGCGGCCAGGACCAGTCCGGCTTACGCGAGCTTGCGAGCGATCAGGATGTCACGCACGATCGCCTGGTCGACCCGGTGCCGGAACTCCAGGTACGGACCGGACTCGGCCGGCTCGAGCCCAGCCGCCGCACAGATGGCCGCGACGTCGTGGCGAGCCGCGACCAGCGTGTTCCACGAGATGCCCAACGCGCCGCCCGGCCGCAGCAACCGCGCCCACACAGGGACGGCCGCCGCCAGCAGATCCTGCGGCCGGCGGGCGAGCCCGCCAGCTGCGTTCCGGCTGCCATGCTGCACTCCGTAGGGAGCGTCGGTGACCACGACGTCGAACGTCTCTGGCCGGAAGAAATCCCCGGTCCGCACGGTGTCGGCGCACACGACATCGAGCCGCTGGGTCCGGCCCGCCTTCTGCTCGTGCTTGGACTGCGCCATGGTGACCTGCAGCCGCCGGCCGATGACCTTGCCTTCCCGGCGGACCGGAGCGTCGTACTCGACCTTGTGCTTGATCCGCTTGCGCTTCAGCCAGGTCTTGATGAACGTGCCGTACGCCTCGATGTCCTGCCGGTCCGCCTCGACGCCGGCCGCGTCGTAGCCATACATCAGCGCCTGGTTCAGGGTGGTGCCGCGACCGCACAACGGGTCCAGCACCGCCAGCTTGCGCTCGGCCAGGTCGCCCGCGAACGCCGATGCCAGCACCGTGACATTCAGCAACAGCTTGGTGAACTGCTCGTTCGTCTTGCCCTGATACTTCTGGATAGTGATCAGGTCGTCGTCGTAACGGTCGAGTGATCGCAGCCCGAGCGGCCGCAGCAGGCCGCCCTCCTCGCACACTTCAAACAGCGCATAGATCGACGACACGTTGGCCAGGAGGCCAAGCTCGCGCGGCCCGATGCCGTCTGCCTCAAACTGCAGATACGGCACTCCGCCGAGTTCGGTCGGCTCCGCTTTCGACAGCGCGCCGCCGAGTACGGTCTCGCTGAACACCGCCAGTTCGGACGCGGCCAGGCCGACGGCCGCGTCGGTATAGACGCGATTCGCCGACGGCAAGAGGAGCAGCGCGTACCTGGCCATGGCCCCGCACCCTACCCCGCGCCAGGTTCCTGCCCGACCCAGACCAGATGGCGGCGACGCAGGCTGGCGGTGCTGGCCAGGAAGCTGCGCCTTGACTCCGTACCTCGGTACGGCCGGTAACGTGCAGGCATGGGCGGGATGACAATCGGAAAGCTGGCCGCAGCCGAGGGGGTCAGCGTCGAGACCGTGCGGTTCTACCAGCGGCGCGGGCTGCTTGCGCAGCCAGAGCGGCGCGAATCGGGTTACCGGCAGTACGCCGAGGCAGACCGGTCGCGCCTCGTGTTCATCCTGCGTGCCCGGCAGCTTGGATTCACGCTGGCGGAAATCGCTGAGCTGGTCGGGCCGGCCGAGGCCGGGTCCGCACCCGAGATCGTCCGCGCCGCAGAGGCCAAGCTGGCCGCAATCGACGCGCAGGTCAGGGAGCTGATACGCAAACGCTGCCGGCTGCGCCAGCTTGTGCGTGTGTGTGAGCACGGCAACGGCGAGCACTGTGCAGCGCTGCAGTTGCCGGAGTCGCCGGCCGGCGGCCCGGATCCGATGGAGAGCCAGCCAAGGAGGACGGCATGAGTACTGTCGGCGGCACCAGCGTGGTCGGCGAGATGGGCGCAGCCGGGGCAGCTAGTGAGGCGAGTGCCGGCCGCGCTGTTACGGATGCAAGCTTCGAGACCGCGGTCCTGAAGAGCTCGCGCCCCGTGATCGTGGAGTACTGGGCGCAGTGGTGTGGGCCCTGCAGGATGGTGGCGCCAGTACTTGAGTCCATCGCGGCCGAGTACGCCGGGCAGGTGGAGCTGGTCACCATGAATGTAGATGAGAACCCGGCGACGGCGGCCAGGTTTGGCATCCTGCACGTGCCGACGATCAGCGTCTTCGCCGACGGGCAAGTCGTCCGGCAGGTGATCGGCGCGAAGTCGAGGAACGCCCTGCTCCGCGAGTTCGGCGACGTGCTGAACGCCGCCGCTGACCCGAGCTGACCTCGCCGCTTGGCTCGGCAGCGTGACGCGACTTCGGCAGCCTTGGCACGGTCACTGGCTAAGACTGACCTGTCAGCGGGCCGCGGCTGCCGCCAGCGCGAGACGGCTGCGGACCTTGCCGGGGACCAGCTCGCCGGCTTGGCGGGCGGTGTGCAAGGCGTCGGCCCACCAGGCGAGGTCCTCCAGCAGGACCTGCATGCCGATCGTGGTCGCCGCATCGGTGGGCTCGCCGTCCTCGCCGAAAACCCTGTCCGCGAACGGGATGATCAAGGTGCTGCGTAGCGGAGCTGCCTCGACCTCGACGGCGACCTGCGCGAGATGCTCGACCGCACGGATGGCCCCGCTCACGCCGGTGCTGTAACCGACGGCGGCCATCGGCTTGTTGCGGAAGCCGTACGACAGGAAGACGCTGTCGATGGCGTTCTTCCTTCGTGATCGAGCCTGGAGCTTTGCGTATCGAGCAGACAGCCGGAAACCACAGGCGGCGCATTGCGGGGACACGTCGTCGGTTACGCGCAGGCTGATACAGCCGTCGGCGCGGTAGCGCCGACGGCGCTCATCGGCGGCCCTGGCTGGGCGGATGGACTACTGAGGCGAGCTGACGAACCTGGCTACGACGCTCATGTGAGCGAGCCCCTTGATGATGCCGAGCTGATTCCAGGTCATGCCGAAGTCGCCCCGGTCGATGTCGATGGTGGTCTTGAGGGTGATCGCCCGATCCGAGGCGTCTGTGATCTGCGCGGTCACCGACAGCGGACGGCTCTGCCCGGCGACAGTCAAGGTGCCATCAGCGAGCACGGTGTCCGTGCCTTGCGGCACCGCCTTGGTGATGTCAACGATGATCTGCGGGTGTTCCTTCACGTGGAAGAAATCCGGGGACCGCAGGTGCTCGTCGCGCTTGGCGTTCTTGGTGCTGAGCGTGCTGGCATCGATCTCCAGCCGCCCGCGGCCGGTGCCGTCAGCCAGGATTTCGCCGGAACCGGCGACCTGTCCGAAGGTGCCGCTCATAGTCAGCAGGCCGAACGTGTGCTTGTGCGTGAACGAAACCGAAGAACTACTCGGGTCGAGCACCCAGCTGGTCGGGCCGGCAGGGCCGGCCTGCTGGCCGCCAGGTGCTGGCTCACTCGAACTCGGAGCGGTCATAATCGGACCTCGATTCCGGGGTCGTCAGGATGAAGTTGAATGATCAAGTAACCGTAGCTTACATGCTCGACTGTACCGGGCAAGATAGTACCGGCCGAAATAATCCGAGGTCCCAGTACATCCGGTACCCTGGCCAGGGTGGAGCGGGACCGGAAGCCGATCCGCCAGCCGGCGGGCTCAGCCGATGCGCACCGAGACGCGCACTGGGACATTGCCCAGCCAGGTACCCAGTATGCCGAGGATGCCGAGAGCCGCCGCGCCCTCGTCGGCCTGACCGCGAGATTCGCGGCACGCTTCGCGCACTGGCTGGAAGGCAGGGCCTGCGACGGTCTCAGCTACACGCGCCTCCGGCTGCTCCAGACACTGCACTGCAGCGGACCGGCCATCATGCGGGACCTCGGCGCCCAGCTCGGCGCCACCCCTCGGAACATGACGGCGATCGTGGACGCCCTGGAGGATGCCCGGCTGGTGGTCCGGCGGCCACACCCGACGGACCGCCGCGCGACGCTCGTCGAACTGTCGCCAGCCGGAATCGCCGAGGCCGAGCAGGAGCTGGAGCCCCGCCTGGATGCGATGGCCGAGTTGTTCACCCGGCTTTCGGTCGAGGAGCGGGAGCAGTTCACCGCGGTCATGACCAAGCTGATGCACGCTATGGGCGGCGGCGGCACGGAATGCGCTGAGGAGCAGTTCGGCGCTGGCGCGCTGCCGCCGGAAATCCACCCGAGGAGCTCGTTCTGATCACGTGTCGTCTGTCGTCGCGTTCCTTGCAGAGCCGAGTCTGCCGCCTGGTTGCCGCCGGTGATTGATTACCACGTCCACCTGTGGCAGCACGGCCGGCAGCCGTCTTTGCAGGCAACGGTCGAGCAGCTTGCCGAGTACTGCCAGCAGGCAGCCGCCCTCGGGATCTCAGAACTGGCGGTCACTGAGCACTCGTCCAGATTCCGGCAGTTCGACGACCTCGTGGGCGGCTGGTGGGATGCGGACCCCAGCCCTGACCGGCGGGCCGAAGTCGCCCGGAAGTGGCAGGCGGAGCTCGGCGCCGATCTCGACCAGTACGTTGACACTGCGCTTGCGGCTAAGGCGGCCGGGCTGCCGGTCGTCCTCGGGCTTGAGGTCGACTATCACCAGGGCCAGATGGATGCGGTGGGGGACCTGCTGGCCGGCTATCCGTTCGACGTGCTGCTCGGCAGCGTGCACTGGATCGGTGCGTGGATGTTCAACGCGCTCAGCTGGACATCTGCGCAGCAGGAGTGGTCCAGCCGCAGCGTCGAGCAGGTCTGGGATTCGTACACCCGCGCGCTGACAGAGCTGGCGGCGACCCGCAGCGTCGACGTACTTGCGCATCCGGACGTGGTGAAGGTCGCAGCGCGGCTGCCGGCGGTCCCCGGCGAGTTCTTCGACCGGATTGCCGAAGCCGCTCGCGACTGCGGCCTCGCGGCGGAGCTCAACTCCTCGGGCTGGCGCCGGCCCTGCGCCGAGCCGTACGGCGGTCCCGATCTGCTGGCCCGGCTGCGGGCGCTGAACGTGCCGGTCACGACCGCCTCGGACGGGCACCGGCTCGAAGAGGTGAGCTGGCGCGTCACCGACCTCACCGAGCTGGCCCGGTCGGCCGGTTACACCGAGGTGACCGCGTTCCGGGCGCGGAAGCGCACGCCGCGGGAGATCTGAGCGGCAGCCGTTGGCGGCTGAGTCGGTCCCTGGCCCGGACGACCCTGCGCAACTGGGCCTGGACTTCGCCGGACCAGATCCACCCCGACCCGCCGCGACCCGGCCTGATCAGCGCAGCTGCGGACCTCCGGGCGTCCGGCGATAGCAGAAATAGACGCGATCGGATTCGTCGGAAGGATCATCATCGTCCAGGCCAGCCTCGTGCAGTGGCTCGAAGCCGGCCGCTAGCGCCGTACGGATCCGATGGAGCGGCACCGCCAGCTCCAGGATCGGCTCGACGTGCTGCTGATACCCGCCATCACGTCGCCGCTCGGAGATCGTGGTAGTCCAGACCGAGACCTCGCCCTCGCCGGGCCGTATTTCGCCGGGCCTGACCTGCATGCTGAAGACGCCTCCGCCGAAGTCCTCGACGTACTGCGGCGTGGCGTGCAGTCCGCGCATCCGGCCGACGGTGTTGACGTCGAAAATGAACAGCCCGCCCTCGGTCAGATGCTCGCGTGCCCGGTCAAACAGGGCCAGCCACAGGTCGAAGCGCGGCAGGTGGTTGAGAGTGTCGAAGACGCAAATCACGACGTCGAAGAGCGCGTCAAGCCGGAACCTCGTCATATCGGCCTCGACGAGTCTGGCGCCCGGCAGCCGGTCCGCCGCGATGGCCAGCATCTCCGGCGACCGGTCGACTCCGGCTACTTCGAGTTCTCCGCCCAGCCCGGTTAGCACCGCCCCGGTACCGCAGCCGAGTTCTAGCAGCCGCTTCGCGCCCGGGCGGAACAGGCTGATATAGGACCGGATCCGGTCGATTTCCTCGCTCCGGTCGCCCACGATGTCGTCATAGAACCTGGCGAAGGCAGCGTAGTCGGCCATCCGGTCATCCTGCCTGACCCACGCGGCGCGAAGACTATGACCCCGCCGGGACCGGGAGCTCCTCGACCGTCTCCAGGCTCTGGTCCAGCACGCCCAGGGAGCTGGACAGATGCAGCGACACCCCGAATGGCACCAGTGCCGCCGCGAGCACGAGCGCCCCGCCCGGCGGGCCGAGCAGGTCGGCGAGGACGCCGGCGATCAGAGGCCCGGTCCACTGCAGTGACATAACCCCGAACCTGCTCACCGCCGAGATACGGCCCATGAACTCATCCGGCACCAGCCGGACCAGGTACGCCTCGATGACGACGTTGAGCGGCGCCAGGCCGATCATCCCGACCAGCAGCGCGAGCGCGATCTCCCAGAGGCTGGGCGCGATGGCGCCGCCGGCGATCGCCAGCGCGAACAGCCAGATGGTCGCGTACATGATCAGCCGGGCGGAGACCTTGTGCAGGAGCATCGGTGCGGCCACCGCGCCGGCGATGCCGCCGATGAGCGCCACGGACATGACCAGCCCGATGGCGGTGGGCGAGCCGCCGCGGTACCTCACGACGGCGATGAAGACCAGCGAGAAGGCTGCCCCGATGACGTTGATCAGCGACCCGAAGATCACCATGTAGCGCAGGAACGGCTGCCGCCTGACGAATGTCACGCCCGACCGGATGTCGGCCATCATCGTGGTCTGCTGGTCGGCCGAGCGGCGGTCTGGGCCAAGCGGCCGCGCGATGATCGCCGCGCCGAGCGAGCCGAACAGGAACGAGACCGCGTCCGCACCGAAGGGCAGCCACCTGGCCACCGAGAACAAGAAGCCGCCAAGCGGCGAGCCAATGATCTCTGCCGCCATATCGCGACCGAACATCTGGCTCGTGGCGGTTGCCTGCTGCGCACGCGGCACGATCCGGCGCATCGCGGGAGCCTGCGCGCCGAGCGTGACGCCGTTGGCAAGGCCGCTGACGCAGGACATAGCGGCCAGCGTAAGGAGGGGAACGGGCCCGGAATGGGCTAGCAGCGCCACCGTACCGAGCGCGGCCGCCTGGATGAGGGGACCGATGACCATGATGGCCTTGCGGCTCGCGCGGTCAGCCAGCGCGCCGCCCCACAGTGTGGTAGCCACCATGCCGATCATGCTGGCGGCGGTGATGACTCCCGCTTTCGCGACCGAGCCGGTCGAGTAGAGCACAAGCAGCGGGAACGCAATGGACGAGATGCTCGTGCCTAGTGCGGAGATCGTGTTGCCGGTCCACCAGCCCGCATAATCGCGGGTCAGCAGCAGCGGCCGCGCCTTGCCGTCGGCCGGGCTGGCCGCTAAGCCGGGGTCACTGGTGTCCGGTGCAGCTTCGCCAGCGCTGTCAGCCATGGCTAGCGCACCTCCTCGTCCTCGGTCGAGCCCGGCCTGACGCCGAGCAGGTGCAGCAGCGGGTACGCGAATGTCAGGAACTCCACCGGTATCGCGGCTGCTGGCCGCAGTTCGGGATGGTCGCCACGCTCGTGATGCCGTGCGGTCAGCGTGCGCATCTCGGCGGCGATCTCGCGTGCCTCACCTGGTGTTAGGTACAAGATCGAGACGCCCTGGCTTAGCACGTCCTTGCGCCAGGCCTCAGGCCACAGGTCGTGCCGCGTAATAGTGTCCATGGCCCGCCTAGTCAGCGCGGGCAGCAGGGCGTCGCCGAGCGCGCTAGCCGCGGCCGTATATTCCGGATCGCCCTTGGTGTCGGCGATCCTGATCGTGCCCTGCACGCGGCGCCAGGGGCGCTCGCGTCCGCGTCCGCCGCCCGCCTCCTCGACGAACCCGTATTTCGCCAGCGTGCGGAGGTGGAAGGCACAGTTCGCCGGTGACTCACCGAGGACCTCACTCGCCTGCGTGGCGGTCAGCGTGCCGGCATGCCCGAGCAGTTCGAGCAGGCTCAGCCGGACTGGGTGAGCCAGCGCTCGGATTGCTCGCGGGTCGCTGGAGCTGGCGACCGGCGCTGGCTCGGCGGCATGCGGGCTCTCGGAAGAGTCCTTTCGAGGGGACATTTTCGGAAGACTACGCTCGAAACAAGTCTTCCGACAAGCTTCGTGCTGCGGGTTTCCTGGCCTTTATGCGGGGTGGGGTTGAAGCCGGCTGCTGGACCGGCCATCCGCCGCAGCGCGCCGGCCGCATCGAATCCATGCGACGCGCGCAGCGGCGCCCTTAACCCTGCTCGCGAAGGTTCCCGCTAGGCCAGCTTCCGGGGTGCCCCGCTGGCGCGTCTTCGCTTGTCTGTCCGCGAGCGTTTATCTGATATCAGATTGCTATAAGAAAAAAGTATCAGGCCGCCTAGCGTCTGGCCAGGGCCCGGGCGGAAAACCTGCGAGACAAATTACGATATACCGCCCGGATGCCTGGTGATCTCGCTCACAGTCGAGCTGCCCGTGACGTCGGCGCTGGTCAGGTCGCGGTGGCTAGGGCCGCGTCGATATCGCTCAGCACATCAGCGGCTGGCTCGATGCCTGCGGACAGGCGAATCAGCGATTCCGGTGCGGTCTCACCGGCCCACCGGCCGCGTCGCTCCCAGGTCGTCTCCGCACCGCCGAAGCTGGTGGCAGGAATGATGAGGCCGCTGGCGGCTACGACGGCGTCCGCGTCGGCCGCGGTGCCGTCGATTTCGAACGAGAGCAGCGGCCCGAAGCCACGGGGCATCTGTGCGCGGGCGACCGCGAGGGTCTGCGCGCAGATGCCCGGGTAGTGCACGGCGGTCACCCGCGGATGCGCAGCCAGGTGCTCGGCGAACGCCTGCGCGTTCGCCGACTGCCGCTCGATCCGTAGCGGCAGTGTTTTCAGGCCGCGGATCACGAGCCAGGCCTCCATCGGCCCGAGGATGCCGCCGCCGAGACTGCGCCAGGTCCGCAGCGACGCCGCGAGCTCCTCGTCCCGGGTCATCACCGCACCCGCGAGGACATCGGAGTGACCAGAGGCCGACTTCGTCAGCGCGCACAGCGAGGCGACCGCGCCGAGTTCGAGCGGCTGCTGCAGCAATCCGGTCGCGACCGTGTTGTCGACGACCATCGGCGCTCCGGCAGCCCGCGCCAGTGCGCCAAGCATGGTCAGGTCGGCCACCCGCAACAGCGGGTTCGTCGGCGACTCCGCCCACAAGACGGCGTGGCCGCTGCCAAGCTCGCGCTCGACCGCGGCCAGGTCCTGCAGGTCGACCTCGACCGGCGTGGCGCCGTGCGGACGCAGTCGGCCGGCCAGGACCCGGGCGTTGTAATAGCCATCGGCGGGAAGCAGGATCTTGTCCCGGCCGGATGCAAGCGCGAGCATCAAGGCCATCGACGCGGCCTGTCCGGAACTGAAGACGATGGCCTCGGCATCCTCGACCGCGCCGAGGGCACGCTCCAGGGCAGCCCAGGTCTGGTTGCCGCCGCGCCCGTAATCGGCCACGCGTGGCTCACCGAACGAGGCCAGGATTGTGCTGAGCACCGGCTGCGGTGGCACCGGCTCCCCGACTCTGAAGTCCGCACCTGCGTGCACAAGCGCCGAGTCGGCCGAGGCAAAACTGGCGGTCATGCCATGATCTCCGTCCACCCGAGGTCCGTCGCGCTTACCCGGCCTACCAGTCGTCGGCCAGTACTGCCCAGCGCTCATGGTCGCGCCACTGCCCGCCGATCATCAGGTAGCGAGGCGAGAATCCTTCCAGCTGGAACCCGAGCCGGGCGGCAATGAGGCGCGAACTGGTGTTGGCGGGCTGGATGTTGGCTTCCAGCCGGTGCAAGCCGAGTGCGTCGAACGCGGTGCTGATGACCGCGCGCAGCCCGGCGCTCATCAGGCCACGCCCGGTGTGCGAGACGAAGCCCGCGTAGCCGAGATAGCCAGACTGGAAGCCGCCGCGAACTATGTTGCTGATGTTCGCGAAGCCGACCAGCCCGCCGCACTCGGCATGCCGGATCAGATAGCTGGCCTGGTTCTCGGCCGCGGCGCGAGCGAGGTAGGCAGCGAAGAGCTCGGGAGTGTCGGGCGCATAGACCCACGGCTCCGCCAGCGACCTGCTGGCCAGTACCGCGGCCAGGAATTCGTCGGCATCGGCTGGCGTCGGCGGGCCTATCACTACCTGCGTTTCGATCAAGTCGGCTGCACCTAGTCCATCTCGCGAGCGGGCGGAGGCTTGAGGCTACCCTCCGCGAAGCCCGCGGCGAGCGCCCGCAGGGCCTGATCTAGGTAGACGGTGAGATCCACGTCGGCGCGCTCGGCCCAGCGGTCATAGGCGGACCGGCACACGGCCAGCGTCGCCCGGCCGATGGCCAGCGGATAGAGCGAGCCGGCTGGCTGGCCAAGGCGGGCCCCGGCGAAATCGCTGACCGCACGCTCCCAGGCGTCATAGTGATGGGCCGCGCTCGCCTGGAGCGCCGGGATGGATCCGATCAGGCTCATCCGGGTCCGCAGTTCGGGCACGTCCTCGGCCCGGTACCGGTTGACGCCAACGACAACCTCCCTGATGGCAGTCATCATCGGGACATCGGCGGGAACGTCGCCGAATGCGGCTCGCAGTGCCCGGACCTCACCGTCGAAGGCGTGCCAGAGGACATCGGCCTTGGACTCGAAGTAACGGAAGAAGGTCCGCCTGCTGACCCCGGCGGCTGCGGCGATCCGGTCAACCGTGGTGCTGTCGAAGCCGTCCTGGCTGAACATGCGGAGCGCGATCACCTCCAGCTGGCGGGCGCTGGTCCCGGGCGGCCGTCCGCGCCGCCCGCCCGCCGTTAGGTCGGTCACCTGCATCGCGTCCTCGTTCGTCGCCGTGCTCGCTGGCAATCTCTTCCCGGATCACTTGATTTTGTCACCAGGTGCCGCTTGACTTACTCGTATTCGTCACCCAGTGCCGAAACCAGGGAGCCGACATGCCCGACAGCGCCACCGAGCTTCTCGACCCGCCCGTCGCACAGACTGATGCCCAGGCTGGCGAGGGCATCGCCAGCGAGAGCGGGACCGCCGATGGTGCGACGGACGAGGTCATCGCCGCCGACCTGCTGGTCGAGGAGATCTCCATCGACGGCATGTGCGGTGTCTACTAGGCCAGCCGCCCCGGTCCAGCCCGGCGATGCCCAGGCGATCGCCGCCGCGCCCGGATTCGACCTCGACGCGGCATGGCGGCTGCATCCGCAGGTTTCGGTCCGGCCTGAGCGCTTCGGCGCGCTGCTGTACCACTTCGGCACGCGGCGCCTGTCGTTCCTGAAGAGCCGGGAGCTCCTCGCGGTCGTGCAGTCGCTTGCCAGCCAGCCCAGCGCCCGGGCGGCCTGTGCCGCCGCGGGGCTTGGGCCCGGCGAGATGCCGGCCTACGCGCGGGCGCTGGCCACGCTGGCCGCTTCTTCGATGATCACACCTGCGACGGGCAAAGGAGCAGCTGCATGACGGCCGGGACAGCGTCTTCCCTGGTGGCGGAGTTCCGCTACGGCCTGGACGCTCCGATCTGCCTGACCTGGGAGCTGACGTACGCCTGCAACCTGTCGTGCGTCCACTGCCTGTCCAGCTCCGGTCGGCGCGACCCCGCCGAGCTGAGCACCACCGAGTGCAAGGCCGTGATCGATGAGCTCGAGCGGATGCAGGTCTTCTACGTCAACATCGGCGGTGGCGAGCCGACGGTGCGAGGAGACTTCTGGGAACTCGTCGACTACGCAACCGCCCACCACGTGGGCGTCAAGTTCTCCACCAATGGCGTGAAAATCACGCCGGACATTGCCCGCAAGCTCGCGGCCAGCGACTACGTCGACGTGCAGATCTCGCTAGACGGCGCCACCCCGGACGTCAACGACGCGGTCCGCGGTCAGGGCTCGTATGAGCTGGCGCTGCGCGCCATGCGGAACCTCGCGGACGCCGGCTTTGCCGGTTTCAAGATCTCGGTCGTCATGACCCGGTACAACGTCAGCCAGCTCGACGAGTTCAAGGCGCTCGCCGACTCCTTCGGCGCGCAGCTGCGGATCACCCGGCTGCGCCCGTCCGGACGCGGCGCCGACGTCTGGAACGATTTGCACCCGACGGCCGGCCAGCAGCGCCAGCTCTACGACTGGCTGCTCGCTCGCGGGGAGGGCGTCCTCACCGGCGACTCCTTCTTCCACCTGGCCGGTTACGGGCAGGAACTGCCGGGCCTGAACATGTGCGGGGCGGGTCGGGTTGTCTGCCTGATCGATCCGGTCGGCGATGTGTACGCGTGCCCGTTCGCCATCCACGACGCCTTCCTGGCCGGCAACGTGCGTGGCGAGGGCGGGTTCGCCGAGGTCTGGCGGAACTCCGAGCTGTTCACCGACCTGCGCCGGCCACAGGCGGGCGGGGCCTGCACGCAGTGTTCCGCGTTCGACGCCTGCCAGGGCGGCTGCATGGCCGCCAAGTTCTTCACCGGCTTGCCGCTGGACGGCCCGGACCCGGAGTGCGTCAAGGGCCACGGCTCGTCGGCGCTCGCCATGGCCGCCGGCGCCGCCGCGCCCAGGCCGTCGGGCGACCACTCGCATCGAGGGCGAGTGCCGGTGCCGGTGGCGATCGGCCCGCGCCCCGCCGACGACGACCGGGCCGTGCCGGACCGGGCGTGCAATCAGAGCCCGCTGGCCGGCCTCACGCCAGCGCGCTGAGGCCCGGCAAACAAGATCAGGAAAGGGAACGTGCCCGTGACAGGACGAGTCGCTCTCGTGACGGGGGCTGCTCGGGGCATCGGGGCTGCCACGGTTCGCGCGCTGGCACGGGACGGGTGGTCGGTGCTGGCGGCTGACCGGGGCGCCGACGATCCGGCGCTGCCCTACCCGCTCGGCAGCGAGGCCGACCTGGCCGCCGTGGTCAAGGAGGCCGGGGACCTGGTCGGCCGACCCGGCTGTGCGGCGGCGTTCGTGGCCGACGTCCGGGACAGCGCGGCGCTGGCCGCCGCGGTGGCCGAGGCCGAGGCCCGCTGGGGCGGTCTGGACGCAGCCATCGGCTGCGCGGGCGTGATCGCGGGCGGCGTGCGGCACTGGCAGGTGCCGCCCGAACAAGAGCAGGCTGTGCTCGACATCGACCTCGGCGGCGTGCTCAATCTGGCTCGCGTCGCCGTCCCGGCCCTCCTGCGCCGTCCCGAGCCGCGGAGCGGGAGGTTCCTGGCAGTGGCGTCCGCGGCCGCTACGCGCGGCTTGCCCATGCTGGCCGCCTACTGCGCAGCGAAGGCGGGGGTGGCGGGATTCATCCGGAGCCTGGCGGTGGAACTCGGCCCGACCGGCGTGACAGCAAACGCGGTCAGTCCGGGCTCGACAGCCACGCCGATCCTGACCGAGAGCGCGCGGCTGTATGACCTGGCAGGTCCGGAAGGCTTCGAGGCCACGCAGCCAGCGCAGCGTCTGCTGGATCCCGCCGAGATCGCGGCTGTGCTCGCCTTCCTGGCCGGCCCCGCCAGCAGCGCCATGACGGGCGCGGTGGTCCCGGTGGATGGCGGTCTCGCGCTGTGACCGTCCGGCCGCCAGCCCGGCAATCTCCAGGCAGGCAAGGGCGAGCCCGGCGAACGCGGCGCGTGCCGTGGACGACGGCCGCGTCGCCCTCGGACCGGCCGCTGCCCGCGGGTTTCGGGATCGAGATGGACTCCGACACTAAGCAGATCGACGAGTCGACGATGTTCGGCGGGTCGCCAGCGCGGATCCTCCGGCTGTCGGCGGCCGGGCGGCAGGCACTCGGCGAACTGCGGGCCGGCCCGGTCCGCTCGGTGGCGGCCGGAGTGCTCGCCCGGCGCCTCACCGATGCAGGCCTGGCGAATCCCTGCCCGCCGCCCGCCGACGGGCCGCTGCACGTCACCGTCGTCATCCCGGTGCGGGACCGGCCGATCCTGCTCGACCGTTGCCTGGCCGGGCTCGGCCGGCAGTATCCAGTGATCGTGGTAGACGACGGCTCGGCCGACCCCGCGGCAGTGGCGGAGGTCGCGGCGCGCCACGGAGCGCGCCTGATTGCGCGGGACAGCAACGGCGGCGCGGGGGCTGCCCGCAACACGGGCCTGGCCGCGATCTCTGCGGACCCGTCCGTAGGCTTCATCGCGTTCCTGGACAGCGACTGCCTCCCAGCAGCCGACTGGATCTCCCAGCTTGCCGCCCACCTGGCCGACCCGCAAGTCGGTGCGGTGGCGCCGAGAGTCGTCGCTCCGCCAGCGCAGGACGGACCTGCCGATTGCCGCGGTACCGGGGAGGGCGGCAGTGGCGCCGTACCGGTCGCGCGCTGGCGAACTGCGGCAGCCCGGTACGCGGCTGCCTGCGGCAGCCTCGACCTCGGCGACCGAGCCGCCCGCGTGGCTCCCGGCACCCGGGTCTCCTATGTGCCGACGGCTGCGCTGCTGGTTCGTCGCGAGGCGCTTGCCGACCTTGGGCGGCAGGTTGCTTCCGCGCATGCGGAAGAAGAGGGCCCGTTTGATCCAGGGCTGCGTTACGGCGAGGACGTCGACCTGGTGTGGCGGCTGCATGAGGCCGGCTGGCGCATCCGGTACGACCCCTCGGTCCAGGTGATGCACCGCGGTCCGGAAACCTGGACCGGCGTGCTCGCGCGGCGGTTCCGTTACGGCACCTCGGCCGGGCCGCTCGCTACGCGGCATCCGGCGAACCTCGCGCCACTCGTGCTGCAGCCCTGGCCCGCCGCAGCCGCCGTCGCGCTGCTAGCCCGCAGGCCGCTAGTCGGGGCGGCAGCGGTGGCTGGCTACTGGCTGAGCCTGTCGGCCACGCTCCGGCGGGCCGAGGTCCCCGCTGATGGCACGCTGGCTGCCTCGATCGGCGGCACCCGGCAGACTTGGCTCGGCATGGGGCGGTACGCCACCCAGTTCGCTGCCCCCGCCGTGGCGCTCGGCCTGGCCCGGCCCGGTGGTCGCCGGCCGGTCACCCGCTGGGGCAGGCGCGCTGCGCTCGCCTCCCTGCTGCTCGGCCCAGCGCTAACGGCCTACCGGCAGACCCGGCCGCGCCTGCATCCGGTCACCTTCACCACGGCGCACATTGCGGACGACGTGAGCTACGGCGCTGGTGTCTGGGCGGGCTCCATCGCCGAGCGCACGGCGATACCGCTTCGCCCCGCGCTGTTGTGGCGGCCGCTGCGGTTCAGCACGGCCGATGCGCCGGCCGCCTCCGACGCGACGGCACCGAGCTGAGTACGCACTGGTCACGACGGGCAAGGACCAGCCACCAGCCGAGCTGAGAACACAGGATAGGTACGAGGAACAATGTCAGATTCGTGGTTCGAGTCGGTCGCCGAGGCGCGTCGGCGCGCGTACAAGCGGCTGCCCAGGTCCGTGTACAGCGCGCTGTGGGCCGGGGCAGAGGGCGGCACGACACTCGACGACAACGTCAAGGCGTTCAGTGAGCTCGGCTTCGCGCCGCACGTCGCGGGCCTGCGGCCAGAGCGGGACCTGACCACGACAGTGCTCGGCCAGCCGATCTCGATGCCGGTGATCATCTCGCCGACGGGCGTCCAAGCGGTACATCCAGACGGCGAGGTCGCGGTTGCGCGAGCTGCGGCCGCCCGGGGCACCGCGATGGGACTGAGCTCGTTCGGCAGCAAGCCGATCGAGGAGGTGGTGGCCGCCAACCCCCAGACCTTCTTCCAGGTCTACTGGTGCGGCAGCCGGGATCAGATCGCGGCCAGACTGGAACGCGCGCAATCGGCTGGCGCTGTCGGCCTGATCGTGACGCTCGACTGGACGTTCTCCCATTCGCGCGACTGGGGCAGCCCGAAAATCCCGCAGGACAGTGGCCTGCGCAGCCTGCTGCCGCACGCGGCCGAGGCGCTCCGCAAGCCGCGGTGGCTGGCTGCCTACCTGAAGACCGGCAAGCTGCCCGACCTGACGGTGCCGAACATGGTCGTCCCGCCGGAGCCCGCACCGACGTTCTTCGGCGCCTACGGACAATGGCTCACCACACCGCCGCCCACCTGGGCCGACGTGGCGTGGCTGCGGCAACAGTGGGCTGGCCCGTTCCTGCTCAAAGGCGTGAGTCGAGTCGATGACGCCAAGCGGGCGGTCGACGCCGGCGTCAGCGCGGTCTCGGTCTCCAACCATGGCGGTAACAACCTGGACGGCACACCGGCCACTATCCGGGTCCTGCCGTCAGTGGCGGATGCCGTCGGCGACCAGATCGAGGTGCTGCTCGACGGCGGTATCCGGCGCGGCGGCGACGTCGTCAAGGCGCTCGCCCTCGGCGCGCGGGCCGTGCTGATCGGCCGGGCGTACCTGTGGGGCCTGGCCGCAAATGGACAGGCTGGCGTCGAGAACGTCCTGGACATCCTCCGGAACGGCATCGACTCGGCGCTCCTCGGACTCGGCAAGTCATCGGTCCGCGAGTTGTCGCCTGCTGATGTCCTGGTCCCGCCCGGCTTCACCCGGGTGCTCGGCGGCTAATTCTGCCCGGCCATCCGCTGGATTCCTGGGTAAGCGGTTCCCGATAGGCGGAAAATAGTTACCAGGACCTGCCGAGAGCCGCGTACTCTCGGCCGCGCAGCACGGGTGGCGGCGCGCAGAGAGCGGCTGTGTGACAACTGTCATGCGGAGATCGTGATGCTCACGTCAGGCCACGGTGACGACCCGCAGGAAGACTGGAGCCATGACCGTAACAAGTACAGCCGCCCCGGGGAGAGGGCAGGCGAGCGAGACAGCACCGCTCGCCGTGCACCTCGCAGGCGTGCACAAGAGCTTCGGGACCGTTCAGGCGGTCAACGACGTCAGCCTCGACCTGGGGTCGGGCGAGATCGTCGCCATCCTCGGCCCGAACGGGGCCGGGAAGACTTCGACCATTGACATCATTCTCGGCCTGTCCAGGCCCGATGCGGGCCAGGTGTCGGTATTCGGGTTCGAGCCGCGGCAGGCAATCAGCCGCGGCCTCGTGTCGGCCGTCATGCAGACTGGCGGCCTGCTGAAAGACCTGACCGTCGCGGAGACCGTGGCCTATACGGCGAGCTTGTTCGCCCAGAGCCAGGCGCCGCGGGACGTGCTGCGCCAGGCAGGCATCACGGAGATCGCGGACCGGCGGGTCAACAAGTGCTCAGGCGGCGAGCAGCAGCGACTGCGGTTCGCGCTGGCGCTGCTATCTGACCCGGAGCTGCTCGTGCTCGACGAGCCGACTACCGGTATGGATGTGGAAGGCAGGCGGGGATTCTGGGCGGCGATCCGCAAGGACGCCGAGCTCGGCCGCACCGTCCTGTTCGCCACTCATTACCTGGAGGAGGCCGACGCCTACGCGGACCGGATCGTGCTGCTGCGGCATGGCCGGATCGTGGCCGACGGCACCGCCGCCGAGATCAAGGCCATGGCCGCTGGCCGGACGGTGCGGGCGACGCTGCCGGGCGCCAGCGAGGCGATGCTGCAGGGCGCGCCCGGGGCGGACAGCGTCGAACTGCGCGGCGACTCCGTGCTGATCCACACCAGCGACAGCGACGCGACCGCGAGGTACTTGCTGACGCAGACAGCCGCGAAGGACCTGGAGATCACCTCCCGCGGCATCGAAGACGCATTCATCGCGCTGACCGGCGACAACGAGCCGGGCACCGTCCCGGCGGGCGGCGCAACCACCATGGGAGCAGGCAGATGAGTACCCCGATCGTTGCCGCCGACATTAGCGCCCGGCGGCCCCCCACCCTCGGCGGCTTCA
This sequence comes from Streptosporangiaceae bacterium, assembly GCA_036495585.1. Taxonomy (GTDB): domain Bacteria; phylum Actinomycetota; class Actinomycetes; order Streptosporangiales; family Streptosporangiaceae; genus JAJYUU01. The sequence goes on from DASXMP010000065.1 coordinate 66,960, forward strand.
ACCTCACCGCGCTCGGCATCGAGGTCCGGCGGCTGACCCGCAACCGGCGGACCATGATCATCTCGATCGTCGTCCCGGTCGTGTTCTTCCTGGTCTTCGGCTTCAACCAGGGCTACGACACTCAAAAGGCCGGGAGCGGCAACATCGCCGCCTTCGTCATGATCAGCCTCGCGCTCTACGGTGCGGTCCTCGCGACCACGTTCGGCGGGGCGATGGTGTCGCTGGAGCGGGCCCAGGGGTGGAGCCGGCAGCTTCGGCTGACGCCGCTGAGCCCCGTCGCCTACTTCGTGATCAAGGTGCTGACCGCGCTTGTCCTCGGCTTTGTCTCGGTCGCCGCCGTCTACGTTGTCGGCATTGCCACGCACAAGGCGTCCATGCCGCTGGGTATCTGGTTCGCCACCGGGTTCAGCGCGTGGATCGGATCGCTGCTCTTCGCGGCGTTCGGACTGTTCCTCGGATACCTGCTGCCGGCCGAGAACGTCATGCAGTTCCTCGGGCTGATCCTGGGCCTGCTCTCCTTCGCCGGGGGCCTGTTCATTCCGATCAGCCAGTTCGCGCAGGGGGTCCAGGACGTCGCCAAGTTCACGCCGCTCTATGGGCTGAACCAGCTCGTGCACGCGCCGCTGCTCGGTGGCAGCGTCCCGTGGACCTGGCCGGTGAACGTCCTGGCCTGGCTGATCATCTTCTCAGCTGGCGCGATCTGGCGGTTCCGCCTGGACACCGCGCGGGTCTGACCAGAGTCAGCCAGACCAGGGCAGATGAAGGGGCGGCGCGCCTGAGCTGGGGCCAGGCGCGCCGCCCCTTCGCGGCAGTAGTCGCCTACGGCACCGGTACGTCCGGGCTGCCGAGGCAGGTGTCCGCCGGCGGATTCGGCCCGGCCGGGTGGCCGCCGTCATTCGGTATCGTCCCGGCCACCGCGTAGTGGGCCAGCTGCGTGGTGAGCAGGGCGGTTGTCGCGGCCGTGCTGCCATCGGCAGGCTCGAACGCGTCGGCTCCGGGTGGTCCGGTGAGCGGGACGCCGGGATAGAAGAACGGCGTCGTTCCGGCCCCTGTGCCGGCCGGGTTCGTCCAGCCGCACGGGTTCAGGTACAGCGCATTCATCGCCGCCTGTCCCACCGCCAGCACGGTCGTGGACTTGCCGGCGGAGACATCGTTCCACGCCTGCACGAAGTTCCCGGTAACCGCCGATGCGGGCAAGCCGAGGCCGGTCGCGTCGCTGTCCGCAATAGCCATGCTGACCGGGTCGGCCGCATACAGCACGACCGGATGCGCCGTTGGCAGCGAGGCCGCTCCGGCGGGCAGCACGCTGACCAGCTCGTAACTCTCGGTCAAGGTGGCGGCCCCGGCCGTCGCCGTGACCGGGATGTCGTAGCGCCCGCTGCCCGCGGTAGCGCTGGCGGTGACGTCGAGCCGGACGACTTCCGGCCGGCCTGGCGCAACCGGAGTCACGCCCGAACTCGGCGTGATGGTCAGGCCGGCCGGCGCGCTGGCCTGCCAGCGAACCGGGACGCTGCGATACTGCCCGGACTCCCCAGGCCCCGCCGGTGGCGAGGCGTGCAGCACCAGGTGCACCGTCGCCGTGCCGCCGGGACTGACGGTGACTGCGTCGGGGACAGCTGCCAGCGCCTGTGCCCGGGCGGTCGCCGCCGCGGGAGAGGCCGCCACGTCGCCATCGAGAGAGTCGTTGTCGATATTGATCGTCGTGCCGCCCCAGGTCTCGTTGTGGCCGCCGTAGTACTGGTGCAGCCGCTGGTGGTCGGCCCAGTCGGCATCGGGCAGGAACGGATCGGTGGCGGTGACCGGATTGCCCGTCCAGTCCGCGATCCAGATGTCGTCCGGGCTGGTGTACGACGTGCTGCCGAACTCGCTGGCGAGGTTGGCGATGCCGGACCCCGCGCTGGAATAGACACCCGACAGGTAGCCGGCCGCGTGCAGTCCCTCGGTCCAGCCTGCCAGGAAGCTCAGCACGCCCTGCACGCACGCCGAGTTCGAGGTGCTGTAGCCCTCCATGTCGAAGTAGATGGGCGTGCCGGTGCCGTAGCCGAAGGACGCCGCTGTCGTGACGGCGCTGGCCGCCTCCGCGCCGCCCTCGGCCGTTGCGTCCGCATTATTGATCTTCACGGCGCCGCCGATGGTCGAGCACGATGCCTGGGGTCCGACCCAGATGGGGATGAAGTTCCAGCCCATGGCGGACACCTCCTGCACCCAGTCCGAGGTGAAGTTGCCATAGCTGCAGGCCCAGTTGTCTCCGCCCAGGTACGTGCCGATCGTCCGGTACGGGGACGACAGCCAGTCGGTCATGGCTTGTACCGATGGTGCGGTGCAGGCGTCGAAACCGAGCCCGCTGCCGTGGGCATCGACCAGGCTGGTCGTGCTCGAGGCGGCCGACGACGAGGGCGAGGGCGAGGCGCTCGATGTCGCGGAGGCTGACGGCGACGCGGCCGTTGCTGCTGCCGTGGCAGACGAGGCCGACGTGGCAGGCGACGCGGCGGTCGCGGTCATCGTGCCGGTGCCGAGGATGTCACGCACCTGACCGAGATCGCCGCCGTAGGTGGCGGTGATCTCGACACCCGGTCCGGGAGCCGCAACGCGCAGTACATGGCTGGCGGCGGCGAGCGCAGCAGGCCGGGCCGCCAGCGCGGCGTTCGCCGGAAGTGCGGCCGTACCGGCCGGCAGCGTCACCGTGCCCGCCGTCAGGTTCTGTCGTGCGCCGAGTGGCTGCACCACGATGGCGCCCGCATGACCGTAGGCGCGGGCCGGGCAGTCCTGCTTGGTGCCCGGCGTGCCCAGGTACACGGCATGCGTGTTGAACAGCACACAGCGGGTCGGATCGGCCGCCAGGCGATAGACCGGCCAGGACGCGGGCACCTGGAACTGGTACCCGTGGTAGCCGATCGTCTGCACCGGGCCGCCTGCTGCCAGCGCTTGCGCGGCGGCCGCTGGCGTGGCCGTACCCTGGCCGGCGGTGGCAGCCATCGCTGGTCCGGCCGACAGGCACGAGATGGCAGCCGCCAGGCCGGCCAGCGCACCCAGTGACGCCCGGCCCCGCCAGGTTCGCCCGGACACCAAACGCCGAGATCGGCGCGCCCTTCGGTGGCGTTGCTGACTGCCCCTATCGACACCTGCCATGGGTACGTCCTCTCGGGAACGGCCGGGTACAAGCGGAGAAAGAATTTACGTATTAGCTGAACTTTTGGAAAAAGATTAACTTTGGCGCGCTGACAGCGTCAATGACACAGCGCGGACTGCGTCAATAACTCGGCGCACCGTGAGCTAGCAGCGGCTGCCGAGCCCGCACGGGTGCCCGGGTGGATTAGCCTCATGGCTGCGACTACGGGAGCCTGATGCAGACACGGATCTGGAAGAGCGCGGCCAGCCTTGCGGACGGTCGCGAGATCATCTACTTCGACGAAGCGCCCGGCCTGGGCCGGGACAAGTTCGCCGACACGCGCGATCTAGGACGGGCGGCCCAGCACGGGCGCACGGGCGTTCTCGATACAGCCCAAGGCACCACCGGCGGGTTGCGGTGGGATCCTCTGCTCGGCGAGTGGATAGCGTTCGCCACGAACCGGCAGGACCGCACGTTCCTCCCGGCCGCCGACAGTTGCCCACTGTGCCCGTCCAGGCCCGGTGCGCCGACGGAGATCCCCGCGCCCGACTACGACGTGGCCGTGTTCGAGAACAGGTTCCCCGCCTTCAGCGGCACCGCAACACCAGACGAGGAGCTGGCCGGCGACATCGCACCCGCTGGGCAGACTCGGCCAGGTCAGCCCGGAGCTAGCCAGACCGGCGGCCTGCTCGCCAGCCGGAGAGCAACCGGCCGGTGCGAGGTGGTCTGCTTCACGCCAGACCACGACGCCTCGTTCGCCACGCTGACGCCAGAGCGCGTCCAGACGGTGGTGGCGGCCTGGGCAGACCGCACCGCCGAGCTTGGCGCGATGCCTGGCATCCAGCACGTGTTCTGCTTCGAGAACCGGGGTCAGGAGGTCGGGGTTACGCTCCAGCACCCCCACGGCCAGATCTACGCGGTGCCTTTCGTCCCTCCGCGCACGCAGCAGATGCTTGCCAGCGCGCGGGCGTACCAGGCTGGCCATGCGGGCCGGTTCTTCGACGATTATCTGGCCGCCCAGCTTGCCGACGGCCGCCGCATCGTGGACCGCAACGACGAATGGACGGCCTTCGTCCCGGCTGCCCCGCACTGGCCGTTTGAGATCATGCTGTTCCCGGCCCGGCGAGTGCCCGATCTCGCCGCCCTGACGGAGTCAGCTGCCGCCGCCTTCGGCGAGGTCTACCTCCGCGTGCTCGGCCGGCTCGACCGGCTTTTCGGCACGCCCATGCCGTACCTGGCTGCCTGGCAGCAGGCGCCGGCGCGCGACGCCCCGGCACGGGCCGACTTCGCGTTGCACCTGCAGGTCATGGCGATGCGCCGAGCGCCAGGCAAGCTCAAGTACATGGCGACGACCGAGACCGGGGCGGGCATCTGGTCCAACGACGTGCTGCCAGATACCGCGGCGCGGATGCTGCGAGAGGCGGGCTAGTGGAACTGGCGAACGACGCGCTCCTCGACGCGGCAGACCTGGCGGCCTGGTTTGGCGCGCAGTACGGCGTGCCGCCGGTGTCGATCTGGCGCGCACCAGGCCGTGTCAACCTGATCGGCGAGCACACCGACTACAACGAGGGCCTGGTACTTCCCTTTGCCTTGGCACGCGGCGTGCTGACCGCCGCGGCCGGTCGAAAGGACGCGGGCATCGGGCTGCGGTCCAGGCAGCGGGCAGCGGAGCCCGTCACCCTAGCTCCTGGCCAACTCCGGCCGGGTACCGTGCCGGGCTGGGCGGGATATGCGGCGGGCTGCGTCTGGGCACTCGAGCAGGCCGGCTACCCAGTCGGCGGACTCAGCGTGGCGATCGACTCCGACCTGCCGATGGGGGCTGGCCTGGCGTCCTCGGCCGCGCTGACCTGCTCGGTGCTGAGCGCCATCAGCACGCTGGCCGGCGGCTCCGTCAGTGGCTACGCTCCGAGCGGCATGGGCAAGCCGGCTCCGACCCGAACCGAGATCGCAGCCCTGGCCCAGCGGGCCGAGTCAGGTTTCGTCGGTATGCCGTGCGGGATCATGGACCAGTCCGCCGCAATGCTGTGCCAGGCCGGGCACGCGCTCCTGCTGGATTGCCAGAGCGGCGTGTCGGCGGCCGTCCCCCTCGACGTGGCGGGCGCTGGCCTGCAACTCCTGGTGACTGACACCGGCGTGCGCCACGCGCTGGCAGATGGGCAGTACGCCGCCCGGCGGCGCGAGTGCGAGCAGGCCGCCAGCATGCTCGGCGTCGGCTCGCTGCGCCAGGTCAGCGATGTCGCCGGCCTGGCCGGGCTGCCGGCGCCACAACTCCAGCGGGCCCGGCATGTCGTCACCGAGAACCTCCGTGTCCAGCAGGTAGCCGACCTGCTCAGGGCCGGTCGGCTGCCGGAGATCGGCGACCTGCTTACCGCGTCCCATGTCTCGCTGCGGGACGACTTCGAGGTGTCCTGGCGCGCAGCCGATCTGGCGGTCGACGCGGCGCTAGCCGCCGGCGCGCTGGGCGCCCGGATGACCGGCGGTGGCTTCGGCGGCTGTGTGATCGCGCTGCTGCCAGCGGGCCAGGCAACCGCGGTGCGCGCCGCGATCAATTTGGCGCTTGACACCGACCCGGCCGCCGCACCTGCCTATCTGGACGTCGAGCCAGCCGACGGCGCCCGCCAGGTCTGGCCCGGGCACTGACGAGCGGACGGCGCCGCCAGATCTGGCCAAGGAACTGACGGGCGGCCCACGGCCGCTGCGTGAGCCGCTCCGAGTGGTCTTCAGCCTGCTGGCTGAGTACCGGGGAGGATCTCGGCCAGGTTGTAGTGAACTGGCTCCTCCAGCTGGTCAAAGCCGCAAGACGCTGGCTCCCTGTCATCCCGCCAGCGGAGCCACTGCGCGGTATGGCGGAACCTGGTGCCCTCCATGTGCTCATATCTGACCTCGGCGACCCGCTCCGGCCGCAGCGGCACAAACGACAGGTCCTTCCCGGCGTTCCACCTGCTGCCCTCGGCCTCCCGAGGATGGCGGACGCCCTCGCTGAGCGCGGCCCAGTTCCACGGGTGCTGATCGAAGCTGGTGATCAGCGGCTGCACCTCCTGGAACAAGGCGCGCCGCTGGGCCATCGGGAAGGCGCCGACGACACCCACGCTGGCGAGGTTCCCCGCGTTGTCGTAGAGGCCGAGCAGCAGGGAGCCGATCGCGTCCGGGCCGCTCTTGTGCAGCCGGTAGCCGGCCACCACGCAGTCCGCGGTTCGCTCGTGCTTGATCTTGAACATGACCCGCTTGTCCGGCTGGTAGGTGCCGTCCAGCGGCTTGGCTACCACGCCGTCCAGGCCCGCGCCCTCGAACTGGCTGAACCAGCCGGCCGCCGTGTCCCGGTCCCTCGTCGCCGGGGTGACGTAAATCGGCGCTTCGGTATCCGCCAGGGCGTGCTCCAGGATCTCGCGCCGGCGGTCGAACGGTTGCTGCGTGCAGTCCTCGTCGCCGAGCGCGAGCAGGTCGAACGCAACGAACGAGGCCGGGGTCTGCGCGGCAAGCAGCTTGACCCGGCTGGCAGCTGGATGGATCCGCTGCAGCAACGCCTCGAAGTCCAGCCTCCGGCCGTCGCCATCGGGAATGACGATCTCGCCGTCGATGACGCAGCGGTCCGGCAGGTTCGCCAGCACAGCTTCGACGACCTCCGGGAAGTACCTGGTCATGGGTCGCTCGTTGCGGCTGCCGATTTCGACCTCGCCGCCATCGCGGAAGATGATCGACCGGAAGCCGTCCCACTTGGGCTCATAGCTCATCGCGCCAGCCGGAATCTCCTTCACCGACTTGGCGAGCATCGGCGAAACGGGCGGCATCACTGGCAAGTCCATCGCCCCATCATGGCCGGCTGCGCCGACTAGAGGTCCAGGTGCAGCCGAAGGGCCCGGTCCAGTTCTGCCAGGAGTCCGGGTGACAAACGGCCGATAGTTTTCCCGACACGCTCGAACGAAATGGACCTTATTTGCTCGCCTTGGGCCTTCGAGTCCCGGTGCAAGCCTGTTTCACCGGCGGGCAGCCGTACCTGAAAGGGATAGACGCGGTCGGCGCTTGAGGTGACAGGTACAACAGTCACCGTGCCGCGTCGCAGGCGGGTAACCGCGGCATTGGCTGCGGCGTTGCTGACCACGATGACCGGGCGCACCTTGTCGGCCTCGGCGCCAAGGACCGGATCCAGATTCGCGATGACAATGTCCCCGCGGCGCATCAGCTGTCTCTCTCGTCGCTGTCGAGGCTGTCCGCCGCGGTCACCTCCCAGACGTCGGCGTCACCGGACTCGGCCCAGGTGCTCCATGCCTCCTCGTAGGCAGCCTCCAGCTGCCTCGAACGCAGCAGCCCGACGGCTTGGTGCACGACTGCCGACCGCGAGCCCATGCCGTGCTCCTTAGCGTAGGAGTCCAAGTAGGCGACTTCTTCCTCCGGAAGGCTCACACTAACCTTCATACCATCTATCCTACTCTGACTCCTACCATCAGGTCAAAGCTCCGGCACTGCCGCGGTGCCCGCCGTCCTGATAAGAAGGCATCACGTGTGCGCATCACGAGGGAGCCCGTTATGAAGGTGCCGCTAACTGTCGGGGACTACCTCAGCCGCGGTGCGGCGGTGTACGGAGACCGGACGGCGGTCTTCGACGAGCCGGGCACGGCCGCGTCGCTGGGCACGCTGACCTACCGGGAGCTAGAGAGCCGGGCGCGCGGCTTGGCGCTGGCGCTGGACAGCCTAGGTGTCGAGCATGGTGAGCGCGTCGCGATCGTGAGCCCGAACGCGGCCAGGTTCTTGATCTCCTACTTCGGGGTGAGCGGCTACGGCCGGATCCTGGTGCCGGTGAACTACCGGCTGAACGCCGAGGAGATCAGCTACATCGTGAGTCACTCCGGGTCGACCGTCATGCTGGTGGACCCGGAGTCGGAGGACGCGCTGCGCGGCGTCAGCGTCAAGCACAAGATCGTGCTGGACGGCGGCACCGCGGACGCCGAGCTCTTCGCGCCAGCACCGCAGGCCGCCGAGCCGGCTGCCTGGGCGGCGGACGAGGACGCGACGGCCAGCATCAACTACACCAGCGGTACCACGGCCCGGCCGAAGGGCGTGCAGCTGACGCACCGCAACTGCTGGCTCAACGCGGCAACTTTTGGCTGGCACACGGCTGTGACGGACCGGGACGTGTTCATGCACACGTTGCCGATGTTCCATTGCAACGGCTGGGGGATGCCGTATGCAGTGACCGGCATGGGCGTCCCGCAAGTCGTCGTACGCAAGATCGACGGTGAGGAGATCCTGCGGCGGATCGGCGACCACGGGGTCACGCTGATGTGCGGTGCGCCCGCCGTCGTGGCCGCCATTCTGACCGCGGCCGCCGACCGGCACGCGGCTGGCCGGCCGGTGCCCGGGTCGGGGACCACCAGGATCGTGGTGGCCGGAGCGCCGCCGCCCTCCAAGACCATCGAGCGGGTCGAGACCGAGCTGGGCTGGGAATTCATCCAGATCTACGGCCTGACCGAGACCGCGCCGCTGCTGACCATCAACCGGGCGCCAGCCGAGTGGGACAGTCTGGAGCCGAGCGAGCGGTCCAGGCTGCAGTCGCGGGCCGGCGTGCCGGCGATCGGCGTGCAGATCGCTACGGACGAGGACGGCGAGGTGCTGGCCAGGTCCAATCACGTGTTTGAAGGCTATTGGGAGCAGCCGGAGGAGTCGGCGAAGGCGCTGGCAGGCGGGTGGTTCCACACCGGTGACAAGGGCTACACCGAGCGCGGCGATTACCTGGTGATCGCTGACCGGAAGAAGGACGTGATCATCACCGGTGGCGAGAACGTGAGCTCGGTCGAAGTGGAGGACTGCCTCTACCAGCACCCGGCCGTGGCCGAGGCCGCCGTCATCGGCGTGCCGGACGCCAAGTGGGGTGAGACCGTGAAGGCCCTGGTCGTGCTCCGGCCGGGCACTGCGGCTTCAGAGGCTGAGCTCATCGAGCACTGCCGGGCCCGGCTGTCACATTTCAAGTGCCCGAGCTCGGTCGAGACCCGGGACGCGCTGCCGCGCACGGCGACCGGCAAGCTCCAGAAATTCAAGCTGCGCGAGCCGTTCTGGGCGGGCCTGGATCGCAAAGTCAACTGACCGCGCAGGCACGAGAGGGCAGCCTTTCCGATCGCGTCAATACGGCCTTTCCGGGCCGAAGTCTGCGTAGTAATCTCCGCTGTGCACAATGTCAGCGCGGAGTTCGCCCGGCGCACCTTCCGGGGCCGCTGCGGCACGCTGGCCTGACCGTGTCGTCAGTCGCCGGCGCGCGCGGCTGCTGGCGTGCGCCGGCGGTGCGGTTCGCTGCCGCCCGGCGTCCGGGTTTCCAGACTTCCAGTTTCGCTGAACAGAGAGGGCCGCCGGTGGCGACTTCGGAGAGCGGAATCGCGGCGAGCGGCGCTGAGCCATCGCTGACGACAGTCGAGCAGCGCGGCATCGAGCACGTGCCGCAGGCTGAGCGCTGGGGCCGGCCGAGCAGCCTGTTCTGGCTGTGGGCGGGCGCGGTGTGGAACGTCGAATTCGTGGTCTATGGCGCGCTCGCGATTGTCATCTTCGGCCTCTCGTTCTTCCAGGCCGTGGTCGTCATCCTCATCGGCAACCTGTTCTACGTGCTGACCGGGCTCGCTAGCGTGCAAGGGCCGGCCGCGGGCACTACGACGTTCGGGATTAGCCGTGCGCCGTTCGGGCCTAACGGCAACCGCATGCCATCCCTCTTCAACTGGGTCACGCAGGTGGGGTTCGAGATCGAGGGCATCGCGCTGATCGTGTTCGCGGCCATAGCCCTGAGCCTGAAGGCCGGATACACCGCCGGTACTGCCGCCAAGGTGATCTTCATCGTGCTGGCCGTGGCGATCCAGGCCGTGCTGCCACTGCTCGGCCATGCTGCCGTGCTCCGCGTGCTGCGCTTGCTCGCTATCCCGTTCGTCGTGCTCTTCGCCGTGATGGCGGCGCTGACGGCTTCGAAGGTCAACCTGCACGTTCCGGTGCACGGCGCGCCCTGGGGCGCGCTCACCATCTTCCTGGCGCTGGTGATCTCGGCCGGCGGCCTTGGCTGGACCGAGAACGGCAACGACTACTCCCGCTACTTGCCGGTGACCGCCGACAAGAGGCGCATCGTCCTCGCCGTCGCACTCGGCGGCGCGATCCCGTCTGCCTTGCTCGAGATTCTGGGCGCTGCCGTCGCCACCGGTCTGGGGGGCAAAGCGACGAGCGTCACCAACATCACGGCCGGATTTCCTGGCTGGTTCGTCTGGCCCTATCTGATCTTCGCGATCGTCCAGCTTTTCGCGATCAACACCCTGGACCTGTACTCCTCGGGCGTGACCCTGCAGAGCATCTTCCCCCGGCTCAAGCGGCTGCAATGCGTCGGCATCGACACGCTGGTCGCAGGCGGGCTGGCCGGCTACGCGGTCTTTTCCTCCCGCTTCACTACCCTGCTCGCCGACTTCCTGCTCTTCATCATCTTGTGGCTTGGCCCGTGGTGCGCGATCTACCTGGTAGACAGCTGGCTGCGCCGGGGCCGCTATGACCACGACGCGCTGCTGAACGAGCGCGGCGGCAGGTATTACCGGGGCGGCGGATTCTTCTGGCCGGCGATCGTCGCTCAGGTGGTGGGGATGGTGGCCGCTGGCTTGTGGCTGAACGCCTACAGCCCGTTTGTCGGGCCGCTGGCTAGCCGGTTTGGCGGCACGATCGGGTCGGACTTCAGCGTGTTCATCGGCCTGATCGTCGGCGGTCTGGTCTATCTCGCCCTGGCCGGCCGCAAGGTCCGGTCCGAGGGCGCGGCTACCCCGGTCGTGGCCGCTTCCTAGCGGGCTGCCGACACACTGGCGGCCAGGCGGCCGGTCAGCCCGGTGCGATCGGTGTCAGCTGGAATTTCTCGACGTCGACCAGGCCGTGGTCGGTGATCCGCAGTGCTGGGATGACCGAGAGCCCAAGGAAGCTCAGCTGCATGAACGGTGCGGCAATGGCCACGCCCAGCTCGGTTGCCGCCGCGTGCTCGAGGCGTTGCAGCGCGGCCGCCACGGCGGCGGCTGGCCGGTCGCTGATCAGCCCGGCGATTGGCAATGGCACCTCGGCCAGGACCTGGCCGTCGAGCACCGCGACCTGGCCGCCGCCCAGTTCCGCGAGGCGGGCGACCGCAACCGCCATGTCGGCCGGACCAGCCGGGCCGAGCTCGCCTACGACCATGCAGTTGTGCGCGTCATGCGCAACGGTCGAGGCGATGGCGCCACGGCTCAGACCGAAACCATGCACGTAACCGAGCCCGATCCGGCCGGTTTCCCGGTGTCGCTCCAGTACCGCGATCCTGGCCACCCCGGCCGCCGGGTCGGTCACGTCCAGTACTAGATGCCTGGTGGTCAGCGTGTCCGGTGCGATGCCGATCACCCGGGCCTGTCCGCCCGCCGGAGGCTGCACGGTGAGGGCCTTTGCGGTCGGTGGTCCGGCCAGGTGCACCGAGCCGCGCATCCAGCCGGGCGGCGGGGTGTCCGGCACGGCGCCGGGCACCATCTCGCCGCTCTCGGCGACGAGCCGGCCTGCCTGGTAGACACGGACCGGCCGGAGCCCCGAGGCTGCGTCGGCCGCGAGCGAGTCAAAGCACAGCACGTCCGCCTGATACCCGGGCGCCAGCCAGCCCAGGTGGTGGAGGTTGTGGTACTCCGCCGGGTTGGCGGTGGCCAGCACCAGCGCGTCCTCGATGGCGACGCCGCAGGCAACGGCTAGCCGCACGCAGTCGTTGATGTGGCCGTCCGCCATGATCGTGTCCGGTTCCCGGTCGTCGGTGCACAGTGCGATCCGGTCGGTGCCGTGCCGGAGCACGGTAGGTATCAGCTCGGCGAGGTTCCGGCTGGCGGACCCCTGCCGGATAAAGACCCACATCCCCTTGCGGCGCTTCTCTTCCGCCTCGGCCAGCGTCGTGCACTCGTGATCAGATTCGATGCCCGCGGCCAGGTAGGCATCGAGGGCCGGCCCAGAGAGACCGGGCGCGTGGCCGTCCACCCGGCGGTGGTCGGCAGCGGCGACCTTGGCGAGCGCGTCCGGATCGCCGGCCACCACGGCGGGGAAGTTCATCATCTCGGCCACACCGATAGCCCCATGCTCGCCGAGGAGCTCGACCACCTCGGCGGCGTGCACCTGTGCACCCGCACTCTCGAATGGCGAGGCGGGCACGCAGCTCGGGGCGCAGATCCCGAAGGTGAAGGGCAGGCCGGCCGCGGCGACGGCGAGTGCGCCGACGCCCCGGACGCCGAAGACGTTGGCCAGCTCGTGCGGGTCGGCCGCCACCGCCGTGGTACCGAAGGGCAGCACGGTCCGGACGAACTCATCCACCCAGAGCTTGGTGGATTCCAGATGCATGTGCGCGTCGATGAACCCGGCTGTCAGCGCTGCACCAGCGACATCCACGACCTCCCGGGCCTCCCGCGGCCCCCAGCCCGCGATCATGCCGTCGGCGATGGCCAGGTCGGTCTTGATCCACTCGCGGGTGCCGGGAACGAAGACCTTGCCGCCGGTTAGCAGCAGGTCGGCTGGCTCATCGCCGCGCGAAACAGCGAGCAGACGGGGCGTGCCCCGGCGTGGTGACAACAGGCACCTCCAGGCAGTCACAGACACCGCCAACGGGGTTGCCTAGAGTTTACGACCGCGGCGTCTGATGGCCATGGCGACGTTGCCCGCTGCATGCCTGACCGCTGGAGAGTCTGTCGGCATGGTGTCCGGCCGCTCTGACCTGCTGCGCTGGTTTAACGAGCTGTCGGCCGCGGCCGCCAGGACCGAATTGCTCGCGGTGTGCTCCGCGCCTACCTGGGCCGACCGGATGGCCTCAGGTCGGCCGTACTCCTCGACCCAGGACGCCGTCCGCCAGTCCAGTGCGATTCTGGCCGGCCTGACGGTGACCGACCTGGCCGAGGCGCTTGCGACACAGGTCCTGCCGCCCAGCTGGGGCGGCGACGCGAGCACCCAGCAGGCCATGGCCGACGGAGTCGCGGAGTACGAGCGCAGGTTCGGCCATGGCTACCTGGTGTCCTGCGCCGGCCGGACTGAGCACCAGCTTCTTACCCAGCTGCGCACCAGGCTCGGCAACGATGCCAGGGCCGAGTGGCAGGTGATCAGAGGGGAACTCCAGAAGGTCAATGAGTACCGGATCCGGCGTTTGCTCGGGAGCGGCTGAAACGCGTGGACTACGACGTTCCCTTCGAAATAAAGTCGATGGACCGACGCGGCTGAGGAGGGGAGATCGTGCCCGAGCCCCGGACTGCGATCGTCACCGGCGCGAATCACGGCATCGGCGCGGCCACGGCGGTGGCGCTTGCGGGCATGGGCAGCCCGGTGGTCTGCACGTACCTGCGAGTCAGTGATCCGCCTGACCCGGGCATCCCGGAGGCTTACCGCCAGCACCGCGCCGGTGGCGCGGACGCGGTCGTCGCCCAGATACAAGCGGCCGGCGGCCGGGCGCTGGCGGTCGAAGCCGACCTGTCCGACCCGGATGCGCCGACGGCGCTGTTCGAGGCAGCGGAGAAGCAGTTCGGCCAGGTGAGCATCCTGGTCAACAACGCGACCGGCTGGATTGCCGACACATTCAAGCCGGCCAGCACGGATCGGCTGGGGCGCGGCTTGCAGGCGGTCACGGCAGCGACCTGGCGCCAGCAGTTCGCCGTGGACGCGATGGCCGCCGCGCTGCTGATCGCCGAGTTCGCCAGGCGGCATGTCGCGCGCGGCGCGACCTGGGGCCGGATTGTCGGTCTCACCTCCGGCGGTGACCTCGGTTTCCCGGAGGAAGTGTCCTATGGTGCCGCGAAGGCCGCGCAAGTGAACTACACCATGTCGGCGGCCCTCGAACTGGCCGAGTACGGCGTCACCGCCAACGTGGTACACCCGCCAGTGACTGACACCGGGTGGGTAACCGACACGGTCCGGGCGGCCGTCGCGGCCAGCACGACGCTCGTGCACGTGGCCAGCCCAGCCGAGGTAGCTGGCGTGATCGCCTACCTCGCCTCCGATGCGGCCGCGCTGATCACCGCCAACGTCATCACGCTGCGCTGATCGCCGGCCGCCTCGTGACGCTGCGCTGGCCTGCCGCGCACACCGGAGCCGGCGCCTGCTGGCTGCCCTGGCCGGCCCCCGAAGATCTGGCACACTGGGTGGATGAGCGGTAGCACGGCGCTCGCGGTCGTGGACGAGTTCGCCTGGCACGTCCCGCCGCCGGCGCTGCGCCCGTTCGCCTTCGGGTACTCCGGCTTCCGGCAGGCCGGGGTCGAGCCGGTGCGCCACCGCGGACTGCCGTCGCCGTACCTGACGCTGATCTTTACGCTGGACGAGCCGCTGATGCTCGCGGCCCACCCCGATCCGCAGCAGCCACCAGGCAGCTTCGAGACACTGGCGGGTGGCCTGCACACCAGGCCGGCGCTGATCGTGCACGATGGCTGGCAGTCCGGCATTCAGCTGATGCTGGATCCGCTGTCCGCGCGGGGAATCCTCGGCCTGCCCGCGGGCGAGCTGGCTGGCATCGACGTGGACGCTACCGCGGTCCTCGGGCCGCTGGCGGCGCAGATCCAGGACCGGTTGCGGGAGGCCGCGACCTGGGCGGAGCGTTTCGCGATCCTGGACCAGGTACTGCTGGCACGAGTAGGCCCCCGCGCGGCCCGGGCCGCGGGCCACGCGGACTTCGGAGTGAGCAGCGAGGTCCGGTACGCCTGGCGGGCCCTGCAGCGTAGTGGCGGCAACGCCAGCGTGGCGGCCATCACCGCCGAGACCGGCTGGAGCGAGCGCTACCTGCGTGCCAGGTTCCAGGCCGAGACCGGGCTGGCACCCAAAGCCGCTGCCCGGGTCATCCGCTTCGACCGGGCCAAGACGGCGCTGCGGAAGCGCGCCAGCGCCCGCCGTGGATCTGGCGATCCGAACCGGCCTGCCTGCGCGGGCGGGCTCGGGCTCGCCGACCTGGCGGCGGAGCACGGCTACTTCGACCAGGCGCACCTGGACCGGGAGTTCCGCCTGCTGGCGGGCTGCCCGCCGACGACCTGGCTGGCAGAGGAGAGCCGAAACATCCAAGCCAGCCCGCTGGCCGAGCCGCGAAGCTAGCTGCCATGAATGAGATGACAAGCGCCAAGACGCCGCCACCACAGGTATGGCCCACGCTGCAGGCCCGGGATGCCCGCGGCCTGATCCGGTTCCTGGTCGACGCGCTGGGCTTCGAGGAGGTGGTCGTCTACGCCGAAGGTGACCGGGTTGACCACGCAGAGCTGGCGTGGCCGGCTGGCGGCGGGATCATGCTCGGCTCGGCTCGCGAGCCGGGCGACGGCCACGACTGGGCGCTGACACCTGGCAGCTTCGGCGCCTACGTGGTCACCGACGAACCGGACGCGCTTTTCGCCCGGGCCAGCGCGGCAGGCGCGGAGGTGGTCAACGGCCTGCACGACACCGACTATGGCTCGCGGGACTTCAGCATCCGCGACCCGGAGGGCAATCGCTGGTCGTTCGGCACGTACCGGGGCGCGCCGCGCAACGAGCCGAGGTGACGGGCACGCCGCCGGGCGCGCCCTGGCAGCCGGAGCGGTTTCCGGTCTCTGTTAAGGGCGTCGCTTTGCGCGGCAGCGGCGGCACGGACGGCAAGGTTCTGCTGCTGGAGAACGAGCGCGCCGAGTGGGAGTTGCCGGGCGGCAAGCTGGAGCTGGGCGAGGATCCTCGCGACTGCGTCGTGCGGGAGATAGCCGAGGAGACGGGCTGGCGGGTGACCGCCGGCCCGATCCTTGACTGCTGGCAGTACCACATCGGCGACGGCGCGGACGTCGTCGTGGTTACTTATGGCTGCCCGGTGGTCAGCGGGCCGCCGCCGGTCGTGTCCAGCGAGCACAAGCGGGCCGGCCTGTTCAGCGCAGCGCAGGTGCCGGCGCTGCGCATGCCCGACGGCTACAAGCGCTCGATCGAGACCTGGCTGAAGCTCCTCGACACCCGCTGATACCTGCCTGCACGCCACCGGGGATCTTGTGCAGGATAATTCTGGGGTGCAGCACGGAATCTATCTGCCCCCATTTGCGGAGTTCGCTGATCCGCGCCGCGTCGCCGGGCTGGCGGCGACCGCCGAAGCGGCCGGCTGGGACGGCTTCTACCTCTGGGACCACATGCTGTCGGATCCGGGCACGGCGGTTGGCGACGCCTGGACCACTCTTGCCGCGGTCGCCATGGCCACGACCCGGATCCGCCTGGGCGCGCTGGTCACGCCCCTGGCACGCCGCAGGCCCTGGGTGCTCGCCCGGCAAATCGCCACGCTCGACCAGCTCTGCGGCGGCCGTCTGATCGCGGGCATCGGCCTCGGCGATGACGGCTGGCGGGAGTTCAGTGCCTTCGGTGAAGAGACCTCCGCTCGTGCTCGCGGTGACTTGCTGGACGAGGCGCTGGAGGTACTCCTTCAATTCCTTGGTGGGACCGTTGTCGTGCATGCTGGCAGCAGTTTCGCCGTCGACTCTCCGCCGTTCCTGCCAACGCCGGTGCAGGATCCGGTGCCCATCTGGGCCGCGGTCCGATGGCCGAACCGCAAGCCCCTCGCCCGCGCCGCCCGGTTGCAGGGATGCTTCCCGGTCTTCGCGGCTGGTGCGGCACGTACGGTGCCGGACCCAGAGGACCTGATCGCGATCCGGGCCAGCCTGGCCACCCTGGGCGCGCGCCCCGCGCAGGACCTAGTCGTCTGCTGTTCCGTGCGCGGCATGTCGGCGGCCGAGCAGACAGAGGCGCTGGCTGCGATGGCCGCAGCCGGGGTGACCTGGCGCCTGGAGGCTTTCGGTCGCGGGCTGGACCCGGCTCGGGTGGAAGCGCTGGCAGCCGCCGGCCCGCCGACCGGGTAACCGGCTCTTCGCGAATCCGGCACACTATGCACGTGCCTGAACTGCCGTTCGATCCCCGCGACCCGCTCGGACTGCGCGCCGACGCCCCGATGCTGGCTGGCTGGCTCGAGTTCACCGCCCGCGCCGCCGCGGGAGAGCTGGTCCCGATGAGCGTGCCCGGGCACAAGCAACGGCAGGACCTGGTGGGCGCCGTCGTCGCCGGGGACGCGCCGTTCTATGGCGGCGTGGACACCATCAAGCGAGCGGACACGCTGCGCATAGCAGCCGAGCGACGGGCGGCGCTTTTGTGGGGCGCCGACTGGTGCCGGTTCTCGGTGGCCGGGTCCACGCACGGAAATCAGGCGCTCGCCCTGGCCGTCGGCCAGCCTGGACAGGAAGTGATCATCAACCGGACGCTGCACAAGTCGCTGCTGCTCGGGCTTGTCCTGGCTGGCCTCCGGCCGGTCTGGGTCCGGCCGGAGATCGATCCGGTCTCGGGCTTGCCGGCCGGCGTGGCGGTACAGACCGTCCGCGATGCGCTGGCCGCGCATCCGGGCGCGTGCGGCGTGTTCCTCGGTGACCCGACGTATGTCGGCACGATCAGCGATCTCGCCGGCCATGCGGCGGTGGCGCACGCGGCTGGCGTCCCGCTCCTCGTGGACGCGGCGTGGGCGGCCCACCTTGGCTTCCACCCCGGCCTGCCGCCGCACGCTATCGCGGCCGGCGCGGATGCGATGGTGACGAGCGCGCACAAGGCGCTGCCCGCGTACACGCAGGGCGCACTGGTGCTCGCGCGGACCGGCCTGCTGGCAGCAGCCCGGCTGGACCGTGCGTTCGAGGCTACGCACACCACCAGCCCGACGGGGTCGATCATGGCCAGCATCGACGCGGCCAGGGCGCTGCTGGCCGGCCACGGTGAGCGGCTGGCCGGCCGGATGCTCCGCGGTGTGGCCGCCGCGCGCCAGCGGCTGGCCGAAGTGCCCGGCGTGCACGTGCTGGATGGCCCCGGGGTGGAGCCGGCCAAGCTCGTGGTGCTGCTGGCTGGCACTGGCGCGCACGGGCACGCGGTGGAAGCGGACCTCATCGCGGCCGGGATGCCGGTCGAGATGGCCGACCGGGACACCGTGGTGCCGATCCCGACGATCGCCGACGACGAGGACTCGCTCGCGGCCTTTACCGAAGTGCTGGTCGCCGCGATCGAGCGGAACCGTGGCGTGCCGAGGCAGCCGAGGTCGGCCGCGGCGTGGACGGTGGAGCCGGAGACCGTGCTGGCGCCGCGCGAGGCTTTCTTCGCCACGCCCGAGACGGTGCCTGCGGACGCGGCGATCGGACGGGTAAGCGCCGAGCTGATCGCGCCGTACCCGCCCGGGGTGCCGGTGCTGGCGCCGGGCGAGCTCATTACCGCCATCGCGGTCGAGGCGCTGCGCGAGGTGGCCGCCGATGGTGGCCGGATCGCCTACGCAGCCGATCCGTCGCTGGCAACATTCCAGGTCATAGCGAGGTAGCCCGCTTGCGGTCACGCGTTTCTGCCACTCCCCACCGATTTCAGCGATGATGTGGGCACCTAACTCCAGTCTGCGTCGCTGAAATCGGTGGAGAGTGAGGCCGGCTGACTTGCTGCCGGGCTAGCTGATGTCGCGACGGACTGTGGTCGTTGCGGCGATCACACACAAGACCGCGGCGATCCCGGCGAGCAGGCCCGTCGCGGCGGCGAACGGCAGGGCCGTCGCGGCCGTCGTCGCACCGTGCGCTGGGCCGAAGGCCGCATCGCCCAGCGTGCTGCCGGCCAGGGTGGTTGCCGCCGTGTAGGGCAGATACGGCTGCACGGCGCTGAACAGGCCGCCGAGGATCGACTCGACCACGACCGACCAGACAAGGACGCCGATCACCCCGGCGAGCTGCGACCTGACCAGCGAGCCGATCGCGACGCCGATGGCGGCCATGAGCGCTCCGGCGAGGATGTGGCCGAACGCGTACCTGGTCAGCGTGGCGGCGCCGAGCGGCACCTTGTCCCCGTCCGCGCCGAGGAATCCCAGCCCGACCCCGGTTGCGACCAGGTAGCCCACCAAGCCGAACGCAGCGCCCGCGAGGGCTGCCGCGATCGCCTTGGCGGTCAGCACGCGGTCGCGGTGCGGGACCGCCAGGTAGGTGGTCGTGGCCGTGCCATGCCGGAATTCGCCGCTGGAGATCGTCACGCCGAGGAGCGCCGCGAAGATCAGCGCCCAGATGCCACCGGTGATGACGTTGTTCAGCCCGGCCGCCGTGTCCAGCGGCGGCGGGGCGTACTTGCCGTTCGATCCGGCCCGGGACGCCTCCAGGATGCTGAACAGAACCGTGAGGCCAGCCGCCGTGGCCAGCAGGCCGTAGCCGAGCCTCGTGGTGCGCAGCTTCAGCAGTTCGATCCGGACGAGGCGGGTCATCGGTGGTCCTCCCTGGTCAGTGCCTGGCCGTCCGTGGCCAGCGTGCTTGCGGTCCGCAAGTCGATGCCGTTTCCTGCGCCGGAGGTCAGGCCGAGGAACACATCCTCCAGGGCCGCGCTTGCGGTGAGCTCCGCGATGGGCGCTTGCGTCACCAGGCGGCCGGAGCTGACGATGATGACCGAGTCCACGGTTTGCGCGACCTCGGCCAGGATGTGGCTGGACACCAGGACCGCAGTGCCGGTTGCGGCGGTCGCCCGGATCAGGTCGCGCAGCCAGCGCACGCCCTCCGGGTCAAGCCCGTTGGCCGGCTCATCCAGGATCAGCACGTCGGGCTCGGCGAGCAGGGCACTGGCCAGGCCGAGCCGCTGCCGCATCCCCAGGGAGAACTTGCCGACGCGCTGATTCGCGACATCGGCCAGGTCGACGAGGGACAGCACCTCGCCGATCCGGAACTGCTCGACGTGTGCGGCCAGCGCCTGGATCCGCAGGTGGTCGCGGGCCGTCCGGCCCGGGTGGAAGCTGGTCGACTCGAACAGGGCGCCGACCTGCTGCGCGGGCCGCTCGAGGCGCAGATACGGCAGGCCGTTGATGGTGGCCGTGCCGCTGTCGGGGCGCACCAGCCCGAGAAGCATCCGGAGCGTGGTCGTCTTCCCGGCTCCGTTCGGGCCGAGGAATCCGACGACCTCGCCCGCCTCGACGCTGAAGCTGAGCCGGTCGGTGGCGAGCACCGGACCGTACCGCTTGGTGAGGCCGACGGCCTCGATGACTGCCATGGTGGGAACGCCCTTCCGTAGCTGATTACTGGCTCGTGCCGTGTAGTGGTGCCATGCTCGCCGGAGCGGGGTGGCTGAGTCGCCGGCCGCGCGGCCCGGCTTGGGTCGTCCGTCGTGGTACCGCCCGGTGTGGCCAGGCGGTGGCCGTCCTCCCCAGGTCGACCCGGGGTCGACCTGGGGACGACGCGCTGCGGGCTCGTTGTGACGTACGGTCGCTAGTAGCCATGATCAGGATTTCGGTCCCAGCTGCGGCGAACCGCCGCCGCTTGCTGGTGGACATCGCCATCGCGGTCGCGGTGACCGCTGTACAGCTTGCGGTGCTGCACCTCAGCTCGTCGTGGCACGGCCAGCACGGGTGGAGTGGCGTTGGCACTGCGCCCGCGGCCCGGCCCGGCTGGCCCGCCTACCTGCTGCTCGGCATCGGCGGGCTGGCACTGGTGGCGCGGCGGCGGTTCCCTACCGCGGTGCTCGCCATCGCCGTCGTCGCCGCGTTCGCCGCAGGAATCCGCGGTGTCACCGGCATGATCTGGATCGTGCCGATCGCCGCGCTGTTCAATGCGGTCTGGGCACGCAAACGTGGCGCGGCGATCGCGTCGCTGGCCGTTGGCTACCTGGCTAGCTTCTGGCCCGAGTGGCGGATCGGTCAGCCTGGCCACGCATCGGTGGTATTCGCCGTCGGAGTGGCCGCCTGGATGCTGATGCTGCTGGCGGTCGCCGAGCTGATCCGGGTACGCGGCCAGCGCACCGCGGCGCTTGCCCTGGGCAGGCAGGAGCAGGCCAGGCGGCAGGCCAGCGAGGAACGGTTGCGGATGGCCAGGGAGATCCACGACGTGCTGGCTCACAACATCTCGGTGATCAACGTGCAGGCCAATACCGCGCTGCACCTGATGGACCGCCAGCCGGAGCGGGCGCGCGAGGCGCTGACCACGATCCACGAGGTGAGCAAGCATGCGCTGGCCGAAATGCGCTCGGTGCTCGGCATGCTGCGGTCTGAGGCAGACGGCGTACCACTGACCCCCAGTCCCGGGCTCGCGCAGGTGTCCGGCCTGGTGTCAGCGGTCGGCCGGGCCGGCCTGGACGTGCGGCTGACCGTAACCGGGGAGCAGCAGCGCCTGCCGACGGAGGCCGATCTGGCCGCGTACCGGATCATCCAGGAGGCCCTGACCAACACCGCACGGCACAGCGCGAGCCAGACGGCGCGGGTACTGGTCAGCTACGAGCAGAGCGGCGTGCTCATCCAAATCGACGACGACGGGCCAAGCTGGGAGAGCAAGGCGGCCGTGGCTGCCGGGTCCCGCCCGGGCGGGTCCGTGGCGGCCGCGTCGCTGGCCGCCGGACGGACTGCAGGATCCGCGCTGGCTGAGTCGCTCACGGGCGGGAACGGCATTACCGGCATGACCGAGCGTGCCCATGCCCTTGGCGGCACGCTGTCGGCTGGGCCTAGGGCTGACGGCGGCTTCCACGTGGTCGCATGGCTGCCGGCCCGCGAGGATACGGCGCCCGAGCCGCCCGAGCCGCCCGAGCCGGCCAGCGCCACCATGCCTGAGGCGGATCGGAGTGCTCAGTGATCCGGGTTGGCCTGGCCGACGATCAGGTGCTTGTCCGCACCGGGTTTGCCGCGCTGCTGGCGGCCGAAGACGACATGACGGTCGTGGGTGAGGCCGCCACCGGCTCGGAGGCCGTGCAGCTTGCCGCTCGGGACCGGCCCGACGTGCTGCTGATGGACGTCAGGATGCCCGTGCTGAACGGCATCGAGGCCACCAGGAGGATCGCCAGCCGACCCGAGCTGGCGGCTGTGCATGTGATCATCTTGACCACGTTCCAGCTCGACGAGTACATCTTCGAGGGGCTGCGGGCTGGCGCGGCCGGCTTTCTGGTGAAGGACACCGATGCGGCCGAGCTGATCCGGGCAGTGCGGGTCGTGGCCAGCGGGGAGGCGCTGCTATCCCCCGCGGTGACCCGCAGGCTGATAGCCGAGTTCACGACGCAGGCCAGGAAGCCGCGGCGGGTGCCTGGGGTCAGCGAACTGACCCCGCGGGAGCGGGAGGTCGTGGGGCTAGTCGCCACCGGCCTGGCCAACGACGAGATCGCCGGCAAGCTCTACGTCAGCCAGTCGACCGTCAAGACTCACACTGCCCGGGCGATGACGAAGCTGGCCGTGCGCGACCGGGCTCAGCTGGTGGTGGCGGCCTACGAGGCCGGGATCGTGCAACCCGGCCTGCCCGCACGCTGACTCCAGGCGTCTGCGGAAGACCCCAAATAACCCTTATATCCCTCTTAATTACGCACGAGGGCGATCCTGCGCCTGTGTCGGACGTTGCCTGCTATCTCGACAGCGGGCCCCTCCGGTCCATCTCGCGGCAGAGGTAAGCCGCTCCTGGCTGGGTAGGGGTTGCGCAGGGGGTGAGTTCATGTCTGGATCGCATCTCGCGGTGATCGTTATGCCCATCGTCATCGCCCTCGGCTTGATTACCTGGCTCAGTTTGGTTTTGTACGCAGCCAACCATCCGCTGCGAAGGCGTTCTGGCGTCCCGCTGCGCAATGAGGTAGCGGGCGGAGCGTTCGACGCGTTCGAGGGCGGCCGTCAGCTGATGCCCATCCCGGAACAGCCGGCTGACGCGGAACGACACGCAGAAGCCTTTAGGCAGGCTCCGGCGACCGGGTCGCATGCGGCCAGGGACCGAGCGGTCGGAGCCTGGGAGAGGGCCTACGAGCCGCCAGCCGATCAGATCGCCGCTGCCGCCAGGGAGCAGGCCGCGGCCATGGTCGTCCAGCCGCACCTGGCCGAGAGCCAGCTGATTGAGGAGCCGCCGGTCACGGTGCCGCCTGCGCGGACCCCAGCTGCCGCAGCCGGGCAGGGCGAGGGCGTCCCGGCCGCACGCCAGCCGGCCGAGCAGCCCAGCACCCAGGAGGCAGCCCGCGAGGTTGGCCGGCACCTCGTCGGCGCCGCCCGGGGTATGGCCGGAATCGCGGCAGGCCTTCGCCACCGCCGCTAGGTGCGACGGGTCTAACGGCCTGCCACCGCGGGCGGCCGGCCAGCCGTCAGACCGACGTTGTAGGCCGCACCCGGCTGGCTTCGGCGTCCGAGGTGCGGGCGATCGTCGCCCGTGCCCGGCGCACCGAGATGCGACCCGAGGTAGGCAGGACGTCATCGATAAAGTGGTAAGCCTCCGCCTGCTCAGCCGCAGTCGCCGAGCCTGCAGCCGCTCTGGCGCGCGTGCGCGCCAGCCAGTCGATGATGTCGCCCCACCCCGGGGCGGCCAGTGATCCGCCCACGTATTGGGTCGAGAGCGCGGCGCACAGATTGGCGAACCGCAGCCGCTGCCGCAGGGGCCACTGGCGCAGCGTGCCGTGCACGAAGGCGGCACCGAACACATCTCCCGCACCCGTCGGATCATGGGCGTTCACCGGCAGCGACGGTACCCATTCCTGCTCGCCAGTGGTCGAGTCGATGGCCATGGCGCCCTGGCCGCCGCAGGTCACGACCGCGACGGGGACACGGTCCGCAAGGGCATGCAGTGCGTCGCTCGGATCATCGGTGTGGGTGTAGGCCATCGCCTCGACGCTGTTCGGCAGGAACGCGTGGAAGCAGTCAAGCTGGTCCAGCACGGTTGGGGACCACTTCTCCTCCTCGTCCCAGCCTGTGTCGGCGAACAGCAGCAGCCCGGCTCGCGCCGCCGCCCCGAACCACTCCTGCGGCTCCGGGTCAAGGTGGGCGAAGGCGGCGTGCGCCTCCGGCATGGCCCGGATCAGGTCCCCGCCGGGCACTGGTGATGGATGCATATGAGTGAGCAGAGCCCGATCCCGGTCCACCACCATCGAGATCGTCACTGGCGAGTGCCAGTCGGAGAACCGCTGCGAACAGCTCAGGTCCACGCCCTCCTGCTCGGTCAGCGTGGACCAGCAGAAGTCGCCATAGACGTCGTCGCCAAAAGCGGCCGCCAGCGCCGTCCGCACGCCCAGGCGGCTTGCGGCGATGGCCAGATTTGCGATGCCCCCTGGGCACGATCCCATGCCACTGGCCTGGATCTCGGTCCCGCGCACCGGCATTGCATCGAGCCCAGTGAAGACGACATCGAAGAACACCGTCCCGTGCACGAACAGGTCAAACTGCTCGCTGATGGCACTACCTTCTTTCGTCATCGGGAACTCCCGGGGAACGCTTTGCTTGCTTGTCCCTCGAGGACTGAGATGAGACGGCGTCCCCGGGAGTGACCGGCGGAGGCCAGAAGCCATCGAGGGTGTTGTCCTGTGAGGACTGGTCCATCAGCACGGCGCTGTGCCTCCAC
>DASXMP010000066.1:0-1803 GCA_036495585.1 Streptosporangiaceae bacterium
CGGTGTCGGCGGGCAGGCCGAGCTTGGCGAAGATGTTGTTGATGTGCTTGCCGACGGCGCGCTCGGTGATGACGAGCCGGGAGGCGATGCCGGAGTTGGCTTGTCCCTCGGCCATCAGGGCGAGCACGTCACGCTCGCGCGGGGTGAGCGCGGCGACCGGGCTGCGGGCCGCGTGGCGTGTGACCATGGCCGCGATCACCTTGGGGTCGAGCACGGTGCCGCCCGCGGCGACCTGCCGGACCGCGTCGATGAAGGCGGGGACGTCGGCGATCCGGTCCTTGAGCAGGTAGCCGAGCGCGCCCTCGCCCGAGCTGAGCAACTCGCGGGCGTACAGCTGCTCGACGTACTGGCTGAGTACGAGCACCGGCAGGCCGGGGTGCGCGCGGCGGGCGTCGATGGCGGCCACGAGGCCTTCGTTGGTGAACGTGGGCGGCATGCGGACGTCGGCGATGACCAGGTCGACCTGCTCGGAGTCGAGGATGCCTGCCAGCGGGGCGGTATCTGCGAGCGCGGCGGCGACCTCGATGTCGTGCGCCTTGAGCAGGCGGGTCAGTCCGTCTCGGAGGAGGACGAGGTCTTCTGCGATGACAACTCGCACGGTATCTCCATGGTCACTTCGGTCGGCCCGCCGACCGGGCTGCGTACCCGGACGGTCCCGTCAAACACCTCCAGCCGGCGCGCGACGCCCGCCAGGCCGGTGCCCCGGCTCATGTCGGCCCCGCCGACGCCGTCGTCGCCGACCGTCGCTGACAGCAAGCCGTGAGCGTAGGCCAGCGTTACCCAGGCGCGGCGGGCCTGACTGTGCTTGACCACGTTAGCCAGGCACTCAGCCACTGCGAGGTAGGCGGCCGACTCGACCGGGAGGGCTGGCCGGCCCGGCAGGTCGGCGGTCACGGTTGCGGGCACGGACAAGTCGAGCGTCAGCGCCTGGACCGCGCCGGCCAGGCCGCGGTCGCTCAGCACCGGCGGCTGGATGCCGCGCATCACCGTGCGCAGCTCGTCCAGGGCGGCCAGGGCACTCTGCCGGGCCTCGGCGATCAGGTCGGTCGTCGCGTCCGGGTCGCGCCGGGCCAGCTGCTCGGCCAGTCCGAGGTTCATCGCAAGCGACACTATCCGCGCTTGCGCGCCGTCGTGCAGGTCACGCTCGATCCGCTTGAACTCGGCTGACTGCACGTCGACGACGCCGCGCCGGGACCGAGTGAGCACGTCGACCCGCTCGGCCAGCTCCTTCTCCCGGCTTGGGTGCAGCGCCCGCTGCACCAGGATGTGGGCGGCGAGCGCGATGGCTATGGCGAGTATCGCCCAGGCCGGCCAGAACGGCTGCGGAGTGTCGATCAGCAGCCAGACGACGATCTCGACGGGGGCGAGCACTGCCGACAGCCGCCAGTGCACGGCCAGCAACTGTCCCCGCGGCGTCGGCGCCCGCAGCCCCGCGCGCAGCGCCAGCTGCGCGGCGAGCGACGTGCCCCAGCCGAACAGCACCCACCGGGGCCAGAAAGAGCCGCCGGTCGCCGCCCAGGCAGTGATCGAGGCCGTGCTGCCAATGGCGGCCAGCACGGCCTGGATCCGCAGGGCTCGCCCCCAGCTGACTGCAGGCTTCATGTCCTGGCCGCGCCCCGCAAGACGGTGACCGGGCCGAGGCGGGTGGCCCGCCAGGCCGCTAGCAAGCTGGCCGCCAGAGTCAGTGCCACGACCCCGGCCAGCACGCCCAGGTAGATGCTGATGGGCGTGTGCGGGATGAGGCGGTGGGTGGTCTTGAGGCTAAAAGGAATGACGGTCAGCAGCCCGCCGATCGTGCCGAAC
>DASXMP010000067.1:0-43240 GCA_036495585.1 Streptosporangiaceae bacterium
CAGCGCCTGCGGCTTGAATTCGCGGAGATGGCCCTTGCTAATGGTGCCGTCGACGAGGCGCACGAGCGGTTCAGCGAGCTAGCACAACTCGCCAGCACCGAGCTGAGGCATGCAGCCGCCTGGGGCCTGGTGCGGACCGAGCAGGCCCATGGCAACTTGCATGCAGCGCTCACCCATCTCGAGGCCCTGCTCGACGCGGCCAGAGCCGGCGAGCCTGGCACGCCCAGCCTGCTCACCGTGCTGATCACTCGCTGCCGCCTCTACCAGTTTGCCGGAGACGTCGCGCGCAGCATCGACGTCGGCGAGGACGCCCTCCGGGAAGTGCGCGAGCTTGGCCTGGAGGGCTGCGAGGACGAGATCCGGCTCGCGTCCACCCTCGTCGGCAGCTACTGGATCCGGGGTGACTATTTCTCCGCCCAGCACCTGGCGAGCCAGGCAATCGAGCGGGCCGAGCGCCTTGGCTCGCATCGGGCTCAGGGCTCGGCCTACTGGAATGCCTGCGTGGTGGCGCAGGCACGCGGCGACCTGGCGCTCGCGCTCGACCTCGCACGGAAGTCCCTAGCCCTGATCTCCGAGAATTCGACCGACGTCGCCCTGGCCAGCCTCCGGGTCAACCACGCCTGGCTGCTGCTCCTGTCGGACCCACCGCAGCTGGACGAGGCCGATGCGCTGCTGCAGCGAGCGCGCGGGGTGCTAGCTGACCACTCCTCCGGGCCGGAGCTTGCCAGGTGCGAGACGGAGATGGCGCGATCCGCGCTCCTGCGCGGTGACTTCGGGGGTGCCACGCTGATCGCTGCGCAGGCGGCCGACCGGGGCACTGAGCAGGACAGCGAGACGCAGGTTGCACGAGTGTTCGGCGGGCTCGCGCGGATCATGGCGGGTCAGGTGACTGAAGGGATCGCCACCGTGTCCGAGGCCGCGCGGCGGCTGGCCGCGATGGGCTCCGTGCCGGACGCTGCCAAGGCCTGGCGCGATCTGGCAGAGGCTCTGATCGAGCGCGGCCAGTCCGCTGAGGCAATCGAGGCATTGCGGCAAGCAGCCGACTGCGCAGGAGTGCGCGCTTCCGCGATCCGGCCGGGAGCGGCCCTGCCCGTGCTCGGCTAAACCGTGTCCGCCTAGCCAGCAGCAGCGGCCGCGCGCTCGCTGAGCGCCCGGAGCAGGAAATGAATCGACCGGGCCTGTACGTCCGCCACGTTCTGCGGCCGGACGTAGCTGTGGCCCTCGTCGTCATAGATCGTCAGGTCATACTCGCGACCCTCGCGGCGCAGGGCCGCACCAAGCGACGTGGCGTGGTCGATGGGCACCCGCGGGTCCTGACGACCGTGGAAGAGCAGCACCGGCGCCCGCACGTCCGCCGTGCGGTGCAGCGGCGAGGCCGTCGTCAGGCGCGCGCGGTCGCGGTCGGGATCGCCAATCCTGGCCCCATCCTGGCGTCCCGCTGCCCCGCCGGCCGCGAGCAGATGACGGACGTATCCGACCAGGTCGGTCGGCGCGGAGGCGGCCACCACGGCGCTGATTGGTACCTCGTCCTGAGTGGCCAGCATCAGCGCCGCATATCCGCCATAGCCGTGTCCCGCCGCGGCGATCCGCCGCGGGTCGATGACCGCCGCGACCGGTGCTGACCGCAGCGCGTCCACCAGGTCGTCCTGCATGGCCAGCGACCACTGCCCGGCTCCGGCATCCCGGTGCCGCTGCCCGAATCCGCGCGAGCCCCGATAGTTGACCTGGACGCAGCACAGGCCCGCTGCCGCAATGTGCTGCGCCGTCAGATCGAGACCAGGCCGGTCCCAGGTACCAGGGCCACCGTGGATAAGCAGGACCGCCGGCCACGGCGGCGGGCCGTCCGGCCGGGTCAGGAAACCGGTGATGAGCCGGCCATCCCGGCCCCGGTAGCTGAATGGCCGCCTCGCCTGGACGCGGACGCCATCGAGCCCGGCGTACTTGATGAGCGGACCACTGACCGCACGGCCGTTACGGCCAAACGTCAGGTAGGCAGGTCCGCCCACCGGGTAGCAGATCTCGGCCAGGCAGTGGGTCGCGTTGCGGTCGATGATCCTGGCCGCGGCGGGGCCGGCCAGCTCCCGCAGCCGGGCGAGGTCGGCGGCGGCCACAGCCGAGAGTCCGATCTGGGCGCATTCCGGGTCGGTCGAGGTGACGAGGTCCGCCCCGCCTCGGTCCGGCGCCAGCAGGACTGAGGTGACGTCGAACCCGTCCACGGCACAGACAATCTCCGGGCCAGCACTCGGTGTCGCCAGCCGGATCAGCGCGACCGTGTCGCCCGCCGCCGCGCTGGTCGCATACACGTCGACACCGCCACCAGCGCCGCGTCGGCCAAATCCGACCGGGCGCGACGACGGATTGCCTGGCAGCTCCGCCATCAGCTGCCACGACGATCCGGCGAGCCGGCGATGCCACCACGTCTCCGTGCCCTCGGCATCGCAGACGGCCACGGCATCTACCCCATCGGCCAGCCACTGGCGTACCGGACGACCGGGGCCTTGCCACTCCGCGATCACGGCACCGGTCGGCGTCACGGCCTGCAACTCGAACCCGTCCGTCAAGGACTGCCGGTGGGCTACCAGGACGCTCGGCTTCGCTCCCCGCGCTTGCCCCGCGTACTGAGCGTCCGCCGCGGTGTCCGACGTCAGCCGGGTCACCACGCCAGACCGCAAGTCCAGGTAGGCCAGCCACCGCCGCTCGGTGCCAGCCATGCCGAGTACCAGGATCAGCCCGGCGCCGCCGGACGCCCAATGGAAGTCCCGCAGCCGCCACGGACGCAAGTCGGAGGCAAGCTCCAGCGGGGCGCCGGTCAATCCGACCCAGAGCTCGTCCGCACCTTCATGCCAGCGGATCGCGGCGAGGCGGCTCCCGGTTGGCGCCAGTTTCGGACGCCGCCAGCCTGACCGGCCTACCGTCAACTGTCGGGCCGTCATCGCAGGCTGCCGGGCTCGAGCCAGAACAGGTGCATGCCGACACCTTGATCCCATGTTGCCTGCACGCGCACAGGCAGCCAGTTGTCACGCCGCTGCCAAGGACGTTAGCGGTCATATCGCCGCGTAGTCAAGGGTTTGTGTAACTCACAACTTTAAGTCTGACTTGCCCATGTAGTGCAATGTAGTCAATGGCCTCACTGCATTTCGTGACCGCAGTCGGCACAGCGTGTGGCTCCAGCCACCCGACAGATGGGACCAACATGACCACCACGACCAGCATCCGCCTCGCGTTCGCAGCCGCGCTCGCCGCCGCCGCCGTCATGGTTACCGGCGCCACCATGCCCGGCGCTGCCGCCCACACGCACAGCCTGCACACGCAAGCCACCGCGACCGCGATGACTACCCAGAAAGCAAGCCCGATCCTGTGCTGCGCGGGCGACTAGCCAAGGCTGGGCACACGTTCGGTTGAGGAACCGCCCGACCTCTCCACCGCCGGCGCCGCGGGATCTGGTTCGCTACTGCCTATGGCAGCACCTGACACAACCGAACCCACCGAGGCACCTGACTGGTTCACCGCAGCGCTTGCCGCCGTCCCCGAGACCGGCGTCGTCGATGTGGACGGGACACCGATCGCCTATCGCGCCTGGGGCCGCCCGGCCCGCAGCGGGCTCGTCCTGGTGCACGGCGGCGCCGCGCACAGCCGCTGGTGGGATCACATCGCGCCGCTGCTGGCGGCCGACCGGCGGGTCGCCGCGCTCGATCTATCCGGGCACGGTGACAGCGGCCGCCGGGAAAAGTACACGCTCGATGGCTGGGCTGAGGAGGTTCGGGTGGTCGCGGCCGCCACCGGCGTCGGCCCCGAGCCTGTGGTCATCGGGCACAGCATGGGCGGTTTCGTCGCGCTGCGCGCGGCCGGGATGTTCGCCGCTGAACTCACCGGGATCGTGGTGATCGACTCGCCGGTGCGCGATCTGACCCCAGAAGACGAGGCAGCCAGACAGGAAAGGGCCTTCGGCCCGCTGCGCGTTTACCCGACCCCCGACGCTGCTATCGCCAGGTTCCGGCCGATCCCCGATCAGCCGACCCTCCCTTACATCCGGGATCACGTCGCGCGCACGTCCATCAAGTCCGTGCCCGGGGGGTGGAGCTGGAAGTTCGACCCGGCCATCTTCGGGCGGCCGCAGGCCACCCCAGCTCTGCTGGGCCAGCTGGACTGCCGGGTGGCAATCTTCCACGCCGAGCACGGCATCGTGCCGCCGGAGACGACCGAGCTCATGTACGACAAGCTTGGCCGGCTCGCGCCCGTCATCGAGATCCCTGCTGCGGGCCACCACATCATGCTGGACCAGCCGATCGCGCTGGTCACCGGCATCCGCACCCTGCTAGCCGACTGGGATCACTCCCTGCCGCCAGCCCGCGGCTAGGAGCTTGCGTGGATCGGCGCCGGGTAAGGAACCGCCGCGAACTCACTGGGGGTGGGCGGATGGCAGTTCCAGAGGTCGACTTTGCGCAGGTCTTCCGGCAGCTTCCGATTCCGGTCTTGCTGGTGACACCGGATCTTGTCATAGCTGATGCCAATGTGGCCTATCTGCAGGTCTTGTCGCGCACGCGGGAAGAGCTGATAGGCCGCGACTTGTTCGAGGCCTTCCCGGACAATCCAGCGGATCCAGAGGCCACCGGGGTTCGCAACATCCGGGATTCCATGCGCCGTGCGATGGCCACAGGTGAGCCCGACACGGTGGCCTTCCAGCGGTATGACGTCGAGGTGCCGGGCAGGCCGGGCGTCTTCGAGCATCGCTACTGGTGCCCGGTCATCGCGCCGGTGGTCGGGCCCGATGGCCGCGTGGCGTTCATTTCGGCCTGCGTCGAAGAGCTCACCCACAAGGTGCGCCGCTTCGTCGAGGGACTGCCTTCCGAAGAACAGGACTGAATAACCGGACTCACCAGCGTGCCGCCGACCAGGCGGCACGGGGCAGGGCCAAAGGTCTGCTGCGAGCGAGGCACTAGGCCTCTGGGCTGGACAGGGCTGCCGCCACAGGCTGACCTCAGCGACCGAGCACACTGGCATTGGCTCGGCGACCAACCGGGCAGTGATGCAGGTGGGCGGCGTGCCGGCGGCCGATGGAGGAGGAGCAGAAATGACTACAGCAGGACGATCCGGCCCACGTGTTGTGGTCGGAGTCGATGGCTCGGCCGAGTCGGTCCGGGCCCTGCGCTGGGCCGCCGACTACGCCAGGGCAACCGGCGCGACCATCCGGGCCATCCTGTCCTGGCACTACCCGGCGGCCGCCGGCATCGCGCCGGTCGGACGTGCACCCAAGCCCGTGTCGGATGAGGTTCGCGCCAACATGCAGCAGTCGCTGGATGCGGCGCTGACCGAGGTCTACGGCATCGCTTCCCCCGACGGCGTGCAGGGCCAGCTTGACTACGGGCATCCGGCAAAGGTCCTGGTGGACGAATCCCGCACCGCGGATCTCCTGGTGGTCGGCAACCGTGGTCACGGGGCATTCACCGGCATGTTGCTTGGCTCAGTGAGCATGTACTGCGTGAGCAATGCCGCCTGCCCGGTCGTCGTCGTCCGCAACGCCGGTTAGCAACCACTCAGCCAGCCAACGGCCACACCAGCCACGTTCCGAGGAGACCCATGACTACCGTGACGCGGGACCAGTCGCTGACGGTCCAGCAGGCACAGGTGCTCGACCGGTACTGGCGTGCCGCCAACTACCTGTCGGCCGGCCAGATCTACCTGATGGACAACCCGTTGCTGACCGAGCCGCTGCTGCCCGGGCACATCAAGCCGCGGCTGCTCGGGCACTGGGGCACTACGCCGGGCCTGAACTTCATCTGGGCGCACCTGAACCGGGCGATCGGCGTGCACGATGCCGAAATGATGATCATCATCGGACCCGGTCACGGCGGCCCGGCCGCCCTGGCCAACACTTGGCTGGAGGGCTCCTACAGCGAGATCTACCCAAGCATCTCGCGTGACGCTGAGGGTATGCGGATCTTGTTCCGCCAGTTCTCCTTTCCCGGTGGGGTGCCGAGCCACGTCGCGCCAGAAACTCCCGGCTCCATCCACGAGGGCGGCGAGCTCGGCTACTCGCTGTCGCACGCGCACGGCGCCGCGTTCGACAACCCGCACCTGATCGTCGCCTGCGTCGTCGGTGACGGCGAGGCCGAGACCGGGCCGCTCGCGACAAGCTGGCACTCGCACCGCTTCCTCGATCCGGCAAGCGACGGCGCCGTGCTGCCGATCCTCCACCTGAACGGCTACAAGATCGCCAATCCGGCCGTGCTGGCCAGGCTGCCCGAGGCGGAGCTCGACGCGCTCCTGCGCGGCTACGGCTACGAGCCGACGTATGTGACCGGCGATCACGACTACTTCCCCCATCTGGAAATGGCTGCCGCGCTGGACACCGCCATCGAACGAATCAGAGCCATCCAGAACCAGGCCAGGAACGGACAGCCGGTCGCGAGCACCCGCTGGCCGATGATCGTGCTGCGCAGCCCGAAGGGCTGGACCGGGCCAGCCGAAGTGGATGGGCTGCCGGTCGAGGGCACCTGGCGCGCCCATCAGGTGCCGCTCGCCGAGGTCCGCACCAAGCCGGCGCATCTGCGGCAGCTCGAGGAGTGGCTCCGGTCCTACCGGCCCGCCGAGCTCTTCGGCGCGGACGGAAGCCCCGATCCGGCAATGCTCGCGCTGGTGCCTGCCGGCGACCGGCGCATCGGCGCCACGCCGCATGCCAACGGCGGGGTCCTGCTGCGGGACCTGTCGCTACCGGACTTCCGCACCTATGCCGTGGCGGTGCCCGCGCCTGGCGCCAGCACCTCCGAGCCGACCCGCATACTTGGCGGGCTGCTGCGCGACGTGATGGCCGCCAATGCCGCGCAGCAGAACTTCCGCGTGTTCGGCCCGGACGAGACCGAGTCCAACCGACTGAACGCGCTGCTGGAGGTGACCGGCAAGACCTGGGAGGAGCAGACCCTGGCCGTGGATGTGAACCTCGCGTCCGACGGTCGGGTGATGGAGATCCTCTCCGAGCACACCTGCCAGGGGTGGCTGGAGGGTTACCTGCTGACGGGCCGACACGGCCTGTTCTCCTGCTATGAGGCCTTCATCCACATCGTCGACTCGATGTTCAACCAGCACGCCAAGTGGCTGAAGGTGTCCAGGCACCTGCCGTGGCGGCGGCCGATCGCGTCCCTGAACATACTGCTGACCTCGCACGTCTGGCGGCAGGACCACAACGGCTTCAGCCACCAGGACCCCGGCTTCATCGACCACGTGGTGAATAAGAAGGCCGAGGTAATCCGCGTCTACCTGCCGCCGGACAGCAACACCCTGCTGTCGGTCGCCGACCACTGCCTGCGCAGCCGCGATTACGTCAACGTGATCGTCGCGGGCAAGCAGCCCAACCCGGACTGGCTGGACATGGACGCCGCGATCTTGCACTGCACCCGGGGGGCGGGCATCTGGGAGTGGGCTAGTAGCGACGGAGATGGTAACGAGCCGGATGTCGTCCTCGGCTGTGCCGGCGATGTGCCGACGCTCGAGGTACTGGCGGCCACCGACATCCTCCGCCGCGAACTGCCGGACCTGCGCGTCCGGGTGGTGAACGTGGTCGACCTGATGCGCCTGCAGCCTGACACCGAGCATCCGCACGGGATGAGCGACGCGGAGTTCGACGCGCTGTTCCCGCCCGGCCGGCCGGTGATCTTCGCCTACCACGGCTACCCGTGGCTGATCCACCGGCTCACCTACCGGCGCGCCGGCCACGATAACTTCCACGTCCGCGGCTACAAGGAGGAAGGCACCACGACCACTCCCTTCGACATGGTCGTGATGAACGACATGGACCGGTTCCACCTGGTCATGGACGTCATCGACCGCGTCCCCGGGCTCGCCAGCCGGGCCGCTCAGCTCCGTCAGGGGATGGAAGATACCAGGGTGCGGCACCACGCCTGGACCCGTGAGTACGGCGAGGACATGCCCGAGGTCCGGGACTGGAAATGGTCGGGCCGGACGACATGACCGACGCGGTCATCGTCGTCAATGCGGGGTCGAGCAGCCTGAAGGTCAGCGTGCTCGCCGCCGACGACCAGGTGACGGACACCTTCGACCTGGACCGCTGGGATGGCGGCGCAGATCAGGCTGAGCTGGCCGGCTTCCTGCGCAAGCACGCGCCTGACGCAGACGTGGTCGGGCACCGGGTCGTGCACGGCGGCAGCCAGTTCTGCGAGCCGGTCCGCATCGACGACCGCGTGGTCACGGCCATTGGCGACCTGGCTGACCTCGCCCCGCTGCATCAGCCGCGGGCGCTGGCCGGGATCGAGTCGGCGCGCCGGGTGCTGCCGGACATGCCCGGTGTGGCGTGTTTCGACACCGCCTTTCACTCGACCATGCCTGCGGAGGCCGCGCGCTACGCGCTGCCCGCCAGCTGGACGCGCCGTTTCGGGCTGCGACGATACGGCTTCCACGGACTGTCGCATGCCTACGCGTCCCGGCGCGCGGCCGAGTTGCTCGGGCGCGATTCGGACGGGCTGCGCATCGTTACCTGCCATCTAGGCGCGGGCGCTTCGCTGGCGGCGGTGCGCTCGGGCCGTTGCGTGGACACCACGATGGGGTTCACGCCGCTGGAGGGCCTTGTCATGGCCACTCGCAGCGGCAGCGTCGACCCGGGCCTGATCACCTGGCTGCTGCAGCACGGCGGACTGTCGGCGGACGACGTCGCGGACGGCCTGGAGCGGTCCTCTGGGGTGGCCGGCCTGTCGGGCATCGCCAGCGGGGACATGCGCGACGTGCTGTCGGCGGCCGGCCAGGGTGACCCGGATGCGCGCCTGGCCATCGACGTCTACCTGCATCGCCTGCGCCGTGAGATCGGCGCGATGGCCGCCGCCATGAACGGGCTGGACGCGCTGGTGTTCACCGGTGGCGTCGGCGAGCACAGCGGCGAGATCCGGGCCGCGGCTGCCGCCGGCCTGGAGTTCCTTGGCGTCGGCATCGACCCGGCGCGGAACGATGCGACCGCCGACGCCGAGATCACGGCCGCTGGCGCGCCGGTCCGGTCGCTGGTGATCACGGCGAGGGAGGACCTGGAGATAGCCCGCGAGGCGCGGGCGGTGCTTACGACCCCAGCGCGGCGATAAGTTCGGGCATGTGGCCGATGATGAGCAGATGTCCTTCGCCGGGCAGGAAGGTGGCGTGGCAGCGCGGGATTTGCGCGGCCTGGTAACGGCCCATGGCCGGCGAGACCAGGGTGTCGGTCTCGCCCTGCCACAGGAAGACCTCGGTCTCGATCTCGGCCAGGGCAAAGCCCCAGGGCCGGCCGAGGAGCCTGATATCCCAGGCCGCTCCCTGGCTCCCCTGCCGGAACGCCTCGGTGATGTCGGCGATCACGATCTCACGCACCTCCGGCCGCCGGACGATCGCGGCATCGGCTGGCGACATTGCGCGTGCTAGGGCGTCGATCGTCGCCTCGGGTCGGGCGGTGATATTGCGCTGCATGGAGCCGGTGATGGCGCGGGCCAGGGCCGGCACGCGGGCGCCAAGCCGGAAGCCGACCTGGTTCTGCCAGCGCATGCCACGAGTGATGCCGCGGACCTGGAACGGTCCGGCGCCGCTGATCACCGCGGCGCGGGTGACTCGCTCTGGCAGGCGCCTGGCGCAGGCTAGCGCGTACGGGCCGCCGCCGGATGCGCCGGAGACCATGAACCGGGAGATCCCTAGCTGGTCGGCCGCCGCCGCGACGTCATCCGGCCAGTCGGTGATGGCCCGGCCGACCTGGAAATCCGACCGGCCGTAGCCGGGACGGTCCAGCGCGATCACCCGGAATCCGCCAGCCGCCGCCGCGGCGTGCGCGAACCGGGCCTCTAGGCGCGACCCCGGGTGGCCATGGAAAAAGAAGACCGGCTCCCCGTCCGGCAGGCCGTACTGCGCGCAGCCGAGGCGGCGTCCGTCACCAACGACGAGGGTGTCGTCTTCCTTTGCATCACGGGTGTCCACCTGCTCACCCTAGCCAGGACGTTCGGCCCTGACTGGCGAGCGTGATCAGCGGTTGCCTGGTGCTGAGAGAAAGGAGCGCTCGGTTTCTCCGCCGCGGACTCCGGGCACGTGTCAACCGGCGGCGGGAGGAGCAGACATGGTCAGCAGCACCGGCTCGGCCGCGACAGACCTGGGCAGAAGGATCGCCGAGGAACGCGGCCGAGCCGGACTCAGCGTTGAGCAGGTCGCAGCGCGTGCCGGGATGTCGCCGGAGTACCTCGCTTACATCGAGACGAGCGATGCGCCGAACCCGACGCAAGCGGCACTGACCAGGCTCGCCTACGCGCTCGATGTGCCACCAAGCGCACTGACCGGCGCCGGTCTGAATCAGCCGCCAGGGGCGCGCCAGCCAGCCGAGTCCGCCGTGCTCGCAGAACTCACCGTCAGCGAGTGCCGGGAGCACATCGCCTCCGGCGGAGTCGGGCGGTTCCTGTTCGTGGACGCGGCACGCGGACCCGTCGCAATTCCGGTGAATTACCAGATGCTGCGCGACGACGTGGTGTTCCGCACTTCCAGCCATGGCAGCGTGGCCGCCGCGGTGCGGCAGCCGCATGTCTCCTTCGATGTCGATCACCTCGACGACGCGCTCGCCGAGGGCTGGAGCGTACTGGTGAGCGGCCGGGCCGAGATCATCACCGACCCGGCCGAGCTGACCGAGGCGCGCAGTCTCGGCATCGAGCCGTGGGCAGGCGGGCAGCGGGACACCTACGTGAAGATCACGCCAACCACGATCAGCGGCCGCGCGATCCGCGTCACGGCGTAGCGTCGCGGCCGTCGCGGGAACCGCCGGACAGCACACTCGTGACGTAGTGCGCCATCGCCTGCGGGAGTTCGGCGGGCCACAGCTTCGCCGCGGACTCGCTCACGCTCGACAGGAGTGCGGCGCTCGCGATCGACGCCTGCCGCAGGGCCGTCACATCCAGTCCGGCAACGGTGGCTTCGATTCCCGGCGGCAGGTCATGCGGATCGTTGTCGAGCACCTGCGTCATGCCATGCCAGGGATACATCGCTCCGGTCGAGGCAGCCCACAGCTGCCAGATGTGATGGCGGGCATCGTTCACCCGGTGGTGCGCCTCCCACAGCGAGCCGCGGCGCAGGTACTTGTCCGCGTCAATCAGCGCGCACCAGCCGAGGAACGTCCACTCCCGGACCTGCTCGCCGCTCACCGCGAAAGCCTGGTCCCGAGTCCCGGAAACGGGCGGCGAGCCCTCCGCGTACAGGCTGAGGAAGTCCGGGCGGGCGCCGCGCTGCCCCAGCTCAGCGTCGGACATGACGGTCAGGTCCAGCTGCGCACCGTCGGCGAACTGAGCAAATATCCGCCGGATAAACCGGTCGGCTGGCCCGTAGCGATGGCGCAGCATGTCGACCAGCGGCACGGCCCCGGGCCAGCGTGGCTCCGTTAATGCTGCCGCCAGCAGTGCCTCCACCGCCTGCACCTGCGCAGCGCCCGCCTCGCCGGGCTCGGCTGTCACGCCGACAGCACCGTCAATGTCCGACAGCGCGTCGGCCGCGCCGCGGCCGACGGAGCAGCCGACCACCAGCTCACTTGCCTCCGGTGTCGCCTCGCAGAAGTCGATCAGCCAGCTCATCAGCCGCCGCTGCGCATCCAGCTCTGCCGGCAGCCTGGCAAGCCAGGCCCGCCCAGCCGCTCCGCCCTCTGACATTCCGCACCATCCGTCTCATTGTGTGGCCGGACAACAACCGTCCAACGAGCCGGATTAGTGCTGAGTGCCTGCGCCGCCGAGCATCATGAAGCGGTCGCGAAAGCCGACAACGCCCTCGGTATGCCGGACACGGGCCAGCAGCCGCAACGCGGCTTCCTCGTCCGCGGCCCCCCCGTGATCGTCACCACGCCGGGGCTGACGGTGACGTCGAACTCGGCCGGGTCCAGCCCAGGTCGCACGCACCCTGATTTGCTCACCACGCGCCCGCCAGGAGGTAACGGGCCCCGATCACCACCACCAGCAGCGCCAGCATGCGGCGGAGCAGCATCTCGGGCAGGCGCTGCTGGATCCGCGCCCCGGTGTAGGCGCCGACGATGCCGCCAAGTCCGAGCGCGATCCCCGTCGGCCAGTCCGGCGCCACCGGGCCGTGCGTGCGCAGCGCGAGCAACGCAAACGTCATCACCCCGGCCACCGAGGTCACGAAGGTCGAGGCTAGCGCCGCCGGGGCAACCTCGGCCGGGCGACGGCCGGTCCCGATCAGAATCGGCGCGAGAATCGAGCCGCCGCCGATGCCGTAGATCCCCCCAACGCAACCCACGGCGGCGGACAGCACGACCAGCGCGGCAGCTGGCACCCGTCGACCAACGCGGCCAACGCCGCGGGCCAGCGGTGCCGGTCGCGAGAGCGCGAGATATCCGCCGAGCGGCACCAGCACGATGCCGATGACCAAGTCGAAGACCCGCGCGCCCGGCAGCAGCTCGACCCGGATCACCGCGCCGGCGACAACCCCCGGCAGCGTGCCGGCCAGGAGCGTCAGCGCCAGCCGGCCGCCGGGCTGTCCCTGCCGCCAGTACCGGTACAGCGCGCCAGGGGTTGCAACCACGTTGTAGAGGAGGTTTGTCGGCGTGACCGCGGGGCTCGGCGTACCGAGGACGCTGACCTGGAATGGCAGTAGCAAGACAGCGCCGGAAATACCGGCAGGCGTAGCCGCCGCGGCGATAACGAAGGCAGCGACGAGCGCGACGACCTGCGTCCATCCCGGGCCCAGCACCGGGTCACGGTAGCTGGCCGCCTGCTCCAACATCCGGCGATGCCGCGCTAATTGCCCAGGGCAACTGCCTGTTTCTGCAGGCTGCCGATGCCACCCGACGTTTCCGCGTAAACCTCGGAGCCCGCCGAGCGGACATCTGGCGCCCTGGCCTCATCGACGGCGTGCTGTCAGATGGTGGATCTAGCGGCTGGCGCGGAAATGCCAGCTCTCGAGGGCGCCGCCATCCTCAAAGCCCTGCCAGCAGCATGCGACGACCTTGACCACCCACACGGCAACCACAGCGATGCCTGGCAGACCGATTCAGCCTCGACTTGTCCATCTGGGCCTGTTTCGCCAACACCCCGCATCGCCAAGCAACGCACCCAGGCCAACCAGCAAGACGAAACACTGGCAGCATGACAGCTCCCCTGCATATCGAGCCCATGGCAGCCACCCATGCGCCGGATGTCCTCGCCATCTACCAGGCCGGCATCGACGAGGGCAACGCGACGTTCGAGACCTGCGCGCCGTCCTGGGCGGAGTTCGACGCTGTCAGGCTCCCGGCTCACCGGTACGTGGCCAAGTGCGATGACGCCGTGCTCGGCTGGGTAGCGGCATCGCGAGTCTCGGCCCGGCCGGTGTACGCCGGCGTGGTCGAGCACTCGGTCTATGTGCGCTCCGATGGGCGGGGACACGGCATCGGACGACGTCTGCTCACCGAGCTCATCGCCTCCACCGAGGCCGCCGGGATCTGGACCATTCAGTCCGGGATCTTCCCGGAGAACACCGCGAGCATCGCGCTGCACGTGGCAGCCGGCTTCCGGATGGTCGGCACCCGCGAGCGGATCGGACTCCACCACGGCCGGTGGCGCGACGTCACGTTCCTGGAACGGCGCAGCCGGGTGGTCTGAGCCAGCCTCTCAGCT
This sequence comes from Streptosporangiaceae bacterium, assembly GCA_036495585.1. Lineage (GTDB taxonomy): Bacteria > Actinomycetota > Actinomycetes > Streptosporangiales > Streptosporangiaceae > JAJYUU01. Next base: position 13,596 of record DASXMP010000067.1, read on the forward strand.
GCTGAGCACCACCTTGACCGCACCTGTCTTGGCCGCGTCCGCCAGCACGTCGTAGGCCTCGTCGAACTCGGCGAATCCGAACCGGTGCGTGACGAACCGGCGCGCATCAAGCTGATGACTGGCGAGCAGGCGCAGCAGCATCGGGATTGAGTTGGTATCCACCAGGCCGGTCGTTACCGTGATGTCTCTGGTCCATTCGTCCTCCAGGTGCAAGGCCGCGGGCTTGCCGTGCAAGCCGATGTTGGCCACGTGCGCACCGGGCCGGGTGAGGCGGACCGCGAGTTCGAACGTCTCCGGCTCGCCGACGGCCTCAATCGTGACGTCCGCGCCTTGCCCGTCCGACAGCGAGCGGACTACGTCCATCGGGTTGGCGGCCGAGTTGTCCACTGTCACGTCAGCGCCGAACTGCTTGGCCGCCTCTAGGCGGCGCTCGGCCACGTCGATGGCTATCACGTGGCTCGGGCTGAAGAGCCGGGCAGCCATGATGGCGGCCAGGCCGACCGGCCCAGAGCCGACGACAGCGACCACGTCGCCAGGCCGCACGCCCGCCTTGAGCACGCCCACCTCATAGGCGGTCGGCACGATCTCGGACAGCATCACGGCCTCCTCGTCGGTGACCGTGCCGGGTAGCCGGTAGGTCGAGGAGTCCGCGAATGGCACCCGGACATAGTCGGCCTGCGTCCCGTCGGAGGTGTGGCCGAGTAGCCAGCCGCCTCCGCCCTGGCACTGACCGAAGTGCCCTTGCCTGCAGGGCTGGCAGGCGCCGCAGGACGAGATGCTGGACAGCAGGACCCGGTCCCCAGGCGACATCGTGCGCACGGCGGCGCCGACATCTTCGACAGTCCCTATGGCCTCGTGCCCGAGAACTCGGCCGGACCGCACCGAGGGCACGTCACCGGCGAGGATATGCAGGTCGGTGCCGCAGATCGTGGTCGTGTCGACGCGGACAATGGCGTCGCCGTCGTCGGTGATCTCGGGGTCGGGTACGTCGTCCAGACTGCGTCGGCCCGAGCCGTGGTAGACGAGTGCTCGCATCTGCGCCTCCAGCAAGTCAGCTGGCGTCAGCCGGCACGCGCCGGATCCGCCTGCCGGTAATCCGGGATGGGATGATGCTGATGAAGTGCTCGCGGCCCCCGTCAGGCCACGGGTCCACGCCAGCCGACTGAGCCTCGGCGCGCTCCGCCTCCGAGTCCAGGTGATGCGCGGGCCCCTGGAGCAGGACACTCCAGCCCTCTCGGCTGGCCATGTCGAAGTCGTCGATCTCGAAGGCGACCCGGTACTCGGCGTCGGCAATGCCGGTGCGCAAGTCCTCGTCCGTGCTGCTGTCCTGCGCAGTCCGGAAAAGGATCGCGCCCTTGTGCAGCCGGTAGTTAACGGGCAGCACGGTCAGATCGAAACGTCCGGCAAAGGCCAGGCGGCCGATCCCGCCCGGCTCGATAAGCCGCAGGCACTCAGCCTCATCAAGCCGCTCAAATACGGCCTTGTCGGGCATGTCCTCCTCCTGTCTACCGCCTACTCCCTCGTGGTCAACCTGCCCAGCCAGCGTCACGACTCCACCTGCCAGCACCACTGCCTCCCAGGTGTCACCGGTCGCAGCCTCACAGCGCCCCGGTCCGGCAGCCAGGGTCCAACGGCCCACAGCTAGCGGACCGAAGGCTGCCAGATGGGAGGGCGGCGAAGGTCCGCCGAGAAGCTGTGACTGAGGTCCGTCGGGCCAGGGACGCATGGCCCTGAACCGCTACCCCAGCAGGCGGGACGCTCATCCCAGCGACAGTCAGTCGCACCCACCGGGCCGCCGCGAGGGGTCCGGGGAACCTGAGGAGGCAACGCACATGCGCAGGAGGACCTTCGATGCGCTGGCAACCGCGGCGGGCCTGATCCTGACCGTTGTCCTGGTGGTCGCTGGCGTGCTGCTGACCTGGGGTCACAGCTACGCCAACAACCAGGTGTCCAGCCAGTTGTCCGCCCAGAAGATCGTCTTCCCGACGAAGACGAACGCCGAGTTCAAGGCGCTGCCGAAGGCAGACGCCGCGGCGATGGGCAAGTATGCCGGCCAGCTCATGACGACCGGCGCGCAGGCACAGACCTACGCCAACCACTTCATCGCCGTGCACCTGCGGGAGATCGGTCACGGCAAGACCTACTCGCAGCTGTCTACCGAGTCCCGGGCCAACCCGTCAAACACTCAGCTCGCCGGCGAAGTGCAAACAGTGTTCCAGGGCACGACCCTTCGCAGCATGCTGCTGGAGGCTTACGGCTTCTGGACGTTCGCTCAGATCGCCCTGATCGCCGCGATCGCCTCGTACATCGGGGGCGCGCTGATGCTGATCCTGTCCGTCTTCGGATTCGTGCACCTGCGCCGCACCGCTCCGGAAACCGAGATCCTGCCGAACATCGCCACGCATGTCTCGCACGCCACCGGTTAATGGCCGCGCCAGCACAGCGAGTCCATCCGGCCGCCCCCGCCCGCACCCAGGGCGGGGGCGATCTGCTGGTTGCGACGGGGGAACGAGCCGGGTCCGCTAGCTGACGTTGAGCAGCGCGGGCCAGGCGACGCTGCCGACCTGTCCGGTCACGGGCAGCTTCTGCTGGGTCTGCCAGGCACGCAGCGCGGACTCGGTCAGCGGACCAAAGTTTCCGTCGATCGTGACCGTATGGCCATGTGCGCAGAGCAGGCCCTGGACGTTGCGGACGAACTGACCTTTGTCACCCTGCTTCACCACCGGGAGTGCCTTCACCATTTCCTCCTGCCAAACCGGGACGGGTGCGGGCGGTGTGAAGAAGTCGTCCTCCAGCACGCTCGCATCGATCTGCGTGCCACCAACGCCCGCTGCCGTGTCCGTCCACTGCGTGCCGTCCATGGCGATGGAGATGAGCTTGCAGGTCGATGGCCCGCAGATGTGCTGCCCGGCCCCGTAGTGCGCGGAGAGGAGGCGAACGTCGGCGCGGGCGATGCCGACGCCGGACAATGCCGACAGGACGCCCGACATGGCAAGCACCGAGGCGTAGACAATCGGTCGCCACTCCCCCTGCCCGATCCGGCGCTGCACCCACCGCGCGCCGCTGGCTGGTGTCAGGTCACCGGACTCGACGTCGCAGCCGTCTGCGACCGCGTCTCCGCCGAGGACGGTCAGGGAAACTATCGACCTGCCGGGGAACTGGGTCTTGAGCTCAGGGGCCGTCGGCCACTCACCGTCCACGTAGCCGAGATAGGCGTCGTAGCCAGCCGGCAGGTTCTGCGGATGGATCGAGTCGGCCATCGTTAGCGTCATGCTAAGTCTCCGGTTTTCATGACCCGAAGTGTACGGGTTGCCTCGATACGTGTCCGAGGATCTTGCCCTGACCAAGGGGCCCGCCCGTCGCCTCCTGAGCGCGGCGCGATGTGCTCGGCTGCACGCGGTCGGTTATCATCATGCACCCGGCACGGAGCGTCGCCAGCCGCATCGGCTGACCGCCCAGGAGCGCCCAGCCCGCCGGAGGTAGCGTGGAGGGGTGGGCAGCACCGAGCCGTCGCCAGAGCAGGGAGAGGAGCTGAGCATGCCTGATGAGAGGCAGCACGAGTCTGCCGATCTGCGGGACTACCAGGTCCTCGACGGCTCGGACACGCTGGATGACGGGCCGGGGTCTGACCCGCTGGACCGCGGTGTGGTCCCGCCGAGCCGCTGGACGACCGCGCTGCGGACCGGCTCGACTGCGCAGGAGCAGCAGGACGGCGAGTCCCTCGATCAGCTGCTCGGCCAGGAGGAGCCGGACACCGACGCCGGCCTCGACCTCGACGACGACGAGCCGGCCGAGGATGACCGGGACGAGGGCGCGACGGACCGGGATATCGCCCGGCTCGACCACGACGATGGCCCGGACCCGCGGGCCGGGCGTCTCGTGGCGACTGATGATGGCGACTATGCCGCTCCGAACCCGGACCTGGTCGCCAGCGATGCTGGCGCCGACGGCGGCGGCGCGAGCGCTGAGGAAGCGGCGCTGCACGTTGTCACCGACGACGAATTCGGCCCGGAAGTCCCCTAAGGGCGGGCCGTCTGCCCACTGTGCGCTGCGGGGCGGGGCAGCCAGGCTCGACGCATGCACGCGCACGCAGGCGACTGGCTCGTCCTGGAAGGTGACCCGGCCAGGACCGGTCTGATCATCGCGGTCCCGCATCCCGACGGCTCGCCTCCTTACATCGTGAAGTGGCTGCCGAGCCAGCACATCGCGATGGTGACGCCCGGCGAGTACGCGCGCATCATTCCCGCCAAAGACCCCTCTTGCTTGCCCGACCAAGGTCCCCTCTAGCGGACGGTGCGGGCCGACGGTCCCGGTCATCCGGGGGCCACCGACGTGGTGCCGGAGCTGATCTGACGAGGCAGCTATCGTGTAGCTCGTGGCGGAAGACGCGCAGGCCGGGCCCCGCATCAAGGTGTTCCTGCTGGACGACCATGAGATCGTCCGGCGTGGAGTACGGGAACTGCTGGAAGCAGAGACCGACATCACCGTGGTCGGTGAGGCGGGCACCGCGGCGTCCGCGCTCGCCCGGATCCCGGCGCTGACGCCAGACGTGGCGGTACTCGACGTCCGCCTGCCCGACGGCGACGGAGTGAGCGTGTGCCGCGAAATCCGCTCCTCCATGCCCGAGGTCGCCTGCCTGATGCTGACGTCCTTCAGCGAAGACGAGGCACTGTTCGACGCCATCATGGCGGGAGCCGCCGGCTATGTGCTCAAGCAGATCAGGGGCACTGATCTGGTCGGCGCGGTGCGTACGGTCGCGGCCGGGCAGTCGATGCTCGACCCCGAGGCTGCCAGCAAGGTAATGAACCGGATGCGCGACCAGGCCACCAAGACCGACCCGCTGGCCGAGCTGACAAACTCAGAACGCAAAATCCTCGAGCTGATCGGTGCAGGCCTGACCAACCGGCAGATCGGCGAGCAGATGTTCCTGGCGGAGAAGACCGTGAAGAACTACGTGTCCGGTCTGTTTGCCAAGCTCGGCATGGAGCGACGCACGCAGGCGGCCGCCTTCGCGTCGCGGATCTTCGATCAGCAGGGTTAGCACCAGACCCGCTGAGCTTGCCGGCGGCCGGCGGCCAAACGCCGTCTGACCAGCAGATTCGCCCCCAGCAGGTACATTGGGGCTAACGATGGCCGCGGTCGTGGACATTTGCCGCAGTTAGCGCGCAGCTCAACGTTACTTGCGTTCCCGCAGCTCAACGCATCGCGTGGTCCGGCGGGAAAGGAGCAGACCATGCGGAAGCTGAAGGAGGTGCTGGCGCTCGCCGAAGCCGACAGGCAGGCACGCGAGCGCGAGCAGGCTCCCATTCTGCGGCAGTGGACCTGCGGCGAGATCGAGGTCACCGTTGATGCCGCGCTCCGCATCGTGATCGTTACCGCCGACCCTTATGCCCTCGTCGCCAGCGCCGACGACCTCATCGCGGCGTTGAGGCAGGCGCGCGAATTCGTCAGCGAAGCCGAGCGGGTTGTCGCGGCGGCGCTGATCGCCTGAGCGGATCGGGTCAGGGCGCTGGTATGCCAAGACCTCTGGCACCCGGTCCGGACTGAATCAGGTCGAGTCCGCCGCGGGCAATCCATTCCAGCGAGACCGCGGCCCGATGTACCTTCTCCCGCGCGATCGCGGCGGCGTCCGCGGTCAGGTGCAGACCGCTCGGGTACAGCGGCCGGGCGTTGCGCAGGCCGTACTTCACATACAGTGGCGCGGCAGCCGCGATCAGCTCGGCCGCCTCGTGCCCGCGGACGATCCCGCCCATCGCGTCCGGGGACTCGACGTACAGGTCCAGCGGCAAACCGGTGACCGCCCGCATCTCGGCCAGCTGGCCCGCCGTCATGTCGGACGGCACGTTGACGGTGGATGCACCGAGCTCCTCGAGCTGCCGCAGACTGAGCGGATTGGACGGCGCGATCACGGCCGAGACCTTCCACACGACGCTGGCCGGCAGCTGGCCGCTGTGCTGCAGCCCGGCCAGCAACTGGAGCAGGCCGGTGTCGGCCACCAGGAAGCCGCGAATCCCCTGCTCGATGCCGCGCAGCACATCCTCGATCGCGTAGCGCAGCTGGCGCGTGCCGCGCAGCTGGCCGGCCAGGCCGGGGCCAGCTGCCGCAGCGGCGGAGCGGCCGACGTCCCATTCCTCGCGCGGGCCGACGAATAGCGAGACCTCAAGACCGCGGTCGGCGCCGATCCTGGCCATCTCGCTCAGCTCGGCCGCTGCGAGCAGCATCGCGCCGCTACCCTGAGACACCCGGTTGATCGTCACGCCGTCGGCATCTGCCTGCTCGACCACCGCGCGCAGCACCTGCGGTCCCTCGACGCTCGGTATCTCCAGCCGGTAGTGGGCACCGTCGGGGAAGCGCGCCGGGCTCGCCGCCGGTGCCTGCTCGGGGACGAGGCCCTGCGCGGCCAGGAAGCCGGCCGCGGCCAGCAGTCCTGCCGCTGCGAGCCCGGGGCGATCGCGTTCTTGAGGCGACACGACTCGATGGTGCCGTCTGGCCGCCCGGCATGGCAAGGTCGTAACCGAGCAGCCCGCCGCCGACAGCCCGCCGATGAGGAGAGCCCGTGCCGATCACCAGCGTCAGCCCGCAGGACCCGAGCGACATCGTCGGCACCTTTGCCGAGGCCGGCGCGCCGGGGGTGACCAGGGCGGCGCAGCGGGCCGCGCTGGCTGCGCGCGACTGGGCGGCCGCACCGGCTGCGACCCGGGCCGGAGCGCTGACGGCAGCCGCGGCGGCTGTCGACCAACGCGCTGACGAGCTCACCGAGCTGGTCATCCGGGAGGTCGGCAAGCCCCGGTCGGAGGCGCGCGGCGAGGTTGCCCGCGGCGTCGCGATCCTCCGGTACTTTGCCCAGCAGGCGCTGCTGCCCGACGGCGAGACGATCCCAGCCGCCGATCCGGCGACGCTCTTGCTGCTGCGCCATCGCCCGGTGGGCGTTGCAGCGCTGATCACACCGTGGAACTTCCCCGTCGCGATCCCGCTGTGGAAGGCGGCACCGAGCCTGGCGTTCGGGAACGCGACGATACTCAAGCCGTCGGAAGCCGCCGCCGCGACGGCCGTCCTGCTTCAGGAGATCATCGGCCCGTGCCTGCCGGACGGCGCCTTCCAGGTGGTGCAGGGCGGCAAGGAAACCGCGCAGCCGCTGATCGACCACCCGTCAGTGGCGGCCGTGTCGTTCACCGGCTCGGTACCAGTCGGGCGTGACATCGTCGCCCGCGCGGCCAGCCGCGGCTGCCGCGTCCAGGCGGAGATGGGCGGCCAGAACCCGTCGGTCGTCCTTGCCGACGCGGACCTGGACCAGGCGGCTGCCGCCATCGCGTACGCCATGATGGGCTACGCGGGCCAAAAGTGCACAGCGACCAGCCGGGTGATCGTGGCGCGTCCGGTCTACGACGAGCTCGCCGCCCGCCTTGTCGCCGCCGTGGAGGACCTGCGCGTGCTCGACCCTGCCGATCCCGCCACGCTGGTCGGACCGGTGATCGCGGACGCGGCACGGCAGAAGGCACTGACAGCTGTCGGCGCGTCCGCAGGCCGTGTGCTGACGGGCGGCAAGGCGCTGGACGCACCGGGCTACTACCTGGCGCCGACCCTGGTCGAGCTGCCGGAGCCGGCTGGTCCGCTGGCCACCGAAGAGGTCTTCGCTCCCGTGGCCGCGCTGCTGCAGGCCGGATCGGCGGACGAGGCCGTCGACATCGCGAACGGGGTCGCCTACGGGCTGTCGGCCGCCATCTTCACCCGCGACCTCGGCCACGCGCTGCGCCTGGCCGATCGGCTGGAAGCAGGACTCACCCGGGTCAACGCCCCGACATCGGGTGTGGACTTCAACGCCCCGTTCGGCGGCCTGAAGGAGTCCAGCTACGGGCCGCGCGAGCAGGGCCTGGCGGCGCGGGCGTTCTACACCGAGACACGCACCACACTGATCGTGCCCTGACCCGCCGCGGTGCCAGCTCAGGCGAGCGGCACCTCGATCGCCACCTCGGGGTCCGGGTAGTACTCGGCGACGTCCTGCGCACCGTACTTGGCCCGGAAGTTGCTGACCACCTGCCCGACCTGATCGGAATCGGTGATCGGCTTGGCCTTCGCGGCGTACTGCGCGCCCGCGGCGGCCAGCTTGAGCGCTGGCTTTTGCAGCAGGTTCTTGTACCACTGGCTCGCCGAGCCGGCGACCGGCAGCAGAAAGAGGCGGCCGTCCTCCTGGACGAACCACACCGGGCGGGACGATTCGCGGCCGGTGACCCGGCCGGTCGTGGTGAGCTCAATCTCGCTCGCGTTTTTCAGCGCCTTGGTGAAATCGGCGGCCACTGGATCCTCCTGGCGAATCGGGACGAAGCCGCCGTGTTCGGTTCGGCCCGGCGGCGTCCTCCGGTATCTGCCCGGCCACCCGCGGCGGACACGCATGTCGCATCCGCCTGTCACACCGCGGTCGCCTGCCGGGTCAAGGAGTCGTAACCCGGAAGCGATGAGGAGATCACCATGGAAGCTCGTCTCGACCTGTACTCGAATCCGACCGCGGGTGCCTTCGCGAAACGCCTCAACGCGCTGGGCGCGGTTGTCACCGACACCACCCTGCCCGCCGCCACGCAGGAACTAGTGAAGATCCGGGCCAGTCAGATCAACGGCTGCGCCATGTGCCTCGACATGCACACCAAGGATGCGGCCGCGGCCGGCGAAACGGCAGTGCGCCTCAGCCTTGTCGCGGCCTGGCGGGAGGCGAAAGTCTTCTCCGACGCGGAGCGTGCCGCCCTGGAACTCACCGAGCAGGGCACCCGCCTCGCCGATGGGGCCGGCGGCGTCACCGACGAAGCCTGGGCGAATGCGGCCAAGCACTACGATCCGGACCAGCTCGCCGCGCTCGTCGCGCTGATCGCCGTGATCAACACCTACAACCGCGTGAACGTGATCACCAGGCAGCGGGCCGGCGACTACCAGCCCGGCCAGTGGGGTTAGGGCTCAGGCAGCCTTCTTGGCGTGGGCTGCCCGCCGCGAGCTCTCGGCCAGCAGGCCCAGGCCGATACCGAACATCCAGACGTCCTTGGCGACCGGGGTCCCCGCTTGACTCGGCCAGATGGTGCCCTCCTCACGCAGGGCCGGCGTGCGCAGGTACAGCCCGAGCAGGCCTCCGGAGAAAGCGGTCAGGCCGGCCCCGGCCAGCTTGTTGCTGATGAAGGGCGACAGCAACGCGCCGCCCACGCCGATCTCCGCTGCGGCCAGCACCTTCAGGAAGGTGGCAGGCGGAATCTGCGACAGGAAGGGGTATGCGCCGGACGCGAACGCGTGCAGGCCCTTGGCCTGCTCCTCGCTTCCTTTCCACTTCTTCAGCCCCGAGTTCAGGATGAACGCGCCGGTGGCGGCCCTGGTGGGGATGTTGCGCAGATGCAGGAACACAGTTGCTCCTTGTCCGCCTGAGCTAGGCACGAGCCGATCGGATACCTAACAGCTTCCACGTTCAGCTGCGGGCCATGTCGGGCGGGTCGGGTGTTGGACTCGGGCGCGAGCATTTCGTGGCCACGGCCAAAGTCGCCAGCGCAGGTCCCGTGCTAGCCTCTGCAGCCCATCCGGGAGGGAGGCCTGGTGCCGGACACGCGGTCGGCCCGCACGATCTGCGAGCCACTCGACTGGGACCTGCCGACCGTGGCGGTGCTGCGGATGGTCCGGGACGACGCGCACCCGGCGGCGCTCACCGGGGCCTGGGCTGGCGGCAGCGACATCGTGTCCGCGGAGCCGACCACCATCTGCACCGACCCGGACGAACCGTGGCCGGCCCTGGACGAGCCGGGGCCGGCGCAGGGCGTGCTCCAGGGCAGCGGGCCGGCCGCTGCCTTCGCCGGCGGCTGGCTCGGCTACCTCGGGTTCGGGCTGGCCGGCCAGGTCTTGCCGGTCCCGCCAGCGCCCGGCGGGCCGCGGCGGCTGCCGTCGTGGTGGCTCGGCTACTACGACCACGTGCTGCGCCGGGACCGGGCGAGCGGCCGCTGGTACTTCGAGGCGCTGCGGACCCCGCAGCGGGCCGCTGCTCTGGATGCGCGGCTGGCGGAGCTGCGGCGCCGGGCCAGCGCGGGAGTTCCCCAGGCGGCTGGCTATCAGTGCGGCGACTTCCGCCTGCTGCCGTCGGCTCGCGAGCACCGGTCGGCGGTACGCCGCGCGGTGGACTATGTCTGGCAGGGCGACATCTTTCAGGCCAACATCTGCCTGCGGTTCGAAGCGGCGTTCTGCGGTGACCCACTCGACGCATTCTGCGCCGCGGTCACCGAACTCGACCCGGCCTACGCGGCCTTCATCCGGCCGGCTGCGGACACCGCGGTGGCAAGTCTGTCCCCCGAGCTGTTCCTGCGTCGGCAGGGCATCGCGGTGACGTCCCGGCCAGTCAAAGGCACCACGGCCCGGCCAGCTGACCCGGACGCCGCGGCGCAGCAGCTGGCCAGGCTGCACCGCTCGGCTAAGGACCGGGCCGAGAACGTGATGATCGTCGACCTGATGCGCAACGACCTCAGCCGGGTCTGCGAGCCCGGATCGGTGACCGTGCCCCGGCTTGCTGCCGGTGAGCCGCACCCGGGAATCTGGCATCTGGTGTCCGATGTCTGCGGCACGCTGCGCGCCGATGCCAGCGACGGCCAGCTCGTGCGCGCGACGTTCCCGCCCGGATCGGTGACCGGAGCCCCGAAGGTCCGCGCGCTGGAAGTTATCCACGAGCTGGAGTCGACGCCCCGCGAGGTCTACTGCGGCGCGATCGGGTACCGCAGCCCGGTGGCCGGGCTTGAGCTGAATGTCGCGATCCGGACGTTTGAGTTCGTCGCCGGACACGCCTGGCTCGGGGCTGGCGGCGGCATCGTCGCCGCGTCGCGCCCCGCCGCCGAGTACCGCGAGTGCCTGCTCAAGGCCCGGCCGCTGATCGCCGCACTCGGCGGGCGCATCCGCACCAGGCCGCTGCGCGGCGAGACTGCGGCCACGGATCCGGCGTTGCGGCCGCGGCCGGCGGCGGGAGTGTTCACTTCGCTGGAGGTGCGCGACGGCCGCACCCAGCACCTCGCCGAGCACCTCGGCCGGCTGTCGGCGAGCGCCCGCGCGCTGTTCGGCAAGGACCTGCCACCGAGCCTGATGGCCGAGCTGGACCGCATGCTGGCCGGTCGGCCAACTGGCCGGCTGCGCATCACGGTGCTCCCGCTCGGCGGGCCGCTGCACGCCACCGTCGAGGTGGTGCCCGCGGACTCGGCGGCTGCCCCGGTCACGGTGGTCGACCTGGTCAGCTCCGTCGTGCCCGGCGGCATTGGCGGCCACAAGTGGGCGGACCGGCGGCGGCTCGGCCTGCTCGCGCCAGCCGGCCGCCCCGGCGGGCAGGCACTCATCCTGGACAGCGACGGCGCGGCGCTGGAAACCGACCGGGCTAATGTCTTCGCGGTCTGCGACGGAACGCTGCGCACCCCGCCCGCTGACGGCCGGCTGCTGCCGGGCGTCACCCGCGCTGCCGTCCTCCGCCTGGCCGCGCAGGCCGGCGTCCCCGTGCGCACCGGACCAGTGACCGCCGCCGACCTGGCCAGTGCCAGCGAGGCGTTCGTGACCAACGCGGTACGCGGGGTCCTCGGCGTCCGATCGGTGGACGGAGCGCCGCTGCCGGCCGCACCCGGGCCGGTGACTCTGCGCATCGCCGCGTTGCTGGCTGCCGTGCCAGTCGACGCCCCGCCGGCCGAGCGAAGCCGGCGTCCGCCAGCCAGGACCGGCGGAAGTCGCCGGCCTGTCGCCGGCCCGCTGTCCGGGCCGGCCGTGCTCGTGCTCGACAACTATGACTCGTTCACGTACAACCTGGTGCACTACCTGGCGAAAGCGGGCTGCGCTGTCACGGTCGCACGCAACGACGAAGCAACCGCCGCCGACATCGCTGCGGCCGGGCCCGCTGGCGTGGTGATCTCGCCAGGGCCGTGCGCGCCGGCTGAGGCCGGCATCAGCATCGAGGTCGTGCGGGTTTGTGCCGAGACGGGCATCCCGGTGCTCGGCATCTGCCTCGGCCACCAGGCCATCGCCGCAAGCTACGGGGCGGCCATCGTGGCGGCGCCGCGGCCGGTGCACGGGCAGACCTCGCTCATCAGTCACGACGGTACCGGCGTGCTGGCCGGGCTGCCCCGGCGGTTCCGCGCCACCCGGTACCACTCGCTGATCGTCGCCGAGCAGACCCTGCCACCCGAGCTTGCGGTCACTGCCCGTACCAGCGACGGGATCCCGATGGCGCTGCGGCACTGCGAACTGCCGGTGGAGGGCGTCCAGTTCCACCCCGAGTCCGTGCTGACCAGTCACGGCCAGGCGATCATCACCAGCTTCGCCCGATCGCTCAGGTCTGCCGCCGGCCGAAAGCGCCCTACCACGGCCGGGGAATCTGGACGAGACTTTCGCACAGCATAAGGAGGATGCGGATGGATAGCCGACCCGTCTACACGCTCAGCTCCGAGCCCGCCGTCATCGGGAGTCACGACGAGGCGCTGGAGCGCGCGCGATCCCTCAAGGACCGCCTCCGCGAGCGGATCGGGCAGGGCTCTCAGCTGCGCCGTCTTCCTGACGAGACTGTTGGCGACGTCTTAGCGTCTGGTCTCTACGGCGTCATGAAGCCGCGCCGCTACGGCGGCTCGGAACTCGGCACGGCCACGATGATCGACGTCACCATCGAGCTCGCCTCCGCCGACCCCTCGGCCGGCTGGGTGTACATGCTGTGGACCGCGCACATGTGGCTCCAGGCACTGTGGCCGGTGCAGGCGATGGACGAGATGTGGGAGAACCCGAACACGCTCGCATCGTCGGTCGTCTCCACGGCCGGGAACGTCCAGGCCGTGCCGGGTGGGTACCGCTGGACCGGGCGAGGCTTCTTCTCCTCCGGCGTGGACCACTGCAACTGGCTCACCGCACTGGTCCCGACCTTCCGCGACGGCGAACGGGCCGAGATGCGCTGGCTGCTGATCCCGCGCGAGGACCTGGAGATCGTCGACGACTGGCACACCGTCGGGCTGCGCGGTACCGGGTCGAAAACCGTGTTGTTCAACGACATTTTCATCCCCGAGTACCGCACGCTTTCGCTGCAGGCCATCATCGACGGGGATAGCCCCGGCCGCGAGGTCAACACCCACCCGATGTACGGCGGGCCGTCCGACGGCAATTTCACCGGCGCCATGTCCGTGCCGGCGATCGGTGCGGCGAGGGGCCTGATCGAGCTGTTCCACCAGCGCATCGGCAGCAAGATCGAGATACCGGACGACACGAACAGCCCGTACCTGCCCGAGGGCATGGCGATCACGATGGGTCGCCTGTCGCAGGCGGCTGCCACGGTCGACGCGTCCCGGGCGCTGATGCTGGTGAACGCCCAGCGCTTCGCGTGCCGTCCGGCCAAGGAGGTCACGCTGACTGACTCGCAGCAGATGAAGCGCGACACCGCCTTCACGGCTCAGCAGGCCCGCCGTGCCGTCAACATCCTCTACGAGGAGTCTGGTGGCAGCGCCCTGTCGGAGCGGGCGCCGCTGCAGCAGTTCTGGCGGGACACCAACGCCGCGGCCGCGCACCGCGGGCTGATGTTCGACTGGCAGGCCGAGGGCTGGGTCAAGGCTGTGCTCGGATTGCCCGTACCGTTGCCCGGCTGAGGCCGGACGCGGCCGGCATGTTAGTTACTTCACGCTTTAAGTTATCCTGAGGGGCGTGAACACTGATGCGGCCTTACCCAACTGGCTGGACTCCGGCGAACAGGAAACCTGGCAGGCGCTGATTGGCGTGCTCATCCGGCTGCCTGCCGCGCTGGACGCCCAGCTGCGCCGGGACGCAGGGATCACGCACTTTGACTACCAAGTGCTGTCCGGGCTGTCGCAGGCACCCGGCCAGACCCTGCGGATGAGTGAGCTGGCTCAGCACACGGAGGGCTCCCTACCGCGCCTGTCCCAGGTGGTGCGCCGGCTGGAGGACCGTGGCTGGGTGCGCCGTACCGCACACCCCGCCGACGGCCGGTGCACGCTGGCCGCGCTGACTGACGACGGCTGGGCCAAGATCCAGCAGGCCGCGCCCGGGCACGTCGCGGCGGTCAGGCAGCTGGTGTTCGACCAGCTCACGCAGGAGCAGGCCGGACAGCTACGAGAGATCGGCGGCCGCATCATGACGGCGGTCGGCGTCGCGAACGCGAAGGTGGCCTCGTGACATCGATCTTCGATCCGGCGACTCCGGCCGGCGCCTACGACGCGTTCCTGCCGGGCGCGCTGCCGCGCGCCCGGACCCAGCGCGAATGGACACCTGCCGACGGCCCGCTGCCAGCGCTGTATCTCAGCCACGGCGCACCGCCGCTGTTCGATGACGCGCTGTGGCTGCGGCAGCTGTTCGACTGGGCGCAGGCGCTGCCGAAGCCGCGCAGCATCCTGATCATCTCGGCCCACTGGGAGTCGGCACCGCTGGCACTGTCCGCGCCGGCCGCGCACACACCGCTGGTCTATGACTTCGGCGGCTTCCATCCCCGGTACTACGCGATGCGGTATGACACCCCGGATGCGAGCGCGCTGGCGCGGCGGGTGGCCGGCGCGATGCCGGCCAGCGACCCCGTGCACCAGCACCCGAGCCGCGGCCTCGACCACGGCGCATGGGTCCCGCTCATGGCCATGTATCCACTGGCCGACGTGCCGGTGCTGCAGCTCAGCATGCCGACGCAAGATCCGTACCGGCTGATCGAACTCGGGTCGCGGCTGCGGGCGCTGCGGGCCGAGGGCGTGCTCGTGATCGGCTCCGGATTCATGACGCACGGTCTGCCCTTCATCACCGCTGACATGCTGGCTGGCGCGGTGCCGACCTGGTCGTCGGAGTTCGATGCGTGGGCTGCCGGTGCGCTTGCGCGCGGGGACGTGGAAGAGCTGGCTGGCTACCGGACACGCGCTCCCGGCATGCCGTACGCGCATCCGACGGCCGACCATTACATCCCGCTCTTCGTCACACTGGGAGCTGCCGACCGGCCCGAGGATGCGGTGCGGACCACGATTGACGGCTACATGATCGGGTTCTCCAAGCGCTCCTTCCAGACTGCCGGCTGACCGGTCAGCCGGCCGGCTAGCGGCTACACGGTGACACGGTTGCAGCCGTCTGCGCCCGTGGTCACCTGGACGCGCGCACCGATGGGCTCGCCGGTGCCAAGGAACTCGACCGCGTCGTCGTCCTCGGCTGCGGTGCAGGCCACAAATCGGCGCGCGTCGGCGTCCAGGCGTCCGACCACGATGCCGGTGCGCCTGCCGTCCCGGCCGTACCGGACCGTGCAGGTCTCGATCGTCGCCCGGCCGTTTGCTTGCCCGGCCACCGGCGGGGCCGGCCAGCCGTCGACCTCCTCCTGCAGCCCGCCGCTGCCGTCCGGCTGCCACGCCGACGGCGTAGTGGCATAGACGCCGGCCGAGTACTTGGTCATGATCCCGCCGTTGGCGCCGACGAAGCCGAAGCTGCCCGGCTCGGCACGGCAGCGCTGCACGATCTCGGCGATCGCGTGCATCGAGTAGTTGTTGCCGGGGCCGCCGAAGAACGGCAGCCCGCCTGTCACCGTGAGGCCGCGCGGGTCCGCCGGGTCCAGGCCAAGGCCGTCGCAGATAGTGAAGACCGGCACCGGGAAGCAGCTGTAGAGGTCAATAGCGGCCAGATCGCCGATGCCGACGCCAGCTTGCTCAAGCGCATGCCTGGCCGCGAGTACCGCGGCCGGACTGGCGGACAAGTCCGCGCGGTCGAGCAGGTCTCGTTCCCTGATGTCGGCGTGGCCATGCAGGAACACGCAGCGCTCGGGCGTAATGCCCAGCCGGCGCGCCGCCCCGGCCGAGGCCAGGAGCACCGCGGCGCCCTGGTTGACCTTCTCTCGCGCGACGAGGTAACGCGGGTACGGATCGGCGATCAGACGGTTCGCGGCAGTAGGGGTGGTGAGTTCTGCGGCGGTGCGCCGGACCGGCGCAGCGGCATGCGGGTTCGCCGCGGCAACCTCGGTGAACGGCGCGAACAGTTCGCCCATGGCACCGGCGTACGCCGCCCGGCTGAGCCCAAGGCGTGCGCGCCTGGCGTTCTCGGCCAGCGCGTACTGGCTCGCCGCGCCGGTGAGCCCGTGTGCGGCCAGGTAGGGCGTGAATATCCCATCCAGCCCATAGCCGCGATCTTCCAGGCTGCCGTCGGCGTGCTCGGTGAAATCCGGCCGCTCGCCGCTCGCGCTCGCAGCAAAGTGCTGGACCGTGGACAGGGCCTCCGCCCCGGCGAGCAGCACGATCTGCGCGCGGCCGTCAGCTATCGCGGCCGCGAACTCGGTGACCAGGTGCTGCGGCGCCTGCCCGCCGCCGACCTCGAGAATGGCGCGGGCAGGCGACGGCCCAAGTCGGCGCGCCACCGAGCGCGGGAAGTTGTCACTGCGGCCGAGCGGAGCCCGTGCGGTCGGAGCCGAGATCTCGAACTGGCGCACGCCCCCGACGACGTCGATTGCCGCGGCGATCGCCGCGACGGGCGCGCCGGTGTCCTCGGCGGCGGCACGCGCGGCGTCGCCGGCCAGGTCGGCCGGCGACCGGCGCGCATAGCCCGGCTCGCCTAGCCGTTCGGAGGCCTGCCCGACACCGATCACGACCGGCGTCCGGTCATCGAGCCATTGTTCGTGAGCCACCTACGTCAGTCCGGAATCGGCAGGGTCCGGGGCGGGACGGGTGTCGACACGATGAACGAGGTGACGGTCTGACCGAAGGTCAGGAACCGGTCGAGGGTCTCTTCCAGATCCGCGATAGCGGCGGCGTGCACCTTGATCAGGAAACAGTCCTCGCCGCTGATCCGGTGGCATTCCGACACCTCCGGTGCCTGCCTGGCCAGCTCGGCGATCTTGGCGAGTTGCCCGGCTATCGGCCGGATGCGGACGAAAGCTGTGACTGGCAGGCCGAGCGCGGCCGGGCTGATCCCCAGGTGGTAGCCGGTGATGGTGCCGGTCTCCTCGAGCCGCCGGACGCGCTCGGTCACGGCGGGCGCAGACATCCCCAGCCGGCGGGCGAGTGCCGACATCGTGACCCGCGGCTCGGCAGCCAGCTCGCGCAGGAGCTTGCGGTTAACCGAATCAAGCTCAATCGCTGGATCTGCCAAGGCCTGTCTGCCCCTTCGCCTTCGATCTCAAGGATACCTGCCGCCTGAGCCTTTGATTGGCCATTCTCACCTAGATCTCGCCGGCGCAGAATAGCGGCCATGCCGGCCCACCAGGCAGTTACGCCGCCAGTCGCGGCTCCCGGTCCGGTGGCGCAAGCCGTCGGCAGTCTGCCGCCAGCCTCGTTCTTCCTCACCAGCGCCGTCTTCCACTATCTGGGCCCGTCCCTGGCCGCGCTGCTGTTCGCCCACCTCGCCGCCCTAGGCGTCGCCTGGCTGCGGATCGCGTCCGCGGCGGTGATCTTCGCTGTCTGGCGCCGGCCCTGGCGCATCTATGCCGCCGCCAGTCCCGCCCAGCGAGTTGTCTACCTCGGCCTCGGCGCCGTGCTGGCCGCTATGAACTCGCTGTTTTACCTAGCCATCGCCCGGCTGCCGCTGGCGACCGTCGGCGCGATCGAGTTCCTGGGCACGGTGATCCTGGCGGCGGCCGGCGCTCGCGACCGGCGGAACGCGCTGGCCCTCCTCCTCGCCGTCGGCGGCGTGGCCGTGCTGACCTCGGTAGAGCTGGCCGGGCAGCCGCTCGGGCTGGTATTCGCGTTCGGCAACTGCGCCGGATTCATGCTCTACGTGGTGCTGGGCCACCGGATCGCCTCAACCGCGGCAGGCGGCGCCGACCCGGCCGGGCGGCTGCTCAGCGGCATCGACCAGCTTGGCCTCGCCATGCTGATCGCGGCGATCGCGGCCACCCCGCTCGGCATCGTCAAGGCCGCGCCGGCTTTTGCCCACCCCGGCTGGCTGCTGTGGGGCGCGGGAGTCGGCGTGACCTCGTCGGTCATCCCCTACGTCACCGATCAGCTCGCGATGGCCCGACTGCCGCGGGCTACGTTCGCCCTGATGCTGGCGCTGCTGCCAGTCACGGCGACCGCCCTCGGACTGGTCGTCCTCGGCCAGGTCCCAACACCGCGCGACCTGGCGGGCATTGCCCTGGTGATCGGGGGTATCGCAATTCACCGGCCGCAGGAATAGGCGGGGCAGGAGCAGTGTTGCACGGCATGTAAACTTACGGTGCCTGCAACTTTCGGGTCGCTGCAAGTTTCATGGAACTGCAAGTTTAGACCGACTGCAAACTTTTAGTGAGCGCACGATGACAGTCACAGCTGACACCGGGCCAGACGCCCCGCGCGAGTCGCTGCGCGAGCGGAAAAAGCTGGCTACCAGGCGGGCATTGCGCCGCCTTGCGTTCGATCTTGTGAGCGAGCGCGGATTTTCGCATGTCACCGTGGAGGACATCGCGGAGGCGGCGGACGTCTCCCCGCGCACGTTTTTCAACTACTTCCCGACCAAGGAAGCCGCTCTCTTCGGCGCCGACCACGAGCGGACGGCGGCCCTCCAGGAGGGCATCGCCCAGGGACTGCCGGGCGAGTCCCCCCTGGACGCGCTGCGCGTTGCCCTGGTCAGAGACGCCGAAGCCCTGGCCGAGGAACTGCGGGAGCTGGGCGGCGACGCGAACGACTGGCTCCGCCGGATGAAGGCGGCCCGGGAAGACCCGCACCTGCGGGCTGCCCAGGCGGCTCAAATGGCGATGACCGAGCGCGTTGTCGCCGAGGCACTGGCCGAGCGCCTCGGTACCAGCCTGGAAACCGATCCGTACCCGGGGCTGCTGGCCGCGACGGGCGCCGGGGCGTTTCGCTCCAGCGTCATGTTCTGGGCCGCCTCTGGCATGACGGTGCCGCTCGATCAGCTCATTGACAAGGCATTTCGCGCGCTCGCTGACGGGCTCCCGGAGGACTACGCACTGCGACAGCAGACGGGGAGCTCACAGAACAGGAGGGACAAGCACTAATGGCATCACCCACTTCCGCCCCAGCAGAGGCGCGGCAGCCGGACCCGGGGACGCCCGGCGATGGCGCGCTACCGGGCCTCAGCCACCGCCGAATCTTGGTGATCATCGGCGCGCTGATCCTGGGCATGCTGCTCGCCGCACTCGACCAGACCATCGTCTCAACGGCGCTGCCGACGATCGTCGGCGACCTGCACGGCGGCTCGCACATCGCCTGGGTCATCACCGCCTACCTGCTCGCCACCACGGTGTCCACACCCTTGTGGGGCAAGCTCGGCGATCAGTACGGCCGGAAGGTCTTCTTCCAGGCCGCGATCGTCATCTTCCTGATCGGCTCGGTTCTGTCCGGCCTCAGCACCTCGATGGTCGAGCTCATCGCTTTCCGTGCCGTTCAGGGCCTGGGCAGTGGCGGGCTGATGGTCGGCGCGCAGGCAATCGTTGGTGACATCGTCTCGCCACGGGAACGGGGCCGTTACGTCGGACTGTTCGGCGCCGCATTCGGCCTCGCGAGCGTGATCGGGCCACTGCTCGGCGGCGTCTTCGTCGACGACCTGACGTGGCGCTGGATCTTCTACATCAACGTGCCGATCGGTGCTGTGGCACTCGCCGTGGTCGCCATTCAGGTGCCAGGGCGCCTGCGCCGCGTGCACCACGTGATCGACTACGCCGGCACCATCGTGCTCTCCCTGGCCGCTACCGCGCTGATCCTGCTGACCAGCCTGGGCGGCACCACATACGCGTGGAGCTCGCTGCCGATCTACATCCTGGCCATCGCTGGGGCGGTACTGATCGGGATCTTCGTCCTAGTCGAACGGCGAGCCGCCGAGCCGGTGCTGCCGCTGCACCTCTTCCGGCTGCGGACGTTCTCGGTGACCAGCATCGTGGGCTTCATCGTCGGGTTCGCGATGTTCGGCGCAATCACCTACCTGCCCGCGTTCTTCCAGGTGGTCAGGGGTATCTCGCCGACGATCTCCGGGGTCTACCTGCTGCCGCTGATGGCTGGCCTGCTGCTGGTATCCATCGGATCCGGGCAGATCATCGCCAAGACCGGGAAGTACCGATTCTTCCCGATCGTGGGCTCAGCGGTGATGACCGTCGGCTTGTTCTTGCTGTCGCTGATGGGTGTCGGGTCCTCGACCCTGCAGGATTCGCTGTCCATGCTGGTGCTCGGCCTTGGCATCGGCGGTGTCATGCAGGTACTGGTCATCATCGTGCAGAACGGCGTGCCGCACAGCGAACTCGGCGTGGCCACCTCGGGCGCGACGTTCTTCCGCTCGATCGGCGGCTCGTTCGGCACCGCAATCTTCGGCGCGATCTTCTCCAACGTGCTGGTCGGCAACCTCGCCAAGCACCTGCACGGCGTCGGCCTGCCGCACGGCTTCAGCAGCGCGGACGCAACCCCGGCACTGCTCGGCAAGCTGCCCGCCCTGATCCGGGACGGCTTCATCGCGGGCTACGCCGAGTCCATTCAGACGGTCTTCCTGATCGCAGTGCCGATCGCTGCGCTGGCCTTCCTCGCCACCTGGCTGATCCCGCAGGTGGAGCTCAAGTCGTGGGGAACCGGCAAGGAGGCCAGCGCTGGCGGCCAGGCCGACGGCGCGGACGCCGCTCTGGTGGCGGGCCAGGCGGAGACCGTTGGC
The DNA here is from genome assembly GCA_036495585.1 of Streptosporangiaceae bacterium. GTDB lineage: Bacteria > Actinomycetota > Actinomycetes > Streptosporangiales > Streptosporangiaceae > JAJYUU01. The sequence continues at coordinate 34,146 of DASXMP010000067.1, forward strand.
CAGGTCGCCAACGGCCAGGTCGCCAACGGCCAGGCCGCCAGCGGGCAGATGACCGCTGGCGAGATCAGCGGCGCCGCCACCGCGCAGAGCCAGGCGCGCTAGCGCACAAACTGTCGTCCTGGTCGCCGCCGGGGGTTGCGGCGGCCAGGACGACTTCTTCGTCGTTGTCAGCTTCCTAAACTGGATCGCTGATGCCCGGGACCGGCGGCCGGGTCGAAAGCTCCGGGCGGGACGTGTGCAGCACGAGGTAGCGGATCGCTCAGGGCCGCGCGTCGCGCCTGCCCGGTCAGCCGCGGGACCGGTCCAGGTACTGCTGGGTGCCGCCGCGTGGGGCAGCACCGGGACGGCTGCGCACTTCGCTCCGGCTGGGGCGAGTGCCGTGTCTGTCGGCGCCGCCCGGATCGTGCTTGGCGGGGCGCTGCTGCTGGCGATCGCGCTGGCAGCGCGTCCCGGTCGGCAGGCGGTGCGCAATCTTCTGGCGGCGGGCCGCGCTGCGCGGCTCTGGCTGCTGCTCGCGGCCGTGGTCCTGGCCGGATATCAAGGCTGCTTCTTCACCGCGGTGCGCCTGACCGGCGTGGCCATCGGCACGGTGGTGGCGATTGGCACCGCACCCGTCTTCGTCGGCGTGCTGAGCCGCCTCACCGGCGGGCCGCTGCTCAGCCGCCGGTGGCTGCTCGCCACTGCCGCGGCCGTGGCCGGATGTGCCGTACTGGTCACCGGCGGCCAGGCTGCGGGCGTCAACACCGGCGGCGTGCTGCTGGCCCTCGCCGCCGGCCTGTGTTACGCGGTGTACGCAGTCGTCGCTGCGCGGCTGATCGGCGGCGGCCAGGCGGAAATCGCGGTGATGGGGCTGATGTTCGGCGGCGCCGCGGTGCTGCTGACGCCCGTACTGGCGGCGACCTCGCCTGCCTGGCTGATCACCGGCCGGGGAATCGCGGTGACTGGCTATCTCGGCGTGGTCACCACCGCAGGCGCGTACCTCCTGTATGGCCGCGGCCTGCGCACGGTACCCGTGCCAACCGCGGCCACCCTCGGCCTGGCGGAACCCGTGGTCGCGGCCGTGCTCGGACTGGCCGTGCTCGGCGAGCGGCTGACGGCTACGGCCATCGCCGGGGTCATCACAGTCGGGCTCGCGCTCGCTGCGGTGACCGTGCCAGCGGGGGTTATCCCCCGCATGAAACCGGGCGGCAGCCGCATTCCGCCTGAGCCGCAAGATTTCTAGCGTGATCTACGACGTCACGAACCACCGTGCCGGAAGGAGATCACGATGATCGAGGCCCGCGGCCTCACCAAGCGCTACGGCCCCGTAGCCGCCGTAGACAACCTGAGCTTCCGCGTCCTGCCGGGCCGCGTGACCGGCTTCCTCGGGCAGAACGGCTCGGGCAAGTCCACCACCATGCGGCTGATCATGGGGCTGGACCGGCCCGACGCCGGCCGCGCCACCATCGGCGGCCGCAGTTACCGCGACCTGCGCTGGCCGCTCCGTGAGGTCGGAGCCGTGCTAGACGCCAGGGCATTCCACCCTGGCCGGACCGCCTACGGTCATCTGGCCGCGCTGGCGGTCAGCAATCAGATCCCGCGGCGCCGGGTCGAGGAGGTGCTGAGCCAGGTCGGGCTCGCCGACGTGGCCGGACGCCGGGCCGGGAAGTTCTCACTCGGGATGGCACAGCGCCTCAGCATCGCCGCCGCGCTACTCGGCGATCCCGGTGTGCTTCTGCTGGACGAGCCGCTCAACGGCCTGGACCCGGACGGCATCCGCTGGATCCGCGGCCTGGTGCGATCGCTGGCTGGCCAGGGTCGCGCCGTCCTCCTCTCCAGTCACCTGATTAGCGAGCTGGCGCAGACCGCCGAGCACCTCGTAGTGATCGCACACGGCCAGCTGCTCGCGGACACCGGGCTGGCCGAGCTTACTTCTGGCGGCCAGTCACTGGAGCAGGCGTTCTTCGACCTGACGGAGGTGGGCGCGTGACCGCCATCGCAACCCGCCAGCCCGTCGCGACAGCCGGGCGGGTCCGGCTCGCCGATGCGGTCAGGATGGAGTGGCTGAAACTCAAGACGCTCCGCTCTTCCCGGTGGCTGGCGCTCATCACCGTGGCCGGCGTCATCGGCATCGGCCTCGCCGTGCTCACCTATTACCCGGGGCACTATGCGCACATGAACGCCGCCAGCAAGGCCTCGTTCGACCCGACCAACCAGGGCTTCACCGGTATGGTCCTCGGCCAGCTCACCGCAGGCATCGCGGGCGTGCTCATGATGACCAGCGAGTTCTCGTCTGGCTCGATCCGGGCCACACTGGCCGCAGTGCCACGACGGCGGATGCTGCTGGCCGCGAAGGCGCTCGTCCTGGCCGTGACCGTACTGCTAATCGGCGAGGTGACCGGCCTGATCACATTCCTCATCGGCCAGTACGTCGTCCTGCAGTCGGTGCCCGTGCATGCCTCGCTCGCGCAGGCTGCCCCGCTGCGCGCGGTGCTCATGATCGGCGCCTACCTGCCGCTGATGGCGTTGCTCGGCCTTGGCCTCGGCGCGATGATCCGCCACACCGCCGGCGCGATCTCAGCGCTAGTCGGCTTGGTGTTCGCCCTGACGACGATCTTCGCGGTGCTGCCGGCCTCGATTCTGCACGCCTACGGCAGGTACCTGCCGATGGTCATCGCGGAGAACTCACTGTCCGCAGTCAAGCCGGACCCGTACTCACTCTCGCCGTGGGCCGGGTTCCTGCTGCTCTGCGGGTACGTCGCAGCGGCCCTGCTCGGGGCAGCCTGGCTGTCCAGGCGCGACGCCTGAGGCACTCGGTCCTCGCAGGCACAATGGACGAGATGGCGAGCGACCTGACTGCAACTGGGGCCCGCAGCCCGGCCGCCGTCCGCCGCATGGCGGAGGCGGCGCTGCGGGCGCCGGTCTGCGCGCGAACCTGGCGGGAGGTCCTCTACTGGCTAGCCAGCCTGCCGGTCAGCGCGCCGGGCTTCCTGGTATCCCTCGTGCTCATCGCGGCCGGGACCGGGCTGACGCTCACCGTGGCCGGTGCCGTGCTTGGTGTCCTGTTGCTGGCGGCCGGGCTCGGTCTGGCCCGGGTCGCGGGCGAAGCCCAGCGCGCACTGGCCGGACGGCTGCTCGGGCTGCGGCTGCCCAGGCTTGGCCGCCCGCAGCCGGGCACCGGCGTCCTCGGACGAGTCGAGGCCAGGTTCCGTGACCCGACTCGCTGGCGGGCGGCTGGTTACCTGGGGCTGCGGTTCCCGCTGGCCTTCGCCGGCCTCTGGCTGATGGCAGTGACCTGGGGATACGGCCTGTTCTTCCTGACCTACCCGATTTGGTGGACGGTTGCGCACCGCCAGGCCACGGGGCCGCACCCGACGCACGGCCTGGCGCCGATACTCACGCCGTTCCCGGCGGGCGGCGCACATATCGGCACGCTCGGCGAAGCCTTCGCACTGTTGCTGCCCGGCATCGTCGTCCTCCTGGTGGCGCCCTGGGTGACGCGGGGGCTGACCGCAGCCGACTCCTGGCTGCTCCGGCGGGTGCTCTGCGGAGCCGACCTGGCGGGCCGGGTCCGGCAACTGGAAGCCGCGCGTGCCCTCGCCGTCGACGACGCCGCGGCCCGGCTGCGGCGCGTCGAGCGCGACTTGCACGACGGCGCCCAGGCCCGGCTGGTGGCGCTGGCGATGACACTCGGCATGGCCAGGGAGAAACTGGATCCGGACGCCCGCGGCGCGGACGCCGAGCGCGCGCGCGAACTGGTCGACGCGGCGCACGCGAGCGCCAAGCTGGCGATCACCGAACTCCGTGACCTGGCCCGCGGCCTCCACCCGCCGGTATTGGACAACGGACTGCCTGGCGCGCTGGCCAGCCTCACCGCGGGAAGCGCGGTGCCGGTCGCGGCCTTCGTCGACGTACCCGAGCGGCCGACGCTGGCGATCGAGGCGATGGCGTACTTCTGTGCGGCCGAGCTAATCGCGAACGTCGGCAAGCACAGTGGCGCAGACAACGCGACGCTGGAGATGCGGCAGCACGAGCGCAGGCTGCGGCTGCGCGTCTTCGACGACGGCCATGGCGGGGCCCGGACCGGCCGGGTCGGAGGGCTGGCCGGCCTGGCCGAGCGGATCCAGACCGTCGACGGCAGCATCGAGGTGGACAGCCCGGCCGGCGGCCCGACGACCGTCGTGATCGAACTGCCGATGCATGCCTAGGCGCCGGCTGTGATGGAGGCACCGTGCGCGTCGTAATCGCCGAGGACTCGGCCATCCTGCGGGAGGGCCTGGTCCAGCTGCTGACCGACCGTGGCCACGAGATGTGCGCGGCGGTTGCCGACGCTGACGCCCTCCTCGCGGCCGTAGCCGCGCACCGCCCGGACGTCGCGATCGTAGACATCCGGATGCCGCCGACCCACACCGACGAGGGGCTGCGTGCCGCCATCGACCTGCGCCGCAACCATCCGGATACCAGCGTGCTGGTGTTCTCCCAGTATGTGGAGACCCAGTACGCGGCCCGGCTGCTGGAGCAGGACGCCGCCGGCGTCGGTTACCTGCTCAAGGACCGGGTCGCAGACGTGGCCGAATTCACCGATGCGCTGCAGCGGGTGGCAGGCGGCGGTACCGCGCTCGACCCGGAGGTGGTCAGGCAGCTGCTCGGCGCGCGCGGCGCGGTGTCCGGGCTGGCCGCGCTCACGCCGCGGGAGCGCGAGGTGCTCGCGCTGATGGCCGAAGGCAGGTCCAACGCCGCCATCGCGGCCGCCCTCTTCGTCTCGGCCGGCGCGGTGGAGAAGCACGTCGCCGCCATCTTCACCAAGCTCGGCCTGGAACCGTCCGATACCGACAACCGCCGGGTCCTGGCGGTCCTGCAGTATCTGCGCGGCTAGGCCGGCCCGCCAGCTACGCCGTGCCCGCCAGTTACGCCGTGCCCGCCAGTTACGCCGTGCCCGCCAGCACGGCCAGGTCCCGCTCAGCGTAGAGGCGGTGCTCCCATTCCTCGTTCAGGACGATAAGCAGGCACTGGCGTACTGGGAAGCTGCGGGCCGGCGGCCAGCCCGGTCCCTCGACCGGCTCGGAGTCCTGCGCCAGCCGCACATCGGTCAGCCCCTCGATGACCTGGCGCACGGTGGCCATCCGATCCCGGCGCAGCGCCAGCACCTCGTCCAGTGACGGCCGCGCGCTCCGGTCGCGGGGTACACCCGGCGTGTCCGGCATCTCGTCCCACGGGAGGTCCAGCGGATCCCACGGCGAGGGGTCGCCGAGGATCACCCGGCGCACCCAGGAGTCGGTGGCGAACGCCAGGTGCCGCAGCGTCTCGGTGAACGACCAGTCGCCATCGACCGACGCGTGCAGCAGGTCTGGCTCCAGGCGGCTGGCTCGCTCGACGGTTCCGTCCCACAGCCGCTCTAGCGTCTTCCATGCCGTGCGGAAGCCCGCCGGGTCGGATGGGCGCATCATGGCCCGCTCCGGGTACCGTCGGTCCAGCTCTGCAGTGACCAGCGGCCCGATGTCGACGCCGTTGATGGTCAGGTTGCTGACATCGCCGTAGATACTGACGCTGACCAGATCGACGCCGCGCAGCGTCGCTCCGGTGAGGTCGACGCCCCGCAGCCGTGCGCCGCTCAAGTCGCAGCCGATCAACTCGGCGCCAGTGAGGTCGGCCCGCTCGAACCGCGCGCCGCGAAGATCAGTGCCGATGAAATCGGTGCCGCTGATGTCAGGCATACGGCCACCCTAGCGGCGGGTTACGACATGATCGCCGACTTGCGCGGGGGCAGCGCCAGCATGTCCGTGAAGCCCCAGACGCCGGTGGCCTGTGGTGGTATCTGCTTCCCGTCGACGGTCCCGAAAGACGTGCCGGCGCCGAGATAGACGCCGCGGCCAGCGATGGCGGCACCCGAGGACGGCGCAGCCCCGAGCTGGAAAGCCCAGACCGGCAGGCCAGTGCTGGCGTCGTAGGCGACGATGCTGAGGGCCAGTGACTGCGGCGCGAACACGATGCCGTTCGTGTACGACGTGGCCGCGTAGGTCGGTACCGACGCGGCTTTCCAGTCGAACGCGCCGGTCCCCGCGTCGACGGCCGTCACGGGCAGCAGCAAGGAGGGATGTGCGGCAAGCCTTAGGTCCGGGCAGACCTTCAGCAGTTGCAACCGATCGAGCACAGCGCCTGGGCAGGACGAGATGTTCTTGTCCCCGCTGCCCAGGGTGCCGTCGTTGCTGACCGGCAGCGGTATGCCCGAGTCGAAGAACACGGCGGCACGCCCCTTGTCGGTGCCGAGGGACGGAGATGCAATGTACCCGCCGATCGAGCCGACCGACGCCTGGTTCGGCCGCGACGGCTGGCCGACCTGCCGGGCCCAGATGGGCACGCCGGTCGCCTCGCACAGACCGTAGGCGTAGCCGTCAGTCGAGCCCTCGATCGCCAGGGACGTCGAAGTGTTCTGCCGCGCGCATCGACCGCTCGTGACGTTCTCCGCGGGCACCCGCGCAAGGACGGAGCTGCTGCCGAAGTCGTCGCCGCCGCCCATGGGCTCGTTCGCGTTCTTGTCGTGGGAGTTGTAGGGCTCGACGAAGTTCCAGACGCGCACGCCAGTGACCGGGTCCACGGCGAACACGCTCTGGTTGTCGATGTAGTCGCCGTGGTACCTGGCTATCGCCGGCACCGGGCGCGCCGCGCAGTTCGCTGTCCCGAATACCACGAGGCCGTCGGGGCTCTGCATCCCGAAGCGGGTGATCAGCTTGGACCGCCAGGCGGCCGGCGGGCGGCCGGATCCCTGGAACGAGTTATTTCCGGAAGGATCCACAAACGAGGTGTCGAGGGCGGGCGAGGACCGCACGTCACCGCAGGCGTCCGCGTACGTGGTCGAGTTCGGCGCCAGGCCGGCGATGTGAGCCGGCGCGCAGTAGGGAGCGCCGGCGACGCTGTCGCCGCAGTCCAGCGTGCGCGCGTCGGAACCGCCGAACTCGGCGGGAGTGAGCGTCAGGTCGCGCTCCGGCTCGTACTTCCACAGCAGCGCGCCAGTCGTCGCGTTGAAAGCCATCAAGCCGGTAACGGCGACCCCCGGCTTGCCATTGTCGTCGTTCCCGACGAGCAGCTCCGGCGGAGTGAGCGCGGTATCCACCACCGGTGAGGATTCCACTTCGACGCCGCTGCGGGGTTTGGCGGGATCGGTGTCTTGTGCCCACAAACACCGGCCAGTGCGGGCGTTCAGCGCGAATATCGAACCATCCGCGCCTACATAGACGGTCGGCGTGCCCTCGACCGTTACCACCGTGGCCGACGAGGTGATCGCGCCAACGTAAGCCGCGTGAGCGGTCGCGTGCGGCTGCATCGTGTCGATGAAGCACGACTGCTTCGAGAGGGCGTCGAATTCCCACTCCTTCGTCCCGGTGGACTGCTTGATCGCGTAGAAGGCGCCGGTCGCGTCGCCCACAAAGACGGTGCCGTTCACCACGGTCGGCGTTGCCGTGACGTCTCCCGCGGTCGGGAAGAACCAGCTCGGCACCGAGCTGGCGATCGTCGTGGCGTCAATCGACGAGCAGGCATCTGCCGACCTGGTCTGGTCGCCTTGATACATGGGCCATGATCCCTGCGCCGTCCCGCAGCCGACGCCGGTAGCGCCGTGCGTCGCCGTGGGGTCGCATCCAGTCACCATGGCTGCGACCGAGGCCGCGACCGCAGCCGCAACCGCCGCGCGCTGCAGGAATCGTTGTGGTGGCCGGGTCGGCCTGGTCACATGCCCGTGCATGGGGCCAGGCTGACGAGCCGGCTTATCAGTCGATCAGCATTTGATCATCACCAGCCTGCGTGTGCCGCGCAGCGCACGCATCGCTCGTTACCTTCTTAAGCGCCCCAAAGCTCGTTCGAGGCGATGCGTGCGCCTTCGGCAAGCGAATATAGCTTCGCCCACTGAACCTCGGGGTGCACCCGTCGCATGAACGAGCCCTGCGCGAAGCCGCAGTCGGTGCCGCCCAGCACGTTGTCGCGCCCGACGACCTTCGCGAGCCGGACGAGCCGCTGCGCGACCAGGTCCGGGTGCTCGACAACGTTGGTGTGATGCGTCACCACGCCGGGGATGAGCTTCTTGCCGTCCGGCAACTTGACGTCCTCCCACACGCGCCACTCGTGCTCGTGCCGCGGGTTTGCCTGCTCGATCAGGTACGCGCCCGCATTCACCGCCAGCACCAGATCGACCACGTCCGCCAGCGGCGGGTCGAAGGCGTGCGGTCCGTGCCAGCTGCCCCAGCACACGTGGTAGCGCACGCGCTCCTCGGGAAGGCCAGCCAGTGCGTGGTTGAGCGCGCGCACGCGCAGCTCGGCCCACCGGCGGTAATCCTCGAACGAGCCGCCCTTGGACTGGATCGTGTCCGCCTCGTGCATCAGCACCGCGTCGTCCACCTGCAGCATCAGTCCGCTATCCACGATCGCCTGGTACTCCTCGTGCAGCACGTCCGCGAGCGTGAACATGAACTCCTCGTCGTCGGCGTAGTACTCGTTCGTCAGCCAGTACGTGCTGGCCGGCGCCACCACGGGCAGGAAACCGCTGGCACCCGGGTTCTTGCCAAGTGCCGCCTTCAGGTTCGTGATGTCCCGGTCCAGCGCACTGCGGTCGTAGCGCAGCGGCCCGGTGACCACCCACGAGACCGAAAGCCCGGCAGTCGCACCGTCCTCCGGCATCCCGCCGCCGGCCGCGAGCGTGCTGTCGCGCGTGGACTGCTCCTCCAGCGCGTCGATCTCCGCGTAGGTGCCCGGGAACGCCTGCCGGTCCCGGCTCGCCGGCATCACGGTGACGCCCTGCTCCAGCACCACTGGCCGCGCCTCGAGCCCGCTCACCCGTTCATACAGGTACGTGATCCAGCTCGACTTGCCCATCTCGCCGTCATCGACGATGTCAAGGCCGGCCTCGACCTGTCTGCGCACAACATCGTCGACCGACTGGCGCAGGCGCGCCGCGTACGCGTCCTCGTCGACAGCCCCGCCGCTCTCTCGGACGGCGAGAAACGACAACAGCTCGGGCGGCCTGGTCAGGCTGCCGGTGTGCGTCGTCAGGATTCGGCCCATGACTCTCCTCACGATTCGGACACCGCCCATGCAAAAGCCAGTCCGCACCTCGTGTCAACGGCACG
>DASXMP010000068.1:0-16562 GCA_036495585.1 Streptosporangiaceae bacterium
CGCTGTTCGAGCGGCCGGACCTGATCGAAGACGACTACTACCGACTCCGGAATCAGCCCCGCGACTGACTGGGCAGCTCGCGCCATCGACCCCGAAGTCGCGGGCGTACGGCGAGGACGACCGCCGCTGGCGGTGATGCACAGCCCTGCCGGGTGGACTAAGTTCGCACAGGTAACGCAGTTCGCCGAGACAACTGTCGTGATCCAGGGCGCCGTCGTGCTGCACGTTGACGGCGCCGAGTCACTAGCGCTGCCGTGACCGGGCTGATGCGCGGCGTCTCATCATCTTGTCCCAGCGTTTGTCTCACCGATCTGTATTTTTCTTCAGGCAACACTGGGTGACTCGCTAACAGCCGTGCACCGTGGCATGCAAAGATGCCGGACACAGGGAAGCTCGTCACGTCCGGAGCTAGGTTCTGCCGCCACCGCGCCAAGCGCGCACAATGCGCAGGCTCGGCGGCGCGGAGTCGAGGGCGAACACCTCGCCTCGCCTGACCACACCCGTCACGCCAGCGCTGGTCGCCACGATGGTCGTCACCGGCGGCGTGGTATCGAGCTGGCTGAAGCACCCGTCTACGTACTTGTCGGAGTTGGTACCGTCCGGGCAAGTGACATCGCTCCAGGTCACGTCGTCCAGGTCAGCGCCGACGAAAGTAGCCCCTGTCAGGTTCGTGCCGCATGAACCTGGCGAAGAAAGGCTGCGTTCGGCTGCTGGGACTTCTCGATCAGCAACTCCACGGCGTGCTGAGGGTCGAGTGCGGCCAGTGCACGGCGCAGGCTGACGACGGCGGCGTGCTCCGAAGCGTCCATGAGCAGGTCATCGCGGCGGGTGCCAGAAGGAGCCGGGTCGATCGCGGGAAACAGGCGCTTTTCCGCAAGGTCGCGGCGCAGCCGTAGTTCCATGTTGCCGGTGCCCTTGAACTCCTCGAACAGGACGTTGTCCAGCAGGGATCCGGTATCGATGAGGGCGGTGGACAAGATCGTCACGGAGCCGCCCTCCTCCAGGTTGCGGGCCGCGCCGAGGAACTGGCGGGGCGGCTGGAGTGCGGAAGCGGCCAGCCCTCCGGCCAGCGTGCGGCTGGTGGCGGATGCCGCGAGGTTGTAGGCCCGGCCAAGCCGGGTCAGTGAGTCGAGCAAGATGACCACGTCCGTCCCGAGCTCGGCCAGGCGCTTGGCGCGCTCGATGGCGAGTTCCGCCGCCCGGACGTGCTCGGCGGGGGACTCGTCGAAGGTGGAGTAGACGACCTCGCCGCGCACTGAGCGCTGCAGGTCAGTTACTTCCTCAGGGCGCTCGCCGACGAGCACGAGCATGAGGTGGACCTCTGGGTGGCCGACGGCGATCGCGTGCGCGATCGTCTTCAGGACAATGGTCTTGCCCGCCTTCGGCGGCGCGACGATGAGGCCCCGCTGGCCCTTGCCGATGGGGGCCAGCAGGTCGATGATCCGAGCGGTCGGCGACGTGTCGCCGTCCTCGAGGCGCAGCCGTTCGCTGGGGTACAGGGCCGTGAGATCTCCGAATACGGGCCGTCGCAGCCCTTGGGCCGCGGGCCGTCCGTTGATGGTGGTGATGACCGCCAGTGCGCTTCGGCTCGCGCCGCCGCCTTTGCTGCGGTGTCCGTTCACCTGGTTTGGGGCGCCCTGGCCTCCGGGCGTGGCAAGGTCGGGAGACACGGTGCCTTCGACCTCGTCGCCCCGGCGCAGGCCGTACTGGCGGATCACAGCTGCCGAGAGCGGGATGTCGCCAGGCGAGCGGCGGTAGCCCGACGTGCGCAGGTAGCCTCGGCCACCTTCGACGTCGGCGATCCCCCGCACGCTGACGGGTTCCGACGTGGAGGCCGGAGGGAGTAGTTCGGTTGTCGCTGTCATGTGGGAGATTTCCTCTCTCCGGAGAATGCGGAGGGGTAGGGGGAAGAGGCGCACGTCCGAAGTAGCGACGGCGCCAACGCGCACAGCGCTGCGGGAGAACCGGAGTACGAGAGGCGGGACCCGAGTGGTGCGATGTCACGAGGCCGTAAAATCAGGCGTCGCGAGGCGAGATCGCCGGGCCACAAGAGGGGCACCGGCCGGATGCCGACATCGTATCTCTACACCCGCAGGGCGCGGCAATCGCAGATCTGCTGTCGCGCATCCGACATCCCGCGGTTGTAACCGGACTGTCCGGCGCGCTATTCCCGCCGAGGGTGGCCGCGCTGAGAAGCTACACCTGCGCTCGGCTGCGCGTCCTGCTCTGCTCATGCGTCCGGGCTGTGGCTTCTGTAACCGTCGCCGCTAACGCGGGAACGGGTCGGTCAGGATCGGGGCCGGCTTCGCCGAGAGCATCGAGCCGCCGAGGAAATGCAACAAGGTGTCGGAGTCGCCGCCGCAAGGGGATCTCTATCCGGGCGTCGCGTCGCGCTCGCTTCTTTGGGCTAGCTGCTGGAGTTGCCGTGCGTGCACGCCAGGCAGCCAATCCTTGCTGTACGCGGCCGACAGCCGCGGGTCGCTGACAACATCGGCGCCACGCAAGGCGTGCACGTACGCCCGATCCTGGTCGATCCGTGCGTGAACCTGATCAGCTCCGCCGATGGACCCATGGCCGGGGACGAGGACATCGACGTCACCCGCCGCGCCCTCGAGCAGCCGCAGCGCGGCGAGGTAGTCCTCGATCGGGTCAGCGGTGTTGTCGAAGCCGAGCATCGGAATCAAGACATCAGAAAGCATGTCGCCCGCGACGAGCACCCCCCGATCCTCAATCAGCAGCGCCGCATGACCCGGCGCATGCGCCTGATGCTCGAGAATCCGGACTTCAGGGCCGTCCCAGGGAATCCGCGTCATCTCAACGGGCAGGCCGGTTACGAGGCCGAAAACGTCCCACGATATCTGCTCGGCGATGTCTGGCGGTATCCACTCGGCGGTGCGAGCCTGCCAACCCGCCGCCGACAGCTCATCTCGGATAGCGGCCGCGCAGCGCGCCGTACCGTAACGAGGCGCTGAGCCGAGGCCGGTGTGCCAGAGCACGTGATCCCAGTGTGGATGCGTCGAGAATCCCGCCGCAACGGGCTTGCCCAACTCGCGAAGGTCGTGCGCGAGGGCTGCCATTTCGTGGCCGTGCACCCCGGGATCGATGAGCAGGACGCCAGCCGTGCCCTGTACGACAACGGCGTTGCTCTGGACGAACTCGCTCTCGTGGATCAGCACACCCTCCGCGACCTGCCTCAGCACGGAGCCTCCTTCCGCTTGTTGTTTGCAACCGCCCCTCGAGACCGTAGTACAAGCGCGACCACCCAGCGTTCGTGAGCGCCTGAACGCGGCCTACCTGGCTGCAGTCAACTCTTCGTAGCTGCCGAGGCAGTCGACCATGTCCAAAGACGCCAAAAGGCGCCGGCCGACCCGTCTCACATGTGATCCCGCATGCGGGGTAACCGCAGGAACGTGGTCACTACGTCCGCGAACCCGGCACGCGCGTCCAGCCACGGGAAGTGTGCGGCGCCGCCAATCACGGCCAGCTCCCCGGCCACGAACACGGCGGCCACCTGCCGCGCCAGGTCCACCGCAGGTGAGAGGTCCAGCTCGCCCGCCACCACCAGCACCGGCGCCGTCAGTGCGGCCAGCTGGTCCCGCACGATCATGGGCGCGATGGCACCGTCGGCGTAATACGCCGCCGCGTACCCGGCCTTGAGCTGTTTTGCCTCAGCCGCCACATGAGCACGCGCCGCGTCGTCCCAGCGCCCGTACAGGAATGGCGCGAACCGCGGCCGGTTCGCCTCGACGTCCCCGCCCTCCAGCGCCGCGACCAGCCCGGCCCGAGCATCCGCATACCATGGCTCGCCCGACCGTCGGCTGGCCAGCGCCAGCAGGTCCTCCTCGTCTAGCTCGATCGCGGACAGTTCCGGCGTGACCAGCACCAGCCGCCGGACCCGGTCCGGGTACGAAGCCGCGTATACCAGCGCGATATCGGCCGCGGCCGAGTGCGCGAGCAGATCTATCGACTCGGCGCCCAAGTGCAGCCGCAGCGCCTCCACGTCCCCCGCCATCCGGTCATATCGGTACGTGCCAGAGTCCTGCGGCACCGCGGACCCGCCGGTCCCGCGCAGCTCAAGGGTCACTAGTTCAAGCCCCGCGAGCCCGCCGAGATCACCGAGGTAATCAGCGTCCCGTCCCGGTCCCGGCACGACAACCAGCGTCTCGCCTACGCCGGACCTCCGGTAGCTGAGCAGCGTGCCGTCATAGCTGTGGAGGGTGTTCACTGCATAACGATATCGACATTCATTATGCTGAACGACCCATTTGTGACCCTGTCCCTGGCCGCCGGAATCCGATTGGGCGGCGGCCAGCGGATGCGCGTAACCTGCGGCTCTGCAGCGAGGTCAGTGCCGCCCGTGCTCAGCCCTCCGTACTCACCGCTTGATGAAGAAGTCGCGGATGTTGGCGAGCAATAGGGCAACGGCCGCCACGATGAGCACGACGGCGACGGTCAGTCGCCAGTTTCCGATGACGGCTTCGGCGATCAGGAAGGCCGCGACGCCCGCGACCGCAATGGCGAGCAGGCCCGCCAGGAACTGCGCAAGGTGGCGTCTGGCGAAGGCTTCGGCACTGAGCATGACAAGGGCCAGGCCGCCGAAGGCGGGCAGCAGCGCGCCGACATGACCGAGGACGACGACCCCAAGGCCGGCAAGCAGGATCGAAGCCGATACGTCGGACCAGACCCGCAGGACGCGGCTTCGCGTTCGAGCCGGATCGACGTTCGGCACTGCTCGGTGCCGGAGGTGGGCGTGCGGGTCCTCCGCTGCCAGCCCGTCTGCCAGGACTCGCGTCAGCGCCGCCCTTTCCGTGGTGAGCGACTGCCTGCGCTCGCGCGCCTGTGCGACCGACGTTTCCAGCGCGGCCAGCTCAGCCAGGTTGCCGGGGCTGGCCAGGACTCGGCTGCCGATGCGGACTCGGCGTAGTTCGTCGCCGCGCGCGGCGAGTTCGCGAGCGACGACGACAAGCTTCTCGTCCAGTTCGGTGATCCGATCTTCGATCGCCCGCTGCTCCGCCATGGGGGAGGGCGGCTCCTTGTCCAGGCCCGCCCATCCCACCGGATCTGACCAGCAGAGCCGGACCGAGCCGCCGCGCTCGTAGCGCGGACCACCGGGTGCCCGTTCCCCGCCGAACGGGTCGCCCGTGTCCAGTCCCCACAAGCCCTGGTAATCACGCAGCCAGGGGGTGTCGTCATCCACGATCACTGGGCGCCACTGCATGGCCTCGCCAGGTCCCACGCCCACGCCATCGCCCCGGTGATAGTCGATGAACGGGATGCCGAACGCGGTACCAGCGTGGGAACGAGTCCAAGGCAGCAAGAGCCGGCTAAGGCGGCGGAGGGCGTGGATCAGCCGGCGAAGGGCGGGTGGCTCGACCGTCACCAGGTAATCGCCGGGCAGATAGGCGCCAGAGTGTGAGCCTGCGCCGACAAAAACGACGGGATGGGTGCCACGCCACTGGATATCTGGGTCGTCCGCCCGCCGGCGCAGGTCGTCGCCAGTTTCGTCGTGCGAGGAGAAGGCAATCCAGGCTGGGCGCTCGGCCGGGTTGGGCGGGTCCGGGAGGAACACAGTTACCTGCTCCCAGTCGGCCTCGTGGTCGTTCACCCCGCCGAAGGTGGATCGCCAGTCGTTCATCGCGTACAAGAACCAGTACTGCAGGACGACGAAGTCCCGATCTCGGCTGACCCAGCCGTAGTACGGGCAGCCCCCAGGGTCTGCCACCTCGCGATAACTCTGCTCTGCTGCCGCCGCTGTGCCGCCGGGTACGCGCCCGCGCAACAGCAGCGAGAGCCGGAGCACGGCGTCGATCAGCCGGCCTATCAGGCCGACCGCCGCGAAGCGGCTGGTCCCAGGCGCGAGCCGGGCCCGGCCTCGGGCACGCCGCCAGGCACGGAACTCGCGGCGGTCGAGAGGGCGCGCGACAAAACGAAGCCATAGGTCCCGGCTCGACGGCGCGCTCGCTTGCGCCAACCGGCTCGGGGTTAGCTGCCCTGGGGTGCAAACAAGCTCCGGCTGTGCGCGCCGGGTCGAGCGCCGGTCCGCTGGCGACCGCCACAGGCTGCACCGCTCCAGATACGGCGCGACGGCCATGGGTAGGAACAGCTCACCTCGCGTAAATCGCAGTACCGGCTCGTAGCTACGCAATAGCCCCAGATCCTCCGCGCGCGACCGTTCTGCGGGAGCGTGTGTTGCGCCGGTGCCGGCCATGTCTTTCGACGCCAGCGAGCCGCCCTCAGTGCCCGCGGCGCCTGGCGGGGAAGCCACCCCGGGGTAGGGATCCTGCCGCTTCGATAGCCGCATGCCCGCAACCTGCCTCCATCGGTTCAGTCCGGGCAGGGACGCCGGTTCCGTCCACGGGACGCCCACACGTCGCTGTTTACCCAGGTAGGTACCTTGGACACGCCTGCGACACGGCAACCGACTGCCTCAAGATCTGCAGCAGGTTGCCGTGATCCCGTAATAGGGCCGGGTCGCTCAGCGCCTGTCGTGTCAGATGGTCCACAGAGCACCGGTCGGGGACATTCGTGCCGCGCGAATGGCTGGGAGGAGGCCCGCGAGAGCGCCGATGAGCAAGGTACTGCTGGTGCTCGCCCGCAACGACCAGGCACGTGCCCTCACTGATCCACTGGATCTAGCTGCCCTCGCAGAGGACGCACTCGAGGGGCGCCCGGCAGACGGCATCACGATGACCAGGGAGCTGACGAAGCCCTGGTGACTGGCGACGGGATACTGCTCGAGCGGCTCATTGCGAACCTCCTCGACAACGCCGAGCGCTACAACATTTCAGGCGGCGCCGTCGCGATCTCGACCACCACGCACGACGCCACCTCCCTCGTGCGAGTGGTCAACACCGGCCAGGTCGTACCGGCCGATATGGTCGAGCGCCTGTTCCTGCCGTTCACGCGGCTCGACGACCGCACCCGCCACGATGGTTTCGGTCTCGGCCTCGCCCTGGTGTCGTCCATCGCCAACGTTCACAACGGAACCGTGCACGCCTCAGCCATGCCTTGCGGGGGCCTTGACATCGTCGTAAGCCTTCCGCGCCGACCGTCGTCAGCGAGCGTCCCCGTGACGACCCTCGGGAGTGCCGCACCAGCTAAGGATGGCGGGACGGCGACTACAATCGGCTGACGCCCTAGCCCGAACGAAGACCTGTCGGCGGCTGGCTGCTGACCAGGAAATGCCAGATGTCAACGGGGGACGGCAGACCCAGCGCGGGTGCACGACCAGTCCCTCCAACGAAGTGACTGGGCCGCGTGGGAGGTTACCGGCGCCCTGCTCCTGCTGCTCGGCCTGCCGGTGCGCTCCTATCCGCACGGTCGCTGCGGCGTCAGTGAGCTCCAGCGAGATCAACCGAGCCGCCTGCCGGGCGATCCGAGCGCCTAACTACCGCCCGGTGGATCAATGTGATCGCGACGGAACAGGCTGCCAGGCTGCGGCCCGCCTGCCTGACCGGAGTCATGCGGCTGGTGCTGGCGTGGCCGCGGAGCTGGCTGCATGTCCGGTGGGCGCGCCCCGAGTCGTGCCATTAGATCAGCTTCCGCGAGTATCTCGGCGGCGGTCGGCGACAGCGCGATCAGTGCCGAGAAGATGAACGCGGTACAGCTGATCCCGATGATCAGCGGCAGCAGGAACGCCACGGCGCTGGCGCTGTCCGAGGGCGCCACGGCGGGGCCGGCGGCGGCGTGGACGAGAAGAGCCGCCATGCCCGTGTAGTGCATAGCGCTGACCGCCACGCCCATGACCAGGGACGCGATGAATGCCGACCAGGCACTTTCCAACCGCAGCGCGGCCCACAGCGCCGCGGTC
The DNA here is from genome assembly GCA_036495585.1 of Streptosporangiaceae bacterium. Classification (GTDB taxonomy): domain Bacteria; phylum Actinomycetota; class Actinomycetes; order Streptosporangiales; family Streptosporangiaceae; genus JAJYUU01. The sequence goes on from DASXMP010000068.1 coordinate 7,811, forward strand.
CCTGCGACCACGGCGATTGCGACGGAGACGGCGACGAGCACAAGGCTGTAGCTCAGCGTGTCCTGCGCCCGGATAGCGGCCATGCCCACGTAGTGCATGCTGGCCACGCCGCAGCCAATGGCCAGGCCGCCGAGGAGCAGCGGCGCGACCCCGCCCCGGCTGTACCCCACAATGAACAATCCGGCACCGACCACCGCCACGGCGATCAGCATGGACAGGACCGTGACGGGCACGTTATAGCGGATTGACTGACCCGGGATGGTGAATCCGAGCATGGCAATGAAGTGCATCACCCATATCCCCATGATCCCGATGGAGAGGGCGGCGATGGAAAGCCAGAATGCCCGGGCCCTGCCTTGGGACGCGCGGGCTCGGGTCGTGCACCGGAGGCCGAGGAAGCAGCCAATGCAGGATGCTGCGTAGGCAAGCACGGGGTTCAGCGCACCGTAGGCGAAATTGTTGACGTGGACCACGACTAGCTCACCGCTCGAGCCTCCCCCAATGCCAGCCAGGGCATTGCTAACATCGGCGGCCTGCTTGGCCCCATGGCGCAGTCAATCTCATACCACATATCTGGTGCAATAATGAGCCGCTTGTGGCTCGACGTACCGGTAGTTCGGGATATGTTGCCGGTGGATTTATAGCCGTATAGATCTTCTGGCAGGCAACCCGCCTTATCCTGCGGGCCAGTACCTGACAGCGCCGGCTCCCGGGGGATGGGGCCGAGGGCTAAGAGCCCAAGCGGAAAGCAGGGTGAATGTCACAGGCTGCAGTGACGGGCGAGACGTCAGCGTCGCAATTGAGAGATGTTGAGCTCTCGATCCGCGGCATGACGTGCGCAGCATGCGCAGCCCGCGTGGAGAAGAATCTCCACGAGATTCCCGGCGTTACAGCCTCCGTTAACGTGGCTACCGAGATGGCTCTGGTGGCCGCGCCGCCGTCGGTGACCATCGACCGGCTTATTCAGGCGGTGGAACAGGCCGGCTACAGCGCCGAGTCGGCGAAGGCCACCGAGGCCGCGGGCCCGGAGCCCGCAGACGCAGGCAGCGATGCGGCCAGGGTCGCGTATCTGCGGCGGCGGCTGATCGTGGCCATGGTGTTCTTCGTCCCGCTGAGCGACCTGTCGGTGCAGTTGTCGCTGTTCCCCTCGTTCCGGTTTGCTGGCTGGCAGTGGGTCCTGGTGGCGCTGGCCGCGCCGGTGGCGGGGTGGGCCGCTGGGCCGTTCCACCTTGCCGCGCTGCGGGCAGCACGGCACGGCTACACCTCAATGGACACCCTGGTATCGCTGGGAATCGTCGCAGCCTGCGGCTGGTCGGCGTATGCGATGTTCGTCTTGGACGACGGGCAGGCGCGAGTAAGCCCGCTGCAGTTGCTGGTTCATGCTGCTGGCGGCGGGATATACCTCGAGGTCGCGGGGGCGGTAACGACGTTCCTGCTGGCCGGCCGGTTGTATGAGGCGAGGGCCCGCCGCGACGCCGGCGATGCGATGCGGACGCTGGCCGCAGCCGGGGCAAAGCAGGCCCGGCTGCTGGACGACGACGGTACCGAGCGGCGGGTTCCGGTCGGGCAGCTGCGCCCCGGCGACCGGTTCGTGGTACGGCCGGGAGAGGTGATCGCCGCCGACGGTCTGGTGGAGTTTGGCGAGTCGGCAGTGGATACCAGCATGATGACCGGAGAATCGCTGCCCGCCGATGCCGCCGCAGGCGCGATGGTGGCGGCCGGCACCGTGGTGGTGAGCGGCCGGCTGGTCGTCGTCGCCGGCCGGACCGGCGATGATACCCAGCTCGCACATCTAATCGCCCTGGTGGGCCGGGCCCAGGCGGACAAGTCAGCAGTGCAGCGACTCGCCGACCGGATCTGCAGGGTGTTCGTTCCTGCGGTGCTCGTTGCCGCCGTGCTAACCCTGGCGGGCTGGCTGGCCGCAGGTGCGCCGACCGAACGGGCGCTAAGCGCGGGCCTCGCGGTGCTGATCATCGCGTGTCCGTGCGCGCTGGGGCTGGCGACACCGGCCGCGCTAGTCGTGGCGTGCGGTCGGGGCGCGCACCTGGGCATCTTCATTAAGGGTTATCAAGCCCTGGAAGCCTCGCGCAGCGTGGACACAGTGCTCTTGGACAAGACCGGCACCATCACCTCAGGCGTCATGTCTGTCACCGGCGTGGAGGCCCTGCCTGGAGTCGAGCGGGCGACCCTGTTGCGCAACCTTGGTGCGGTCGAAGACGCGTCCGGGCATCCCGTAGCTGTGGCCGTCAGCGCGTTCGCCCGCGCCGAGCTGGGCGGCCTCCCGCGCGCCGATGATTTCGAAGCGCTGCCTGGGCTCGGAGTCCGTGGCGCGGTTGACGGCACCGAAGTGATCGTCGGGCGGCAGCAGCTGCTCCGGGACCGCGGGCTCACTATCCCGGCGGACCTGGCCAGCCGGTGCGCCGAGTGGGCGGCAGCAGGCCGCACGGTCGTGCTGGTCGGCTGGGCCGGCAGCGCCGCCGGCGCTGTCGCGGTCGCTGACGCCCTCAAGCCCTCGGCGCGCGCGGCGATCGAGCAGATGCGGGGACTGGGTCTACGCACGGTCCTGCTGACCGGGGACAGTGAAGTCGTCGCGCAGGCGATCGCTGCCGAAGCCGGCCTGGACGAGGTGATCGCCGGAGCATTGCCCGCGGACAAGGCACAAGTCGTTGCGGGCCTGCAAGCGCAGGGCCGGCGGGTGGCGATGGCCGGCGATGGGATCAACGACGCGCCCGCGCTGGCCACCGCGGACCTTGGTCTGGCGCTCGGCTCAGGCAGCGACGTGGCCATCAGAGCCGCCGACCTGATCTTGCTGCGCGATGACCTGCGCGTCGTACCGGAGGCCATCAGCCTGGCCAGGGCAACCCTGACAGTGATCCGCCGCAACCTGGCATGGGCATTCGGCTACAACATTGCGGCTATTCCGCTGGCCGCTGCCGGGCTGCTGAACCCGGTGATCGCCGGAGCAGCAATGGCAGCGTCATCGGCATTCGTGGTGGCCAGCAGCGTCCGGCTGCGCCGCTTCGGCCAGCCCGTCCGCCCGGCTGCTGATCAGCAGCCGGCAGCAGCAAGCGGCAGCGCCGGCGCATACGCACATCCAGCTGATCCCAAGGGGGACGCTGCCCCGTACCTGGGCTGCGAGCTCTAGCGGGGACGCCTCCCCATTCGGGAGGCCCTCCCCATGACAATCTCGTTGCGCTTGCCGAATATTGCGAGCATGCGCTCAATAAGTTTTGCCGCGGTCGCCGCGGTCGCCGCCATTGGCACCTTTCTGGTCGCTGGTTGCGGTCCTGCTAGCCGACAAGCATCACTGCCTGCGGCCACTACGCCGGTTCCGGCCACTGTCACTACCGGTCCAGCGACGGAGAAACCGCTGGCTGTTGACGCGGCGTCGGGTCCGGAACTGCCGATTTCGGTTGAGTCCGATAGCCAGATGAAGGCCGGCCGCAATGACGGCCCGTCCTCTTCGATCCTGCTGCCGACCTCGTGCCGGCTGACGGGCACGACGATAACGGCAGCGGGCACGTATACAAATGGCGGTTTTGTGCCGAACGTGTACGACCGCTACGGCGACATCATCGTGCTGTACGTTCGCGCCGCCCCTTCTCCTGGCTATGGGGAGGGGAGGCCACTCGGGGTGTCAGGCGTCCGTGCGTCCCCCGTGCTGGGAAGCCATGCCCGATGGCACGTCAGCCTCGCCATCTCGCCGTCGGCGGGCGCACCGGCCCGATGTGTCGTGGCAGCCCAGCCAACTCACGATGGTCAATTCGCGCCGTCACCGGCTCCAGCTACCCCGGCCCCGACCGCCACCGCTTCGTCCAATAAGCAACTGCCGATTTCGGTCGAGTCCGGCCGGCAGATGAAGGCCGGCGGCAATGACGGGCCGTCCTCTTCGATCCTGCTACCGACCTCATGCCGGCTGACGGGCGCGACGATAACGGCAGCGGGCACGTATGCAAACGGCGGTTTCGTGCCGAACGTGTACAACCGCTATGGCGACATCATCGTGCTGTACGTTCGCGCCGCTCCTTCTCCTGGCTATCCGGACGGGCGGCCGCTTGGTGTGTCTGATGTCCGCCATTCGCCTGTGCTGGGAAGTCACGCCGGGTGGCACGTCAGCCTCGCCATCTCCCCGTCGCTGGGCGCACCCAGCCGATGTGTCGTAGCAGCCCAGCCAACTCACGACGGTCAATTCGCGCCCTAGTAACTGGAAGTGACTGGCCGCGCCGTCATCGGCCGCGGTCGGATCGCTCGCTCGCGAGGCTGCGGCAGGCGGGGCGGCCGCAACGGCGCGCCGGATGGCTCAGGATGTAGGCCGGAAGCTTGTCACCAGCGAGTGCCAGATCTTCGCGTACACAGCAGGCCACTGGCCGGCCGGGCCGTACAGCTCAATGGCGTAGCTGAGCCGGCCCGGCCGGACGATGAAACCCCGGTCGATGGCGTGGATGAGGACGCCCTGGTAGATGTCGGAGAACTGCCAGTCAGCGGCGTTATAGCCGCGGTAGCTCACCGGGCGAATCGAGGACCGGTGATAGGAGGGGGTGTCTGCCGCCATCGCGGCTGACTGCTGCCGCCAGTCGGTCAGGGCATCGGCCTGCGGGTGCGTATTCCGCACGACGACCAGAACGAACCCGCTGGGCTTGCCGGTGAACTGAACCTCGCCGGGCGTCGCCGAGGCGACGCCCCAGCCACGCGGCAGGGTGATGGAAAAACCGGCCGGATAGGTGTGCCTACGGGGCGCCGACACCGCTCGGCCGGTTGTGGCCGGACGACTGCCGCCCGGATGCGCGCTCGGTGCGCGGCCGGGCTGAGCAAGCGCGAGGAATGCGGCGACGGCCGCGGCGACGACAACACCCCCTGCGGCGGCGATCATCAAGCGCCTGCCGCGCCGACGGGCTCGGACCGGGTCGAGCTGGCCAGGGGGCCCCATCTGGGTGGGCAGCGCCAGGGACCCGGTGGCGGCGGGTTCGGCGCGCAGACCGGTGGGCCGGCGAGGCGCGAGAGTGACTGCCTCTCCTTCGGTGCTGCGATGCCATGCTCCGGCCGCCACCGGCGCCTCGGACCGGCCGACGCCGGTTACCCGCTGGAACGCTGCGGTGAAGTCGCCGCAGCTGAGATAGCGATCACTAGGTGACTTCGCCAGCGCCCGGTCAAGGACCGCGTCCAGCTCCGCCGGCACCCCGTGAAGGCGAGCCGACAATGGCGGCGGCGGCTCGGACATGTGGGCGGTGAGGACGGCCATGACGTCTTCGCGGGGGAACGGCGTCTGACCGGTGAGCATCTCCACGGCGGCGCACGCCAGGGCGTACTGGTCCGCCCGGCCGTCGACCGGCCATCCCTGAATCTGCTCTGGTGCAGCGTAGTCGGCCGTTCCGAGGAACCTCCCAGCGCCGGTCAGCGCCGCCGCTCGCGAGGTCGACTTCGTCAGCCCGAAGTCAGCCAGGTAGACGTGATCCGGCCGGCCCTTGCGGACGTCCATCAGCATGTTCCCTGGCTTGACGTCGCGGTGCACCAGCCCAGCGACGTGCGCAGCGTCGAGCGCGGACGCCACCGATGCCAGGATCGCGGACGTTCGATCAAGGCTCAGCGGACCTTCACGAGCCAGCAGCGAACGGACGTCGCCGCCAGCGACGTAGCGCATGGCGATGAACAGCACGCCGGCCGATTCACCGGCCTCGAACAACGGGATGATGTGCGGGTCGTCCACCGCAGCCGCGGCCTTCGCCTCGCGGTCGAACCGCTGCCGGAATTCGGCGTCTGAGGCGACGGATGCGGCCATGATCTTGAGGGCCACCAGCCGGCCGAGCTGGTCGTCACGCGCCTTGAATACAACCGCCATGCCGCCTTGGCCGATCTGCTCCACCAGCACGTACTTGCCGATCCGGGAACCAGAGCCGAGGTGGCTCTCCTCCCATGGCAGGTCGCTGACCATTCCGCCTCCGGCTGGGCCGCCGCCGTATATCCAATCCACGTCATTGTCACGCATTGAGGCCACCTGGATGCGAGCGTTGCTGCCGCAGCCCGGATAAGACGGCCCCTGCCGCAGAAATCGTTGACGGGTGATAGCGCTGCTGGCTGCGTTGCGAGTGCGGCAACCAGGCCCGTTCCCGCGCAGTCTCGCGGTTCCCTCTCTGCTGTAGCCGCCTGGCCTGCTCGGGTCACAGGCTCCAGAGGGCGTCCGTGGGCGAGAGGCGGGCAGCGCGGATAGCGGGCACAAGCCCGGCGAGCGCACCGATCCCGATGGCGGCGGCGAGGCCGCCGCCCCAGGCGTCCGTGGGGATGACGGTCGTCCAGCCCTTGGTGTGGGCGTAGACCGCGGTCGCGGCGGCACCGGTAATGATCCCGGCCGCGCCGCCGAGCAAGGACAACGCGATCGCCTCGGCCAGGAACTGGAGCCGGATGTGGGCGCGGGTAGCGCCCAGGGCTCGCCGCAGCCCGATCTCGCTGCGGCGTTCCAGCACGGCGATGACCATAATGTTGGCCACGCCGACGGCGCCGACTAGCAGGGCCACAGCGCCGAGGCCAAGGAACAGGGTGTTGAACGCGGCCTTGGCGTCGGCCTGGGCAACCAGGTCGTCGGATGGCTGAGAGACACTGACGTCGCCGGGGTCTTGCGGGTTCGCCTGATCGCCGAGCAGGTTATGCACCGCATTGACCTGGCCGTTGGCGGCCTTGAGGTAGATCGTTGCGGGGTGGCCGTCAAAGCTCAGGTAGTGCTGCGCGAACGGGAACCCGACGAGGACGGACGAGTCAACGTCGGAGGCAAGCACGTCAGGCTTGAGGATTCCCGCAACGTAGAGCCACATGCCGCCGTTGCCATTGGTGCCAATGCCGGTGACCCAGACTCGCTCCCCTGGGAACACCTTGTCGATGCCGAGGAGCTGCGCCGCGGCTGCTCCGAGCACGCACACCGGTTCGCGGGCGGTAGCGGCGTTCAGGAATACACCTTGTACGAGGCTGGTCCCGGTAGTGGCTGGCAGTCGGAGGGTGGTGGCGTCCACGGTCAGCGCATTGGTGTCGACCGAAGGGACTAGCGGCGAGCGGTAGACGGCCGCGTTTGTCGCTCCGGTGGATTGCACCTGGGAGACGCCGGACAGCCGGGCGATCATCGCCGGCGCGGTGATCGGCAGTTCGGCGTTGCCGCCCGTGATGCCCTGCCCGGGCTGCACCGTGAGCAGGTTGGTGCCGAGCGCAGCGATCTCGGCGTTGAGCGCGGCGGCCGAGGACGACGACAGGCCGAGAACCGCCACGATCGCGGCGACCCCGATCGCGATGCCGACCGCCGAAAGGCCAGCACGCAGCTTGCGCGTCCGCAGACCCACGACGGCCAGCCGGGCCAGGTCACCGGCGCCCAGCCGCGCGGCTGCGGGTCCGCCAGCGGCGTGGGCGCGCTGCCCGGCACTGACCTGGGGGATCGTCGAGGTCATCGGGATCCTGGCGCTGGCTGGCCGGGCACACTCGCGATCGGATCCCCGGCAACCGGCAGGGCGCTGCCTACCGCGGCTGCTGTGTCGGAGACGATGAGGCCATCCAGCATCCGCACCTGGCGGCGCATCCGGGCGGCGACCTGCTCGTCGTGGGTGACCACCACGATCGTGGTCCCGGCGGCGGCGTTGAGCTCACCAAGCAGGGCAAGGATTGCTGCCCCGGTGGCCTGGTCCAGGTTGCCGGTGGGCTCATCGGCGAGGACGATCGCCGGCTGCCCGGCGATCGCCCGGGCGATCGCTACCCGCTGGCGCTCTCCACCGGACAGCTGGGTGGGCCGCGCGTCCAGCTTGTGGCCCAGGCCCACCCGGACCAGCGCGGTAGCGGCCAGCTCATGGCGCTGTGCCAGGCCAACTCCGGCATACAGCAGCCCGTCGGCCACGTTGTCGATAACCAGCTGGTACTCGGCCAGGAAGAATTGCTGGAACACGAACCCGATGCTCGAGGCGCGCAACCCGGCCAGCCGCCGGTCGCCAAGGGCGGCCACGTCAAGACCGGTCACGCGCACGATGCCATCGGTCGGCACGTCCAGGGTGCCCGCCAGGTGCAGCAGCGTGGTCTTGCCCGACCCCGACGGCCCGAGCACCGCTACTAGCTCCCCGGCCGCCACCGACATGCTCACCCCCCGCAGCGCGGGGACCGGGGGCTTGCCCGGGTAGATCTTGGTGACCGTCTGCAGTTCCAGCACTGCCTCGCCCGGTGTGCCCGGCGCCGCACCTAGGGTCGCAGCCGGCCGGGCCGTCCTTGCGTGGCTGCTCATATGCCTGGCACCACCACACGCTCGCCGGGCGTCAGGTGCCCGGTGACCTGCACCGTCCCGGCTGCGTCGTCGAACATACCCGGGATCACTTTCACCAGGCGATGCCCGCCGAGGCCGGTCACCTCGACTTCGTAGCCGCCACCGGGCCGGGCCAGCAACGCATCAACGGGGACGATCAGCACGTCACGCACGGCTCCAGTCGTGATGGTGACCTGGACCGGGACCTGGTTCAGGCCTTTGGCCGCGCCGGGATCGGTCAGTGACACCACCACCGTGATCGTCGCCGTACTGCCGCCCGAACCCTGGCCGCCGGGCGTGGCGGACCCGTCCGGCTGGGACGAGGACGCCGCCGACGCCACGCTGACGTGCGAGATCGCTCCCGGGGTGACCGACCCGTCCGGCATGGTCACCGATACCGCGTTGCCGGCCGCGAGCTGCGTCTGCATGGACGCGTCCAGGCTGAGGGTCACAACGGGCGTCAGCGAGCTGGCGGTCAGCACGGTGGCTCCG
>DASXMP010000069.1:0-7031 GCA_036495585.1 Streptosporangiaceae bacterium
CCGAAGGTCATTCAGGCGCGCCTTGGCCACGCCACGGTCAGCGAGACGATGGACACCTACGGGCACCTGTTCGCCGACACTGAGGACCTCGGCCGGACCGCCATCGACCAGGTTCTGAGGCCCGTATTGACGGAACCGGAACGGAACTGGAGCCTTCATGACTACAAAGCTGCAGGTCAGAGTGCAGGCGGCGGGCGAGCTGGCCTGTAGGCCGGGTTCTGTGCACCCGCTTTCGCGGGCCGACGGCCATCCATCTAGGACTGCCGTTGCCGACAGCCTCGTGCGGTCTACCCGCGAGCATCGGGCGGGCCGCCCTCAATCGCTCGCGCAGGATCGCTAGATCCCTCTTGACCTTGCTCCGGGTGGGGTTTGCCGAGCCGCTCAGGTCACCCTGAGCGCTGGTGGTCTCTTACACCACCGTTTCACCCTTACCTCCGGACTGGCCGGAGGCGGTCTGTTTTCTGTGGCACTGTCCCGCGGGTCACCCCGGGTCGGCGTTACCGACCACCCTGCCCTGCGGAGCCCGGACCTTCCTCGGCACGCCAGCGAACTGACGTGACGCGGCCGCCCGGCCAACTCACCCGCCGCTGCTGTCAGCATAGGCGCCAGGCCCGCATATTCCGGGCTGGCGGGCGGCGCGGGGGACATGCTCGGCCTCAGGGGGCCGACATCGTGTAGGTTTCGCTGATCTGATAGGGCATTTGCCCTTTTTGCAACAGCGAAACCTACACGATGTCGAGGCGGGGTCGTCTGCCTGTTCATCGCCATGGCCGTGGGCTAAACGGCAGACGGGCGGCGACTGGAATGCCAGCCGCCGCCCGCCACATGCTCAGACCCGCAGGGCCGTCAGTGGATCAGGCTGCCCAGCAGGCTGTCGTAATCGCCGTTGGTCGGTGCCGGTGACGACATTGTCATCGACGAGGTGGGCCGCATGTTTCCTGGCCTGCTCGCCGAAGGCCGGCTGCTCGACCGCTGGGTGGACGGCCGCGAGCGCGGCACGCTCACCCTCGGCCGGGAGGCCGTCGAGCGCGTCTTGGCAGTGCTCGTCCTGGACGAGATTCGCGCCTTCGATCCGCTGCTGTTCGACTTGCCAGCAGTAATGCCAGATCGGGACGCGCTCGCCCTCGGCGTCGAGCTTGCCCGGGCACTCGTGGAGATCCGTCGAGCTGACGGCCGGGAGGCAGTGCTCCGGCTCGCCGAGCTGCGACCGGCCGAGGTGCGAGAACCGGACGAGCTAGACCGCGTTGAGCTGGACCGAGAAGCGCTCGGCCGCGATGCGCTCGTCGTGCGGCGCGTCGAGCTGGACCGAGGCGAGCTGGAGCGAGAAGAACTGGAGCGAGATGAACTCGGCCGCGACGCGCTTGGGCGCGAGGCGGTCGGCCGCGACCGTGACGTGCTGGTGCGGCGCGTCGAGCTGGACCGGGTCGACCGGGCCCGAGTGGGGCTCGGCGTCGCCATGTCCGGCTTGGCCGTGGACATCATCTTCGCCGCAGCGGTCAGAGCCTTGGCCGCGGTGGACATGGCCTTGGTGGCCGTGTTCATCGACCGCATCGCCGTGGACATTGTCCGAGCCGATGCGGTGGCCTTGGTAGCCGCGGCGGTCATCCTCGTAGCAGCCGACGTCACCTTCGTAGCTGCGGACGACACGCCCTTGGCAGCCGTGGCCGGCGAGGACGAGCTCCGGCTTGCGGTGCTGCGGGTGGTGCGGGTGGTGCGCGACCCAGCGGCGCGGGTCGCGGTTGATCGAGGAGCGGTTGAGCGAGGAGCGGTTGATCGAGAGGCGGTTGAGCGCGACGCGGTCGATCGAGACGCCGTACCTCGGCTCGACCGGGATGCCGTACTGCGTGTAGCGGTCTTCGCCGCGCTGCTCCGGCCCGACGCAGACGTGCTGCGGCCGGTCATTGGCATCGTGCTTGACCTCCTACTAGTCATGGCTTTGGGTCGGCTCGCAGTGCCTCTTGACGCACTGCGGCTCACCGACCTGCGAGCGCCACTCGCCGAACTACGGCGGTTGGCCGCACGGGTCGTTGATTGAACAGGCACTGAACTCCCCCTGTCTTGATCAATTACGAGGAGTGCTATTCCACCCACGGAGAGTATTTACACGCACGCCGCCTGTGTTGCCACCGCACAATGAGCTCAACGGGACTGAAATCAGCCCGTTGCGCCGGCCAACAGGCCGGCTCCCCCGCCGGCGCCAGAACGCGGTTCAGTTCGCGCGCAAGTAAGAGGTGTCGTTCAGCGAGCGGACGAGCGCCGGCCCGTCAGCGAACCAGTCGACCTCGCAGAGCGACGCGACGTCCAGATGCATCCGGAACAGCGCCGCCGGCGGGGCACCGAGAGCGTGGCAGACCAGTGTCTTGATCGGAGTCACATGGCTGACCACAACAACTGTCTGACCTGCGTGTCCGGAGAGCAGCCGGTCGAGCGCGCTGAGCACTCGCTTGGCGACCGCGGCGAAGCTTTCGCCACCCGGCGGCGCAGCGTCAGCACTGCCCAGCCAGGCAGCCATCTCGTCCGGCCACTGCCTGCTGACTTCCGCGAAGCTCATCCCTTCCCAGCTGCCGAAATCGGTCTCGGCTAGGTCCTCATCCACCTCCAGCCGGGCTCCGGTGCGGTCCGCCACAGCCTGCGCCGTCAGTCTCGTGCGGATCAGCGGCGAGGTCAGTACCAGGTCGATGCCGCCCCGCTGCGCCAGCGCGGCAGCCCCGGCGGCCGCTTGGCCGGCGCCTTCTTCAGTCAGGGGTATATCGCTGCGCCCAGCGAACCTGCGCTCCACCGACATCGGCGTCTCGCCATGCCTGAGCAGCAGAGTTTTCGTCACCTTGGCCCCGCCTCGCCGCCAGCCAGTGCTCGCTTGGCCAGACGGACCAGCCTGACCAGACGGACCAGCCTGACCGGATGGCTCAGAGGCCTGACTCACTGGTCCTGACCAGGATCCGCCGACACTCCTCGCACCGCACGACCTCATCGGGATCCGCCGCCCGAATCGCGTTCAGGTCCACGGTGTTCAGGGACAAATGGCAGCCCTGGCACTGACCGCGGCGCAGCGCGGCGGCACCCACTCCCCCGTGCTGCACGCGGAGCCGCTCATACAGATCGACCAGGTCGGCGGGCTCGGCCTCGACGACCGCGGCCCGGCTGGCGGTGGCCTTAGCGACTTGCTCGTTGATCTCAGTGAGCGTGATGTCCCTGCGCGCGGTCACCGCTTCGATCTCGGTGGCGGTCGTGGCCCGCTCGGCCGCCGCCTCCTTGAGCCTGCTCTGGGCAGCCTCCAGGCGCTCCATCACATCGAGCTCGACGTCCTCCAGATCGGACTGGCGCCGGTGCAAGGACTCGATCTCGGACTGCAGGTTCTCCAGCTCGCGCGGCGAGGACACCTGGCCGGCATCCAGCCGCGCCCGGTCGCGGCTGATCCTGGTCCTGACCTGCTCCACATCGGCGTCGGCCTTGCCCTGCTCGCGCCTGAGGTCGCCTTCCCTGGCCTCAAGAGTGGCGATCTCGTCTCGCAGCCCCTGGTCTCGCTTCTCTAGCTCGACAAGCTCGGCGTGCTCGGGGAGCCCGCGCCTGCGGTGCTCCAGCCGTCCCAGCTCGGCGTCGAGATCTGCCAGCTCTAGCAGCCGTAGCTGCGCTTCCGGGGATGCTTTCACGGTGGCCACGTTAGCCTGCCGCGGCCGCATATGTCGCCCCGGCGGCCGTCCACGACCAGGCCGGGCGAGGCTTAGCCGCCGAGGCCAACGAGCACGATCGGCGTCGAGGTCGGCCGCAGCGAGCCGGCTGCCGGCTCGACCGTCAGGCCAAGCCGATCCCCGGCCGCCAGCCGCCCCACAACCATCGGGCCGGCCATGCCGTGGCTCTCCGGCGGCAGCATGCCCACCGGCTGATCGCCGGCCGGACCCATCAGCCATAGCTCGTAGGCGCGGGAGGAAGGCAGCCTGGTCAGGCCGTCTGCAGTGAACACCAGCTCGTCTGCCCGGTGCGACATCACGACGGTGGCGCTGCCCCCGGTCGTCACGCTCGCGGTGAGCGTGACGGCGTCCCGAGCGCCTAGCACCTGCGCGATCGCGGCATCGTGATGCTGCATCGTGGCAATGCGGTCTTGCATCGTGCTCAGGTGCCAGCCGAGCCCCCCAGCAACGGCGACGAGGGCGACGGCGACCGCCATTGAGGTCCGGGCCAGCCAGGGCTGCGTGGTGCGATGCCACGCCGTTCCCGTCTTATAACGTGATGGCGGGACCTGCCGGATCCGGCCGGCCGCCTGCACCGTCTGCTCGCGCGCGGCGGGCCGGGGCGCTACGGCCGCGGCCAGGCCCAGGCGGGCGGTCGCCTCGCGCAGGCCGTGCAGGTCGTCGCGGCACTGCCGGCAGCCGCGGAGGTGCCGCTCGAACCTGGCGCGCTCGTGCTCGGACACGGCATCCAGGGCGTACGCGCCGACCAGCGCGTGCAGTTCGGCGTCCCGGGCTCGCATCAGTCCACCCCCAGGCAGTCACGAAGCCGGATCAGGCCGTCGCGCATGCGGGTCTTCGCCGTGCCCACCGCGACGCCGAGGAGGTCAGCGACCTGCTGATACGTGTAGCCGCCGTAGTAGGCCAGCACCACGGACTCACGCTGCAGATCGGTCAGCCCGGCCAGGCAGCGGCGCACTCGCTCATGCTCCAGGCTCGCCTCCACGGCGTCAACGACCTGGTCATACTCGATCGATGCGACGGCAGCCCGCAGTTCCCGCGCGGCCGCCCGCTGCTCGGACCTGACCCGGTCGACCGCGCGCCGGTGCGCCATCGTCATGATCCAGGCAGTCGCCGAGCCGGCCGACGGGTCGAATCTGGCCGCCGTCCGCCAGACCTCGAGCAGGACCTCCTGCATGACCTCCTCAGACTGGGCCGGATCCCGGACCACGCGCCGTACCACCCCGAGGACCGCCGGAGCGGCCTTGTCGTACACGGACCGGAACGCGGCCTCGTCGCCGCGGGCGACCAGCCCCAGCATGGTCGCCAGGCTCCCGGCATTCCCGCCCGCGTCTGCGCCGGCGGGCGCCCGCCCCCTGTCCGGCCCGCGGCGCAGGCGGCCACGCCGGTCCGGCTGACCGCCGACTGGCCCGGTCACCTGCCTCTGCCGCCTAGCACTCTCACGCCCCAAAACAGCTATTCAAGATCAGGCTACGCAATCATGATCACGGCCCATACCTGCTGGGACGTTCACACTGGTGTATTCGTAGCTGCGCAGCGGACGGCTTGGCCACACCCTCACGGGCGGCTTCACCGCTCCCCACAGGCGGCTTGGCCCTCTCCCCCCGGACGGCTTGGCCCTCCCCCCGGACGGCTTGGCCGCTCCCCCGCGGACGGCTTGGCCGCCGCACGCGCACCGCGAGCCACGTGATAGTCACGCTGGCGCCAATCCACCGCCATCGCTGGTACGAATTACCACTGTGACGTTTGGCCAGCAAAACCCCGAGGACAAGCCCGGCCGCCACCGGCCGACCGCGGACTGGCGGCTGCCCAGCGCCAGTTCCGTGGCCCGCGGCACCATCACCGGCATCGTCACGGCACTCGTGGCGCTCGGTGCTGCCGAGATCATGGCAGCGCTGCTCGGCTCCCAGCTCGGCGCGCCGATCGATGCCGTGGGGAAGCTGTCGATCGACGACAGCCCGGGCCCGATCAAGGAATGGGCGATCCGCGAGTTCGGCGCCCACGACAAGATGGTCCTGGTGTGGGGCATCCGCGGGGTGCTGCTGATCTTCGCCGCCGTCATCGGACTGCTCGCCCTGCGCAAGCTGTGGTACGGCGTGGCTGGCCTGGCGGTCTTCACCGTCATTGGGGTGTACGCCGCCCTCAGGCAGCCCAGCGCCTCGGCTAGCGATGCCGTGCCGACCCTGATCGGCGGCGCGGTCGCCGCGCTGGTCCTGTACTACCTGCGCCAGGTAGCCGTCCAGCCAGGGCCGGCTCCCGGGCCGGCGCCTGCCATCGGGCCGCCAGGTTCTGCTACCCGGCCGCCGGGTCTCAGCCCCGGCAAGCCTGCCGCGCCTGGCGACACGTCGCCGCACGACTGGGTGCCAGCCGAGCCCTTGGCAGCCCGTCCAGCCCCCGACCGGCCGCAGGCGCCAAATCCCGTACCGCGTCGCAACTTTCTCCTGGTCAGCGGGGTCGCTGCCGGGGCCTCCCTGCTCGCCTATGGCGGCGGCACGCTGCTGGCCGAGAGCCGCAACGTCAGCTCAGCCCAGCGGGCTCTGCGCCTGCCGCGGCCGGCCAGCCCGGCGCCGCCGCTGCCAGCCGATGCCAACCTCAACATCCCGGGGCTGACCAGCTTCATCACCCCGAACTCGAAGTTCTACCGCGTGGATACCGCGCTTGTCCTGCCCGAGATCGACCCGAGCAACTGGAGCCTGCGGATCCACGGCATGGTGAGCAAGGAACTCGTGCTGAGCTTCGAGGACCTGCTCAAGCGGCCGCTGATCGAGGACTACGTGACGCTGTGCTGCGTGTCGAACCCAGTCGGCGGCCCGTTCATCAGCAACGCCAAGTGGCTCGGCGCCAGCCTCGGCACCCTGCTGCAGGAGGCAGGGATCAAATCCGGGGCCGACCAGCTCTTCTGCCGGTCGTCGGACGGTTTCACCTCCGGTACGCCGGTGCAGACCGCGATGGACGGGCGCGACGCGATGCTGGCCGTGGCGATGAACAACGCGGCGCTCCCGGTCGCCCACGGCTTCCCGGTTCGGCTCGTCATCCCGGGCCTGTATGGGTACGTGTCGGCCTGCAAGTGGATCGTGGACATCGAGGTCACCACCTATGCGGCCAATACCTCGTACTGGGCGCAGCGCGGCTGGTCTCAGCAGGCACCGATCAAGACCGAGTGCCGCATCGACGTGCCGACCGGGCTGGCCGACCTGAACCCCGGCAAGATCACGGTGGCCGGCGTGGCCTGGGCCCAGCACAAGGGCATCGAGGCGGTCGAGGTGCGGGTCGACTACGGCGCGTGGCACCAGGCCCGGCTGGCCGCCGTGCCCGGCATCGACACCTGGCAGCAGTGGTCCTGGG
>DASXMP010000070.1:0-60362 GCA_036495585.1 Streptosporangiaceae bacterium
GCGACAAGTGCCCGGCCCGGCAAGGACGCCATCCAGGCGCTGATACGACTCGCCGTGTCGGACGAAGAGCAGTCGTGTCACCATGCCTCATTTTGACCGGGAACGAGCCCGCGCGCCCGCTCCGCACTTTGTCTCGCACAGCCAGCCAAACGCCCGCCGGACCATCAGCGACAACCATCGACTAGCGTTCAAGGCGTGTGCCTGCTCATGGTGATGTTCCAGGTGGTGCCGGCGGCGCCGCTGATCGTGGCAGCGAACAGGGACGAGCGATACGGCCGCCCGACCGAGGCGATGACGGTGCTGCGCGAGCACGACCCGCGGATTCTCGGCGGGCGGGATCTGCTGGCCGGCGGCACCTGGCTGGCGGTCAATGAGCACGGTCTCCTTGCTGGACTGACCAACCAGCCGTCCGCCGACGGCCGCGATCCCGCGAAGCGGACGCGGGGTGAACTGCCGTTGCTGTTCGCCCGGTACGCGGATGCGGCGGAGGCTGTTGAGGCCGTCGGCCGGAAGCTGAACCCGGATGAGTACAACCCGTGCTGGATGCTGGTGGGTGACGCTCATTCGCTGCTGTCGGTTGGATTGACCGGCGGCGGCGAGCCGGAGATCGAGCAGCTCGGGCCGGGGCTCCACATTCTGGAGAACGCCCCGCTGCATGCCCGCTCACCAAAGGTCGATCTGGTTCGCCGGCTGGTCGCCGATGGGCTACCGGAGGGTGCAGGCGCCGTGGAGACGGTAGCGGCGCTGGAGCAGGTGCTGCGCAGCCACGAGGAGGCCATGCCAGTGCCGGTGACCGACGACACCGGGCGGGTACGGCCCGCCGAATTGTCTGCGCCCTGCGTGCACACGGCCGAGTACGGCACGAGGTCGGCCATGACTGTCAGCGTTCCGGTAGCGGGCAGGCCCACCGTCCGGATGGCCGACGATCCGTCGTGCCAGGCGAGCCTGCGCGATGTCACCGGCCTCTGGTCGCAGGATCTGGCCGCCGGCTAGTCACCCGGTAGTTTGCGCCAGGGCCCTCTTTGCGGGCCGAGGGCCCCTAGTGAACTTCAAGCCGGAGAGGTCGGGCCGTCACCGGTCTAGATCCGCTCGTCTCCTAGCGACAGGTGGGATAAGGGCTCCAATGAGCCAGAAGAGCGGAATAAAGAGGCCCAGGATAAACATGACCCAGTGGCCCTTCCGCAGTGAAACGACGCCAAGCGTGATCAGAAGTACGAAGTAGATGATCCCGAAAATCCATCCCATTGTGCCCTCCGTAAGCTCCCGACCGTCACCCTCGCAATGAGGAGTTTGCCCTTGTCCGGTCAGAGTTCCATCACCCGTAGCAGGTGAGTCGCCGCCTAGCCGATGACCCGGCCCGCTGACTCTGCGGCCAGCGCCTTGGCCCAGGGCGACTGGAGGTTGCTCCGGTATGACGGCGACTGCATCTGCCCTTGGTCGGCGGGTTATCAGGTGCAGCCGTGAAAGACTCGGCATATGACCTATCTAGCCGCCTCTGACCGGTACGACGACCGGATGCCCTATCGCCGCTGCGGGCGAAGCGGTATCAAACTCCCGGAAATCTCCCTCGGCCTCTGGCAGAACTTTGGCGACGAGACCGGGCTCGACGTCCAGCGCGCCATCGTCCGCCGTGCTTTCGACCTCGGTGTCACCCACTTCGACCTGGCCAACAACTACGGCCCCCCGTATGGCGCCGCCGAGCAGAACTTCGGCGTCCTGCTGCGCCAGGACCTGCTTCAGTACCGGGACGAGCTCATCATCTCGACCAAGGCTGGCTACGACATGTGGCCAGGCCCGTACGGCGAATGGGGCTCGCGCAAGTATCTGCTAGCGAGTCTCGATCAGTCGCTGGCGCGGATGGGCCTGGAGTATGTCGACATCTTCTACAGTCACCGGTTCGACCCGGACACGCCGCTCGAGGAGACCATGAGCGCGCTGGACACTGCCGTCAGGTCCGGTAAAGCGCTCTACGCCGGGATCTCGTCGTACTCGGCAGACAAGACCAAGCAGGCCGCCGAGATCCTGCGCGAGATGGGCACCCCAGTGCTCATTCACCAGCCGTCGTATTCCATGCTGAACCGCTGGGTCGAAGGCGGCTTGCTTGACGTCCTCGGCGCGGAGGGCATCGGGTGCATCGCCTTCTCTCCGCTGGCACAGGGGCTTCTCACGACCAAATACCTGAACGGTATTCCGCCGGGCTCCCGTGCTAGTCGCGCCGGCTCGCTGTCGGCCGACCAGATCACGGAGCAGAACCTCGCGCACGTCCGGGCGCTGAACGACATCGCGGCGGCGCGCGGCCAGTCGCTCGCGCAACTCGCGCTGTCGTGGTGCCTGCGGGACGAGCGCGTGACGTCGGCGCTGGTCGGTGCCAGCAGCGTGGCGCAGCTGGAGGAGAACCTGGCCGCTGCCGGGCAGTCCTCCTTTACCGACGACGAGCTTGCCGCTATCGACAAGCAAGCCGTCGAGGCAGGCATCAACATCTGGGCAGCCTCGAGCGACGACTAAGGCGGGCACGGCGGGAGGCTGGCTGGCGGGTCAGGCCGGGACGTGCTGCGTCTCGGCCAGCCCGTCGGCATAGAAGTGCCGAGCCGCATCCAGCAGTTCGCCGAGCGGCGGCCACCACGGTCCATGTTCGAGCGAGCGGAGGGTATCAGCCAGGCGGGTCGCCTCGGCATCGCTGTCACCGGCTACGGCCACCGCAACCCGACCCGGCCGTGCAGCGCGCAGCGGTCCTAGGTACAAGTCCTGGCCCAGTCCGGCCGCCGGTGACGCAGCGACCACCAGGTAGTAGTCCGGCAATTCGAACTGCTTGTCCTGCCAGGCGGCCAGCGCCTCCGCGGCGCGTTCCTCGAACGCAGCGGACTCGCCGGACAGCTCCCACATGGCGCGCCACGCAGCTGCCACTGCGGTGAGCGGGTCGTCAGGGACGATGACGTAGGTGGATCGCCGCCGCGCTGCCTCCCGGAGCGCGCTGGCACCCGCTTCCCAGTCGGAATGCGGCCGCGCGACGCCAGTGCCGCTCTCATCGCGCGCCGGCGCCTCGTCTGCTCCTTGCTGCGCGTGACCGACTGCACGTCTGACGACCGACACGTTCGCCGAGCGGGCCAGGCCGGCCAAGAGCGCCCTGCTGACTTCACCGACCAGGGCGACCACCGTCGAGGATTCGCGGCGCATGGCTAGACCTAGCGCGCGGAATCGCCCAGGCGGTACTCGTGCGTGATGTCGTCCAGGCTGGCCTTGAGGCCGTCATCGAGGACATACTCGGCTGCCGCCAGGCTGGCATCCAGCTGGCCGGGGTTGCTCGCGCCGATGATCGGGGCAGTGATCGCCTTGTTCGCCAGCACCCAGGCGACCGAGAGGGTTACCAGGCTGATGCCAGCCTGGTCGGCCAGCTTGCGCAATGCCTCGACCGTGCCGAACTCGCGATCGTGCCAGTAGCGGTCCTGGTAGTTGCGCCCAGCCCAACCGAGGGTGAACCTTGAGCCTTCCGGCGGCGGGCTCGCATGATTGTGCTTGCCGGACAGCAGGCCCCCGGCGATCGGGTTGTACGGGATGACGCCGATGCCTTCTTCTCCGCAGTACGGCAGCATCTCCCGCTCGATCTCGCGGAACAGCAGGTTGTACCGGGGCTGGACGCTGTCCATCCGCGCGAGGCCCAGCGTCTCGGTGCGGCCGACCGCCCGCACCAGCTGGTAGGTCAGGAAGTTCGAGCATCCGACGTAGCGGACCTTGCCCTGATGGACCAGGTCGTCGAGCGCGCCGAGTGTCTCGTCGATGGGCGTCTGCTGGTCGTACCCGTGCAGCTGATACAGGTCGATGTAGTCGGTCTGCAGGCGACGAAGCGACGCCTCGACCGCGGACATGATGTGCTTGCGGGAATTGCCAGAGTCGAACGGAGCCGGGCCGGTGGGCGCGAAGCATTTCGTCGCGACGATGAACCTGTCGCGCTGGCCGGCCAGCCAGCGTCCCAGGATCTCCTCGGTGCGTCCGCGGGTGCCCAGGTCACCGCCCAGGGGATAGGCATCCGAACTGTCCAGGAAGTCGATGCCGCCTTCCGCGGCCCGATCGAGCACGGCGACCGACGTCGGCTCGTCGCACTGCAATCCGAACGTCATCGTGCCGAGGCAGAGGCGGGAGACTTGCAGGCCGGTGCGGCCCAGGCGGATATGTTCCACACCGGCACCGTACCCCGTCGCCATTGGCAACGCTTGCAGCGGCAGTTGCTAGGTGCGACCCCGCCGGCGCATGCGCCGAGCGCGGCTATCGTCTCGCCGGAGGGGTCTCGGCGTGCCCGCGGACAGCTGCCTCAGCGAACATTCGCCTCAGTCTCCAGCCGGGCGGCGGCGAGGCACACACGCCAGCATTCGCCTCAGCGCGCGGCCGCATCAGCACCTACCGCCGTTCCCTGGCTTGCGGTGGCCTGCGTGGCGTTTCCCGTGCGCGCAGCGCCTGCATCCGTGGTCGCCGAGTCCGCTCCGCTACCGGAGCCTGCCTCCGCGGTTGGACCCGCCCAGGGCTCCGCGCCCACGGCGGCCAGCGCGTCACGTGCGAGTTCTATCTTCTCGTAGACGAACAGCACCGGCGCACCGTCAGCGGCCAGCCGTAGCGCTGCGCGCAGGGCATCGGCCGGGTTCTCTGCCTCCTCGCAGACGATGTCCTGCCGTGCCGCGGTCACCGCGCCGCGCACTAGCGCGAGCATCTCGCCCGCCTGGCGGCCGCGCTTGTCGCTGTCCTCGTACAGCACCAACGTGCCGAACCTGGCCGCGAGCTCGGCCGCGGTCTGCCGCACCAGGTCATCTCGGCGATCACCCGGCAGCGTCAGCGCCGCGACGGCGTCGCCGCCGGAGCCAAACACCTCAGCAACAAACTGGCCGGTGGCTGCCATCGCCGCGGCGTTGTGCCCGTAGTCCACGATGACTGGGTTGCGGCCGGCCCGGAAAACGTTGCCGCGGCCGGGGTTCGCCTCCACCGGAGTGAACGCCAGCAGCGCCTGCCTGATGTCCTTCAGGCTGACTCCGGCCGCCCGGCATGCTGCCGAGGCAGCGAGCGCGTTCGCGACCACGTGGGGTGCCCGGCCGCCGAAGGCACCGGGCAGTTCGCCGATACCGATGAGCGGGCGGGTTTCCGTCCCTTCGGTCTCGGCCAGATGTCCGTCGATCACCTCGTAGCAGGTTCCGCCTGCTGCCTTGTGCCGCGCCATAAGGTCGCGGCCGCTGCCGGAAGCGGACTCGTTACCAGTGCGTGAGACATCAGACTCTGGCGAAGCCGCGGCCATGCGCGCGCTGAAGTACCTGATAACGGGCCGGCGTGCCCGCACGGCCGGGCGGTCGGCGAACGCGGCGACGGCCGGGTCGTCGGCGTTCAGGACTAGTGCGCCGCCTTCCCTGACCTGCTCGGCGACCAGCGCCTTGACGTTGATGAGCTCGTCCATGGTGTCCACGCCATCGGAGCCGAGGTGGTCGGCCGAGATGTTCGTGATCACCGCGACGTCGGCGAGGTCGTAGCCGAGGCCGCGGCGGACGATGCCGCCGCGGGCCGTCTCCAGGACCGCCGCCTCCACCGCCGGATCGTCTAGGACCATCTCGGCCGAGCGCGGGCCGGCCGCGTCGGCGTCGAACACGAGCTGGCCGCTGACGAACACGCCCTCCGTGCAGGACATCCCGACGCGCATGCCAGCCTGGCCCAGCACGTGCGCGATCATGCGGGTGGTGGTGGTCTTGCCGTTGGTCCCGGTTACCGAGATGACAGGGATGCGCGCCGCCGCGCCGGGCGGGTAGAGGCTGTCGACCACCGCTGCGGCAACGTCCCGAGGGGTACCCTCCGCCGGGGAGAGGTGCATTCGAAGGCCGGGACAGGCGTTCAGCTCCAAGACCGCGCAGGGCTGCGCGGGTCCGTGGGCGGACGGGTCGTGCAAGGGCGCGCCGATGTCCGCCAGCCGCAGGTCGATGCCGCAGATGTCCAGGCCCGTCGCGGCCGCGGCGCGGCGGCACATGTCGGCGACTTGCTCGTGCACGATGTCAGTCACGTCCTTGCTGGTGCCGCCGGTGGACAGGTTCGCGTTCCGGCGCAGCGTGACGAGCTGGCCAGGGGCCGGGACCGAATGGTCGTCCAGCCCGATGGAGTCCAGGTGGCTGAGCGCATCCGCATCCAGCTTGATCTTGGTCAGCTCACGGGAGTGGCCGCGGCCCCGGCGCGGGTCGAGGTTGGCGTCGGTGACGAGCTGGCTGATCGTGTGCACGCCGTCACCAGTAACCGCCGCAGGCCGCAGCTGCGCGGCGGCGGCGACGTGGCCGTCAATAATCAGCACCCGATAGTCCGTGCCGGGTACCAGTTCCTCGACCAGCACCGCGGTGCCAGCCTGGGCGGCCTTGTCGTATGCGAGTGCCGCCTCCGCCGCGGTGCGGACGCCGATGGTGAGGTTGGCACCCTGGTTGCCGCCGAGCGGCTTGACCACCACCGGGCCGCCGCCAAGCTCGGCCAGGGCAGCTGCTGCCTCCGACGGGGCGTATGCGACGACTCCAGCGGCGACCGGGATCCCGGCCGCGGTCAGTACCTGCTTGGAAAGCTGCTTGTCGGCCGCGACGTCGACTCCGACGGCGGATGTATGACTGGTCAGCGCGGCGCAGGCGAGCTTGCGATGGCAGCCGTAGCCCAGCCGCAGCATGCTGCGGCTGCCGATGCGGCGCACTGGGATTCCGCGCCGCCGTGCGGCTGCCGCGATTGCTGCGGTGCTGACGCCGAGACGCTCGCGCTCGCAGGCCCCGGCGATGCGGTCGAGTTCGCCCGCGATCTCGGTGGTGAAGGTTCCCGCCACGTCCGCGTCGTCAGCGACGCCGTCGGCACTGACCAGGTCGTCGGCTCCAGCCGCGCCAGTCTGGCTCACCGCGTTCGCGGCGAATCTGGCCAGCGCGGTGAGCTCACCTTGGTCGTCAGCAAGCAGCTCGTCCACGACGCGCACCGCAAGCGCGAGCAGCGCAGCGGGCACCCGCGAGTCGGCAGGCTCGTCTTCTGGGCACTCCATCATGAGGTCGTAGCGGCCGTCGGCGCCCGCCCACATGGTCCGGCCGAGGTGCACCTCGCGTCCGGCCAGCGAGGACAACTCCAACATGACGTGCTCGGCGACGTGGCCGAAGTACGTTCCGCGGGCCATCGCATCCAGGAAGCCGCCCGGCCGGCCGGCCGCGCAGTGGTGCCCGGCCAGGCCGGGCAGTAGCAGGCTGAGGCGGTCTGCGAACCCGCCGAAGTCTGTCGTCTCCCTGCACGTCAGCTCGTCAAGCTCAAGCCGGGCTATGCATACCGGACCGGAGGTGAAGACATTCGGCCCGTTCAGGCGGCGCATCTCAATGAACCGCACGTCGGCTCCTCTGCTAGGTGATTGCCCGCCGGACTCCTGCCGCCGGGGCTGTCTCGCTGGTAGCCCCACTAATCGGCGCGCTCGGCCGCTCTCTCCTGACGCTCGGCGCCTTCCCGTTCGGCTGGGGCTTGCTGTGGACCTCATCGGCCCAATCACTGGCAGGCGCTCCGCCGGCGTGGCCGGCCTCATAGCGCTCCCGCGGGGCGGCCGCTCAGTACCCCCCGTGCGCGGGTCCGATGCTTGGCTTGCGGGTCGCGAAGTCGAAGAGGCAGCCAGCGGGGAGCAGATGAAGGCGCACCCCGAACAGCGTGATCGGGTCGCGTTCTCCGGTGGCGTGCACCACGGTCGCGCCCTCCGCGTCCACGACGGTTGCGACGGCCGTGCCGAGGACCTCGAATCCGCCATTCTGGACTAGCACGCCAGTGTTCTCGTCAAGTCCGAGGCCGAGGTGGTCCGGGTCGTTGGCTACGGCGCTGAGCAGTCGTGCCTGGCGGTTGCGCTCGGCAAAATGCATGTCGATGAGGACCTTGGGCACCAGCCCAAGGCCGGGGCCGGTCTTCACGGCGGCGGCGGCAACGTCCAGCCCGCCCCCGCCGAGGATCATGGTGTGGCCGAGGGCGGTAGCCCCAGCGCTGGTGCCGCCGACCACTAGGCCATCCGCGAGCCGGTGGGCGATGATCTTGTTGAATCGCGACCCGACGAGCGTCAGCAGCTTGGACTGGTCGCCACCGGTGAAAAAGACGCCAGTCGCGCTGGCCAGCAGGTCGGCGGCCTCGTCCCCGTCGGCGTCGGCGCGGCCGCGGCACCAAAGCTCGGTTATGTGCTCGACGCCGAGCTTGCGGAAGACTGTCTCGTACTCCGCCAGGACCTGCTCTGGCTCGTCACTGGCGGTGGTAATCAGCGCGATCCTGGCCAGGTCGCCGCCGCACAGGTCGACAAAGCGCTCCAGCAGACCAGAACCGCAGCACCTGTCCTCGGAGCCGCCGATGATCAGCAGCTTGCCTGGCGTTGCCCCGTGGTCCACGTCCTCGCCCTCGTCCCGGACCTGGTGCGGTCCACGGGGACGTAACTACCCTCAGTGATGAGTCAGCAACCCAAGGTCAAAACAAGCAAACCGGCCTATTTGCTCTCACCGGCAGATCACCGCAAAACGGTCGGGCGGGCACGCCCAGCGAGTGTTCGTCGATCCCGCAGCTCCGGGCGCGAAGTGATGCCGGCTCGTACCAGCAGGATCGGTGAAAGTCAGGTCGCTTATCAGGCTACTGAGCGCCGGACGGCTGGTGCTGGCCACGCCGGGTCGCCGACCTCGGCCTAGACAGCTCGTCCGGCAGTTGCAGCAGCGGATTGCTCGCGCTCGCGACGACGTCGCCGGCGATGTCGATCACCTTCCGGCCGCGGCTGCGGGCGGCATCCCGGAGCTGCTCGAAGGCCTGCCGTGGCTTGATGCGATGCCGCTCGGCGAGCACGCCGATGGCCTGCTCGACCCGGATCCGCGTGGCCAAGGCATGCTCAAGCTGGCCGACAGTCGCGCGGAGGCGGCCGGCCTCGCTCGCCTGGGCCGCCTGAACCGGGGGCTTGCCTGGCTGCGCTGAGGGCACGCCGTTCTCGGCCGCAAGCAGGTCGGCCAAGACCATCGCGCAGGTCAGGTCAGGCAGTTCGTCGTCGCCGACCCGCCAGCCATCCTTAGTGCGCCGGACCACTGCGCCATCGGCGGCGGCGAAAGTCGTGGCGCCAGCGTCACCCTGGCCGGCGGCCTCAGCAGGCAGGCTGGCTGCACCCCTACCTGGCGGCGTCGGAACCGCCGCCGCGGTCCTGCGCTCGGTCGCGCCAAGTAGGGCTTCGGCCGCGGCTGCCGCCTCGGCCGCGCGTGCCCGCCGACTCCTCTTGCCGGTCACGCCGCGCCTGCTAGCTGACTCAGCCGTTCCTTAACCGCAGCGGCCGAAGGGTTAGTGAGCGCGCTGCCGTCCGCGAAAACGACAGTGGGCACTGTCTGAAAGCCGCCATTGACGGACATCACGAAATCTGCCGCAGCGGGGTCTTCCTCGATGTTGATCTCAGCCATCTCGATGCCCTCGGCTGCCAGCTGGCTCTTGAGCCTGCGGCAGAACGCGCACCACGACGTCGTGTACATGGTCAGCGGCTGCGCCACCTGCGTTCTCCTTCTCCGCGATACTCCGTGCTGAATTTTACTAACGCCAAGAGCCGTTGTGCACTTCCCTGCCCGCTTAAGCGACGCGCAGTGCCGAAGGTACCCGCAAGTGCGAGACTATGGCCTCCGGTGGGCCTGGCCGACCTGAGGCAGGCACCGGGCGGCCGGGCGGGCAGGAGACTACGTGGGCGAGGCTGGGCTACGGGACGAGACGCGAGGCGGCGCTGAGGCCATCCTCGCCAGCCTGGATCCCGAGCAGCGGCAGGTCGTACTCGCGCCGCCGGGCCCGGTCTGCGTGCTCGCCGGCGCTGGAACTGGCAAGACCCGCGCGGTGGCCCACCGACTGGCCTACCTTGCGGCGACCGGGCAGGCCGACGCGGCGAGGATGCTGGCGGTGACATTCACCACGAGGGCGGCAGGCGAGCTGCGCGCTCGGCTGCGCCAGCTTGGCGAACTGGCCCCGGCAGCGGGCTTGCAGAAGGTCCAGGCCAGGACATTTCACTCGGCGGCGCTGCGCCAGCTGACGCACTTCTGGCCGGCCACCGTCGGTGGTGCGGCCCCGCAGGTCCTGGACTCCAAGATCAGTCTGGTGGCCGAGTCCGCCCGTCGCTTGCGGGTCTCGGCTGGCGTGGCGGAGTTGCGGGATGTCGCGGCCGAAATCGAGTGGGCGAAGGTCACTCAGGTCAGGCCCGCGGAGTACGAGACCGCCAGCGCCAAGGCGGCGCGGACGCCGCCGCTCGATGGCGGCGTCGTGGCCAGGCTTTATGGCACCTACGAGGAGCTGCGGACAGAGCGCAACCTGGTCGACTTCGAATCTGTGCTGGAGCTGACCGCGGCCATGCTCGCTGAGTACCCGGCGGCTGCCAGCTCGGTTCGCGACCGCTACATCTGCTTCGTGGTGGACGAGTACCAGGACGTGAACCCGCTCCAGAAGCTGGTTCTCGACATGTGGCTAGGCGATCGCGACTCCGTCTGCGTCGTCGGTGATCCGCGACAGACGATCTACTCCTTCACCGGAGCCACGCCTGCCTACCTGACCGGATTCCCGGCCGAGCACCCGGCGGCTGCCGTGGTCCGGCTGGTGCGGAACTACCGGTCCACGCCGCAGGTGGTGACCCTGGCGAACCGGCTGGTTGCCCGAGCTAGCGGCGAGCCAGCAGTGGCCGCGTCGGCGGTCCAGCTCTGGGCGGGCGGGGCAGCCGGGGCGCCACTTGTCGCACAGCAGCAGGCTGGGCCTGCTCCGTCGCTGACCGAGTACCCGGACGAGCCGGCCGAGGTCGACGCGGTCGTGAGGCAGGTGCGAACACTGCTGAAAGCCGGCACGCCGACGGGTCAGATCGCGATACTGGTCCGGACCAACGCCCAGACGCAGGGCTTCGAGCAGGCGCTTGCACAGGCCGGCGTGGCGTTCCAGGTGCGCGGGGCGGAGCGCTTCTTCGAGCGCGCCGCGGTCCGTCAAGCCGTGGGGCTGCTGCGGGCGGCGGCCAGGACGCCGTCGGCGGGGGAGCGACCGGCCGATCAGGTGCGGGCTGTGTTGTCCGGCGTCGGGCTCACCGCGCAGCCCCCGGCCGGTCGCGGTACGGGCAGAGAGCGGTGGGAGTCACTGGAAGCGCTGGCCCAGCTGGCCGCCGACTTCTTCGCGGCGAACCCCGACGCAGGGCTCGGGGAACTCGCGGCGGAGCTGGCCGTCCGCGGCGCGATCGGCCACGCCCCGGCCATGGCAGGTGTGACCATCGCCTCGTTGCACGCGGCCAAGGGCCTGGAATGGGACGCGGTCTTCCTGCCAGGCCTGACCGACGGCACGGTGCCGATCGTGTACGCGCAGACGCCCGAGGCCATCGAGGAGGAGCGCAGACTGCTCTACGTCGGCGTCACCAGAGCGCGGCAGCGGCTGTACTTGTCGTGGGCGCTGGCCAGGACGGCGGGCGGGCGCAGGACGAGGAAGCCGTCCCGGTTCCTGGACGGCATGACGGGCGGCAGTGGCGGCGCGCAGCGGGTGCGGGCTGGGCGGCGCCGGGATGGCGCGGCTGGCGCAGGCGTTCAGTCGGACCCAGACGACCCGCTCTTCCTGAGCCTGCGGGACTGGCGGCTGGCGACGGCCAAGGAGCAGAGCGTCCCCGCCTATGTCGTCTTCTCCGATGCGACGCTGCAGGCCATCGCCAGGGCTCGGCCGGCCAGCACGCGACAACTCGCCGGGCTGCCCGGTGTCGGCCCGGTCAAGCTCGACCGGTACGGTGCCGCAGTGCTTGAACTCTGCGCGCAGTCGCCCACAGCGGAGGCCGCGGTCAGACCGCAGGACTCTCGGCCGGGCGATCCGGTGCCGGAAATTGCGGATCAGGCCACCCGATGAGCAAGGCGCTGGACGCGGTCGTCGACCTGCTCGACCTCGAGCCGATCGAGCGCGACATCTTCCGCGGGCGGAGCCCAGAGGGCGAGCGACGGCAGCGCGTGTTCGGCGGCCAGGTGGCCGGCCAGGCGCTGGTTGCGGCGGGCCGGACAGTCCCGGCGGATCGGCCGGTGCACTCGTTGCACGCGTACTTCATCCGGCCCGGCGATCCGACGGTGCCGCTGATCTACCTCGTCGACCGGGTCCGGGACGGGCGGTCATTCGCTACTCGCCGCGTCACAACTATCCAGCACGGCAAGGCGATCTTCACGTTGTCGGCCTCCTTTCATGATCGTGAACCTGGCCTCGAGCACCACCAGCCGATGCCGGAGGTGCCAGGGCCGGAGGAGGTCGAGCCAGCCCGCGCCCGGCTCCGGCGCTTGCGCGGTCACCAGCCTGCTGAGCCGGAGCGCGATTACCCGATCGACATCAGGTACGTCGGCCCGCTGCCCGAGGAGGCCGCTGAGGATCCGTCCCTCGCGTCTGATCGCAGCCTCGTCTGGCTGCGGGCCAATGGCGATCTGCCGGACGACCCGCTGCTGCACGTCTGCCTGATGACGTACGCGTCGGACATGACGGTGCTGGACACGGTGCTGCTCGCGCACGGCCTGTCCTGGTCGGACGACCTGACTCTCGGTGCCAGCCTTGATCACGCCATGTGGTTCCACCGGTCCTTCCGCGCGGATCGCTGGCTGCTGTACTCGCAGGACACGCCAAGTGCCAGCGGCGGCCGCGGCCTCGGCCGCGGCGAGGTTTACACGCAAGACGGCGAGCTGGTGGTCTCGGTGGTGCAGGAGGGTCTGCTCCGCGTCCGGAAGCCAGCTGGGTAACAACTTGGCTGCGGTCAGGCAAACAACAAAACCGCAGGTCAAAAAACAGTTGCTCGCCCCCGGGGCGCTACGTAAGCTTCTCGGTGTCAAAGCGCCGATCTACTGCGCCTGAGAGGAGGTGCCCACGATGGTGAACTTCACATCCGCCGATGCCAAGGCTAACGCCTGCAGGCAGTCGCTCGCGGCTTCAGGCGCGGGCGCCTTCGTTTTTGAGGGCGCCTCGATAGGCACTCGCGCCACCGTGATGGTCGCGCCCGTCTTCCTGCCTGAGGTCTCGACGCCTGCGGTGTCGGTGCCTGAGGTTTCTTGGCATGAGGCGATGCTGCGCGACGCGCTGCCGCATGAGGTGTCGCTGCCACGCGTCCGGCAGGCGGCTGGTAGCCCCGAGGTCGGCCTGGCTGGAATCGGCGGAGCCTGTGCCGTGAGCACGGCGGCGAGCGGCGTTGCCCTCGGTGCCAGCGGTGGCAGCGGTGTCTTCGGTGGCGGCAATGCCGCCGACGGCAGTGGCGTCATCGGCAGCAATGTCGGCGGCGTCATCGGCGGCAGGAAGGTCAAGACCCAGCAGCTCATCCAGACGACCCGAATCAACCCGGTTCACCCGGGTGGAGTGGGTCCGCATCCGGCGAGGGAACCGGATCCGGTCTAAAACAGACCGGCCAGATCCCCTCAAGGCCGCGGACCCGATACAGGGTCCGCGGCCTTGTTTTATGCGAGGCCACAGATTGTCAGAGGCAGTCGAGACACTCGACGAGTAAGTGGAGAGGGGATGACACCGATGCATTGGCCCGGCGCATCGGCCGTACTGGAGGGACCGGTCGGTACACCTGGTGGCATAGGCCTGCTGAGCAGCACCGAGTTCAGCACCGCCGAACTGCCGTGCAGGGAGGAACCGGAACTGTTCTTTGCGGAGTCTCCGGAGGATGTGGAGTTCGCAAAGTCGCTGTGTGGTAGCTGCGCGATCCGCGCGGCGTGCCTGGCAGGCGCAATCGACCGAGCCGAGCCGTGGGGCGTCTGGGGTGGCGAGCTATTCCTGCGGGGCGAGGTTGTCCCGCGCAAGCGGCCACGGGGGCGTCCGCGCAAGGACGCGGTGGCGGCCTGACCCAGGTACAGGCCGCACCGTCTGAATGGACTTTTAAGAGATAGGGACAGTGCAATGGCGCACGTACAGATGGATCTCGTACGAGACCGACATAAATCGATGCTTGAGGCGGCCGAGGCCGAGCGGGAGGGGCGCAAGGTGCTTCACTTTCGCCGGCTTGAGCGGCAGGCCAGACGGGCAGAACGCCGGCAGCTCGACCACGCCGATCAGGCGATGCGACTTCGAGCGCGGCTCAGCCAGTTCGAGTCAGCCCTCTAGCGGGTGCAGGCCCGGGAAGTCACTGGACTTCCCGGGCCTTATCCATTGGCCGGCGGCCTATCCATTGGCCTGCGGCCTTATCCAGTGGCCGGCGGCTGCGCTCTAGTCGGGCTGGCCCTGGTTGGCTGCGACGGTGTCGGCGCTCGTCCGCTCCGGCGCAGCGATGGTCGCCGCCAGGCCGTTGGTGGCGCCGTTTCCATTCGCTGAGGTTGCAGGCGCCCCGCCGGTCGGCCCTGCCGGGCGCTTCGAGGTCGCTCGCTTGGTCGTCTGCCGCGCCCTGGCCTTCGGACGTGTGGTTTCCAGCGCCTTGGCCGCACCGTTCGTGGTTGCCTCGGCCGCAGAGTTTCCGGCTGCCCGCGCCTCGGTAGCCGGCTTCGCGGTTGCCTGCGCCCCCGTCGCCTCCTGGCGCGTGGTCTTCTGGCGCGTGGTCTTCTGGCTTGCGGTCTTTGCCCGGGACTTCTTCTGGCGAGCCGGCTGCGGTTCGCTGAAACTCGCCTGGGCAGCTGCCGAATCCGGTGTCTTCGGTTTCGCGCCGTTCGGCTGCATTGCCGGAACCTTTGCAGCGGTCCGCTCCGCGGCTGCCTGCGGCTGGGCCGCCTCGACATTCGCGGCCGTTACGCCCGCAGGCTCAGCAGGAGCCGACGCTACTCGCACCGTCGCCGGCTCAGGCGCGGCGAGCGACGGTGCCTCCGCACCGGCGGCTACCGACTCACGGCCAGCGGGCTGCCCGGGGCCGTCGCTAGGCCCGTAACCGGGTATCCACTGGAGCACCTCGGCTCGAAAGCGGCCCTCGCAACCGAGCTGGCAGAGGACGCCGATGCCCGCGGTGGTCACTCGGTGGATCAGGACGTAGGACGGTGGCAGGTTCAGCCGCCTGGCCGCATTGGCTGGTCGGATGTCGGCTACCCGCACCGCTTCGTCCCGCATCCACTCCCGGCTGAACGTAAAGGTCTCACCCTCCGACGGCTCGGCGAGCGGAGCCAGGAAGGCCTGAAGCTCGGCGAGGTCGACGTGGATGCCGGGGCGCAGGAATCCGTTTGACCGCAAGTCATGCTCGACCTGCTCGATGTCGCCATCATGGTGGATAAGCCACATCAACCGGCCGAAGATGGGCGGTAGCCCGTCCGGCAGCCGGTCGACCGCGCCGAAGTCCAGCACGCCAAGGCGGCCATCCGGCAGCAGCCGGAAGTTGCCCGGGTGCGGGTCCGCGTGCAGCAGCCCGCACCTAGCCGGACCTGAGAACAGGAAGCGCACGAGCAGCAGCCCGGCCCGGTTCCGCTGGTCCTTCGTGCCGCTGGCGATGATCTCCGCCAGCGGCACGCCGTCCATCCACTCGCTGATCAGCACGTGGTCGGTCGCGCACACCACCTGCGGCACGAAGATGTCTGGGTCGTCGGCATAGGCGGTCGCGAACGCCTGCTGGGAGGCTGCCTCGAGGTGGTAGTCGAGTTCCTCGACCACCCGGTCGCGGAGCTCGTCCAGCAGCGGCCGGATCTCCAGGCCCGGCATGAGCGCGCCGAAAAGCCGACCGATCCGGCTGAGCTGCGTGAAGTCGTTGCTGAGCGCCTTCCCCGCGCCGGGGTACTGGATCTTCACGGCGACAGGCCTGCCGTCCCGCCAGGTGGCGCGGTGCACCTGCCCGATCGAAGCGGCGGCTGCCGGGACGTCGTCGAAGGCAAGGAAGCTGTCCCGCCAGTTCTCGCCCAGGTCCGCGGCGAGGACCTTGTGCACCGTCGCGCTCGGCAGCGGCGGCGCGGACTCTTGCAGCCGAGTCAGGGTCGCCCGGTAAGGCTCGGCGATCTCTGGGGGCAGCGCCGCCTCGAAGATCGACAGGGCCTGCCCAAGCTTCAGGGCGCCACCCTTGAGCTCGCCGAGGACCCGGAAGATCTGCTCGGCGGTCCGCTGCTGGATCTCCTGTGCGACGATCTCGGCTGGCCTGCCACCGAGCCGCTTGCCAAGCCCGAGGGCGGCCCGGCCAGCAATGCCGACCGGAAGCGTCGCCAGCTTGGCTGTCCTGGTCACGGCACGATAGGGCAGGTCGCTCATGATCCCATTGTCAGCTAACCCGGGCAGTGGATGCCACAGGGGAGGCCCCCTGGCGAAGGCTCGCGCGGCTGTGCCGGCGATCGCGCGCTGGCTCCTTCGGCGCCATCGCAGACGATCGGCGAGTCACGATGCCCGCGGTCGAACCTCGTCAGTCACGAGCGTCCGGCACAGGCAAGCGTCCGGCACAGGCAAGCAGGGTGGGGCTGCCAGGTCCGGCGCCGCCATTGCCAGCTAGGCAGCACGAGTTCCAGGGTGCCGTTGGCGGTCGCGCCGGCGAGCGGAGCATGGTCGGCGAAAGCGATCGCTTGCGCCGCCGCCTGAGCAGCAACAGCTGTGGCGAGAGTTGCGTCACAGTGGGGCAGATCACCGCCGCGGCTAGAGAGCTGGGCCAAGATCAACGGCCACGCGGCGTCGCGCTCGGCTCGGGTGTGGTCGAGGCACCGAAGGCAGGCGGTCGTGCCGGGCTGGACGAGGGGGCCGACGATCCCGACAGCCTCGCTGGCCAAGACCGCCAGATGGGGGACCCGGGATCGCTGTAGCGCCGCCAGGCATTCTGGCGGCTGCCAGCCGACGACGATCACGAGGCCCGGCGCCGGGACAGTCCGGGACGCAGACCGGCCGCCGCGCTGTCCGCCGCCGGCCCGTCCGCCCGCCGGCCTGGCCAGGGTGGCGAGCCCGGAAGTAGTCAGCAGCTCCGCGATCAAGTCAGCGATCCGCCCGCCGCCCCAGACCTGGACGGCGGTCCCTGCCCGCCGGGCCAGCAGCTGTGCGCCCCCGTCCGCGTCCGCGCGGTACAGCGCTGCGGCCGCGACCTCGTCGCCGAGTTGCTGGCGCAGTTCGTCCGGGATTGCCCGCAGCGTGGCCGTCGGGAAGTCGATGAGGACCCCGGTAGCGGCGAGCAGCGCGAGCAGGCGCTCGGTGACCGTAGCCGGGACACCCAGCCTGGCGGCCTCCGTGATCACTTGTGCCCGGTCCCGGCTGCCGTCAAGCAGGTCGATGACGTCGGCAGCCGCACCCATTCCGGTGAGTGCGACAGCCCGCCGCGAGTCGATGCCGAGCTGGACGGTGTCCCGGTCGCGCCACAGCGGCACCAGGCCTGATCTCAATGCTGGTCTCACGTCAAGGGAGGGTGCCACGGCGCACTGACATTTCGGCCACATGGCTGGAGGCGGCGAAGTCCCCAGGCACGAGCGCGCTCGACCCCTTCCCCAAAGCGACGAGACGCACGGTGCCTGGGGACTGCCAGCTCCACGAGAAGCTAGGCTCGCCTGACCCGTCGGTCAAGGCCAGCCTGTGGACGAGGCTGTGGGGGACCCTGGGGACGGTCCGGTGTGTCCTTGTGGATCGCGGTGGACACAGCTGTGGGCAAGGGATGACCGTCTGCTTGGCTGATGGCCTGAACTGCCACGCAGCGATCCACCCGCTGTGGACGAAATGTCATCGACGCGAAATACGCCCGTGCACCGTGGCTAGCCCGCACGTGTCCCGCCGACAGTTGGGCGAGCCCGTGGTCGCCGTCGGCCCGCGCCGTGTCCCGCCGGCGGTCGGGCGAGCCCGTAGCCGCCGGCCCGTAATCACGGCCGGCCCGTACCGGCCAGTATCAGCCCGGCTGGTTGCCTCCGTGCCCCGGATCGGCGGGCCCGTCATCGCTGTCCCGCTTGTCTTCCGGCGCCTCGGCCTCTAGGTCGGAAATGTCAAGTTCCGGCCGGCCTCGGACGAACCCGTCGGGGTCGTCGAAGTCGTCAGCTGTCGGCAGCAGGTCGGGATGTGCCCAGATCGCGTCGCGGCCGGAGATGCCGCGCTCAGCCGCGAGGCCGCTCCAGATCGTGGCGGCCTCGCGCAGCCGTCGCGGCCGCAGTTCGAGGCCGACGAGCGTCGCGAACGTCCGCTCCGCCGGACCGCCAGTAGCCCGCCGCCGCCTGATCGCTTCGGCGAGTGCCCCGGCCTGCGGCAGCCGGTCATGGGCGGCAGCGTCGACGACCGCGGCGACCCAGCCCTCGACCAGCGCCAGCATGGTCTCCAGCCGAGCAAGAGCCGCCTTCTGCTCCGGGGTGTCTTCCGGCTTGAACAGTGCCGCACCGCTGGTCAGCGCCTCGTTCAGCGCCTCCGGGTTGGATGGGTCGATCTGCGGCATGGCGTCGCGCAGTGCTGAGGCGTCGACGCTGATGCCGCGTGCGTAGTCCTCCACGGCGCCAAGGAGCCGGGCTCGCAGCCACGGTACGTGCGCGAAAAGCCGATGATGCGCCGCTTCGCGCAGCGCCAGGAACAGCCGCACCTCGTCAGCATCGACCGACAGCCCCGCACCGAAGGCCGCCACGCCGCTCGGCAGCAGCGCGGCCGTCCCCGCGGGCCCGAGCGGCAGGCCGACATCCGTGGAGCTCACGACCTCATCAGCCAGCGCTCCGACGGCAGCGCCAGTCTGGCCGCCCACCATCATGCCGCCAACTCTGCGCATCATTTCGGTCAGGCCGCCAAGCCCGCCGAGACCGCCGAGCATGGATCGCATCTCTGGCGGCAGCTCGGTACCCAGGTCCGCGGGGTCCTGATTCATCAGCCCGCTCATGGCGTCAACCGCGCGAGTGGCGATCGGGTCGCACAGCTTGGACCAGACCGGCAGGGTGGCCTCCACCCATTCGGCCTTGCTCCAGGCCTGCGAGGTCCGGATGCCACTCGGGAACTCGGTGACGTCTTCCAGCCACAAGTCAGCGAGCCGGAGCGCCTCGATCACCTTGGCGCGGTCCGACTCCAGTACGCTCGCGTCACCCTTCTGGGCGACCGTCTGCCGGGCGATGTTCTTGGCCAGCTCCCAGTTCACCGGGCCGCCCTGGTAGGACATCAGGTCAGCAAACTGGCGCAGCGCCTCGGCGAACTGCTGCGGGTCGCCCATGGGGCCAAGCGGCCCCATCCCGCCGAATGGGTCCGGCTGCCCGCCGCCCGAGCCCGATCCGCCGGAGCCGCCCGAGCCCGATCCGCCCATGCCAGATCCGCCGGAGCCGCCCGAGCCCGATCCGCCGGAGCCGCCCATGCCAGATCCGCCGGAGCCGGACCCGCCAGATCCGCCCCTACCAGCGCCTCCGGGCCCGAAGCCGAAGGGAGGCTCAGTCACTTGTCCGGCCTGTCAGGCAGGATGGATGTGTCCACACTCGCCAAGCTATACCGGGAGCGACCCACGGTGAGCATCCGACTAGCCCAGATTCGCCCTCAGCGGAGCGCCGGCCAGGCATCCGGCGGTTCCGGGGGCGGACGCGGCCGTCGGCGGGACGCGGATCAGCCGGATGCCGGGCCGGCCGAGGCCGGGATCACCCAGTCGAACGGGGCGCGGCCCTCGCTGGCGGACGACGGCTTCGACGGAGCCGTGAGCAGCCAGGACAGCCCCATCAGCCAGCGGGCGGGCCGCGCCGCCAGGACCGGTCTGGTGGTGGCGGTGACTGGCGCAGCACACGGCCTCGGCCTCGCGCTCACCACCAGGCTGGCCGACTCGTCCCTGGTCGGGCGGGTGGTCGCCCTCGACGGTCAGCGGGGCGACGTCAGCGGCGTCACCTGGCGGATCGTGGACGTGCGAGATCCGGTGCTGGCCAGCCGGCTTGCAGACGTGGACGTAGTCGTCCATACCGACGTCGACCTGTCTCCGGATGCCGACGACCGCGCCCGCCGCGCGTTCAACGTCCGGGGCGCGCAGACCGTGCTGACCGCGGCGGCGGCTGGTGGCGTGGCCAGGGTCGTGCTGGTCACCAGCGCCATGGTCTACGGCGCGACTGGCGACAATCCGGTCCCGCTCGCTGAGGACTCCCCGCTGGGCGCCGAGCCGGACGGCAGCGTCATCGGAGACTTGCTGGAAATCGAGCGCCTGGCCGAGCGCTCCGCGCTAGCGCATCCGGGCCTGCAGGTCACGGTGGCTCGCCCGGCCGCGCTCGTCGGCGGTGGCATCGACACCATGATCACGCGGCACTTCGAGGCGCCGAGGCTGCTCGCCGTCCGAGGCTGTGCGGCCCGCTGGCAGTTCTGCCATGTGGAGGACCTGGTGTCGGCACTTGAGCTGGCCGCGGCCGGGCAGGTCACCGGAGCCTTCGCGGTCGGCAGCGATGGCTGGCTGGAGCAGGAGCAATTGGAGGAAATGTCCGGACTGCACCGGATCGAGCTACCAGCCGGGATCACCTTCGCGACCGCGCAACGTCTGCACCGGGCCGGCCTCATTCCTGCCGACACCGACCTGCGCTACGTCGTCTACCCCTGGGTGGTGGACTGCAAGGCCTTGCGGGAGGCCGGCTGGCACGCTGCTTACGACAACGCTGCGGCCCTCGAGGTCGTCCTGGCCGAGCGGGCCGGGCGGCACGCCGTGGTTGGCCGCCGTCTCGACCGCAAGGACGCGACCATCACCGCCGCCGCTGGCGCGACCGTCGCGGCGATCGGCACGGCCGCGATCGTCCGTCAGGTTCGCCGCCGCCGTCGCGGTTCCTGATCCGGCTCGGTCGTTTCCGCCACGGACGCTTACGACAGGGAACGGCTCCCTTCCGCCACTCGGTGACCGGCCGGTGCGCGGTCGCGGCGAGGCGGCAGCACGGCTCGCCCGCGCGGCCGCTTCGCCGGTTACCGGCCTGTACCGTGGCATGGTGACAAGCATCCGGATGACCGGCTTGCGGGCTGAGCCGCTGTCGGTCGACGAGATCCAGGCCGCAGTTGCAGATCCCGCGGCCGGCGCGGTGGTCGTTTTCCTTGGCGCTGTCCGCGACCACGACCACGGCCGTCAGGTCACGGCCCTGCACTACAGCGCCCATCCGACGGCCGCCGCCGAGCTTGACCGGGTGGCCGAGAAGGTCGCGGCCAGTTACCAGGTCGTGTCGCTGGCCGTCGTGCATCGGACCGGTGACCTGCAGATCGGCGACCTCGCCGTGGTCGCCGCGGTGGGCGCCGGGCACCGTGATGTGGCCTTCGCGGCCTGCCATGCGCTGATCGACGAAGTGAAGTCGGTGGTGCCGATCTGGAAGCACCAGTTCTTCGCTGACGGAGACAGCGAGTGGGTGAACAGTGCGTAGGCTTCCGCCCATGTCCGCTAGCCCCCCATCGGCCGGTTCTGCCGGTGGCGGGCGGCAACCGCGCCGCCTGCTCACCCTCCTGATCGCCGGCCTTTGCGTGCTGGCCGGCCTTGTCGCCGCCGCCGTGGTGTCGGTGCCTTACGTCGCCCTGACGCCCGGCCCGACGCTGAACACGCTCGGCAAGCCGGATGGCAAACAGATGATCCAGATCACCGGCCGCCAGACCTATCGGACCAGCGGCAACCTGAACATGGTGACGGTCTCGTATGCCGGCGGCCCTGGCACCGATTTCAACATCTTCAGCGCGCTGCGGGCCTGGCTGACCCCGTCCGACGCGGTCGTGCCAGAAAGCGAGATCTTCACGCCTGGCCAGACCCAGAAGCAGGTCGTCCAGCAGGACACGCAGGAAATGGTGGGCTCCCAGCAGGACGCGACCGCCGCCGCGCTCTGCTACCTGAACATCAGCTACAAGACAGCGGTCCCAATCCAGGCGGTCGGCAAGGGGACTCCGGCGTCCGGGGTGCTGCGCAAGGGCGACCTGATCGCGGCGGTCGACGGGACTCCGGTGGACTGCCACCACAGCGTGGTCAACATGATCAGGGACCGCAAGCCGGGCGCGAAGGTGACGCTGACGATAAGGCGGGACGGGGTCACCAAGACCATCAAGGTGCCGACCGAGAACGTCGGGGGCGAGCCGGTCGTCGGTGTGGACCTCGGCTCGGCGACCTACGTGTTCCCGTTCCACGTCCAGGTCAATCTGGCGAACATCGGCGGGCCGAGCGCTGGCCTGATGTTCGCACTCGGGATCATCGACAAGATCACGCCCGATAACCTGACCGGCGGCAAGTTCATCGCCGGTACCGGTGAGATCGAGCCCACGGGCGGGATCGAGCCGATCGGCGGGATCCAGCAGAAGATGGCCGGGGCCCGGGCCGCCGGCGCGACTGTCTTCCTGACCCCGGCGTCGAACTGCTCGAACACTACTGGCGCGGTGCCGTCCGGGCTCAAGCTGGTGAAGGTCAGCTCGCTTGCAGGTGCCGTGCAGGAGCTTGAGGCACTGAAGGCGGGCCAGCCCGTTCCCTCCTGTTAAAAGGGGGAACTGCCTGGTAGCAAGGCCGAGCAGTGGTGTGCTGCTGCGCGCTGCCCTGAACAAGCGGTGAGGGCTGGCGGAACTTCTGGCAGTGGCTGGCTGAACTACCTTGCCCGGGTCGGTCTGGCGCTCGGTTACCTCGGCGCGCCCGCGCCGCCGAGGGCGTACGCTCGGATCTGACGGGACATCCAAGGGGTGGGGTCAGCACAGGATCGGCGCGCCCCGGCATGCATCCGGACTGGATGTGGGAAGGAGCTGTGCTGGTCGTGGCGCCTCGTGTGCTGGTGGACGCGACCGCGGTACCCGCGGACCGCGGAGCGCTCGGCCGTTATGTGGATGGCCTTGTCAGCGCGCTGGGTGCGGCGGGAGCCGACCTCGCGGTCGCCTGTCAGCGGGCCGACGAGGAACGCTATGAGCGGCTTCTGCCGAGCGCCCGGGTCGTGGCTGCCCCGCCGGCCATCGCGCATCGCCCCGCCAGGCTGGCCTGGGAACAGAGCGGCTTGCCGATGGTGGCGGAGCAGGTCGGTGCCGACGTCATCCACTCCCCGCACTACTCGATGCCCCTGCGCCCTGGCGCCCCGGTCGTAGTGACCGTGCATGACCTGACGTTCTTCACCGAGCCGGACGCCCACAGCCCCGTCACCGCTACGTTCTACAAGGCGGCGATCCGCACCTCGGCGCGGCGGGCCACGCGGCTGGTGGTCCCCTCTAAGGCCACCAGGGATGAGCTGGTCCGGGTGCTCGCCGCGGACCCGACCCGGATCGACGTGGCCTACCACGGGGTCGACCACGACCTGTTCCACCGGCCGGCCGAGCACCAGCTCCAGCAGGTATCCGACCGGCTCGGCCTGCACGGCCGGCCGTATGTCGCCTATCTCGGCACGCTGGAGCCGCGCAAGAACGTGCCGGCCCTGATTGCCGGCTGGGCTGCCGTGGCCGCGGACATGACCGACCCGCCGGCGCTGGTGCTGGCAGGTGGCAGCGGCTGGAGCGAGGAAGTAGACGAGGCGATCGCCGCAGTGCCCGCTCATCTGCACCTGGTGCGGCCCGGTTACCTGCACTTCAACGACCTGCCCGGGTTCTTCGGCGGCGCGCTCGTGGTGGCTTTCCCGAGCAAGGGCGAGGGGTTTGGGCTGCCCGCCCTCGAGGCGATGGCCTGCGGCGCGCCGGTGCTCACTACTCATCGCACGGCGCTGCCGGAGGTTGGCGGCGACGCTGTCGCCTATACCGAGCCTGATGCTGAGAGCATCCAGGCGGCCCTTGGCGCCCTGTTGGCCGACCCGGCCCGCCGGACGTCCCTTGGAGATGCTGGGTACGCCCGGGCCATGGAGTTCAGCTGGGCCGCCTCCGCCGAGGCCCACATGATCAGCTACGAGCGGGCAGCGGGCCAGGCCGCAGAGTAGGTGCCGCGTCCGGCAGCCCCTGGCCGACCAGGCACAGCCAGCGCTCAGGTGCGGGAGTCGGCGCTCCGGCTAAGGCAGCCAGGTCCCGAGATCACAGGCAGTCGTGCGCCCCGCGGCCGCGCAGGTCCTCGACTACCTGCTTGACCTCCTGGGCCCGGTCGCGGGCGCAGACGAGGGTGGCATCGGCGGTGTCCACCACCACGACGTCGTGCAGGCCGATGACAGCCACCACGCGGTCTGTCGTGGACACGATCACGGCGTCCTTGACGTCACGGGTGACCAGCATGCCCTCGCTGGCGATCAGCAGGTTGCCGGACTCGTCGGTGGGCAGCGACTCGCCGAGCGAGTCAAAGTCGCCGATATCGCTCCAGGGCATGTCGGCCGGGATGGTGGCGACCTTTCCGGCCGCAGCGGCACCTTCGAAGACGCCGTAGTCGACCGAGATCTTCTCGAGGGTGCCCCAGGTCTCATCGAGCACCTGCTGCTGCGCGGGGGTGTCCCAGGCATCGGCGATCGCGGCGATGCCAGCCGAGAGCTGCGGGCGCTGTCTGGCCAGCTCAGCCAGGAACTCGGCGACTGTGAAGGCGAAGATCCCGGCGTTCCACAGGTACTGGCCAGACTCCACGTAGCTGGCGGCCAGCGCCAGCGATGGCTTCTCCTTGAACTCGGCCACTTCCCGGCCCTGGCCGGCCAGCTCGGCGCCGACCCTGAGGTAGCCGAACCGCACCTCGGCATGCAGCGGCCGAATCCCGATCGTCACCAGGTAGCCGTCCTGCGCGGCAGCGGCGGCTTGCCTGATGGCCTGCTGGAACCGAGCCTCATCACCGATCAGGTGATCGGCTGAGAAGACGGCCATGATGGCGTCTGGGTCTCGCCGGGCCAGTACCGCGCAGGCCAGGCTCACCGCGGCGCAGGAGTCCCGTGGGGACGGCTCGACGAGGATGTTCCGCTCGGGCACTTCCGGCAGCTGCCTGGCGATCGCGGCCGCATGCGCGGTTCCGGTGACCACATAGGTATGGTCGGCCGAAGACAGCGGACCGACTCGGTCCACCGTGGCCTGCAGCAGGGACCGATCAGTGCCCGTCAGCGGGTGCAGGAACTTGGGTTCGCAGGCCCTCGACAGCGGCCACAGCCGCGTGCCGCTGCCTCCTGCGAGAATCGTCGAGTACAGCATTTAGACACTATGCCTGATCTAGTCGACGGGCCGGGCCGTGACGGATGCGTTCTTAATGTGCGCAGCGTGCGCTGTGCAAACGACGCTAGCAGCCGCACCGGAGGTGACGTGACCACGGGAGGAGTCATGCGGCGGGGTACAGCCGCGACGTTCGGTGCCGCAGACGGGCACCTCAGCGTTCGCTGGCGGCCTGAGTTCCACGTCAACCCGCAGCTGACCCTGAGTGTGCACGGCCGGGGTCCCCGCGATCCCGCCTTGCGCGTCGATGAGGCAGGAGCCATCTGGCGGACGTCGCTGACGCCCGACGGGCCCGCCACGCTTCGGCTGTCCGCCGCCCGCGGTCCCACCGGGCCGGGTGCTGCCGGGCTGGATGGCGCCGGTCCGGCTGACGGCCGGCAGGATGATGGCGCGCCGAATTATGGCCGGCCAGCCGCGCCGAGCCTCGGGCGCACGATCACCGCGACCGCCTGGGGACCGGGTGCCGCCTGGGCGCTCGCGGCGATGCCCGACCTGCTCGGGGCGCAGGACGAGCCGGGGGCGTTCCGGCCGGAGCACCCGCGGCTGCGAGACCTGGTGGTCCGTTGCCGTGGCCTGCGCGTCAGCCGGACCGGCCGGGTGCTGGAGGCCCTCGTGCCGGCCGTGCTGGAGCAGAAGGTGGTCGGCGGCGAAGCCCGGCGGGCCTGGCGACTCCTGTTGACCTGGCACGGCTTGCCGGCGCCAGGTCCCGCACCGGCCGGGATGCGGGTGCCTCCGCCCGCGCCGGTGTGGGCTGCCGTCCCGTCGTGGGACTGGCACCGGGCGGGCGTCGAGGCCGTCCGGGCTGCGACCATCGT
This sequence comes from Streptosporangiaceae bacterium, assembly GCA_036495585.1. Lineage (GTDB taxonomy): Bacteria > Actinomycetota > Actinomycetes > Streptosporangiales > Streptosporangiaceae > JAJYUU01. The sequence goes on from DASXMP010000070.1 coordinate 25,656, forward strand.
CGCCGCGGCCAGAGTTTCGAGCCGGCTGGAGCAGATCACCGCGCTGTCCGGGCCGGAGGCAGACCGCCGGCTGCGCTCGCTACCCGGGATCGGCCCGTGGACCGCGGCCGAGGTCAGGCAGCGTGCCTGCGGCGACGCGGACGCGGTCAGCGTCGGCGACTACCACATACCGGGCCTGGTCGGCTGGGCGCTGGCCGGACGGCCGGTGGATGACGCCGGCATGCTTGAACTGCTGGCGCCCTACGCTGGCCAGCGCTACCGGGTCACCAGGCTCATCGAGCTGAGCGGCGCCGGCCCGCCGCGCCGCGGGCCGCGGATGAGCATCCGGGACTACCGGTCGATCTAGCGCGGCGACGAATCGCGCCCGCAGGCCGGCATGAGCCGCACATCGCAGCGCGGAACGCAGCGGCCGCCGACGGCTCGTTGGGCCTGTCTAGCAGGCAGGAGCCGACCGCAGCTTCTATCCTGAGCTAGCCCATTCGGCTCTTTGGACAGGTCGGTCGAGCCGGTCAGCAGGCGGTTTACCTGCGAAGTCGGAGGGGACAAGTCCGCGGTGGCAGACCGCCGGACAAGGAAATACGGCGAAGCCTACTATTAGTGGCGAGTTACCCACTAGGGACAATAGCGAAACGACTTCCCCGCTATGCGTTTACTATGTGGAGCCGCACCCTCTGTGGAGCCGCCCTGCCGTCCAGGTCTGGACCACCCGGCACGGAACTTGTAGACCGAGATCAGGAGAACGCCGATGACGGATCGCCCGCACCTGACCGTGCTGGGGACCGGTTACTTGGGCATGACGCACGCGGCTTGCATGGCCTCGGAGGGATTCGAGGTGCTCGGCTTCGACATCGACGCCGAGAAGGTCGCGCGGCTGAACGCAGGTCAGGCACCGATCTTCGAGCCAGGGCTCGACGAACTGCTGCGGGACGGCGTTGAGTCCGGCCGGCTGTCCTTCACCTCCTCCTACGCGGAGGCCGCCGCCTTCGGCGATGTGCACTTCCTGTGCGTGGGCACGCCGCAGCGGCGCGATGGCCACGGAGCCGACCTCTCCCAGGTTGAGGCCTGCATCGACGGGCTGGCCCCAGGATTGGACCGGCCTGCCCTGATCGTCGGCAAGTCCACCGTTCCGGTGGGTACCGCGGCCGCCCTGGCCGCCCGGGTTGCCAAAATAGCCCCGGCAGGCGAGGCGGTCGAGGTCTGCTGGAACCCTGAGTTCCTCCGCGAGGGCCACGGCGTCCACGACACCCTGAGCCCGGACCGGCTGGTGATTGGCGTCACCTCCGCGCGGGCCGAGCAGATCCTGCGCCAGGTATATGCGCCGCAGATCGAGGCCGGGATTGAGTTCTTCGTTACTGACCTGCCCACCGCCGAGCTGGCGAAGGTCGCAGCGAACGCGTTCCTCGCCACCAAGATCTCGTTCATCAACGCGGTAGCCGAGGTATGCGACGCCGCCGATGCGGACGTCACGGTGCTGGCCAAGATTCTTGGCGCCGACCCGCGGATCGGACACGCGTTCCTCCGGCCTGGCCTCGGCTTCGGCGGCGGCTGCCTGCCGAAGGACGTACGTGCCTTCCTCGCCCGCGCCGCCGAGCTCGGCGCCGGTGAGGCGCTGGCGTTCCTGCGGGAGGTGGACGCGATCAACCTCGGGCGCCGCACCGGCATGGTGAACCTCGCCTGCGAGGTGGCCGGCGGTTCCGTGGCTGGCAAGTCGGTGTGTGTGCTCGGCGCGGCCTTCAAGCCAGGCTCGGACGATGTGCGGGACTCGCCCGCCCTCGACGTCGCGCAGATCCTGCACGGCCTCGGCGCAGAGGTGACCGTGTACGACCCGGAGGCGATCGAGAACGCACGTAAGGTTCGTCCGGAGCTGAACTACGCCGACTCCGTGCTGGCCGCAGCGACGGGCGCCGATGTCGTGCTGCTGCTGACCGACTGGCCGGAGTTCGCGGTGATCGACCCCGAAGAACTCGGTGCCGTCGCAGCATGCCGCTGCATCATCGACGGGCGGTACATGCTCGATCCGGGAGTCTGGCGGGCGGCCGGCTGGCACTACCGGGCCTCTGGCATCCCGGGCGAGACCACCGCGTCGCAGCAGCTGACCTGAGCTCGTCCAGCCATACCGGCCGCCGATCGGCGGCCGGTGGTTTGTCGCTGCGGGATTCGGCAGCCGGTTTAGCGATGAGAATCGCAGGCGGGCTGAGTCCAGATCCTTAAGTTCCCGCGGAAGCGGCACACTCCGGGAAGTCCCGGGTGCCCGGCTTAGTTATGGCTCATGCGCGACGGCCTAGGGTTGACGCGAGGCCAGTGCCGAGTGTCCGGTAACCGAAGGTGAGGTAGCGCCATTAGCGCCAGCCAGCCCACGCAGAGCCAGCCCACCCCGATCCAGCCGACCGCACCAGGCCACCCGGCCGCGAGCCAGGCAACTGCGAGTGCGATCCGGCGGTCGCTGGCGCGCGCTCGGGATGGCAAGTCGCTGGACCAGGACGAGGCCGTGGTGCTGCTGCAAGCGCGCGGCGATGACCTGACAGCTTTGCTCGGGCATGCGGCGCGAGTGCGGGACGCCGGGCTGGAGCGGGCCGGGCGCCCGGGTGTGATCACCTACTCCAGGAAAGTGTTCATCCCGCTGACACGGCTCTGCCGGGACCGCTGTGCCTACTGCACCTTCGTGACAGTTCCCGGGCGGCTCCCGGCCCCGTTCCTGTCTCCTGACGAGGTCGTGAAGATTGCCAGCGATGGCGCCGCGCTCGGCTGCAAGGAGGCGCTGTTCACGCTAGGTGATCGCCCGGAGGAGCGCTGGAAGCAGGCGCGAGAGTGGCTGGACGCACACGGCTACGACGACACGCTTTCCTACGTGCGCGCGATGGCGATCGCTGTGCTGGAGGAGACCGGCCTGCTCCCGCACCTGAATCCGGGTGTGCTGACCTGGCAGGACTTCCAGCGGCTGAAGCCAGTCGCGCCGTCCATGGGCATGATGCTGGAGACGACGTCCCGCCGTCTTTTCACCGAACGGGGAGCCCCGCATTACGGCAGTCCGGACAAGGATCCGGCCGTTCGGCTGCGGGTACTGCAGGATGCCGGGCGCAGTAGCGTTCCATTCACTACGGGGCTGCTGATCGGGATCGGCGAGACGCTGGCCGAGCGGGCCGACTCGGTCTTCGCCATTCGCCAGGTGGCGCGCGAGTACGGCGGTATTCAGGAAGTGATTGTGCAGAACTTCCGGGCCAAGCCGGACACCAAAATGCGGGCCGCACCGGATGCTGGCCTGGACGACCTGGCAGCCACGATCGCGGTTGCGCGGCTGGTGCTCGGACCAGGCGCGCGGATCCAGGCGCCGCCGAACCTGATCGGCGACGAGTACCCGCTGATCCTCGCCGCGGGCATCGATGACTGGGGCGGCGTGTCGCCGCTGACGCCCGACCACGTGAACCCCGAGCGGCCGTGGCCGCAGATCGATGATCTGGCCGCCCAGACGGCTGCGAGCGGCTTCGAGCTGGCCGAGCGGCTGACGATTTACCCGCCCTATATCCGCGAGCCGTGGCTGGACCCGCGCGTCGCGCGCCACGTCGCGGCGCTGGCCGATCCGCAGACGGGACTGGCCGCCCAGGGTGCGCTGGCGACCGGTCTGCCGTGGCAGGAGCCGGACGGCGGCTGGGGTGACGCTAGCGGCCGCACGGACCTGCATACGGCCATCGACACCACTGGCCGCAGCGCGGACCGCAGGGACGACTTCGACGAGGTATACGGGGACTGGGCCGAGATCGGGGCCAGAGTCGCCGCGGGCGCCGATGGGTCCGGTGCTGCTGGCGGCGCCGCCGAGCCGGACGATGGCGAGCAGGCGCCGACGCACGACAGCAGCGGTCATGGTTCGGCGCGGAGCGCCACCGGCGCCGGTGCGGACGAGCCTGGGCGTAGTGGCCGCGGCTCGGCTGCCGCTGGCAGGACACTGCACCGGGCCCCTGCCGACGTGCTGGCCGCGCTGCGGGCTGCCGAACGTGACCCCGCTGGCATCACCGACGCGCAGGCGCTCGCGCTACTGGACGCCGACGGCGATGAGCTCGAGGCGCTGACGGCGCTTGCCGACGGCCTGCGGCGGGAGGTGGCCGGAGACGACGTCGGGTTCGTTGTCACCCGGAACATCAACTTCACCAATGTCTGCTACACCGGCTGCCGGTTCTGCGCGTTCGCGCAGCGGCGCACCGACGCTGACGCTTACACCCTGTCCATGGAGCAGATCGGTGATCGCGCCGCGGAAGCCTGGGAGGCGGGCGCTACCGAGGTCTGCATGCAAGGTGGCATCCACCCAGACCTGCCGGGCACCGCATATTTCGACATCGCCGCCGAGGTGAAACGGCGGGTGCCGGAGCTGCACGTGCACGCCTTCTCACCCATGGAGGTGATGAACGGCGCCTCCCGGACGGCCCTGCCGGTCCGCGAGTGGCTGGTGCGCGCACACGAGGCGGGCGTGGACTCACTGCCCGGCACCGCCGCCGAGATCCTGGACGACGATGTCCGCTGGGTGCTGACCAAGGGCAAGCTGCCGGCGGCAGCGTGGGTCGAGGTCATCACCACGGCGCACGAACTGGGCATCCCGACGACAGCAACGATGATGTATGGCCATGTGGATGCGCCGGCCCACTGGGTGGGGCACCTGCGGGTGATCCGCGGCATCCAGGAACGGACCGGCGGCTTCACCGAATTCGTGCTGTTGCCGTTCGTGCACGCCAGCGCGCCGATTTACCTGGCTGGTATCGCGCGCCCCGGCCCGACGCGGCGGGAGAACCGCGCCGTGCACGCCCTGTCCCGGATCATGCTCCACGGCGCCGTCGCCAATATCCAGTGCTCCTGGGTGAAGCTCGGTCCCGGTGCCTGCCAGGACGTGCTGACCGGCGGCGTCAATGACCTCGGCGGCACCCTCATGGAAGAGACCATCAGCCGGATGGCCGGGTCACAGAACGGCTCGTACCGGACGATCAGCGAGCTTGCTGAGCTCGTGGCACCGCTGCCCGGGTCGCGTCGGCTCCGCCAGCGGACCACGCTGTACGGGACGCCGTCACCAGAGCGCGTGGCGGCTGCGACGGCCAGCGATGGCGTCTGCGCCTCGGTTCGCGGGCAGCGGTCGCCCGCCGCGCGGACGGAGCTGCCACTGCTGCAGGTGTAGCTCGCCGCGGGCCGGATGCTCGGCCCCCGCTCGCCTCAGCGCTGGCGCGGACGTTGGCCGCGGTACGGGCGATTAGCCCGCCGACCGCGGCCGCCGCGCGGAGCTCAGCCTGCGGTCGGCACTGCGACCAGCCCCGGCCGAGTGCCGAAGGCCGCCCACACGACCTTGCCGGGCTCGACCGGGGCGGGGCAGAAGCCCCACTGATCGCTGAGGGACGCAATCACCTGCAGACCGCGTCCGCTCTCGTCCTGCCAGTCAGGCTGCCGCGAGACCGGCGCGGCCGCGCTCGGATCCGCGACCGCGCAGACGACGTGCCGACCGAAATGCAGCAGGCCGAGGCGAATCGGCCACGGCCCGCTGCTGCCTGCTCCGGCGGCCTGGCTGGCCTCGGGCAGCGCATGCCGCAGGGCGTTGGTGAGCAACTCAGACACCACCGCCGCCGCGTCATGGTCCCGATCCGTCACGCGCCAGCGCTCCATCGTCGCGAGCGTGAACGCTCGCGCCGCGGTCACCGCATGCGGTGTCAGGTCCGGCGTACGGGTGGCGACCCTGGGCGCTCCCCTCCAGCGTCCATCGGGACCACTCCCGCGCCGGCAACCGCAGTACAGCGCCGCCATCTCGGCCGCTGCTGCCAGCCATGGCCACGTCACGCCACCGGTCTCTCGCCACATCAGCGGCCCAGCGGTCGCAAGCTCGGCGGATCGGGTCGTCATCGCAGGTCCAAGTCCTCAGCAGGCACTATGGGCGCGCCTAAATTCGGCCTTAATGGTCATATCTTGCCTTGTGCACACGCCCGCCGCAAGCTCCATCTGCACGTGCATTTGCGTTGTTATCTTGCCGCATGCAAGCTAAGCTACCGCCGTAATGTGCAAGTGCACGTGCATATGCAATCTTGCAGCACCGAATGGCAGATACGGGAGAGAACATGCGGATCATGAATGGCGTCCCGGCCGCCGAGCTCGGCGACGTGCAGTGGCGCAAGAGCACCGCCAGCAGCCCGCAGGGCAACTGCGTGGAGGTTGCTGCCCTGGCCGGTGGTGAGGTGGCGGTGCGCAACTCGCGCCAGCCCGACGGCCCGGCACTGGTCTACACCCGCGCCGAGATCACCGCGTTCCTGGCCGGCGTGCGCAATGGCGAGTTCGACGACCTGGGCTGACGAATCCCGCGCCGGCCTCCCGGCCACCACTTGGCCAGTCCGGCCGGCGGAGCAGAGTTATGCTGGTGCAGATCTTCGGCGTACCAGGTGATAACGTACTCTGTGCATGCAGTTGACTGCTAGCTGTCGTTTTTGGTATTACCGCAGATCATTGGCTGTATGCCAATTGACGCAGTGCGCATGACAGGGATGGGCGGGGCGCGCAGTGCGTTTCGTTGCGTCTTGGTGGGAGCGGCGGTGAGCGTGGTTCAGCAGCCTGGCAATGAGCCGCAGGCTGAGCTGAGCGCTGCCGAGGCAATCAGCGGGCCCACCGTTCTGCGCATGATCCTTGGCAACAAGCTCCGGCAGCTTCGGGAGGCCGCCGGAGTCAGTCCCGAGCAGGCCGGATACGAGATCCGAGCGTCCCGCTCCAAGATCAGCCGGGTCGAGCACGGCCGGGTTGGCTTTAAGGAGCGGGACGTCCTGGATTTGCTCACGCTCTATGGCGTCACCGACGAGCAGCAGCGCAACCACCTGCTCGCGCTGGCCCAGCAGGCCAACAGTCAGGGCTGGTGGGCGAAGTACGACGACCTGCTGCCGGACTGGTTCGAGACGTTCGTCGGGCTCGAGCAGGCGACGTCCCTGATCCGCACCTACGAACTGCAGTTCGTGCCCGGTCTCTTCCAGACTGAGGCCTACGCCCGCGCGATCATGACTCTGGGCTTTCGTGCGTCGCCGCCGGACGAGATCGAGCGCCGGGTCGGCCTGCGGCTCGGACGACAGCACATCCTGCTCCGGCCCGAGAGCGAGCCTCGCATCTGGGCGGTCATCGACGAGTCTGCGCTGCGGCGCCCCTTTGGTGGCTCGGAGGTCATGCGCGAGCAGTTGGCCCGGCTTCTCGAGGTCTCCGAGATGCCCCAGGTGACATTGCAGGTCATGCCGTTTGATCGCGGCGGCCATTCCGCCGCCGGTGGCGCATTCGAGATCCTCCGTTTTGCCGAATCCGATCTTCCGGACATTGTTTACCTGGAGCAGCTGACTAGTGCGCTGTATCTCGACCGCCCAGAAGAGGTGGACCATTACCGCGAGGTGATGAACAGCCTGAGCGCGGAGGCGGAGACGCCAGCGGAGAGTCAGCGGACCCTCCAGAAGATCATCGACGATCTGTAGCGGTCCGGGGCGCCAGGCGGAGGGCGCGTGGCAGTGCGATCGCGGCCAGCGCGGCCGCGCCCAGGCCACCTGTCCCGGCGACGATGAGTGTGACGCGAGCGCTGGTGGCGTCGAGCAGCAGGCCGCCGAAAACGTACGACAGGCCAGCAGCGGCGCCGACCGCGCCGTAGACGTTGCTGAACACCCGGCCAAGTAGCGCATCGGGAACCCGGCGCTGGATGAGCGTGCCGTGGCCGACATCCATGGCCGCGAGCCCGAGGCCGCGGACCACCTGGAAGCCGAGTGCGGCCACGATCGCGAACGAGGCACCGGTCAGCAGGTTGCCGAGGCTGGCCACCGCGTAGCCGGCCAGGATCAGGACGGGCGCGGCCAGCCGCGACCCGGCCCGGGCGATGACCAGGAAGCCGACCAGGAGCCCGAGGCCCGCGCCCGCGTAGACCAGGCTGGCCGCGGAGTTGCTGCCGTGCAGCGTCCGCCTGGCCAAGAACACCAGGGCGACGTCATCGACCGCGCTGAACAGGACGACAGCGCAGAATGCCACCGTCACAATCCGGATCACTCGATCGTGCCAGAGGTAGCGCAGGCCGCCAGCGGCGTCGGCGGCGAGGGTCCGCCAGCCGGCCGCCCGCGCGGTCGGCGGCGGCGGCGCGATGATGATCGGGCCGGGGGAGATCGGCACGGCTGCGTCAGTTCGCTGATGGCTTGTCAGGCGCGGCAGCCCTAGCAGCAGGGCGGCGGATGCGAGGAACGTGCCTGCGTCAACCAGCAGCAGCCCGCGCACCGAGAGCACGGCGAGCAGCGCCGCACCCACGAGCGGCGCAACCGCATCCATGCCGTTGGTCCCGAACCCGAGAGCGGCGTTGGCGCGTTCCAGCTCGGCGTCGGTGACCAGGCTGGGCACGCCGGCGCGCGAAGCGGGCTGGAAGACAGCCGCCACGCAGGACTGCACGGCGACGAGCAGGAGCAGGAGTGGCAGTGACGGCAGCGTGAGCGCGATGACGGTCACGAGCGCGCACTGGACAACCTCGCAGCTCACCATGACCGTGCGCCGGTCCCACCGGTCGCTGATGGCTCCTGCGATCGGGCTGATCAGGCCAGGCACGAAGTCGCCGGCCACCATCAGCCCGGCCACCGCCAGCCCGCTGCGGAAGCGTCCCGCCGTAAAAAGCAGCAGGGCGATCAGTCCCACGCTGTCGCCGGAAAAAGACAGCAGGCGCGCGGTCCACAGCAACCGGAACGACGCATTGCCGCGCAGCAAGGCGACTAGCCCGCTGTCACGCCGTGACATCGGCACCAGCCTTCAGCGAGCTGCCAGCCTGGCACATGTACCTCATCAGGGGTGCATGCTCGCCCGCCAGGCAGGCCCGGCGCAAGCCGATTTCGGCCGCGGTCTTCACGACGCCGGGCTGATCTTGGCTGCCTGCGTGGCGGACAGGGGACCGGGCGGGCAGCCCGCCCGCTCAGATCCGCAGGGTGAACTCGTCCGGGTCGCGAGCCGGACGCTCGGGAGCGGGAGCGGCCGGATGCCCCACGCCGATCGCGCCCATCGGCTCCCACCCGGCCGGCAGACCGAGAGCCGCTCCGGCCGTGTCCTGGCAGAACAGGGTGCTGGACACCCAGCAGGAACCAAGTCCCTCGACGGCCAGGGCGACGAGCAGATTCTCTACGGCGGCGCCCATCGCGACGACGAACATGGTCCGCTCCGCGGCGTTCCTGCGGACGTCCGGGTACGCATGCGCGGCCTCCGCGACCAGGCAGGGCACGATGATGAGCGGAGCCCTGCGCAGCGGCTCGCCGCGCCGCACGCGCCGCTCGATCTGCTCGGCCGTGAACCCGTCGGCGGCCAGGTCAGCCCGCCACGCCGCCAGCATCTCATCCAGCAGCCGGGTCCGCGCCGATGCAGACTCCAGCACTACGAACCGCCACGGCTCGCTGTGGTGCGGGGCAGGAGCCGTGACGGCCGCGGCGATGGCCCGGCGCACCGCCTCGGCCCGGACTGGCGTGGCCGAGAACTCGCGCACCGTCCGCCTGGCCCGGACCACGTCGGCCGCGCCGAGCCGGAACATGTCATCGTCGGCCGACCGGACTAGCTCTGCCGCGCCTGGCCCGTTGGCGTCGGTTACCAGGCCGGGCAGGCCGCGAACGATCGCGACTGGCACGCCGGTGGTCTTCGCCTTCACCAGGTCGGCCGCCGCGGCGAGTTCATCGGCCACGGCCGCGATGGTGACTTCCAGGACGTTCCCGAACGTGTCTGCCTGGCCACGGTGATCCCGCAGCGGGACGACTCCGGCCGCGCCGATCGCTGTGTCAGTCTGCCCCGTCCGCCAGGGCCGGCCCATGGTGTCGCTGATGATCACTCCCACCCGCGCGCCGGCCAGGTCGCTGATGGCCTTGCGGAGCCGCCGCGCGGAGCCGTCGGGGTCCACCGGCAGGAGTATGACGGTGCCCGGCGCGGTGTTCGAGGCGTCCACGCCAGCCGCCGCCAGGACCAGGCCGTGCCGCGTCTGGCTGATTCGCGTCTGGCCGCGGCGGGCCACCACCCGCACCGTCTCGGCATCGATGGCCTGCTCGCGGTCGCCAGTCACCACGCGGCCCTCAGCCTTGCTGACGACCTTCGAGGTGATCACCAGAATGTCGCCGTCGAGCAGTCCAGGGCCCGCCAGCGCCGCGGCGGTGATCAGGCCGGCCAGATCGTCCCCCGCCGAGATCTCCGGCAGGCCCGGCACCGGCACCACGCTGATGCTGCCGGGAGCCGCGTGCAGGCCCGGCTCGGCGGCCGGGGCGGACAGCTCGCTCACTGGCGCACCTCCAGGGCCAGGTCGACGGCGGCGCGGGCGATCTCGGCGGACGCGGCAATGCTCGTCATGTAGAGCGGCCTGGCCCGGACCGTGATCCCGGCCAGCTCGGACGCGTCCACCGCGTCCTTGTCCTCCGTGTCCACCAGCCATCCCGCCAGCAGGTCCGGACCGTAGTGCGCGGCGACGGCGATCGCGGAGGTCTGCACGCCGATCGCGGCGAGGCATGCGTCGGCCATGCCGCGGACCGGAGCGCCGCCGATGATGGGCGAGACCCCGACCACCGTTTGCGCGCGGATCGCGTCCTCGATGCCCGGCACGGACAAGATCGTGCCCACGCTGACGACCGGATTCGACGGCGGGAACAGCACGATATCCGCATCCGCGATCGCCGCTAGCACGCCGGGCGCCGGACGCGCCTGCGCTGCTCCGACCGCCTCGATCTTGCGGGCCGGGACTTCTGCGTGCAGCCGCACCCACCATTCCTGGAAATGCAGGACCTGCTCGGCGCCGTCCACCTCGATTGTTACGTGCGTCCGCACTGGGTCGTCGGACATGGGCAGCAGGCGCACGCCTGGCTGCCACCGTTCGCAGAGCATGCGAGTCACGGCGGAAAGCGGCTGGCCGTCCGCCAGCAGCTGGCTGCGGAGGACGTGCGTGGCGAAGTCGAGGTCGCCGAGACCGAACCAGCTCGGCTCCGCTCCATAGGCGCTGAGCTCGCGGAGCACGGTGAAGCTCTCCGCGGCGCGTCCCCACCCCTGCTCCTCACTGATGCCGCCGCCGAGCGTGTACATGACGGTGTCCAGGTCCGGGCTGACATGCAAGCCAAACGGTCTGAAGTCATCGCCGGTATTGCCGATGACCGTGATATCAGCGTCCGGCGCGGCCGCGCGCAGGCCACGCAGGAACCTGGCGGCGCCGATCCCGCCGGCCAAAACTGTGATGCGCATGCAAGGAAGTCTGCAACACCGCGCCGCGCGAGCCCGCCGAACCCCCGGGGAAGATGAGCCATTTCGCCCCCGCCGTGCATCCGCCCGGCCGCAAAAACAGTTCGGATTTTCGGTGCAACATCGGGCAACCAGGTGGCCACTATCACGTACTGCCCTTGACGCGGTGCAAGACACGCGGGTGTAATTTCATAGATGTAATTCTCGCCGGGTCGTCATCGAGCACGGCAGCAGGGGGCGGGACCACGGGGACTGACGGCAGGAGGTGTGCAGTGGCAGATGTGATCGTCTCGCTGGTGCACGACGCGCTCGGCATTGACGCAGACGACACCGGAGAGGAGAGCTGGCAGGATCGCGCGCTGTGCGCGCAGACCGATCCGGAGGCGTTCTTTCCGGAGAAGGGCGGCTCGACTCGCGAGGCGAAACGGGTCTGCCGCAGCTGTGAGGTTCGGTCCGAGTGCCTGGAGTACGCGCTCGGCCATGACGAGCGCTTCGGCATCTGGGGCGGCCTGTCCGAACGGGAACGGCGCAGGCTGAAGCGCCAGGCGGGCTAGCTTCGGAGCCGGGCGCGGACCAGCGGCCCAGCCAGGGGCAGCGAGGCCGTCTGGCCATCCGGGACCGGACTATTCGCGTATTGTTCACGGGGACCCCACCAGGGCAGGACGGCAAACTCCGCCGTCAGCCTGGTAACCGAACCCGGACAGCAAGCGGACCTTCTTGGCGCCCAACGACTCCTCCTCCCAGCACGTGGTAACCGCGGTGATCGTCGCGCATGACGGTGCCGCGTGGCTCACGCATCTGACTGAGGCGCTCAGCCAGCAGACCAAGCCGGTGGCGCGGATCGTCGCTGTCGACACGGGCAGCCGCGATCGCAGCGGCTCGGTCCTCGCTGCAGAGCTGGGCCAGGGCGCGGTCTTCGGGATGGACCGGCGCACGGGCTATGCGGCCGCCGTGCACCGCGCGGTGCAGCACAGAGCGGCGACGGCGCCCGTGGCGGCCGCCGCGGCAGGTCACCGCACGGGCGGCTCCGGGCGCGGCGGCGAGCAGGTGGAGTGGCTGTGGCTGCTGCACGACGACTGCGAGCCCGCCGCTGACGCGCTGGAGCAGTTGCTGCGGGGCGCGGCGGAGACACCGAAGGCCGTGGTGCTCGGGCCCAAGCTGATGGGCTGGACCAGGCGCAATGTGATCACTGAAGCCGGACTGACTCTGGACGGTGCGGGTCGCAGGATCACCGGCGTCGAGCCTGACGAGGTCGACCAGGGCCAGCACGACGGGGACCGCGACGTCCTGGCGGTGTCGAGCGCCGGCATGCTGATCCGCCGGGACATCTGGGAGATGCTCGGCGGCTTCGACCCGGCCATGGCGCTCTTCGGCGAGGACATCGACTTCTGCTGGCGAGTGCATTCGGCTGGCTACCGGGTCCGCGTCATCACTGACGCGGTGGTCTTCCATGCCGCCGCGGCGAGCCGTGGCCGCCGCGCCATCTCGGTCGGTCGCCGCGCCAGGCTGCTGACCCGGCGCAACGGGCTGCTGACGCTGCTCGGGAACCTGCCCGGTGGCCCGATGCTCAAGTCGCTTGTGTCCAACCTGAGCCTGTCTCTCGTGCGGACGCTGTTTTACCTCGTAGCCAAGCGTCCGGCGGCAGCCCTGGACGAGTCGGCCGCGGTCCTCGGCATCCTGGGCCACCCGCTGCGCCTGGCCACGGCGCGTAAACGGCGAGCCAGGGGGCGCTGGGGCGCCTATGCACAGCTCCGCCCAGACTTGCCGCCCGGCCGGTCCATCCGACGGATGGCGGAATTCGCCGCCACCGTGCTCTCGCGTGCTGAGCCAGAAGATCGCACCCGGCACGCCAGCGATGACCCTAGCGACGACGACTGGCTGCTCACCGACAGCGGGATCCTGCAGCGGTCGCTGACCAGGCCCGGCGTGCTGCTGATGATCGGCCTGATCGCTATCACGATCGCAGCTGAGCGGTCGGTGATCACCGGCGGCACGCTCGGCGGCGGAGCGCTCCTGCCCGCCTGGGAAGGCGCATCCAGCCTGTGGTCGCAGTTCCTGCAGGCGTTTCACCCGAGCGGCGTCGGCTCAACTAGCACCGGGCTGCCCTACGTCGGCTTCGTCGCCGTCCTGGCCACGATCTTCGGCGGCAAAGCATGGCTGGCCATCGACGTACTGCTCCTTGGCTCCGTGCCGCTGGCCGGCCTCACCGCGCTGGTCGCACTGCGGCGCGTAACTAAGTCAACGGCCGTACGCATGTGGGGGGCCGGCTCCTACGCACTGCTGCCCGTCGCCTTCGGCGCGATAGCCGCCGGCCGCCTTGGCAGCGCGGTCGCATTCGTGCTGATCCCGCTGATCGGCCTGGTGGCCGGACGGATGTTCAGCGAGCCGCCCAAGCTGGCCCGCCGGGCCGCCTGGGCGGCCGGGCTGCTCGTCACCGTTGGTGCCGCGTTCGTGCCGCTGTTGTGGCCGCTGGCCGTCGTCGCCGCCGTCGTCGCCGCGGCGCTGCTGTTCGGCTCGCGGCCGGTCCCGGCTCTGCTCGGCAACATCACTATCGCTGTGGTCACGCCCCTGGTCTTGCTGGCGCCGTGGTTGCTGCCCCTGCTGCGGCATCCGCGCCGGCTCTTGCTGGAGGCCGGCGTGCAGCAGCCGGGCCTCGCTACCCCCGGGCTACCGGCTAAGTCACTGCTTCTGCTCAGCCCCGGCGGGCCCGGCCTGCCGCCCTACTGGGTCAGCGCGGCTCTGGTCGCCCTCGGGCTGGCCGCGCTCGCGACCCGCGGGCGACGGCCGCTGCTAGTCGGCGGCTGGTGTGCTGCCCTGCTGGGCTTCGCCGTGGCCGTCCTGGCCCGCAGCATGACCGTGACACCGCCCGGCGGCCAGCCACTGATCCCCTGGCCCGGCGTGCCGCTGGCCGTTGCCGCGGCCGGCCTGCTGCTCGCCGGCGCCGCGGGAGGCGACCGCTTGCTGTCGCTTGCGGGTGCGGCCCGCCAGGACGCAGCTGAGCTGGCGGAGGCTGGCCGCCGAGGTGGAGCCGGCCGGAAGGACGGTGCCAGGCGCGGCGGGAGCCGGAAGGGCAGTCGGAGCCGACGCCGGCGCACCGCCGGCGCGCTCGGGATGCCGGTTGCGATCGTCGGCTTGATCGGGTTCTCGGCCCCGGTCGCGGCGGCTGCCTACTGGCTGACCAATGGCGTCAGCGGCCCGCTGCAGGCGGCGACGGGCCAGCTCGTGCCGTCCCTCGTCTCCGCCACCGGCGGGGGCCGGCAGTTGCGCACGCTCGTGCTGACATCGTCCGGCCACCATGTCTCGTACCAGCTCCTGCGCGGCGCGAGCCCGCTCTTCAGCGCCCCCGGCATTACTCCGGCGCCGGCCGCGCAGGCAGCACTTGACCGAGCGGTGGCGACGCTGGTCGCGCCCGGCGGCGGCCAGGTGGTGGACCAAAGCGAGCTGCTGGGCAGATTCGACATCGGATTCGTCCTCATGCGCAAGCCGCTCGACGCAGCACTGGCTAGCATTCTGAACGGCGTGCCCGGCCTGACCGAGGTCAGCCTGACCTCGTCATTCGATCTCTGGCGGCTGACCAAGCTGCCGTCGCGGGTGAGCGTGACTGAGGCGAGCGGCGCCGTGGTCGGCATTCCGTCCGGGTCCATCGCCGCCTCCGCCACCGCACCGTCAGCAGGCGGCATCCTCGAGCTCGCCGAACCGGCTGGCGGCTGGTCCGCCTCGCTGGACGGGCATGCGCTCACGCCGGTTGCCTCGCCCGCCGGCAGTTGGGCGCAGGCGTTCAAACTGCCGCCGGGGGGCGGCACCCTGAGGGTCGGCCGGAGCGGGCTGCCGCATGATCTGCTCATGGCAGCGCTGATGGCGGCATTCCTGATCGTGGCTGCGCTGGCACTGCCTGGCATCAGGACCGCCGCCGAATTCGGGGCGGCGGCTGGCGCCGAGCCCGGCGGTGGGGAAGGGCTGCCTGGCACCGACGCTGATCTGGATGAGCGTGACGGCGTCGGCGTGGCCGGCGCGAGCTCAGCGGCTGGTGGCGGACGCGCGGCCCGCGGGCGCAAAGCCGCAGGCCCCGGTCACGGTCGGCGTCGCCCGGCGCCGGAGGAAGCCGCGCGGTCCGGCCGTCGAGGTCGGCTGCCCATGCCCTCCCGAGCTGGCCCGGCGGCTTCGCCGCATGCGATGGCCGATGAGGTGGATGCTGCCTCCGCTTCGGGCGGTGGCGGCGCAGGGCGAGGCGCCGGTCGTGGCGTGCGTGGCGCGGGTGCGATTGCCGGTGCAGCCTCGATGGCGGCGGATGTCGTGCGCGGCGGCCGTGACCGGCCTGGTCCTGAGGGGCCGGGCGGACCATCGCGATCAGTGCCCGGCGACGGCTTCGACGGGCCATCGCCCGCGCGGGCCGCGTGGCCGGCCGGTCAGCCTGCCAGCCGGTTCATGAGCGGGCCGCATGAGTACCGGGCCCCGCGCATCCCGGAGCAGCCGCCATCCCGGGACCGCTATGAGCACGATGACGGCGGGCGCGGATCTGGCCGGCCTGGCGCCCCGGCCGCGTCGCCATCAGGGCAGCCGCACTCCCCGTCGGGCTCGTTCCCGCCCATGAATCCGTATGACGATCGGCGGCGCGCCGAGCCACTTTCGGATGCGCCCTACGAGGATCGGAGTGGCCGCGGCGACTCAGGCCGCAACCAGGGGGGCGGCCCCCGCCAGCCGCAGCAGGACGACTATTCCCGGCGTGCGTCCGGCTGGGAAACCGGCGCACCCGATGGCGCCTGGCCGGACCCGGCCGGCGCGGCGCGACCGCGGTACTCGTCCGGCGGCCTGCGGGCGCTGCCACCAGCGGATGCGGACAGCCCCGAGTGGTCCGGGCGGGACCGGGATGACCAGCAGGACTGGTCTGACCAGCCGGACCGGCGGCACGGTGGCGAGCGGCACGCTCGGGGCCGCAGAGGCCGACGAGGCCGCGGAGGGGAGTCACGGTGAGCCGGATGCGGTTCGGCCGAGTTATCTTCGCCGCGCTGGTGGTACTCGTGCTGGCCGGGATCTATGGCGTGGCGGCGACCCACCACGGCACGACCCGGCTCGCGCCCGGGCCGGCTGGGCAAACGGCTCATGCCCAGGTCGCGACTGCGGTGCGGATGTGCGCGGCGCCTGGGTCCGCAGGCGTGACCAGCGGCTCGGTTGCGATCGCGGCCGAGCCCGGCGCGTCGGTCACAGGCAGCGCCGTCATCACCCGGCTGGCGCCGGGCGGCAGCGCCTCGCCCGGGCCTGTTGTGGGCACGGCCGCCAAGCCGGGGGTGCTCCAGGTAGCCGGAGTGCGGCCCGCGCCCGCCCTGACAAAGGCGCAGCTGGCCGGGCACCCTGGGTCGAGCAACCGGGTCACGACGCAGGCCGGCCGCGGCGGCGTGCAGGTGAGCGCCAGTCGCGGGATGGCCCAGGGCCTGGAGGTCGAGCAGACCGGAGCGGGCGGTCTGGTGACCGGCCAGTGCGGCACGCCTGGCACGAACTTCTGGTTCGTCGGACCCGGCCAGGCCACCGCAGGCACCATCGAGCTGTACCTGATGAACGGCGGCGACCAGCCAGCCGACGTTCAGGTCTCAGTACTGACTGATGTGACCAAGGGCGCGCCGATCCTGGGTAATGCCGACAACGGCATCACGGTGCCGCCGCACGGGATGGTCACCCAGCAGCTTGGCGGCCTGCTGCAGGGGTCCAAGGTGGTGGCCCTGTCCGTGAGCACGAGCGTGGGTCAGATCGTGGCCGCAGTCCGGGAGAGCAAGACACCGACCGGCGCCGGGACCTGGCTGGCGCCTACCGGCGCGCCCGCCACCAAGCTGGTCATCCCTGGCCTGCCGGGAGGTAGCGGCTCACGGCAGCTGTACCTTGCGGTACCGGGCAACGCCACCGCGCAGGTGAAGATCACCGCGGTCACGGGCAGGGGCTCTTACCAGCCCACCGGCGGCGACGGCATCGACCTGCTCGGCGGCTCGGCGACAACCATCCCGCTGCCCTCGCTCGGCGGGGTGCCCGGCTCCATCAAGATCACCACCAATGTCCCGGTGACCGCCGCCATGCTCGTGCCCGGTGGCGCGACTGGCGCACCGGGCGTCGTCATCGCCAGTGGGGAGCGGCTGCGGGAGCAGGGCGTGCTGGCCGCCAACCCGGCGCGGGCCGCCGGTTCTACCCAGCTCGTGCTGTCCGCACCAGGGCGGGCCGCCAGCGTCCGGATCACCACTGCGACGGCGACGGAACCGGCTTCCGGCGACGCCGGCAAGGTCGTGCAGATTGCCAAGGGATCGTCCGTAGTGGTGCCAGTTGCCCCGGCCGCAAGCACGAAGGCATCGCAGTTCATGGTCATCGTGACGCCGCTGCCCGGTTCCGGCCCGGTGTACGCGGGCCAGCTCGTCAGCGCTGGCGGGAGCCTCCGATCGGTGCTCCCAGTGCCGAGCTCGCTGACCTGGATCCCGCTGCCTCCGGTGACCGACGCGCTCTCGCAAGCCAGCGGATAGCCCGCTACTCCTCGGCCGGATAGCCAGGGTCGACCGTCTGCGGATCGACCCCGAGCCATCGGGCGAACTCCTCCACGACCACGTCCAGCACGAGCTCGGCGAGTTCGTCCTCGCCATCGGCTCGGGCTAGCAGCGGCCTGCGGTACAGCACGATCCGCGCGGGCCGGGAAGGCGGGGCCAGCCCGGCCAGGCCGGCACCTTCGCCTGGAACGGCAAACCCCGGCGGTGCGGGCGGCGCGCTCCCGGCTGGATCGAGCCGAGCGAGTGGCACGGGGTCGGGATCGTCTGCGTCGCCGACGGCCGGCGGGATCTCCTCGACGGCGAACTCCACCGCGGTCAGCTCGGTCTCCCAGCGGGGTTCCAGCTGCGCCACGGCGAGCAAGACCAGGTCGTCGAAGCGCTCGGATCTGGTTCGGTAGAGCGGCACCTCCGGTGGGACCAGCGAGCCGCGCAGGCCGTGACCGTGCCGGTCACGGCGCCGGATCCGGGCTGGCCGCGGCCGCTCCCTGCCGTTGCCGTCATGCACAGTCACCGAGCGTATCCCAGCGGCAGCCGGCCAGCTGAGGGGTGCATCCCCGCCCTGAGGTAGACACGATCGCGCAGTGTGCCCCGGGTGGTGGCGTTACCGCCCGCCGGTCGATACCGTCAGCCGTTGTGAGTCACCTTCACCATCCGGGCAGTGTCATCGCGCAGGTCCTGCGGTCTGCCGGATGCCCCCGACGGGTGACGCGAGGGGTGGCCAGTTGAGCGGTCGCCAGTGCTCCCGGCCGGCCTGCAAGCAGGCCGCCGTTTACACCTTGACCTATGTCTACCGGGACTCCACTGCCGTCCTCGGGCCGCTTGCGGCCCTCGTCGAGCCGCATTGTTATGACCTGTGCGAACGGCACGCAGACCGGATGACGGCCCCCCGCGGATGGGATGTCGTCCGGCTGCCAGCGGCCACGCCGGAAGACGAGGAAGCGCGGACCGACGACCTGGAAGCGCTCGCGAACGCGGTGCGCGAGGCTACTAGGCCGCGTAGTCCGGAGGAGCCCACGGGTCAGGGCGTCGAAGTGGGCCGCCGCGGGCACCTGCGCGTGCTGCGCTCCACGCCGTCGGACCGCGGCCGGCCGGTCTAGCCGGCTGGAGCTGACCCGTCCAGCCGGCCTCGGCCCACTACTTTGCCGGCCGCGGATGGGGGTCGGCGCCGACATGGGCAGCCCAGGCAGCATGGCGGTCAGGTCAGTGCATAGTGTGGTCCAAGCATCAGCGCGGTATCCGCTACATTCGCGGCACCGGCGGCGGACGGTACTGGGCGGCATCACGCTGCTGGCGGCGGGCGATGCTGGCACGGCCGCGCCGGGCGGGCCGCGACGAGCGACTGGAGAAACTATGAAGATCGATGACTGGCTGCTCGAGATTCTCGCCTGCCCGAAGTGCCACTCCCCGCTGCGCGCGGACGATGCGGCGGACGAGCTGGTGTGCACCAGCGCGGACTGCGGTCTGGCCTATCCCGTGCGGGACGACATCCCCGTGCTGCTGATCGACGAGGCGCGCGACCCGGCAGCAGGCGCCGCGCGGGGGTGAGCCCGCATCGGTACTGAGCGGGCCCCGGGGAGCAGCGAGCCCGATTCGGATTCGGCGCCATCCCCCGCCGCAGCTGGGGCGCCGGCCGGCCCGAATCCGGGCAATCGCGCTGGTTCGAGCCCCGGCGAGCGCGCCGATTCAGCCAGGCCAGGCGACCCAGAAGAGCCCGGCGACTCCGCCGCGGAGTCAGCCGATCATGGTGGCCTGCACGTGGTGCTCGCGGCCCTCGGCGCAAACCTCGGCATTGCCATCACCAAGTTCATCGCGTTCGCGGTCACCGGCTCCGCGTCGATGCTGGCCGAAGGCGTCCACTCGGTGGCCGACTCGACCAACCAGTTGCTCCTCCTGCTCGGCCGGAGCCGGTCGCAACGGGCCGAGACGGAGGAGCATCAGTTCGGTTTCGGTGCCGAGCGCTACTTTTACACCTTCGTCGTCGCGGTGGTCCTGTTCGTGATTGGCGCGCTGTTCTCCGGCTTCGAGGGCATCGAGCGGATCAGGCATCCTGAGAAGCTGACCTCGCCGGTGGTGGCGTTCGCCGTCCTCGGGATCGCGATCCTGCTGGAGGGCTTCTCGCTGCGGACGGCAGTCCATGAGTCCAACCACACTCGCGGCCGCGTCAGCTGGCTCACCTTCATCCGGCGGGTCAAGGTGCCGGAACTGCCCGCGGTCCTGCTCGAAGACGTGGCCGCGATCACCGGCCTGGTCATCGCCCTCATCGGCGTCACGCTCGCGACGGTGACCCACAACGACAAGTGGGACGGGGCCGGCTCGGTCGGCATCGCTGTGCTGCTGGCCTGCGTCGCGATCGTGCTGGCGATCGAGATGAAGAGCCTGCTGATCGGTGAGTCCGCCAGCGCGGACGTGGAGGCGGACATCGTCGCGGCGATCGAGGCCGGGCCGGAGGTGGAACGCGTCATCCACCTGCGCACGCTGCACATCGGGCCGGACACGCTGCTGGTCGGGGCGAAGATCGGTGTCCTGCACGACGAGACCGCGGTGAGCGTCGCGGCGGGGATCGATTCCGCCGAGCGGCGCGTCCGAGACGCTGTCCCGATCGCGAAGCACATCTTCCTGGAACCCGACATCTATCGCGCCAGCCGGGCGGATGTCACCGACCCGGCGGTAGTCGCGGCACAGCGCCGGCTGCGCAGGAGCGGCCGCCGGATCGTCTAGCGCAGCAGCGGCTGTCCGGCTTGCGCGGCAGCGGCTCTTGCTCTGCAGCGGCTGTCCGGCTAGCTCGGCGGCGCCGGCTCGCTGCCCGCTGAGGCGCGCGGCGGCCTGGTCTTGGCCTCGATCAGCAGTTGCAAGTCCGCCAGGTCAGCCTCAAACTCCTGGTCCCAGTCGTGCCGGCTGGTCAGCCTGGGCGTCAGCCGCTCGTGCGCTGCTAGCGGGCCACCGGGGACCTGGCCACGCCAGCCGCGCGGGTCGGGGCCGCCGGAGGCGAATCGGCCGGCCGACTCGGACGCGCCGTACCCGAGCACGAACGTGCTGACCAGGCGCTCCAGCCGTGGCACCTCGGCGTCCGGCACGCCCGCATCCAGCAGCGCCTGGTAGATCGCGTCGGTGACGCGCGCGGCGTCCGGCTCGATCGACGGCCGGGAGAACATGAGCATGGCCACCCACGGGCGCCGCCGGCTCATGGCTCGGCCGGCCCTGGCTAGGTAGACGAGACGGTTCTGCCAGGTCGCCTCGGTCGGCGGCGGAGGCTTCAGCTCTCGCAGGATTGCGGTCACCATGCCGTCCAGTAGTGCGGCCTTGCTCCCAACATGGGGGTACAGCGCCATCGGCGTCACACCGACTCGATCGGCGACAGCCCGCATCGACACCGCATCGAGCCCGCGCTTGTCGGCGAGGTCGATGGCTGCGGCCACGATTGCATCTCGGTCTGGCATGCTCTACAGTGTAGATCTATACAGCGTAGATCGTTTAAGGATGAGCCTGTTCTCCGGAAGGTGGCTTCTCAATGTTCCGCAGTGCTTGGGGCGTGCAGTTCTCCGGCGCCCGTGCCTCCAAGGCGCGCGCGGCCGCAGTGCCGGCCCGCGGTGACAGCGATGCCGTGCTGGTCGCTGCGGGCCTGGTCAAGCGTTATGACGGCATCGCTGCGCTGGCTGGGTTTGACCTGACGGTGCAGGCCGGCGAGATCGCCGGCCTGGTCGGCCACAACGGCGCGGGCAAGACGACGTTCGTAGAGGTCGTCACCGGCCTGGTCCGCGCCGACGCGGGCCGGGTACTCGTCGCGGGAGAGGACGCGCTGCACAACTCCAGACGCGCGCGGCGACTCATCGGGGTGGCACCACAGGAGCAAGCTCTGTACCTGAGCGCCACCGTGCGCGACAACATGCGGCTGTTCGGCGCCCTGGCCGGGCTCAGCACCCGCGCCCTGCACGACGCGATTGAGGACGTCGCCGCGGAACTCCTGCTCACCGACGCGCTTGAGCAGCGAGCAGGGCTACTGTCCGGAGGCCAGCGGCGCCGGGCCCAGGCTGCGACGGCGATGATCGGAGCACCGCGGCTGCTGCTGCTCGACGAGCCGACAGCAGGTGCGGATCCAGAGACGCGGGCCGCGCTGCTGGCGGCGGTCCGCAGGCGCGCGGCCGCTGGCGCCGCGATCGTGTACACGACGCACTACCTTCCTGAGCTCACCGACCTCGGCGCCACCCTGGCGGTGGCGCGAGGCGGCAAGGTGATCGCACGCGGCACGCAGGACAGCCTCATTGGCGGCCTGCCTAGCGAGCTACGGCTGCGTTTCGATCAACGGGCCGTTCCCTCGTCGCTGCCGACAGTCATGACAGGCCGGGCCGAGGCGGTCGACGGCGAGGTGCGCATCCTGAGCGCCGATCCACCCGGTGACCTTGCCGCCATCTTTGCCTGCGGGTGTGCGCCGGTGTCGGTGGACGTGCGCAGGCCAGGCATTGACGAGTTGTACCGGGCGATCGCAGCGGAGGCGCGCGATGCAGCGTGACCGGGCCGTGCGGCCGACGGCAGCTCGGACCGCCGCACTAGTGCGGCATAACGTCATGCTGATGCTGCGCGAGCCGGGCCCGATGGCGAGCCGGCTCATCCTGCCGCTGGCGTTCCTGCTGTTGCTGCATCCGTTGTATGAGCAGGCGCAGCCGGGCAGTCGCGGCATCGTCCAGGCGGTTGTGGCCACGATCGTCACGTTCTCGCTGCTGGCCATGAGCATCGCCGGCGGATCGTTCCTGACTGAGCGGATCTGGCACACCTGGCAGCGGCTGCGTTCCTCGGCGGCCACTCCGGCAGAGCTGCTGATCGGCAAGCTCACCCCGGTGCTGGCCGTGCTGGGGCTTCAGCAGGTCGCGGTGATCGCCTTCGCCGCTGCGCTGCTCGGGCTGCCAGTTGCTGGCCTGCCGCTGCTGGCCGTCGCGGTGGCGGCCTGGACGCTGGCCCTAGCGGGCATGGGCGCCGCGCTCGGGCTGCTGGCCAGGAGCTTTAGCTCGCTGTCGGCCAGCTACGACATCGGCGGCATGATCCTGTCCAGCCTGGGCGGCGCCCTCGTGCCGCTGACCGCGCTGCCCGAGTGGGTTCGTCAGGTGGCGCCGATCTCCCCGGGCTACTGGGCGGTCTCCGCGCTGGAGTCCGCATTGCGCGGCGCAGCTGGCCGCACGTTTCTTGCCTCGGCGGTTCTCCTGGCCTTCGCCGCGGGTGCCGGCCTGGCTGCGGCCATCCGGGCGAGCCGGACCTGGGGCCGCTCCGCCAGCCTCTGAGCCCGCGAGCACGCATGGGAGCCGTTCTGGTGCTGCTAGGACAGCACCAGAACGGCTCCCATGCTGGGTACCGGTGAGCGGGCCACGTAGGGGCGGCCGGTGCGCGGCCGCCTTAGCGGGCGAGGACACCGGCGAGGCGACCGCTGTCGCGAAGGGCGGTTAGATCCGGGTCGCGAGCGGTGTTCGCGCGCAAGTCCGGGTTGAGCGTGACGGCTTCCCCAATGGCTGCCGCCGCGCCGTCGAGGAGCCCGGCGCCTGCCTGCGCGCAACCTAGGTTGTAGACGGCCATGCCGCGGGCGGCCAGCGGCGCGGCGAGATAGTCGGCCGTCGCCACGGCATGGCTCGCCAGCGCAACCGCCTGCTCGGCGCGCCCGTGGCTCAGGTAGTAGTCACCGACATGGCCGGTCGCGTGCCAGAATCCCCGGACGATGATTTGCAGCCAGAGCTGGCGCCCGCGCAGCCACGGATGCCTGGCTGGATCCAGCAGGTCCTCGGGAGCGGCCGACCGGGTCCTGTCGATCAGTTCTCCCGCCACGGCCCAGCTCTCCCGGCCGGCCTGCTCGGCCGGCTGCGCCGCCAGAGTTCGGTAGAGTTCCGCGGACTGGTGGTCGACGTCAGCGAATTCGGGTGGCTCGGTGCCGCCCGCAATCGCCGCGAGCCGCTCCGCCTGCTGCTGCCGGAACTGCGTGTTGTGGGCGATCAGCGGAAGCGCCGCCCAGCGCTGCGGATTGCCCGGCTCACCGGCCGGCGCGGCGGCGAGCAGTTCCTGCTCGGCGGTGGCCGCAAGCCCGATCAGCCCGATGATCGCAGTCTTTAGCTGCCCGATGTCGAGCTGCCCGATGTCGCTCATCGATCAGCCTCGTCGTCCGGTTCGGTCCCGGGCTTGTGTGCCACGAAGGTCAGCGACCAGTCCACTGAAACCATGAGCCTGCCGAAGCCGATCGTCTGTAGCCGGGTGAGCAGGGTGGCGGGCTCGATCGGGTTGTAGACGTCGCCCTCGTGGAACTCGTGCAGGCCGGTGCTGCCGAGACTGTCCGAGCCGATCAGGACGCCGCCTGGTCGCAGCACCCGGAGCGCCTCGGCCAGGATCTTGTTCTGCAACGCGGCTGTCGGCACATGGTGCAGCATGGTGAACATCCCGACCGAGTCAAACGATTCGTCTGGATACTCCAGCTCGGTGGCGCTGCCGACAACGATGCGGATGTTGGTGTCCGCATAGGTGGCTTCGAGGAGTGCGGCGGCTTCTTTGTCAACCTCGACCGCGGTCAGCCTGGCGACCCTCTGGCCCAGCCAGCCGGTGGCCGCTCCGGGTCCCGGCCCGATCTCGAGCATGTCGGCGCCGAGGTCGACGTCCCTGGTCAGCGGAGGCAGGATATCGGTCTGCAGGTGCTGTGCCCAGTCCGGGCTGCCGCAGACTCTGGCATGGTTCTCGTTCATGCCTCGACGCTACGAAGCGCGTCGGTCGCGGCCAAGGGGGTAGCCTGCCAAGCTGTATCGCGGGACGGACGGCTAGCAGGATGCGGGCGGAGCGGCGCCATGATGCAGGCGAGCGAGCGGGTGCGGCCCGGCGATCGGCGCACTGGCGACGATCAGGGCAGCGACGGGGACGAGAGCTGCCGGGACGACTATTGCCACCCCAGCGGAAGCGGCGGCGCGGCGGCGGTCATCGTGGCCACCTTCCCGATGCATGCCGGACTGGTCTTCGACTGGCATACGCATACCGACCATCAGCTCGCCTGGGCTGCTGCTGGCGTGCTCAGCGTGCGGACAGAGTCGGCGGCGTGGGTGCTGCCGCCGACGAGGGCGCTCTGGATACCGGCCGGCATCCAGCATGAGACGCTCTCGGCCGGCAGTGCCACGCTGCGCTCGGCCTACGTCCGGCCCGGCCGGTGCTCGATCCGCTGGACCGCGCCCACGCCGGTCGTCGCCAGCCCGCTGCTGGCCGAGCTGATCGACTACCTGGAAGCGCCGGACCTGGACGCCGAGCACCGCGCGCACGCCGAGGCAGTGCTGGTGGACCTGATGCGACCGGTCGCGATGACCACCATCGATGTGCCGTTGCCGCCCGCCGGCCCGGCCCGGCAGGTGGCCGACGCGCTGCACGGCGATCCGGCCGACGCCCGGACGCTCATCCAGTGGGGCCAGGTCGTCGGCGCGAGCGAGCGCACGCTGGCCCGCGCCTTCGTGGCGGGCACCGGCATGAGCTTCGGTCGCTGGCGGACACTGCTGCGCGTGCAGTCGGCGCTGGTCGCGCTGGCGCGTGGCGAGCCTGTCGCCAGTGTCGGCCGCCGGGTCGGCTACGAGTCCGACAGCGCGTTCGTCGCGGCGTTCCGGCGGGAGACGGGCATTACGCCAGCCGCCTATTTCCGTAATCCGCCGGGCTGAGGCGCCCCGGGGCTCCCGCTCTAGTGGGTGGCCGTCGCGTACCTGCGCGCCGACAGCGGCACAAAGACGGCGAGCAGCAGGACCGCCCAGAGCAGTGCGGCCAGCACAGGATGCGCGAGGGGCCATGCTCCGGCCGGGCAGGTGCAGAGGCGCTGCCCAGCAGGTGACGGAGCGCCGCAACCAGGGCGCTAACCGGGTTCCACTCCGAGATGGTACGCAGCCAGGCTGGCATGCGGGTCGTGGGCGCGAAGGTGTTGGAGATCATGGTGACCGGGAAGATCAGCGGCACCAGCTCGTCAGCGGTCTCCTCGGTCCGGACGGCGAGACCGATGAACACGCCTGCCCAGCTGACCGCATAGCGGAGCAGGATGAGCAGGCCGACCGCGGCTGGGATGCTCGCGGCGCTGGCATGCGGGCGCCAGCTGACCGCCAGACCGCAGCCGATCATGATGGCCAGCGCCAGCATCCCGGTCAAGGCGTCCGCGCCGGTCTGGCCGAACGGCACGGCGAGCCGCGACATCGGCATCGAGCGGAACCGGTCCATCACGCCCCTGGCGGCGTCACCGGCCACGATGACCGTGGTCGCGATGACACCGGTGAATGCCGTCATCGCAAACAGGCCAGGCATCAGGTACTCGCGATAGTTGCCGCCCGGCACGGCGATTGCGCTGCCGAATACGTAGCCGAACAGCAGCACCATGATCGCTGGGAAGAGCAGTGCCGCGGCGAGCTCGCCTGGCTGGTACTTCAGGTGCCGCAAGTCCCGCCACACCACAGTGGCCCCATCGGCGAGCGCCCAGCGGAGCCGGGAGAACCCGGTACCTGCGATGGGCGGTGCCAGAGTCGTCGTCATGCTGCCCTCCAGTCGCTTTCGGATCGCGGCTCAGCGCCGCCGCCTGCCACCGGCGGACCGGTGAAGTGCAGGAAGACGTCATCCATCGTGGGCTGGCGGAGCGCGACGTCTTCGGACTCGAGGCCGGCCCGGGCGAGTTCAACGGCCACGCTCGCCAGCGTGATGGCGCGCCCGGCGACACCGGCACTGACCTGCCGGCGGCCGGAGTCTGTGACCCTGCACCGGCAGTAGCGATCACGCCCGCAGGGCGCCGGCGGGCAGTCAGGCAGTGATCAAGGCGATGCCGGCGGCGGCGAGCAGCAGGCCGGCCTGCTGGGTCCGGTGCATCCGCTCGCGCAGCAGGATGCGGGCAAGCAGCACCGTGGCGCCGGGATACAGCGAGGTCAGCACGACGGCGGGGCCGAAGAGGCCGGCGCGCGTGGCGAGCACGTAGCAGATGTTGGCTCCTGCGTCGAGCGCGCCGGCGCCGATCGCAGCGGCGAACAGGGGGAAGCCGGCCCGCCATGTCACCGGCGCAGCCCTGGTGACCCCCGCCGCCACCAGGTAGATGAGCAAGCCCGTACAGCGGGATGTGAGGGTCGGCCACAGCGGCCCACCGGACTGGCCGGCCTCCTTCATGAACAGGAAGAACAGGCCGAACGACGCCCCGCTGGCAACGCCATATCCGATGCCACGGGCGCGTTCCCGCCAGGTGGTCGCCGTGGTTGCCGCGCCCGAGCTGACGAGCACGGTGGCGGCTAGGCACAGTACGGCCCCCACGATGACGAGCAGACTCGGCCGCTCGCCCTGCGCGGCCGCGACCGCTACGGGCAGCACCGTGGACACGAGCGCCGCCACCGGCGAGACAACGCTCATCGGCCCTGCTGCCAGGCCGGCGTAGAAGAACATCAGGCCGAATCCGCCGATGCCGCCTGCTGCCAGCCCCCACTCGATGCCCTCGGAGTGCGGCGGGCCTCCGGCGAGCAACGCGGCGGGCAACTGCACGGCGACGCCGGCCAGCGCGGACGTCAGCAGGACCGCCACCAGCGTCGCGCGGCGGGTGGCCGCGCCACCGAGGAAGTCGGCGCTACCGTAGAGGAGCGCGGAGCCGAGAGCGAAGACAATCAGCATGTACCGCGCTCCTCGGGCTTGGCCTGCGGTCGGAATAACGAACTCTGTAGTTCACTATACTGACCGGTGCAAGCTTATTTCGACCGGGCTTGCCGTCGGGCCAGATCGCGGCTGAGCCGCGCTTCGCCAGCCGAGAAGGGACAGCCGATGAGCGAGACCGAGCCCGCTGGCCTGGTTAGCGCGCTGGCCCGCACGGTTGCCGCGCTGCGGGCTGAGCGGGGCTGGTCGCTGGACAACCTGGCAGGGCGGTCCGGTGTCAGCAAGGGCGTGCTGGTGGCGGTTGAGCAGGGTCGGTCGAATCCGAACCTGGCCACGCTGGCACGCATCGGCGACGCGTTCGGTGTACCGGTGACGCGGCTGCTCGAGGGCGCCGACGAGGCTGTCGTCCGGGTCACCGGCCCAGACACCGCGCGCGTGCTGTGGCGCGGGCAGGCCGGCGGTACCGGCACGATCATCGCGGCGACGCCGCCGCCGTGGGCGGCCGAGCTGTGGCGGTGGCAACTCGAGCCAGGAGATGAGTTCGGCGGAGACGCGCATGCCCCGGCCACGCGAGAGCTGGCCTGGGTGGAGTCTGGCCAGCTCACGCTGACCGTGGCCGGCGCGCGCTATGAGCTCGCGCCCGGAGAGTGCGCCCGGTTCCCGGGCGACATGCCGCACGCCTATCGCAACGACGGCCCAGCTCCGGTCGTGCTGACCATGGTGGTCGTCATACCGCCCGCGGCTGGCTGAGGTCCGCTTCCCCGCGTCGTTGGCGTCAGCGCGATGCTCGCGGTCATCGGCGGTGCGGTGCTCGCGCGGTCATCGGCGGTGCGGTGCTCGCGGTCATCGGCGGCGGGGTGCTCGCGCAGTCAACGGCGCCGGGCGTCGAGCCGCAGCAGGCGCTGGGCCCGTTCCTGCTCGAAGTCGAGCGCGCGGGCGGGCAGCGGCTGGAGTCGGCCGATCTGCCTGCCCAGCTCGGCGATCTCGGCTCGTACTCGCTGGTCCGACAGCACCCGGATGCCGAACGCCAGGGCCACCGGGCTGATGTCGTAGCGGCGCTCCAGGGACAGCCCTAGCGCCGCGGCCGCGAGGTCGGCGTCGGAAAACTGACGGTGGCTGCCCGCGCGGCCTTCGGCCGAGCGTTTCGCTGGCCGTCGGCGGCCGCGCTGCCGGAGCGGCGGCAGCAGGCCGAGGGACTCGCGATACCTGAGCATCCGCGGGGTCAGGTCCAGCTGGCGCGCGGCCTCCGAGATGCGCATACGCAGAATCTTACAAGATTTTGTTAGAAACAGACCCCGGAGCATGCGCGGACGCGAAGACTGCCATAGCGTCATGTTGCGGCTCCGGCCAATCGGAGCTGGCTGACCAAGATCGCGGAGGAGCTTCATGCCCGCTGAGACAGTTCCGTTCAAGGTTGCCGACCTGGCGCTCGCCGACTTCGGTCGTCGCGAGATCCGGCTGGCCGAGCACGAGATGCCCGGCTTGATGGCGGTGCGGGCTGAGTATGCAGCCAGCCAGCCGCTCGCCGGGGCCCGGATCACCGGATCCCTACACATGACTGTGCAGACCGCCGTGCTGATCGAGACCCTGGTCGCCATCGGCGCCAAGGTGCGCTGGGCCTCCTGCAACATCTTCTCCACCCAGGACCACGCGGCGGCGGCCGTTGTCGTCGGGCCGGACGGGACGCCGGACGACCCCAAGGGCACGCCGGTGTTTGCCTGGAAGGGCGAGAGCCTGGAGGAGTACTGGTGGTGCACCCAGCAGGCCCTCACGTGGGCGGGCGACAGCGGGCCGAACATGCTGCTGGATGACGGCGGCGATGCCACGCTCCTGGTGCACAAGGGCGCAGAGGTCGAGGCGGCCGGCGAGGTTCCGGGGGCCAAGGATGATGATTCCGACGAGTGGCGCGTGATCCTGTCCGTGCTCGCCAGCTCGCTCGCCGAGACGCCAGGCAAGTGGACAGCCATGGCGGCCGGAATCAAGGGCGTCACCGAGGAGACCACCACCGGCGTGCACCGGCTGTACGAGATGGCCAAGCAGGGCACCCTTCAGTTCCCCGCGATCAATGTGAACGACTCGGTCACCAAGTCGAAGTTCGACAACAAGTACGGCTGCCGGCACTCGCTGGTGGACGGCATCAACCGCGCCACCGACGTGCTGATCGGCGGCAAGGTCGCCGTCATCTGCGGCTACGGCGACGTGGGCAAGGGCTGCAGCGAGTCGCTGCGTGGCCAGGGTGCCCGCGTGATCGTCACCGAGATCGATCCGATCTGCGCGCTGCAGGCGGCCATGGACGGGTTCCAGGTGGCGACGCTCGAGGATGTGGTGGGGACCGCCGACATCTTCGTCACGGCGACCGGCAACTACAACATCATCACGGCCGAGCACATGAGCCGGATGAAGCACCAGGCGATCGTCGGCAACATCGGTCACTTCGACAACGAGATCGACATGGCCGGCCTGGCGCGGCTGCCCGGCATCAAGCGGATCAACATCAAGCCGCAGGTGGACGAGTGGACCTTCGCCGATGGCCACGCGGTCATCGTGCTGTCCGAAGGCCGGCTGCTCAACCTGGGTAACGCCACCGGGCACCCGAGCTTCGTCATGTCGAACAGCTTCACCAACCAGGTGATCGCGCAGGTCGAGATCTTTACCAAGACCGAGGAGTACCCGGTCGGCGTGTACGTCCTGCCCAAGCACCTGGACGAGAAGGTCGCGCGGCTGCACCTGGACGCTCTCGGCGTGCGGCTCACGACGCTCACCAAGGAGCAGGCCGCCTACATTGGCGTTCCGGTGGATGGCCCGTTCAAGTCCGACCTCTACCGGTACTGACGGGGGCCTCGTGCCGCGCAGCGCGGCCGCCGGCGGGCGGTACACACCGCCCGCCGGCGCGGCACGGGCAGCGCCGGCCAGCCTGCGGTCTGACATCGCCGATGCAGGGCTCGCGCTGGCTGGCCGGCCGGGCATCGCCTGGGCAGAGCGGGCGATGCCAGTGCTCGGCATGCTACGGACCGCGTTCGAAACGCAGCAGCCATTCGCCGGGCTGACCGTGGCCGCCTGCCTCCATGTCACCGCCGAGACAGCGGTGCTCGTCCGGGCGCTCACCGCCGGCGGCGCGCAGGTGCACCTGGCCGCTTCCAACCCGCTGTCGACCCAGGACGACATCGCGGCCGCACTGGCGGCCGAGCCAGGAGTGACGGTCCAGGCGCGATCCGGCGGGGACCGCGACAGCTATTACGAGCACATCCATCGCGTCCTGGACGCGGCGCCTGACCTGGTCATGGACGATGGCGGCGACCTGGTCAACACGTTGCATGCCGAGCGGTCGGAACTGATCGCGGGCGTGCGTGGCGGCTGCGAGGCGACCTCGACCGGTGCGGCACGGCTGCGGCGGATGGCCGCGACAGGATCGCTCGGCTTCCCCCTCGTGGCCGCGGACGTATCGGCGACCCGGCGCATGATCGATCACAAGTACGGCACCGGCCAGTCGGTGCTGGACGGCATACTGCGCGCCACGAACACGCTAGTGGCCGGCAAGACGCTCGTGGTGGCGGGCTTTGGCCCCTGCGGATCGGGCGTCGCGGAACGAGCCCGCGGCCTCGGCGCGCAGGTCATCGTGACCGAGGTCGACCCGGTGCGGGCGCTCGCGGCGATCATGCAGGGCTTCCGGGTACTGCCAATGACCGCAGCCGCACCGCTAGGCGAGCTGGTGGTCACGGCCACGGGTTCCAGGGATGTGCTCGGATCCCGGGAGCTGTCGCTGCTGCCGGACGGAGCGATCCTGGCCAACGCTGGCCACTTCGACGTGGAAATAGACATTCAGGCGCTGACAGGCCTCGCTGTCGACGTGCACCCGGCAGTTCGGCCCTACGCCGACGAGTACGTGCTAGCCGACGGCCGGCGACTGATCCTGCTCGCCGAAGGCCGGGTGGTCAACCTGGTGGCGGGCGAAGGCAGCCCGCCGGGAGCGATGGATACGTCGTTCGCGGTGCAGGCACTGGCGCTTGCCTGGCTGGCGGGCGCGAAGCTCGACCCGGTGGCGGGCTGGCCGTTCCCCGACGCCGCCGGCGTGGCTGCGGTCGAACTCGCTGCAGGCCTGTCGGCTGAGCCTGGGCAGCCAGGACGGGTGCTCGACGTGCCAGCCGGCATCGACGCTCAGGTCGCCAGCCTCACGCTCGCATCACTCGGCACTCGGATTGACAGCCTGACAGCGGCGCAAGGTGACTACCTCGAGTCCTGGCGGCAGGGCTCCTAGCGTCACGCGCGAGCCGCCGGAGCGGCGCCAACGAGGCCGGCGCGGCGGCCCAGGTGCTCGCCGGCGAACCGGGCGGCCATCGAGCCCTCGCCGACGGCCGAGGCCACGCGCTTAACCGAGCCGCTGCGAACGTCGCCGACCGCAAACACGCCGGGCAGGCTGGCTTCCAGCAGATAGGGATCCCGGCCCAGCTCGTCCCGTGCGGGCGAACTGCGGGCTGGCGCGGTGAGATCCGGACCGGTAACGATGAAGCCGTGGCTGTCCAGCTCGAGGGATCCTGCCAGCCACTGCGTATGCGCCTCGGCGCCAATCATGATGAACAGGGCGCCAGCCGCAACAGTCTGCCGGGCAGACGTGGTGAGCTCTTCGAGCGTGACTCGCTCGAGCCCCCATTGAGGATCTCGCCGAGTGACAGCGGCCGGAGCGGAATGCCACCGGGCGCGGGGGCTACGTTCCAGCCGCCGGGCCCAGCGCCGGGATAATACTGGCGGCCAGGCTGGCCGTAGCCCAGTGGTGGTCCAGGCTGTCCGTAGCTCGGCTGTCCGTAGCCCTGCGGTGGTCCGGTTGGCGTTAGCTCTGTGGGCCGTAAGCCGGGCGGTGGTGCTGGCTGTCCGTAGCCTTGTGGTCCAGGCTGGTCGTAGCTCGGCGTGGACCGGTCGTAGCTGCCTGCGGGGTAGCCCAGCAGAGCAGTGCCCTGCTGTCCGAACGTTGGTTCGGGGGCGGAGCCAGGCTGCCCGGTTGCTGGACCTGGCTGGCCTGACCCAGGCGGCTGGTCCGCTGATCCGTCATCCCGGCCGGCGGCATCTCGTCCGTCATATGTGCTCCCACGGCGGCATCCGCCCGACTTGGCTCGGCAAATCCTCGCACGTCGGCTAGCCCCCGCCAGGCAATAGGCGCTAATGCGGATGAAAACCTCCGTGTTCTGATACGGGCGAGTGCTGAGTCAGCAGCGCCGTGTTTTGCAGGGAGCTCGACCTGGCGGCACACTCGGCCTTATGAGCAGCACGAATGCTGAGCAGCGTGGATCCGGGCTGGTGCCTGCTGCGCCGGACCTGGCCACACTCCGTTGGCTCGACCCGCCGGACG
This sequence comes from Streptosporangiaceae bacterium, assembly GCA_036495585.1. GTDB lineage: Bacteria > Actinomycetota > Actinomycetes > Streptosporangiales > Streptosporangiaceae > JAJYUU01. The sequence continues at coordinate 58,314 of DASXMP010000070.1, forward strand.
GGCCGGCCATCATGCTGCTGGATCAGACCAGGCTCCCGGCCGAAGAGGCCTACCAGACCTGCTCGGATGTTCCCCAGCTGGTCGACGCGATCCGCCGCCTGGTGGTCCGCGGCGCGCCCATGCTCGGGGTTGCAGGAGCGTATGGAGTGGCGCTTGCGGCGGCCCGTGGGGACGACGTTGACGAGGCCGCGGCCGCGATCACCGGAGCGCGGCCGACGGCCGTGAACCTCAGCTGGGGCGCCGAGCGGGCACGGCGGGCCTACTGGATGGGGGCCGAGGGCGAGCACGGCGACGGTCCGGTTCCGGCGGAAGGAAGCCGGCGGAGTTCGGTCGAAGGGATCCGCAGTCGTTCCGGTGACGGAGCGCGCTCTGCGCTCCGTGCTGCGGATTCGATCGCGGCCGACGATGCGGCCGCGAGTGCCGCCATGGCCAGGCACGGACTCGGCCTGGTGCCGCCTGGTGCCCGGATCCTGACTCACTGCAACACCGGTGCGCTCGTCTCGGCGGGCGAGGGCACGGCATTCGCCGTAATCCTGGCCGCGCACCGGGCCGGACGCCTGGCCCGCCTGTGGGTCGACGAGACCAGGCCGCTGCTGCAGGGCGCCAGGCTGACCACCTGGGAGGCGCGACGGGCGGGAATGCCGCATGCGCTACTCCCAGACAATGCCGCCGCGTCGCTGTTCGCCAGCGGCCAGGTGGACCTCGTGGTGACCGGCGCGGACCGGATTGCCGCGGACGGCAGCGTCGCGAACAAGATCGGTACCTATGGCCTGGCGGTGCTGGCCCGCCACCATGACGTGCCCTTCGTCGTGGTCGCGCCCGCGTCCACGGTGGACTTCGAGACCCCCGATGGGTCCTCGATAGTGGTCGAGCACCGGCCGTCCGCAGAGGTCGCGAACTTCGGTGGCACCCTGGTCGCGCCGGCCGGTACAGAGGGCTATAACCCGGCGTTTGACGTGACTCCAGCGGGCCTGATTACGGCCATCGTCACCGAGCACGGCGTGATTCAGCCCGTTACTCCGGGTAATCTGCAAAGCCTGGGAGGAGGCTCCGAAGCCTTTTTGGGCTCCCAAGCGGGTCCCCAAGCCGCCGTCCACGTGCAACGATGAGGAATTATGAAGGGTCGCGTACTTGTAGTCGATGACGACATCGCCCTTGCCGAGATGCTTGGCATCGTCCTGCGTGGCGAGGGCTTCGAACCGACCTTTGTCTACGACGGGGACAAGGCGCTAGAGGTCTTCCGGGATGTCAAGCCGGATCTGGTGCTGCTTGACCTGATGCTGCCAGGCATGGACGGCATCGATGTGTGCCGCCAGATCAGAGCCGAGTCGGGCGTGCCGATCGTGATGCTGACCGCCAAGAGCGACACCGTCGATGTGGTGCTGGGGCTGGAGTCGGGCGCCGACGACTACATCGTCAAGCCGTTCCAGTCCAAGGTACTGATCGCCCGGGTCCGGGCCAGGCTGCGCCGGACCGACGACCCGGCGCCGGAGACTTTGACGATCGGCGACGTCACCATCGACGTGGCCGGCCACTCGGTGACGCGGGCGGGCGAGCCACTGAATCTCACGCCGCTGGAGTTCGACCTGCTCGTCGCGCTTGCCCGCAAGCCGCGCCAGGTGTTCACCAGGGAAGTCCTGCTTGAGCAGGTCTGGGGCTACCGGCATGCGGCCGATACCCGGCTGGTCAACGTGCACGTGCAGCGCCTGCGCGCCAAGATCGAGCGGGACCCGGAGCGCCCGGAGATCGTGGTCACGGTGCGCGGGGTCGGCTACAAGGCAGGGCCGGGCTGACCGGTGCGAGGCTCCGGACCCGGCCCCAGCCTGCCTGGCGTGAGGAGTACCGGCCGCGGCCAGCTAAGTCACAGGCTGCCAGGACGCAGGCGTCCGAGCCGGAGTCTGCCGGGCGAGAGTCTGTCGGGCGAGAGTCTGCCGGGCCGCTGCGCAGGCAGGCGGGATCGTGAGCGTTCGGGTTAGCCGGGGACGGGCTCGGATCGGCCGGGAAAGGACCGTGCGAAAAGCGGCAGCTGGAGGAGTCGAGGTCAGCCAG
>DASXMP010000071.1:0-27626 GCA_036495585.1 Streptosporangiaceae bacterium
GCCGACCGCGATGGATGTCGACCTCGCGGTCGTCATGAGGTAGTCGGCCCAGAACCCCGACGGCGAAGGGCGAAGACATTGCGCGGCGGCTCCGGGGATGGCTCGGCAACCGCGTCGGTGATCGGCCGGGCGCTCGCCGCCATGTTGTCCAGCTCATCGCCGCTCAGCACCCGGGCCGGGAACGGGTCGCCCGCGGCCAGCCGGATGAGGCCGTCAACCGGGAGCGGCGCCGCCGAAGCACCGAGGACCAAGTTGCCGAACCTCCGGCCTCGCAGCACCCCAGCATCCGTCAGGAGGCAGGCATGCGCGAATACCGACCGCACCGCGGCGATCCGGGCGCGCGCGTGCGCCAGCGGAGGTCCGTCGCCGATGTTGGTAATCGCGAGGCCCCCCGGGCTCAGCACGCGCGCGATCTCGGTTACGAACTCCACGGAGGTCAGGTGCGCTGGCGTGCGCGCGCCGGCAAACACATCTGCGATCACCACGTCGTAGGCTCCAGGGCGCTGCTCGGCCAGGACCTCGCGTGCGTCGCCAACGCGCAGCCGGATTCGGGCCGCCCGGCTGCCGCCCGCTCGTGCACCCAGGGTCCTCCGGCTCGGCTGGTCAAGCGGCAAGTGGTGGCGGACCAGATCCGCGACCGCGGCGTCCGCCTCGACCGCGAGCTGGCTCGATCCCGGCCGGGTCGTCGCCACGTACCGGGCCAGGGTGAGTCCGCCGCCGCCCAGGTGCAAGACCCTGAGCGGGTCGCCAGTGGGCGCGGCCAGGTCGAGCAGGTGCCCGATCCGGCGCATGTACTCGAATTCCAGGTGCCGCGGATCGTCCAGGTCAACATGCGACTGCGGTGCGGCGTCGACGAACAGCGTCCAGGCCCGCGGCCGGTCAGGGTCGGCGATCAGCTCGACGCCGCCCGCGTCCCCGTGCCAGCGGGCGGTCTCCTCACCTCGGCCGCGCCCCGCCATGCGGCAATTGTGGCGTACGGCAAACGTGGCCCAGCGACACGGTCAGGGAAAGACGGGCCAAGTCCCCATCAGGCCATTCCAGGCAGGCCACCACAGGCAGGCCAGCACAGGCAGGCCAGCACAGGCAGGCCACCACAAGCAGGTCAGCACAGGCAGCCCAGCACAGGCAGCCCAGCACAGGCAGCCCAGCACAGGCAGCCCAGCACAGGCAGCCCAGCACAAGCACGCCAGCACAGTCAGGTGAGCACGTCGATCTGGTAGCGCTCCGCGAGGTCGGCGATGCGCACCGCCTGACCTGACAGGCTCATCAGCTCATGGTCGTTCGCGAGGGCGACGATGGCGCGACCGACGCCCTCCGGGGACTGCGAAGCGGACAAGTCCACCTGGGCGGCGAATTGCAGCACGCCCTCGGTGCGCACCCAGTCAGGGTGCACCGCTATGGACGCGACCCGGCGCTCGCGCAACTGCATCGCGGCCGCGAACGACAGCCGGTCATCGGCGACCTTCGCCATCGCGTAGGCGACACCGGTACGGTGCTGGTCGGCTTCGGGGACGCCGAAGGAGACCGTGACCGCCAGGCTCCCAGGCGTTTCGATCAGCAGCGGGGCACAGGCGACCAGCGCGACATAATGCGCGCGCACACCGCTGGCGAACATGGCGTCGAAGAGCTCGAGAGGCTGCCGCCAGAAGGGCGCATTCCACTCTTCGAAGGCCCCCGCATTCAGCCGCTCGTAGCCAGCCCAGGCGTTGTTGACGAGCAGATCCAGGCGGCCGTGCTCAGCCTCGATGCGGCGCGCGACGTTAGCTACCGCGATGTCGTCGCGATGATCGCACACAATGCCTATGCCCAGCCCGCCCGCGGCGGTGAGGGCATCCGCTGTCGACTCGACGGTTCCGGGCAGGTGGCTGGTCCGCCCGGCCGCCGATGATCGCGCCGTGCCGTAAACGACCCAGCCGGCCTGACCGAGAGCGACCGCAATCCCCCGCCCGATGCCGCGGGATGATCCGGTCACCCACGCAACCCGGGCAGTGCCGCTGCCGTCGGCCGCCGCGGCCACCTCAGGCAGTGCCAAGTACCGCGATGAGCTGGATGAGCCGGTAGGCGGTCGGGATGTCCGGCGCCTGATACCGCAGCGTCTGGCCGCCCTTTAGCTCCATGCCGGGGATGAGCTGGGCCCTCTCGGTCATTCCTGGATGGAGCACGTCGACCTCCAAGTCGACGGGCCCGTCGAAGTGCAGTGGCCGGACAGCTTCGCGATCGGTGAGAGCCCGCGGGACTGCCTGCTCGATCTGGTCGCAGGCCTCGTCCGGATGCAAGCACTCCGCGGCGGTCTGGCCAAGCGCCCATTTCACCACGACCGCGTGCATGCCTGGTGCGACTTGTGCGGCCTCGATGGCCACCGTGTCGTCTCCGGCGACCAGGACTGTCGGCACGCCGCTGTGGGAGGCGCGCGCCACGTTCAGGCCTAGCTCGCCGAGCGAACGGCCGTCAATCCGCACATCGGCGATCACGGCCCCGCTGATGGTGTGCGCCAGCACGGATCTGGCGCCACCTGCCTTGCCGTGATAGCCGATGCAGATCAGCGCGTCCACGCTGTCGGTCAGCCCGCCGAGCATGCCCTCTGGCTTTGGCTTGCCCCGCAGCAGCCGGGCCCGGCGGTCCAGCTGATCGGGCAGGACGTTGCGGAAGGAGGCGTGCGCGTCCGAGACCAGTACTTCGGCGCCGTGGTCGTAGGCGTGCACGCCGCGCACGGCGGCGCTGGCCTCGGCGGTCATCAGCTTGCGATTGCGCTCGTACTCGGGATGACCCGGCTGGACGTCGTCGCCGGCGACGACGCCTGCGATGCCCTCCATGTCGACCGATACCAGCACTCGCATCATGTCCTCCAGTCAGTCGCGGGGCGTTGCCCGGCCAGCGCCACATTCGCCGTCTCTGCCGATGCTCGCGAGTTGTCGCTCACGGCTGCCGACTGCTGTCTGCTGGCTACGTCAGGCGCCCTCTTCGGGCGATAATGCCAGGCGTGGAACTTGCCGCCAAACTTCAGATCAAGCCGGGCATGCAGGTCGCAGCGCTCGCCGTGCCGGCAGGCGGGCCCGACCTGTCGGCGCTCGGCCCGCGGGCAGCGGCGCCGGATTCGGCTGCCGCCGTCATCGTCTTCGTGCATCATGCCGCCGACCTCGAGCAAGCAGCCGGCCCGGCCATCGAGGCAGCCAGGCAGGACCGGCTGGCATGGATCGCCTACCCGAAGGCTGGTCAGCTCGGCACCGACCTGAACCGCGACAGGCTGGCCCGCGCGATGCTCGACCGCGGTGTCCAGCCGGTGCGGCAGGTGTCGATCGACGAGGTCTGGTCGGCGCTGCGTTTCCGGCCCGGTTAGCGCTTCGCCCGCGCGGCGCCCGCACCTCGAGTGCCGATTGGCGCTCCGCCTCAGCGCCCGCTAGCAAGCTCCAGCAGGTCATCGAAGACCGGCCCGAACGGGAACGTCAGATGCCCGGCTCCGCCCACCAGATGTGTATGCGCACCGGGGATGTGCCCGGCCAGCCACTCGCCGTGCGCGAACGGCACCATCCGATCCCGGTCGCCGTGCCAGAGCGAGATGGGCGCTGCGTCGCCGGGCACGGTAAACCAGAAACCCCAGTCGCTGACGAACGCCAGATCGTCGTCCCGCCAGCCGGCCAGGCCGTCGCGCAGACCGGACCGGAACATGGCGGTGAAGTACTCGGCTACCGGACCGCGCATGGCTTCCGCGTCGACGGGCGAGGCGAGGTCAGCGAGAACGGTCGGGACCTGGTCGATGGTGATTCCGCGCAGTTGCGGAGCGGCGGGGGCAATGGTCTTTTCGAGCCGCTCGCAGCCCGCCAGCGCGGCCGTGTACTCATCGATGTTTTCCTGGCCCATGCCGGCGAACCAGTCGAGGCCCGATGCCGAGTACGGCGCGAATCCGGCCAGGGACGCGGCAGCCAGACAGCGACCCGCCAGCAAACGAGCGCAGGCAAGCGCGTGCGGGCCGCCACCCGACCAGCCCACGGTGACGAAGTGCCGGGCACCAAGCTGATCCAGGATCGCCGCCACATCGGCGGCGGCGGCTGCCACAGTACGGCCTGGCTGGGGCGTCGAGCCACCGTAGCCAGGCCGGGCATACAACACCGTGCGCAGGCCACGCTGAGCAGCCGCGGACACCATCGGCTGGTATGCCGCGACTCCACCGGGCGTACCGTGCTGGAAGACCATCGGAAGGCCGTCTGACGGCCCGATCACCAGTACCTCAAGATCGCGGTCGTCCGCGACCTTGACGGTCAGCTCGACCATTTCCTGGCCATTGGCCACTTGCGACCCCCGAACCAATCCCTTTGCCGGGGTCAGCATAGCCGCGCATCGCCTAGTTTGCGCTGCTTGTGATCCGATCTTGTCATGCCGGGCAACGTTCCGCCACTTACCCGGGCCACTCCGCCTTACGCAGATCACGGCTGGTGGCGCCGTACAGGGCAGCGACAGCGAGCAGCGCGGCCAGCAACAGCAGCGCGGACTGAGCTGGGAGCCATTCCAGCAGCAGGCCGGCCCCAGCCAGGCCGGCCGGGATGCCGACCGCGATGAGCGTCATCAGTGCTCCGACAACCCGGCCGCGCTCGCTCGGTGCGGCGCGCCTGATCACCAGGATGTCGATCATGACTCGGAGAGCCGGGATGCCGAGCGTCATGACAAAGATCAGGACTGCGACCCACCACGGCCCGAAGGGAACGGCGATCAGCGAGTAGAGCGGCACCCAGGCCGCCACCACCGCGATCAGCAGCACGCCGGGCGGAAGCCGGTGCAGCACCTTGACCAGCGGTGCTCCGGCCAGCCCGCCGATCGCGCCGCTGGCGAGGACCAGGCCAATGGTGCCAGACGGGATTTCCTGGTGGCGCAGGATCACGATGATCATCAGATCTAGCCCGGACCCGACGGTGTTGACGAGCATGATGAGCACGAGCGCCGCGCGGAGCGTGCGCTGCTGCCAGAGCGTCCGCACTCCGGCCAGCATCCCGCCGCCGGCCGGCGGCGCAAGGGCTGCCTTCGCATCCGACTCAGGCTCACTCGCGCCGCCTGGCAACAGCCGCATGACGGCCGCGCTGATCAGTGCCACGACGAACGAGAATGCGGTGAACAAGAACGGGGCGGCATGCGCCAGTGCCCGGAGCCCGTAAAGCGCGCCGCCAATTGCCGGACCAGCCAATGCGGCGCCATTCTGCCGGACCTCGTCCAGGGTGAGTGCCTGGGTAAGCTGACTGTTCGGCACAACCGAGCGCACCAGGAGCAGCCGCGCCGCGCCGGTCACGGACGACCCGATGCCGAGGAACGCGGCTGCGAGCAGCAGCAGCGGCAGCGATAGCCAGCCGCCGATGAGCCCGACTGCTACCGCAGCCGTCACCAGAGCTCGGCCAATTTCGCCGGCCACCACGATGGTTCGCGGGTTATAACGGTCCGCGAGCGAGCCGGCCGGCAGGCCAGCCAGCAGCGCGCCGAGGGACTGGATGGCGGCGAAGAAACCAGCCCAGCCCGCCGATCCGGTGACCATCAGGATTGCCAGCGGATAGGCCAGGTCGGCAACCGACACGCCGAGCGTGGATGTGGTCTGGCCGATCCAGATGGCCTGGAAGCTCCAGTTCCGCCGCAGCGGCACCACCGGCGCGACCGCGAGCCCAGGGATCTCGGGCCCGGCGTTGTCTGGCCCAACCGTCGAACTGGCCGTGGTGGTGCCGCCGGAGCTGGCGCCGGCGCCGCGCGGCCGCGATAGGTCCGGCACCTGCGCGGTGCCCTGAGTGAGCACGCCTCGGCTTTCCTGCTCATTCGTGTTGCCGCTCATGTTCACCTCAAAGTGATTGTTCACGTATAAGTGAATGATGGCATGACCATGAACCTGTGGCAAGATGGATGCGTGGATGATGAACGTGCTGGCGGCGCCGTCATCGGGACTATCGAGCAGCTCAAGGCTCTCGCCGACCCGACTCGGATGGCCATCCTCGAGGTGCTGATGACCGCACGCGACCACGAGCTGCCGGTGATGTCGGTGAAGGAGTTGGCTGCCGCGCTGGGTGAGCCGCAGACCAAGCTGTACCGGCACGTCAAGCAGCTCGAGTCGGCCGGACTGATCAAGGTGGCCGCCAGCCGGATGGTGTCGGGCATCCTCGAGCAGCGCTACCAGGCCAGCCAGCGTGATCTGGCGTTCCGGCCTGGCTTCCTGTCCGAGCATGTGGAGGCGACCGAGGCGGCTGCGCAGGCAATGTTCGACAGGTTCCGGACAAACTTCTTCGCAAGCCTCGCCGCCAGCCTGCGCGCGGCCGACGGGATGCCAGTTCCGGAAGAGGACCGCAAGAACGGGCTGATGCTCGGTTCTGGCCGACTGTCCCCCGCCAGGGCTGCTGAGGTGCGCAAGCTGATTCGCGAAGCGCTTGCTTACTTCGACGAAACGGACAGCGATGACCCAGCAGCGGAGGAAATGACGGTGCTGTCGGGCTACTACTCGCCGGACGGCGGAACCGAACCAGACTGACCGCGCAGCCGTGTCACGCTTGTGCGGTAGCCGGGTGCCTGGCGTACCGTGATCGAAAGCCCACCGAGGGAGACACCGTGCAGGTTCCCGCGCTGGACGACCGGAACGGCTTTGCACAGCGGCTGTTCTCGCCGCTGCCGGAAAGGTACGACCTGCTGGCCGAGCTGCTGTCATTCGGGCAGAACGGCCGCTGGCGCCGTGCCATGGTTGGCCATCTGCTTCCACCTGATCAGGCTGCGCAAGCGGGCGGGCAGGCCAACGGCCGGCCGGCCGCCGCCCGGCAGGTAATACTCGACGTCGCTGCCGGGACGGCCGGGGTGTCGCTGCAGATAGCCGAGCGCACCGGCGCCCGCGTCGTCGGACTCGACCTGACGTCGGCGATGCTGAACGTCGGCGCGCGCCATGTGGCGGCCGCCGGAGCGGACGGCGACGTTTCCCTTCTTAATGCGCGAGCCGAACAGCTGCCACTGGCCGATGCCAGCGTCGACGCGCTGACGTTTACTTACTTGCTGCGCTACGTTGCCGACCCGCAGGCAACGCTGGCGGAGCTAGCCCGGGTCGTGCGGCCGGGCGGCATCGTGGCGAGCCTGGAGTTTTACGTCCCGCCGTCGCCGTTCTGGCGCTTCTGGTGGCATGGCTACACCAGGCTCGTACTGCCGGTTGGCGGGCTGCTGACCGGCGGCAGGCAGTGGTACGACGTCGGCCGCTTCCTCGGGCCGAACATCACCGGCCACTACCAGCGTTACCCGCTCGATTGGACCGTGCAGGCCTGGGAACGGGCCGGCCTGACTGACATCGGCTGCGCGGTGATGAGCCTCGGCGGCGGCCTGGTCATGTGGGGACGCCGCGCGGGTGACTGACGCACCAGCGGATGGTGTGCCCGCAGACGGCGCGCCAGCATCCAGCGCGCGCACTGGCGGCATGGCCGACGGCGGCGCGACCGCTGGTGCCTCGTCCGGGCCGGCCGATGCGAGCACCACTGCCAGGCCCGCCTACTACGCGGCCGCCCAGGGCGGCTGGCGCGACTGGTGGACGCTGCTGCACCCGCCCTATACCGCCTGGCACCTGGCCTACGTGGTCATCGGGGCGACCCTGGCGCCGCATGTCCAGCTGGTGCCGCTGCTCGCCGCGCTAGCGGCCTTTTTCCTCGCGGTCGGGCTGGCCGCGCACGCGCTGGACGAACTGCACGGACGGCCGCTGCGGACGCGGATTCAGAGCTCCGTCCTGGTTGGCGTCTCGGCCGTGGCGCTGGCCGGCGCGGTCGCCCTCGGCGTGGTCGGCGTGCTCCGCGTCGGCTGGGTGCTGATCCCCTTTCTGCTCGTCGGCCCGCTGCTGGTGATCGCCTACAACGCCGAGCTCTTCGGCGGGCTTGTGCATACCGACGCTGGCTTCGCCGCCGCGTGGGGCGCCTTCCCGGTGCTGACCTCCTACGTAGCGCAGACCGGCACGGTGTCAGTGGGCTCGGCGCTCGCCGCGGCAGCCGCCTTCGGGCTGTCCGCCGCACAGCGCAGCCTGAGTACGCCGGCCCGGATGCTGCGCCGCAAGACCACAAGCGTGACCGGAACGATCAGCCTGGCCGATGGTGAGGTACTTGCCGTCGACGCCAACAGGATGCTGCTGCCGCTGGAACGCGCATTGCGCGCGATGTCGTGGAGCCTGGTCGCGCTCGCCGCCGCGCTAGCGCTCGCGCGGCTGGACTGACCGGCCATACCGGTTACGGCCTGGCTGCGCCATTACGATCTGCCTCGGCCAGGCAATCCCTTTATCCGCGGTTAGTCCATTTTGGCTATCAGCGCCTTCTTGATTATCAGATCGTTTCTTTGCGGGCCGCCGGCAAATGTCATTAGAGTAAGTCTGCCCTGGCGATCACCGCCTGGTGCTATCCCCGGCGACCAGCGAAGGCGTCACTGTAATGATGATGAATTCCGGGTACTCGCCCCGGCATTCCGGACCGACAGGCGGCACGCCGCTGCGCCTGCCGCGGCTCGCAACCAGGCGCCAGTACTTGCTGACCGCCGCCGTCGTCGCTGTCCTCCTCGCCGGTGGCGGTACCGCGTTTGCCCTGCTGCAGTCGCCGCCGGCGTCGTCAGCCTGCACGTCCGGCCGAGCGCATTGCTCGGCCGGCAAGTCCGCGCCCCCGCGCACCACCACGGTCAAGCCGCCTGTGGTACCAGCCAACCTGAGCCAGGCGCCAACCGTGACGGTGCTCAGCCGGCCTGGCTACCACCTGGACCGTCCGGGCGCTGTCGCGCTGGGCGCTGGGACGCTGTGGATCACGAATGTGCACGGCAAATCCATCACGGAATTGTCGCAGGCGACCGGTAAGCGGCTGGCTTATCTCCCGGCGTCGCTCTATTCACTGGACGGACCAAATGCGCTAGCACTCGGCAATGGTCATATCTGGGTGGCAAATGCACCGGCCGATTCGGTCACCGAGCTCAGTTCATTGGGTGACACGCAGATGCGTTTGCTGTCCGGCGGTTATGCCCTGTCCAGCCCGCACGCGCTGGCGCTGGCGAGCGGCCGGCTGTGGATCGCGAATTCGGCCAGCGACTCACTGACCGAGGTGAACGCGACAACCGGCAGCAGGATCAGGATCGTTGCCGCCAGCAAGTACGGCCTCAGCGTGCCGAGCGCGCTGGCGGTCACCGGCAATACACTGTGGGTCGCCAACGCGGGCGGCAACTCGATCACCGAGATGAACGCCGCGAGCGGGGCGCTGATAACCGTTCTCAAGACCGGATACAAGCTCAAGGCCCCGACCGCCCTGGCCGTCGGTGGCGGATCCCTGTGGGCGGTCAGCCAGACCGGCAATTCAGTCACGCAGCTGAATATCTCGACCGGCAAGCTCGTCCGGGTGATCAGCGGCCCGCAGTTCGGCTTCCATAGCCCTGACGCCATAGCGGTCTCTGATGGCGCGGTCTTCGTGGCCAACTCCGGCAGCAACAGCCTCACCGAACTGTCGGTGAGGCTAGGCACCGTGGTTCAGGTCCTATCCGGCGAGCACTACGGATTCAGTCAGCCAGCCGGAATCGCCGCTGTGGGCGGCACCATCTGGGTGACGAACTCCCGCGGGAACTCGGTCACCCAGCTCAGCTTCGGCTGAGGTCACAGCCTGCGGCCGCGGCTACACGCTGCGCAGGCGGAGCCAGACTGCGCAGGCGGCCTTAGCGCTAGAGGGCGTCTTTGCGCTGCAGGTAACTCAGCGCCAGCCAGCCGATCGGGATCGGCAGCCAGAAGGTCAGCAACCGGAACAGCAGCACCGCGGTCAAGGCGGTGGCGCCGGGCACGTGTGCGATGGCAGTCATGGCAGCGGACATGGCGGCTTCCACGGCGCCGAGGCCACCCGGCGTCGGCACCAGCGAGCCGATGGCGCTGCCGGTCAGGTAGACGACCGCGATAGCGAAGAACTGCCCGTGACCGCCGACCGCCCGCACCGAGACGTACAGGCACAGGATGTAGCAGCCGGTGATCATCAGCGCGCCACCGACCCCCTCCGCCAGCTTGCCCGGCCGCTGCACAATATCCAGCAGGCGCGGGATGACATGGCCGAGCGCCGGGGCCAGCCGGGACCGCACCAGCCGGCGGCCGGCCGGCAGGGCCAGCACGACGGCGATGATCGCGGCGAGGACGATCAGCGCGATGTACGCCCACCCGGGCGGCCGCAACGACGGCTCTTTCGACCCGCCGACCAGTGCAGCGAAGACCACCAGCATGATCATGTGCAGCGCGAACGCAAAGACTTGCGAGACGCCGACACTCGCCGCCGCGTCAGCGGGCGCGACTTTGGCCTTGCTCAGGTACCGGAGGTTGAGCGCGACGCCGCCCACAGCCGCCGGTGTCACCAGCGTCACGAACGACCCGGCGAGCTGGGCCAGCAGCGTCCTGAACCAGCGCAGCTTCTCCAGCACGAAGCCATTGAACGACCAGGTAGCACCAGCATAGGTGCCTGCCGCCAGGGCAAGCCCGACCAGCACCCACCGCCAGTCCGACTGGCGGAGCACGTGCGCGAAACTAACCCGGCCGAGCTGGCCGATGACGATGTAGGCGGCGAAGATGCCGGCCACGAGCGTCAGGATGCTGCGCGGACGGACCCGTTCCAGCTGTGCTGGCGGCAGCGGGCCGTCAGGCGAGCTGCCGATGAGGCCGCGCCGCAGCGCGGGCAGCACCTCCCGGCTGCGCCGCAGCGCCGTCCTCGTCGACCGGTGCAGCGCAATCGGCTGCAGCAGCGGGACCAGCCGGGCCGCCCCGTCCGGGCCGAGCTTCTTCCTCGCCACGGCCACCGACCGATCCGGCCCGACCAGCAGGGCCAGCGCTGCGGTCAGTTCGGCCAGATCCAGCCTGAGCTGCAGATCGCTGGCAGCGACGTCGCCATCGCCAGGGTCCAGGAGCATGACCGCGCTGCCGCCGCGGCCGGTCAGCAGGATCCGATCCGCGGTGAGCGCGCGGTGCGTCACGCGGCGCTTGTGCAGTTGCAGGACCGCCTCCCAGACCAGGTCCAGCTGCTCGTCTGATGGGCCGCCCGGCACCTCGGCGAGGGTCGTACCGTTATGGTGAGCGGTCGCCAGCAAGGCGGCCTCGGGACCGACCCGCAGCACCGCCTGCAGCTTGGGGGTGGCGACACCGGCGTCCTCCACCGCGTAGGTCAGCAGGGCGCGTCGCTCGACCGCCCGGGCAACCGTCAGGGGCGCGCTGCGGCTCACCTGGCTGCTGACGCGGACCCGGCGGTAGATCCGGTACAGCGCGTCGGCGGCCTGCTGATCCCGGTCGAACACTGTCAGGTCCATCCGCCGGCCGTCTCGGTCGACGGTCGTGTATCTGCGGTTCTCCGTCCGGTCGTCGGTGACCCGGCGGATCTCCACGACCGGCCCGGTCACCAGGCTGAGCGCGCTGGCGATCTCGGCCGCGGTCGGCCGCTGCGAGCTGGTGCCAATCGCATAGCGCAGGCCCGAGCCGACTGCGGCGCCGATCAGCAGCGTGATGAGCAGCGACAAGACGGTGGTCGTCTCATGCGCGAGGGCCAGGCTGGTCAGGCAGTAGAACCCGATGGCGATCCAGAACCACGTACGCCACTTCGGCCTGCCGGACATGCCGATCACGGTCAGGTAGGCGGCAAGACTAGCCAGGTACGGGTCGAGAGTCGTCACACCAATCGGCTCGCCAACCCGGGCCAGGGCGTGGGCGAGGTTGGACAGCCCATGCAGCCGCAGGATGGCATCGCAGGCGATCGTGACGCCCGCTGCGATGACCCCGATGCCGATCGCCTCGGCCAGCAGCCGCAGCTGGCCATTGACGATCAGGCGGATGCCCAGCGCTACCGGCAGCGCCAGCAAGGCGACCAGGGCCAGCCAGTGCAGTGGCGCGACCAGCCCCCGGGCGATCCGCTCGCTCACGGCTACGACGTCGGTCTCGATGCCGCTGGCGGTCGCCTTGGCTAGGAGCCCAAGGCCGACGAGCAGGGCGATCTCGATGCAGTCGGTCAGGCACCGCAGCAGGTCGGTCGGCAGCCGGACCCTGGACTCCATCTGATCCTCAACCACGACCGCGGCGGTGCGGCTCCCCGGCGAGGCGGCCGGGCTCGCCCGGTGGCCAGCCCCGGGCGCCGGCGGAGGCGTATCGGCAACCGACGGCGCGCGCTTAGGCGTGCCACCCCTTGTCTGCCACCGCTGCTGCCTCACGTGCTGATCGTTTCATCTACCGGCCCCAGTGGCCTAGCCAGCCCGGAATCCTGGCGCTGCAAGCTGGCATATCCGGGTCGTATCCAGGCGGTGCGGAATGTTTGCGTCCGTGCCCAATCAGTCGGTCCGGCCGGCTAACCAGCCGGAACGGGCTGCTCAATCGAGGGCCGCAGGCGATCGACCCGCCCGCCAGGCCTTGTCGTATCGTGCCGGGTGTGACACCCGAGGCGATCGCGGCGGCCTTCGATGCCGAGGCCGCCGCACTCACCGCGGTCGCCGGCGGACTGACCGTCACCGACCTGGCCCGGCCCAGCCCATGCCCGCCCTGGACAGTGGCCGGCTTGCTGTGTCACGTGGTGCTCGGTGCCGGGCGGGTCGCGACGGCGCTCGCGGAGCCTGACCCTAGCCGGTCGGGGATGATCGCGACGGCGGCGTACTACCGGCCGGACGAACGGTTCTCGGTCACCGTGAACGCCGAGCGGATCGACAGTGCCGTCCGGCTCGCCGAGCGCCTCGGCACCAGCGCCGCGATCTCCGCCGACCTGGACAGCGCTTGCCAGCAGACCAGCGCTTTGCTGCGAGCCACGCCGCTGAGCCGGGCGATCCGGACGAGACACGGCGACCCGATGCTGCTAACCGACTTCGCCCGGACCCGGGTCGTCGAGCTTGGCCTGCACGGCCTGGACCTCGCCGCCGCCCTGGACCGGCCGCCCTGGCTGACCGAGCGGGCCGCCGATGTCATCGAGGCCCTGCTGCTCCCTGGTGGCCTCCCGGCTGGGCTGCGCGAGCGCCTCGGCGTCGAGCGCAGCACGCTGATAGCCGGCCTTACCGGCCGAGCGGACCTGCCGGCTGCCGCAAAGCAGGCGCTGCGGGAGGCCGGCGCCGTTCGGCTTGCGCTTGGCTGACTCGCCGCGCGTCCGGCTGGTCGCGGTGAGATTTCAATTGGGCCGCAAGGGATAGGCAGGCCCGTCCTTATTCGCCTACCATGCGCACGTGGCGATGGCGTTCCAGGCTTGCAAGCGGCTGCTGGTAGGCAGGCCGATGCAAAGCGAGCGCCTCGGGCACACCCTGCTCCCGAAGAAGATCGCCCTGCCGGTCTTCGCCAGTGACGCACTGTCGTCGGTCGCCTACGCAACGCAGGAGATTCTGCTCGTCCTGGCGGCTGGCGGCCTCGCTTTCATCGCCTACACCCCGTGGATCGCCCTCGGTGTCGGCCTGCTGATGCTCGTCGTGGTCGCCTCTTACCGGCAGAACGTGCACGCCTATCCCTCGGGTGGCGGCGACTACGAGGTCACCACCACGAACTTCAGCCCGCAGGTAGGCATGACCGTGGCCAGCGCGCTGATGGTCGACTACACCCTCACCGTCGCCGTGTCGGTGTCGTCCGGGGTGGCCAACCTGGCGTCCGCGTTTCCGGCGCTGAACTCGCAGGTCACCCTCATCGCCGCGGTGGTGGTCGCGATCATCGCGGTGTTGAACCTGCGCGGCGTGCGGGAATCGGGCACCGGTTTCGCGATCCCGACGTACTGCTTCGTCGGCGTCGTCATGCTGATGATCGTCTGGGGCGGGATCCGGCTGGCGATGGGCGAGCACCTGCGCGCCCAGACCGCCGGATTCCCGATCCGCACGACCGGGGAGTTCGCAGGGCTGGCGGTGGTGTTCCTGATCCTGCGCGCCTTCTCCTCCGGGTGCACGGCCCTCACCGGCGTCGAGGCGATCAGCAACGGCGTGCCTGCCTTCAAGCAGCCGAAGAGCAAGAACGCCGCTACCACCCTGGCCATGCTGGGCGGCATCGCGGTGGTGATGTTCGGCGGCGTGACCGCGCTCGCCCTCGTCAGCCACGTGCACGCAGGTGCACTGATCGGCACGCCGGCCGGGTACGTCCAGCCGACCGTCATCGCTCAGGTCGGGCGGGCGGTCTTCGGGTTCTCCTCGCCGCTGTTCTACCTGCTCCAGCTGTTCACGGCGCTGATCCTGGTGCTGGCGGCCAATACGGCGTTCAATGGCTTCCCGGTGCTCGCCTCGATTCTGGCCAGGGACGGGTTCCTGCCCCGGCAACTGCACACGCGGGGTGACCGGCTGGCTTTCAGCAACGGCATCATCTTGCTGTCGGGGTTCGCGATCGTGCTGATCGTGGCGTTCCACGCGTCCCCGACCCGGCTGATCCAGCTCTACATCGTCGGCGTGTTCGTCTCGTTCACCTGCAGCCAGACCGGAATGATCCGGCACTGGAACCGGCTGCTGCGCACGGTCACCGAGAACTCCGAGCGGCTGCGCATGATCAGGTCGCGGGCCATCAACTTCATCGGCGCCTGCGTCACCGGCACGGTGCTGGTGATCGTGATCGTCAGCAAGTTCCTCGACGGCGCGTGGATTGCGGTGGCCGCGATGGCGGTGCTGTGGTTCACCATGCACGGCATCCGGCGCCACTATTCGGCGGTCGCGGAGGAGCTGACGCCGGCCGAAGAGATCTCGCTCACACTGCCGGCCAGCAATACCGCGATCGTGCTGGTGTCCAAGCTGCACCTGCCCACGCTCCGCGCGATCGCCTACGCGCGGGCCGCCCGGCCCAGTCGGCTGGAGGCCGTCACCGTCGACGTGGACCGCGCCGAGACAGACCGCCTGCGGGCTGACTGGGACCGCTACGGCCTGCCGATGGCACTGACGGTGATCTCCTCGCCCTACCGGGAGGTCACCCGTCCGGTCATCGAGTACGTGCGCGGGCTGCGGCGCGAGTCGCCCCGCGACATCGTCACGGTCTACATCCCCGAGTACGTGGTGGGCCACTGGTGGGAGCAGGCCCTGCACAATCAAAGCGCGCTCCGTCTCAAGGCACGGCTGCTGTTGGAACGGGGCGTGGTCGTCGCCAGCGTGCCGTACCAGCTCGCGTCCGCCACCCGCGCGGCGGCCCAGGCCGATCCGCTGGCCGGACCGAGGCTGATGGCCAGCCGGGCAGCCTTGCACGCCGCCGAAATCCGGCAGGAGGTCAGCGCTCTGCCGCTGGCCGGGGATGCCGGACTCCCAGTGCCGATCGTGGACAGCCGCCACCGGGAGATCGTGGACGTCGCGGGGACGCTGCGGGCCGTGACCTTGCGGCCAAGCAGCAGCGTGCCGACGATGGAGGCCGAGTTGTGGGACGGGACCGGGCAGGTCCTGCTGGTGTTCCTCGGCCGCCGCGACATCCCCGGCATCCAGCCGGGCCGCAAGATCGTCGTGCACGGCCGCCTCACCAGCGTGAAGGGCCAGCGCGCCATCTACAACCCGGCCTACGAGCTGCAGCCGTCATCCAGCTAGCTCGACCGGCCACCGCGTCGCTGGTTGCGGTGACCCGTCTCTGGTTGCGACAACTGGTCTCCGGCGCAACGACCGCCCCCGACTAGGGCCGGAATCGGTAGCCCATTCCTGGCTCGGTCAGCAGGTAGCGCGGTGCCGATGGGTCGGGTTCGAGTTTGCGCCGCAGGTTGGCCACGTAGACACGCAGGTAGTTCGCCTCTGTCTGGTAACCAGGCCCCCAGACCTCGGCCAGCAGCTGCCGCTGGGTGACCAGCCGACCAGTGTTGCGCACGAGCACCTCGAGCAGCTGCCATTCGGTCGGGGTCAGCCGGACGTCGGCGCCCGCCCGCGTGACTACCTTGCGGGCCAGGTCGACCGTGAACTCCCCCGTCGTCACCACCGGCTCGTCCGGCGCCGGCGAGGCCCGCCGGACCGCCGCGCGGAGCCGGGCGAGCAGTTCATTCATGCCGAACGGCTTGGTCACGTAGTCGTCGGCGCCTGCGTCTAGCGCGGCGACCTTCTGGCTTTCCTGGCCCCAGGCCGACAGCACGATGATCGGTGTCGACGTCCAGCCACGCACTCCCCTGATCACGTCGGTGCCGTCCATGTCCGGCAGTCCCAGGTCCAGGATCAGCACGTCGGGCCGGTCCCGGGCCATCGCGGCGAGGCCGGACGCGCCGTCAGCGGCCGTGCTCACCTCGTACTGCCGGGCCGTCAGGTTGATCTTCAGCGCGCGCAGGATCGGGGCCTCGTCGTCGATGACCAGGACTCGGGTCATGGCTGGCTGATGATCTGGGTCATGGGCCGGGAGCGGCCGTGCGCGACGGGACCGCGGCGGCGGCGCGCGGCAGCATGACCCGCATGGTCAGCCCGCCGCCCGCGGTGTCCGCGGGCTGCACGGTGCCACCAAGCAGGTCGAGGAAGCCCTTGACCACGGCCAGGCCGAGACCCACGCCCATGCCGCCGGAGGGATCGTCGCCGCGCCCGTCCAGCCGGCGGAACGGCTCGAACATGGCTGGCTTGAGCTCGTCCGGTACTCCCGGGCCGTGGTCGACGATCTCCAGCAGCACCCCTTCGCCGG
This sequence comes from Streptosporangiaceae bacterium, assembly GCA_036495585.1. Classification (GTDB taxonomy): domain Bacteria; phylum Actinomycetota; class Actinomycetes; order Streptosporangiales; family Streptosporangiaceae; genus JAJYUU01. The sequence continues at coordinate 16,523 of DASXMP010000071.1, forward strand.
ACCGCCGGGCGCGGAGCGTCGGCGCCCGGTCCTCCGGCGAGTAGGCGAGCGCGTTGGCGAAGAGGTTCGCCAGCACTCGCTCGAGCAGGCCGGGGTCGGTCAGTACCAGCGGCAGGCCTTCCGGGACGTCCATCTCCAGCAGGCCGCCTGCCGCCGGATCGGCCGCCATTGGGTCGGTCTTGCCGAGGCCATGCAGCGCGACCGGTGCGACCTCATCGATCGCGGTCGGCCGCAGGAACGGCTCCAGCGACCCGGCGGTCAGCCGGCTCATGTCCAGCAGGTTGCCGATCAGTGCGTCCAGGCGATCGGCGGACGCTTCGATCGTGGCCAGCAGCGCTGCTTCGTCAGCCTCGGTCCAGTCCACATCCGTCTGCCGCAGGGTGCTGACGCTGGCCTTGATCGAGGCGAGTGGCGTGCGCAGGTCGTGGCTCACCGCGGCCAGCAGCGCCGTGCGCATCCGGTTGCCCTCGGCCAGCGCCTCCGCCTGCGCGGCCTGCGTCCGCAGCCGGTCCCGGTCCAGCGCAGCCGCCGCCTGGGCAATCAGGCCGTCCAGGAGCCGGGGCGATAGCACTCGCCGCTGGCCGGATACCGCAAGCACCAGGTCCGGCCGGCCGGCCACCTGCTGCCCGGCAGCGGGCGGCGGTTCGGTGCCGCTGCTGGCTACCTTGACCCACTGTGCACCGGAGCGCTCGAGCAATTCCGCATGGCCGCCGCGACTCTTAGTCAGGTGCTGAAGGACGGCAGCCGGCGTGTCCTCGCCGCCGAGCACCGTCTGCGCCAGCGCCAGCAGGTCTGCGGCCTCCTCGGTACTGCGCGCCGCCTGCCGCGCGCGCAGGGCCGCCAGGTGGACGACGCTGCTGACCGTCACCGCGACCGTGACGAACAGCAGCAGGGCCAGCAGGCTCTTGCCGTCAGCGATGGTGAGGGTGTGGAGCGGCGGCGTGAAGTACCAGTTCACCAGAAGGCTGGCGACGACAGCGGCCAGCACGGCCGGCCAGAACCCGCCCACGACCGCGACAGCGACCACCGCGACCAGGTAAATGAGCAGGTCGTCACCAAGATCCAGGTGGACTGCCGCCAGTACCGCCGTCAGCGACGGCGCCAGCCCGCACACGAGCAGTACCCCGGCGAGGACCCGGCGGCCGCCGATTCCTCCGCTCAGGTCGCCGACCCGCCGGCGGCTGCGAGCCGCAGCGGCGGCCTGGCCGGTGGTGCCAGCCGGGCCAGCGGCTGTCTGCGGGCCAGGGCTGTCCGCGACCTCGCCAGCATCACCGGACATCTCCACAATCCACAGTGTGACCGATCCAGCGAGGTGACGCACCACAAGGCCGATCAGAATGCCCGCCACCGTGCACCCCGCGATGACCAGCGCGGACAGGCCAGCGAATCGCCCGGTCGGCTCAAGCCGCGCATACGGCGCGCGGGAGAAGCCGATGACCGTCAGCCAGCCGGTCACGCTGAGCACCGGCGCCGCGACGGGCTCGGCGACCCCGGATCCGACAGCCACGATCAGGGCGGCGAGCGCCAGGACCCAGCGGGCCGAGACTGCACCGTGGCTGGCGGCCGCGACCGCGCCGACGATCAGCAGCGCGGCGAATCCCGAAGGAAGCGCGAGCGGCGCAGACAGGCCGCGCCGACGTGGTGGTGGTGGTGGTGATTCGCTCAGGCCGCGCTCATGCAGGCGCGGTGACCCGGCTGGCAGGCTCATGCTGCCAGTCCAGCCGACAAGCAGCGGACCGCCAATGATCTTGATGGCTTCTTAACGCCGCATCCAGCGATCTTCACGCGTCCTTTGCACGCGGTCAGCGGTAGGCATAGGCCCACCCGGAAAGTGGAGCGTGCCCCATCGCGGCTGCGACGCCCCGCCGGCCATCCTCGAGCCCAGCCGGCAAGCCAGTGCGCAGCTGCGGCGCCCCGGACGCCGAGCCGTCTGGCCCGTGCGCCGGCCGGGCCCGCCGGCCTAGCTCATCCCAGAGGGTGATGGCATGCGCCGAGACGGCGAGGAGGTCATCCGCACGGGGGACACAGGTAGCCGGCAGGGTGAGCGCGAATTCGCTCGGCAAGCCGACGCGCAGGCAGGGCGCGCTCGCCAAGGATCAGAGCATGACAAGTGCAACGGGGTCGCATCTGCCGGCGCCGCGCTCACGCGCGCGGCAGGCGCCGAGACGGGGGCGGGCGGCATCGCCACGCTCAGGGATCATGGAGAGTACTTTCAGGGACGTGGTAGGGATGTTCCGGATAGGCCGCGGCGTGCCGCGCCAGACAGGCTGACGGACATGAACACCACGCTTGAGCGCGAAGCATGCGCGACCGGGGGATCCGTGGCAGCGCCAGACCTGGACTGGCTGGCCGCTGAGCGAATGACGACCAACAAATGGCATCGGGTCAGCGACTGGCTGCAGTCCGGCAGCTGGGTAGCGATCCGGACGTGGCTCGAGAGCCCGCGCGGGCGCCGGATCGTCGGTGTGACGGCAGCAGCCCAGGTCGCGCTTGTTGTTGTCTTCGCCCTCGTGTACCAGCCGTTCGACCTGGCCATCTATCTCTGGGGCGGCCACGCCGTCACGCACGGCGCCGAACTCTACCTCCAGCAATCGCAGGGGAACTGGTACACCTATCCGCCGTTCGCCGCGGCCCTGTTCACCCCACTGGCCGCACTGCCTGCGGTGCTGGTCCGGGTGCTGTGGGAACTCGCCTCGATCGGGGCGCTTGCCTGGGCCTGCGCGCTGACGCTGAAGCTGGCCGGCCAGCGGCCGACGCGCATAGTCGTGCTTGCCCTGGCTGCGGCGGCCCTTGTGCTCGAGCCGATGTACCACACGTTGTTCCTCGGTCAGGTCAACCTGTTCCTGCTCGCGCTTGTGCTCGCCGACATCTGGCGTGCGGCGCGGGGCCGGCCGGCTGGCATCGGCATCGGCATCGCTACCGCGATCAAGCTCACTCCTGGCATCTTCATCGTCTTGCTGCTGCTCACCAGGCGCACCAGGGACGCCGTGACAGCAGCGCTCACATTCGGGTGCTGCACTGCGATCGGCTTCCTGGTTGACCCGAGCGCCTCCCGGATGTACTGGACTCACCTGTTCTACGACACCAGGCGGGTCAGCGGTCCCTACATCAGCAACCAGTCGCCCTACGGTGCGCTGACGCGGCTCTTCGACGGCGCCGCCCACGTCGGCACCTGGTATTACGTGATCCCGGTCGTGCTCGGCGGGCTCGGGCTCGCCGTCGCCGCGGTACAGGCCAGGCAGGGTGACTGGCTCGCTGCGGCGGCTGTGACCGGGGTCACTGGCCTGCTGGTGTCGCCGATCTCCTGGACGCATCACTGGGTGTGGGCACTACCCGCGCTCGTCGTGCTCGCCCGTGGCGGCCGGGCCAGCCGGATCGCGCTGGCCTGCGCAAGTGTGGTCTTCGTGCTCGCACCGATGTGGTTTACGCCACACCTCGGCGGCGGCGGCGACTACGGAGATCGCGGCTTCGTGACGGTTATCGCGAACTGCTTCCTGATCGCCGGGCTGGCATTCCTGCTGCACATGACGGTGCTGACGGTCCGGGCAAGGCGTTCGTACGCAGTTGAAGCATGGATACCCCCGATAGATAGCCGTTACGCTGACGTTTCCGCGTCGGCGCCGGCGCGGATGGTGGTGGCAAAATGACGAATGGCAGCCAGAAGATGAACTCCCTAGGCCTTCGGGCAGACGTGGTGTACAGCGCCGTGAGGATGCTCGCGCGATGGACTCCGTACCTTGAATCGGAAATGCTCGGGCTGGGCAGCCTGGTCGGGCCAGGAAGCGTCTGTCTCGACGCGGGCGCGGCCGCCGGCCTCTACAGCTTCGTGCTGTCCCGGCTGGTGGGCCCGTCCGGACAGGTGTACAGCATCGAGCCGTTGACCTTCGCGCATCCGCTCTGGCGGCGGGTGCTGCGGACGGCGGACTGCGTGAACGTGAGCCACCACGCAGTGGCGATGAGCGCCGAGCCGGGCGAGGGAGTGATGAGCGTCCCCTACCGGCGGCTGCCGGTCACCGGTCGCTCCTTCCTGGCCGGGCAGGCCACCGGACTCGGCCCGAACGCCGAGTTTCACCGCCACGAGGAGGTGCCCGTCCCGATCGACACCATCGACGGGCTGAGAGAGCGGACCGGCCTGAGCCGTCTGGACTTCATCAAGGTCGACGTGGAGGGGGCCGAGCTGCATGTCCTGCGCGGCGGGCAGCGCACCCTGAAGGAGTTCCAGCCGACCATCTTGCTGGAGATCGAAGCCCGCCACACCGCCCGGTACGACTACACGACCAAGGACGTCGTGGACTGGATGGATGAGCGCGGCTACCGGATGTATGCCTGGCAGCGAGGCTGGCACGAGGCCTCGGCGATCGTCCCGCAGCAGCGCAACTACTTGTTCCAGCCGGACCGTACGGCCCGATCCGCCCCGAGCCACCCCTAGCCGCACTGAGCAGTGCGGGTACCCCTGCGACAAAGGCGACAAAGCACGCTGGAGCAGCCGAACATGCCCCGGATCCGGCCGCGGTGTCAGCCGGGGACGGACGGCGGGACGCTCAGGGCGCGATCGCGCCACCCGGCGCGGCCTGGTCGGCCTCCTTGTCGATGGCGTCAGCCTGCTCATCCAGGTCGATGGCGATCTGGCGCAGGTGCTCCGGTGCAGGCTGTACCTCCTCCGCAAGTCGCCGCAGCGTGTCGGCATTCAGCCTGGTGCTGGCCGCTACTTTCCGCAGAGATTGAACTGTTACCCCCGGCACGGCAAACCCCCTCGTCGAGTTCCGCCTCCCCCTCCCCTACTCGATGCCCTGATCTGCCCTGCTGTACCCCAGCCAGCGGCGCCGACCAGCGGCCACAGCCAGAGCAGAGCCAGCACGGCCAGCTGGCCAGGCTCCTACCAGCGGCCGCGGTGCTCTGGCACCAGCAGGACCAGGGGCAGGGCGACGATGAGGATCGCGGCGAACACCAGGAAGATATGTGCCTGAGCCATCCCCGGATCGGCGCTGCGGGCGACAACCGTCGCCGTAACGGACACCGCGGTGATCGCTCCGGCCTGCCGGAACATGCCGCGGAGCCCGGCCACCGCGGCCGCGTGCTCGGGAGCAAGCTGCAGGGTGGCGTTGTTGGATGCGGGCGTCGAGATGCCCATGCCGATGCCGCAGATGCCGGTAGCGCCCGCGAGCCAGGCGTAGGTCGACAGCCAGTGCGGGCTCGATGCGGTGGCCACGAGGCCGGCCGCCACCAGGATGAACCCGATCGCGATCGGCCACCGGTAGCCAGTGCGCCGCAGCAGGTACACGGCGAGCGCAGCCACCGCGATCATGCCGACGGCGCGGGCAGTGAGCAGGGTCCCGGCCGGGAGCGCGGCCATGCCGAAGCGTTCCTCCGCGTAGAGCGGGATCAACGGCGCGAAGCCGAGCACGGAGCCGCCGTAGAGCAGGTTGAGCAGGTTCATGACGCCAAAGCCCCGCCCGGTCAGGAACCGCAGCGAGATGAACGGGCTCGTAGCCCTGGCGCTATGCCGGACGAAAGCGGCGCCCGCGGCCAGCGCGATGCACTCGGGCACGATGAAGTACGGGCTCAGCGGGTCGCCACCGGTTCCGCCCAGGTAGCCGATGCCGAGCATGGCCGGCAGCAGGGTGCAGCCGAGCAGAGCGACCCCGCGGACATCGAGGTCGCGATCCGGCCGGCGGGCGATATCCGGGATGACGATAGCGCCAAGGACTATCAGCACGATGCCAACCGGGATGTTGACCAGGAAGATGCCGCGCCAGGACCAGTACGTCACGAAGATGCCGCCGAGCACCGGGCCGACGATCCCGCCGATCGGGAAGATGCTGGAGAACATCCCGACCGCCCGGTCCCGATCGTGGCCGAAGATCTCCGCGATGATGCCGGTCGCCGACGGCATGAAGGCGCCGCCGCCGATCGCCTGGACCGCGCGCAGCACGATGAGCAGGTAGATGTTATCGGCCAGGCCACAGCACAGGGATGCCAGTGTGAACAGGACGGCCGCGCCGATGAAGATCCGCTTGCGCCCGAACTGGTCGCCGAGCTTTCCAGCCAGTGGCATCACGAGGACCTGGCCGAGCGCGTAGACGGTAATCGTCCAGCTGCTCCAGTTGACCTGCGCGTGCAGTTCGCGCTGCATGGCAGGCAGCGCGGTGGCCACAATGGTCTGATCCACTGACGCCATGAACAGCGCGATGGAAACGACCGCGAAGACGATGCCTCGCCGGCGGGCCGGATCGGCCGCGATCTGCCCGCGAGTATTCGCCGCTGCAAGCTGCTCAGTCACTAAGAGACAGGCTACACTGCTTGCCGGCAGGCAACTAGTTAGGTGCCAAGCAAAGATAGGATCCGCCATGGACGACGACGGCGCCATCCGCCTCCGCCGGGTCATCACGACGCTCGCGCGTCAGCTGAACAGTTCTTCGACCGGTGCCGGGCTCACCCCATCACAAGCGTCAGTCCTGGCACTGATCGTTGCCAGGGGCCCGCTGACGCTCACCGAGCTAGCCGATCTCGAAGGCCTGAATCCCACCATGCTGTCCAGGGTTATCAGCAGGCTGCACGCGATGGGCCTGATCGACCGCATCCCCGATCCAGGCGACCTGCGCAGCGCCTCGGCGGCCCCGACTGAGGCGGGGCGCGAGGTGGACCAGCAGATCAAGGTCCAGCGCGCGGCCGCCGTGTCCGAATGCGTGGACCAGCTGCCGGCCAGGCATGCCAAGGCCATCACCAGTGCGCTGCCAGCCCTCGAGGAGCTGGCCAACACGATGCGCCTCGCTGCTCGCGCACAGCCCTCGGCCAGCTAGCCCCGCCGGTGCTCCAGGCCACCGGCGGACTGTGCTCGCGCCGGCCGATCTTCGCCGCGAGATGATGACCGGATGGCCGACATGATCCTTCGGAACGCCTGCATCGCGGGCCAGGATTCGCTGTCCGACATCACGATCACTGGCGGGCAGATCAGCGCGATCGCCCCTGGTGCAACCGGCGCTACCGGGCCCGAGGTGATCGACGTCGCCGGGCGGCTGGTGACGCCTCCGCTCGTCGAGCCGCACATCCACCTGGACGCGGTCCTCACGGTGGGCCAGCCGAGGCCGAACGTGTCCGGCTCGCTCTTCGAGGGCATCGCTGTGTGGGCTGACCGGGTCGCCACCTTGACCTACGAAGATGTCCAGGCTCGGGTCCGGCAGATCCTGCGCTGGCAGCTCGCCTGCGGGGTCCAGCACGTCCGCAGCCACGTCGATATCTGCGATCCGGACCTGACGGCACTCCAGGCCCTCATCGATCTCCGCGACGAGGTGCGGGGCACCATCGACCTCCAGCTCGTGGCCTTCCCGCAGCAGGGCATCCTCGCCTTCGACGGCGGCCGCGAGCTCATGCAGCGCGCCGTCGACCTTGGCGCGGACGTGGTCGGCGGCATCCCGCACTATGAGCTGACCCGCGAGGATGGCGTGCAGTCGGTCGAGTTCGCCATGGCGCTCGCCGACGAGCATGGCCTGGCTGTCGACATCCACTGCGACGAGACCGACGACGACCACTCCCGGTTCGTTGAGGTGATGGCCGCCGAGACGATCCGCCGCGGCATGTCCGGGCGGGTGACCGCCAGTCACACGACCGCGATGCATTCCTACAACAACGCCTATGCCTATCGGCTGATCACCAACATCGCCCGGGCTGGCCTGCACATGGTCACCAACCCGCTGGACAACTCGGTGCTCCAGGGCCGGTTCGACACCGGCCCCATCCGCCGCGGGCACACCCGGGTCAAGCAACTGCAGGAAGCCGGCGTCAACGTCTGCATCGGCCATGACTCGGTGATGGACCCCTGGTACCCGCTGGGCTACGGGGATCCGCTGCAGGCCGCTTTCGTGTTCGCGCACCTCGGCCAGATGTCCGGCGACGCCGAGTTGCGGCGCCTCATCGACATGATCACCGTGAATCCGGCCGCCGCCCTCGGCCTGCCCGACCAGCGCCTGCGCGTCGGCGGTCCAGCGGACCTGGTGGTCTTCGACGCCCCGTCGGCGGCCGACGCGCTACGCCTGGTCGCGCCGCGCACCCTCGTCCTGCGCGGCGGCAAGGTCCTCGCCCGCACAACACCCGCCCGGCACACTGTCACCTGGGCAGGCAACGAGGAAGCCGTCACCTTCCTGCGCGATTAAAACCAAGATCACAACGGGAACGAGCCCCGCCCTGGCCGGGCGGCCGATCGTGACGACGCGCGGCTCCAGTCAGCGAACAGCTGGCTCGAATACTGATGCCGCGCCTCACCGGAGCAGAACGGTTGGCGCGGCCGCAGCTGGCAGCTCCTTCACTGGCAGCGGCCGGGACAGCGCGTCGATGACGATGGCGGGCCTGGCCGCCATCGGCCTGCTGTGCTACGGCACCAGTCTGTTCCTGCTGCCACGCCCGGCGGCCGCCCGTCACGACAGCTGACCGGCGCGGCGGTACCCATGGCGCGCCTTATGACCTGGCTGTGGCCCGGCGGTCGTTTTAGCAACCGCCGAGCCACCAAGCGGTTGCTAGGTTGCTTCGACCGCTTCGGGCTCGCCCGGCACATGCAGGCTCTCGGACGATCTAGCGCTCCCCTGCAACCGGAAGAACAGTGCGTAGAGCAGCGCCGATACCACGAACCCGACCTCGAAGCCCAGGTCACCGAAAGCCGGCCAGTGCTTCGGCACCACGCCCACATAGTCGGTCTGGTTGGCAAACAGCCAGATGCCGAGGGCGATGCCGACCGCCATGGCAACGAACCCGCCCCAGGGGTTGTGCTTGCGGTCGAACAAGAACCCGGCCACGTGCTTGCCCCGGCGCAGGACCTGGTCGACGAAGAACACGCCCAGCCACGGGCCGATCCAGTACGAGATGACCAGCAGGAAGTTGTCGTACTTGACGCCCGCATCGGACAGACCCGAGAGGGCCACGAAGAACCCCGCGACGCCGAACACGATCGCCACGATGGCCCGGCGCAGCGTCAGCGGCAGCCGGACGCCGAGGGCCAGGAACGACATCGAGCCCGAGTAGACGTTCAGCGCGTTCGCGCACACGGCGCCGAGGGCGATCGCGATCAGGGTGATGTCCCCGATCCAGGTCGGCATGTTGCTGACGAAGCCGGCCGTCGGGTTGTCGCCGTACTTGGCCACGCTGGTGATCGTCGCGGCGGCGGCACCCACGATCTCCAGGACGAGGCAGGAAGTGAAGACGCCGAGGCCCGCCCACAGGCCCGCGGCCCTGCGGTTGCTGTCCTTCGGCAGGTACCGGGTGTAGTCCGAGGCGTAAGGGTTCCAGCCAGCCGCATAGCCGAAGGCCGCTCCGAACGTGATCAGCCAGCCGCCAATCGCGCCGCCCGGGATGGGGGCGACGTGGGTGCCGGGGTGCGACTTGCTGAGGATCACCACGGCGGCAATCGCGAAGATGACGACCAGGAACGGGAACGACCACCGCTCGAAGGCGTGCACCAGGTTGTGCCCGAAGAAGGCGACGGCCAGCTGGACAACCACGATGATCAGCAGGCAGAGCTTGTCGTTCCAGCCCAGCAGGGCGCTCAGCGCGAATGCGCCGGACACGCTGTTGACGGCGAACCAGCCGACACCGGCCACCAGGGAGTTCACTCCGGCTGGCAGGATGTTGCCGAGCCAGCCGAAGCCGATCCGGGACAGCACCATCTGCGGTACGCCGAACAACGGCCCCCGGGCGGCCAGGAAGCCCATGGACAGCGACCCCAGCGCGGTGCCGACCACGATCGCGAGGGCCGTCCACCAGAAAGACAGCCCGAAGAACCAGACGCCGATGATGCCGACGAAGACCGTCGCGAACTCCATGTTCGGCGACACCCAGGTCCAGAACTGCTGATAGGGCTTACCGTGCCGTTCGGCCTGCGGAATGTACTCAGCGCCGCCGGGCTCGATCGTCACCACCTTGTCGCCGTACGTGCCCTCGCGTACGTCGGCCTCGATAACCGCCTCGTCGGCCACTGTTGTGGTCTCGGTCACCTTTTGTACACCCCAAAGTTAGTTGTGCGCGCACGCAGGATAGCCGCGTCCCGCGACCAGATTGATCATCGGGTGAGCAGGGGAAAACCAGGGAGATTGTGCCAGCCAATTGTTTCCGCTACGTATCGCCGCACGTCACCTGCGCGAAAGGTGAACAGACCCGCAGAGGGTACTCGGGTGGCTGGCGCCTGAGCCGGAGCGCGGCGCATGCTAGACCGTAGTGCGAGGTCAGGGGTACAACTCATGATGCTGAATGGCGCTGGGCGGAAGGCCGTGTGGGCCAGACCCGCCACCGATCCTGTACTGGCGCCCCGCCTCCGGGAGCTGGCCAGCAGGCACGGGGAGATGACCAGTCGCCTGGACCGCTGGCTCTCCGCCGCCGCGCCAGGTGTCCGCGCCAGCGTCTTCGCCGCCTGGGCCGTCGCCGCCGGATTCGTCGGGACAGCGATCGCCGACCCGGTGCCTGGCATCTTCGCCGGGACCTGGGTCGTGCTCGCCGGGGCTGCCGCGACGGCCGCGGCCTCTGTCGGCATCGGTCTGTCACCGATGCGAGAGCTAGCCGAAAGCGCCGACCAGGTCGTCTACCCGTACCACCTGGACGGGTCGTGCCTGCAGATCCTGGCCGGGGCCCAGGGTGCAATCGAGTACGTGCTGCACTCCGAGGTCCGCGCCGCCGGACTGCTAGAAGTGGACGAGCCCACGCTGCGGCGGCACGAATGGGAGATCGCGAGCGCGCTGCGGAGCATTACCGGCCTGCGCCTCGTCCACATCCGGCAGCAGCCAGCCGGCATGCTGACCGAGACAGTGGTGGCCTCGCAGCAGCGAGCGCTCGCGGTAGCGCAGGAGGCGACGGCCGGGCGGGCCGCCGCGCTGCAGCGTTTCGCCGCACAGGTCGGCGCAGCTGACGCGGCGCACCGGGACTGGCGCGAGGCACAGGCGCTGTCCGGCCTGAACGATCGCTATCTCGACCTCGTTGCCGCGACCGCCGCCGACGAACTAGCTGTCGCGGAGATCGGCGACCTGACGCAGCGAGCGGCCATTACCGCCGCGGCACTGCAGGAGGTACTTCAGGACAACCTGCGGGCGGCCAGCCATTCGGCCGAATTGCTCGCCGTCTGACCGCG
>DASXMP010000072.1:0-6280 GCA_036495585.1 Streptosporangiaceae bacterium
GGCGGCTGGGGACCACATCTGGCCGCAACCCGCACAACAAGACACCCGCGGCCCGAGCCAGCATCTGAAATGGCAGCACACTCAGACGACGCTGGTCAGCCGAAGCTACTGACCAGTCACCTACATTCGTGTCCCACGCCCCGCGGGAGTGGCGGACGCCGCAAATGTCAGTGGCCGTGGCGATAATCAAAACGTGAATCGGACCGAGAGCCGTTCTGGTGACAGGCAGGCGGTCGTGTATCCATTCCCCGGCCATACCGGCGGGCAGGACACGGCCGACGCGATCGTGGCCGCTATCGAACAGCAGCGGGTTCTCAGCCTGGTGTACGGCGACCGGCTCGGCACCGTCACCGAGCGGGAAGCCGAGCCAGTTGGCCTGCTGTGGGGGCCGCATGGCTGGTATGTGCTGGCCTGGTGCCGGCTGCGCGCCGCGCCGCGGGGCTTCCGCCTCGATCGGATGCGGTCAGCGCGGCTGCTGGCCGAGACGTTCATTCCCCGGGACGCGATGGATCTGCATCGGGAGCTGGCCAGGCAGGAGACCGACAGATAGGGCGTTCTCATCAAGCCGAGACAGACGGAGCCTGAGCATCGTGCGGGCGCGATCAGGCGGCAGGGTCGCTCGGATGCGGAGTGAGCGGCGTGGTCTGCACGGTCATCCAGGCCGCCAGCGGCAGCGACGCCAGCACGGCCTCCATCTCGTCGCTGTCGTGCGCCCGCCATAGGCCGAGCGCGTGGTCCGGGCCCGGGAGCCGCCACAGGCGCCGAAGGTGACCCTCCGCAGCGAGGTCCCGCGCTCGGCTGGCCTCGCGTGCGTTCGTATCATCGACGGTCTCGTTCGCGGTGCCTGCCGGGACACTCACCGAGAACTCGCTCAGGAACTCGCCGCCATCAGCGCCGACGGCCGGCGGAGCCGGTACGTCGGCCTGCTGGTCCGGGTCGTTAGCGTGCGGCCGCAGCGGCGTGACGTCATCCGAGCGCCATACTCGCAGCGGCATCGAGGCTAGGACCTCCTCGAGCTCGGCATCGTCGTCAGCGGAGAAGAGCCCGAGCGTTCGCCACTCGCCCGGCGCCAGCGGTGGCCGCCAGAGGCGCATCAGATAGCCCTCGGCCGCCAGCACGCCCGAGCGCGCCGCCTCCCGGGTGCGGATGGCGTCGACGTCTGCCTCGGCGGTGCCAGGCGGGACGGTGGTGGTCATGGTGACCAGGTACTCCATGGTTGCTCCTCCTGTCCGGCTACGCCTACTGGTCTGGTGCCCGCCGTCCGGCTACGCCCACTGGTCTGGTGCCCCCGCCAGGCGTCGGCCACACTCACCAAGCAGGACGCGACCGGGTGCGGTCCGCGCGCCCGCGCCGTGCCGCGTCAAGATCGCGGCAGCCAGGACACCGAAAACCTGCAGCAGATCTTCAGAAAGTGACCAGTTTCCTGCGGCTGACTGGGAGCAGGACGACGGCAGCTGGCGCTGCCTTTTTGCTGACGCTGGTGCGAGGTGCGATCCGCGATGCCGGATACGAACGGTTACGGTCCGTATGGCTCTGACAGCCCGGTCGGCTACGGGGGTCCTGTCGGCTACGGGCCCGGCGGGTACCCGCCGCCGCCCAGGGGCCACCGCGGCGGCGCGCTGAGTCACCTCGCGGTGGCGGTGCTCGCGGCGGCCGCAGGCGCCGGCGTGACGGTCGCGGTCTACCATCCGGGGCCGGCCAGCCCGGCGTCCGCGGCATCGGCCGCCTCGTCTCCGCCCGCCGCCTCGCTGCCGGGGGCAGGCGCGGTGCCAACGCCCAGGGCCACGCCCGCCGGGACCGGCGCGGCTGCCGGGGGCGGCGGCGAGCAGCAGGTGGTCAATAAGGTCGAGCCAGGTTTGGTGATCATCAACACTGCGCTGCAGTTCAACAGCGAGACGGCAGCTGGCACGGGCATGGTCATCAACTCTGACGGCCTGGTGCTCACCAACAATCACGTCATTGAGGACGCCACTAAGATCACCGCGACCGTGGTAGCGACCGGCAAGACCTATCCGGTCACGGTGGTGGGCTACGACACGACGAGGGATATCGCGCTGATCCGCCTGAATGCCGCGGCCGACCTGCGCACCGTGCCGCTCGGCGACTCGGCCGGGGCTAAGTCCGGGGAAGCGGTCGTAGCGCTGGGCAACGCCGAGGGTCAGGGCACCATCCTCCCGGCCGTCGGGCGAATCACCGGCCTTGGCAAGACGATCCAGGCCAGCGATGAGGGAGGCTCCGCCGCCTCGGAAACCCTGCACGGCATGATCGAGACGGACGCCGGCATTGTGTCTGGCGACTCAGGCGGGCCGTTGGCCAACTCCAACGGTCAGGTCATCGGCATGGACACTGCCAATGAGACCGCCAGCTTCACCCAGCAGCAGACGGCCGGCTTCGCCATCCCGATCAACGCGGCGCTGAGCGTGGCCCGGCAGATAGCCGCTGGTGACGCGAGCAGCACGATTTCCATCGGCTACCCGCCGTTTATCGGGATCTTTTACACCAGTGCGAGCAGCAGCAATCCGCAGGTCCAGGCCGAGGCAGCAGGGGGCGGGAGTTCTTTTGGCGGGTTTGGCGGCTTCGGTGGCGCAGCCCCCTCGTGCTACCAAAGCAACGCAAACGTCCAGGTGCCAGCGTCCATTGCACCGGTCAATTCCGGAACTCTGGTGGAGGGGACCGTCTGCGGTAGCCCGGCGGCTAGGGCCGGCATCACCGGCGGGTCCGTCATCACGGCCGTCGACGGCCGCACCATCGGGCGACCAGCCAGCCTGGGCACGGCCCTCGCCGGCCTGCGGCCCGGCCAGACGATCTCGGTCGGCTGGGTCAGCCCGTCCGGCGAGCACAACACTAGCCAGCTACGCCTCACCGCCGGGCCGCCAGCCTGACCGGGCCTCATCGTGGTCGAGGTGCTCTGCGCTGTTGTCGGCCCGCGCTGGCAACCGAACACCTGGTGGGTGGAAGGCTGGTCTACCGTACTGGCGCGGTGCGAGCCAGCGCTGGTGGCTTGGCCAGCGGCCGACGGCGTGGCCGGGCTTGCCAACCGAGCGACCTGGGTCGCGCTCAGCAGTCTGGCGCAGCCGCGCTGCCTGGTCCGGTGATGGCCAGCACGTGCTGCATATCGTCGATGTACACCGCGGCGAGCCGCCCGTCCGCTTCGATCGCGGCGAAGATCTGGTCGGCGACTTCTCGCTGGCTGGCCTCGTCCCGCTCGGTATCGCGAACGTCAACCAGGTGAGGGTAGGCGCTCCGCAGCGGGACGGGAGCTCCACCGGGGGCTTCGATGTCGTCCTCATCGAAGCCGTGCCCACTGACGTACACGGCGATCGAGTCCAGGCTAAGGCAGGGGTCGCTGCCTGGCTCTACGCTGAACCGGCGGCCCAGCGCCGCCTCGATAATGCCGATCAGGACCTCAGCCGACCCCGCCGGTCCGGCGAACACGTAGGTGTTGCGTGTCATGTCAGCGTCGCTCCCAGGTCAGGTCGTAACCATCGCCGATGACGCGGATCGCGTCCAGTCGGCCCTCGTAGGGGGTCCCGAGAAAACGGCGGATGCCCAGATCGGCGTCTGGGCGCTCAAGGCCCGAGTCGCGACCATCGATGACAGCTGCCCGCGCCTGGCCCTTGGCGCTGTTGAGCGCGGCCTTCACGGTCCGGTTGCTCGCGCCGGCATCCAGGCTCTTGAATTCCGTCTCGACCCCGTCCACCGCTGCGTCTGGCCTGCGGCCAGCCCGGCCGTGGGCATCGTGGATCGCGACCACCGTGCGTCCCTCGCCTGCCAGATGGTCCGCCAGCCTGCGTTCCCGCGGCTGAAAGCTGCACGCACGCTCGTCCACGACGCCGTGTCCGACACGCTCGACGGTGTCCGAGGCGAACTGCTCCCGGTGCCTCAGGTACCCGGCAGCGGACGGATGCGAGCTGGCCAGTTCGGCAAGCCGCCCCCGCAGGTCGTCGCCGCGGTCGGCTGCAGCACGTCCTGAGGGGAGATCAGGCCGGGCCGCGACGTCGTCGATTCGCCTCGTCATTGGCCTTCAGCAGCCGCCGCAGTCGGTTTTCATCTTCCTTATCCTGGGCCGGCGGAATTGCCGAGCAGCCCGCATTCGGGTGGCCGAGGCGGAGCGTTACACCTGGGCAATTCGGTGGTAATGCAAAAAGGGACCGCGCTGCAAAGCGGCGCGAACTCTCGGCCGCGCGGGCCCGGAGTGTGCTGGCGGGAAGTGCCGGGTGGGGGCCGGCAAGTGGAACCTGATCGCCGCTTCCTCGCGTTCTGCAGGCGTGACCAGTGACCACGAGCACGCGACCGGACCCGCTGGAATCGACACGGCTGCGTCCCGGACGGCTGCGTCCGGGACGGCTGCGTCCGGGACGCCTGTGCCAATGACGGCTGCGTCCGCGACGGCTGCGTCCGGGACGGCTGCGCCTGAGCCTGTCGGCCGGGATGCGCTGGCCGGCACGTTTGCCGACGCAGACGTCGTCGCGGCTTATCGGAGTCGGCCGCCATACCCAGCCGAGGTGTTTGACGTGCTGGCGAGCCTTATCTGCGGGCAGCCCCGCGACGTGCTCGACATCGGCGCTGGTGACGGCGCGCTGGCCCGCCCGCTGGCGGCGATCGCTGACCATATCGACGCAGTCGATATCTCGGCGGCCATGCTCCGAGCCGGCGCGCGCCAGCCAGGCGGGCAGCGGCCCAACCTGCGCTGGATCCTCGGGGCCATCGAGACGGCCGAGCTGAGCGGCCCCTATGCGCTGGTGACCGCAGGAGCGAGCCTGCATTGGATGGACCCTGAGGTCACCATGGCACGCCTGGCCCAGGTCATGATGAGCGGCGCCGTGCTGGCGGTCGTGGAGCACGGGCCGGAGGGCACCCCGTGGGGAGATGACGTCGCGGCTGTCATCCGCCGGCATTCGCGCAGCCCCGATTACGTTCCGGCGCTTTCGTGGCCGGACAAGCTGGCTGGACTCGGCCTGCTACGGATCACCGGCCGGGCGACTACCGTTCCGGTCGTCTTCCGGCAATCGCTGGCGCAGTTCGTCGAGCATCTCCATTCGACGTCGGCGCTGGCGCGCAAGTGGATGACGCGGGACGAGGCAGCCGCATTCCGGGCGGGGGTCATCGCCGCCGTCGGGCCGCATGCGGACAACGGCGAGCTTGCGATGCCAGTCGTCGCCAGGATTACCTGGGGAACCCCGTCGGCCAGCCCCGACGGTGCACGTGACGACTAGGGCGCTGGCCTATCGACCTGCCTATGTGAGCGCACGGTGAACGAACCGCTGGTACCAGGCATATTGACTGCGCAGCCAGGCGAATG
Organism: Streptosporangiaceae bacterium; assembly: GCA_036495585.1. Lineage (GTDB taxonomy): Bacteria > Actinomycetota > Actinomycetes > Streptosporangiales > Streptosporangiaceae > JAJYUU01. The sequence goes on from DASXMP010000072.1 coordinate 5,303, forward strand.
TCAGCCTTTTACTGACAATTCCCGGGCGAATATCGCCAGAGCCAGGAAGGGGAGAGCCGCATGCCCAGGCAGAAGTTCGAGCTCGCATTCCTGGCGGGCAATGCGTTAGAAGCGCTCGGCAGTCGGCTGCGCCCAGGGCCGGAGCAATCCGCTGAGCCGGTGGGGCCGGCGATGGACGCCCTCGATCAGGCGTTCAGGCAGCATGGGCGCCGGCTGGCAGATCCGGCGACCGCGCGGCAGCAGGTACAGGCGATTCGCCAGGAACTCGGCGTGCCGCGGCCGCGGCGGCTGCTCCTAGCCGGGTATATCGCGGAGCTAGCCGTGCAGGTGCGGCCGGTCAGTGAGCTGGCCACCGCAGTGGAGCAACTGCGGCAGGACATCGCGCGATATCTGCGCTGGCGCCTCGGACCCTGGCAGCTGAGCTGATCGCGGCCCGGCTCAGCAGCGGCGGTCGGCTCGCCGGGCTGCCTGATTCCGGTCCCTCCTACCAGTGGTGGATCGGATCGCGGGGGTAGGACGGGGCGAGCGGCCGCAGCTGGACGCAACGCCCAGGGCGATCGAGGCGGCCGGGTCCAACCCTTGGTGCCGTAACGATGGTCAAGCGGCAGACCTCAGCAGGTACAGCACGGCAGCCGGCGGCCGCGACGGCTCGAAGAAGTCATCGAGCCGCGCGGCCACGCGTCTGCCGAGGCGTTGCATGGGCGCCTCGACCAGGTAATGCGTGGCCGCCGCTGAGCCTAGCAACGCCCCGAGGAAGCCGGCGGCCACGACAACCTGGACCCATGCCTGATCGTGAGAGGCCGACGCCAGCGGACTCGCGTCGTAGACATCGAGCAGCAGTGGCAACGTCAGGTAGACCGAATAGCTCACCAGGCCGAGCCAGGCCAGGCCATGCGGCACTCGGACGCGCTGCAGTGCCAGGCCGACCGCGAACGTCAGGCCAGCGAGCGCGACCGACAGTACCCACTGACGCTGGAT
>DASXMP010000073.1:0-50659 GCA_036495585.1 Streptosporangiaceae bacterium
GATCAGGCGGACGCTGCTCCAGTTGCGGGCCGTGCACGCGAACGTGCGCAAACTCGGGCTCGGCTACGAGCACACCTCACCTCCGGAACCAGCCGTCTCGGAGTACGACACGGCCGACGGCCCGTTGCATCCCGTGGTCACACGGCATCCGGAGACCGGACAGCGGATGTAGAAACGGCCGCACCGGATGCCCTCGACCACGAGGCTGGCCACTTGCGCTGGATCGGCGCCCGACCTGGCCTGAAGCTGTTCGAAGCGTTCCTCGCTGGCCCGCTCAGCCGCGCCCGAGCCGGTGGGCGTCCCGGCCCAGGCTGGCCGGTTCCGCGCCGACGAGCCGAAGCGGGTACGCACAGCGCCCGGGCACAGCACGGACACGCCAATGCGGGCGCCGTGCTCCCGCAACTGGAAGTAGAGGGTTTCCGACAAGGCGGTGATGGCGTGCTTGGAGATCCCGTACGGGCCGAGTGCGCCGGCAAAGGCGCCGAAGACCGATGACCTGTTGACAATGTGCGCAGCGTCCTGCTCCAGCAGCAGCGGCACGAACGTGCGGATGCCGTGGATCACGGCGCCGAGGTTGACCCGGAGCACCCAGTCCCAGTCGCCGGGCGAGATCAGCCAGATCGGGTCGTGCGGACCACCTACGCCCGCGTTGTTGCACAGCACCTGGACTGATCCGAAGGCACGCACGGCTTCGGCGCGCAGGTTCTCGACCTGGGCGAGACTGGACACGTCGGTCGGCACCGGCAGCACCTCGGCGCCGCCGCCAGCGAGGCCGGCCGCCGCCTTGCGCAGCGCCGGCTCCTCGATGTCGGCCATGACCAGCCGCATGCCCTCGGCGGCGAACCGTGCAGCCAGCGCTAGCCCGATGCCGCTCGCCGCGCCAGTCACCACCGCGACCCGCCCTGGCGCTACGACGCTCCCGCCCGCGGCGACCGTTCCCACCGGTCCGCTCACCATGCGCTCCGTCCGTTCGCTGCCGGCACTGCCGGTCGTCGCCTCCGCACCCTTGCGGTGATTGTCCGATCGGGTGGCGGGCGCGGTCGACGCCGTTGCCGTCAGGCAGCAGGCAGGGGCTGCCCAGATCATGGGTCTGCGCCAGCCTGGCATCGGCTGTCGATTGTCTGGGAACGCCCGCCTTTCGGGTCCTCAGCCTGGCCGCTGCGAGGCAGTGACCTGGGCCGATGTCAGACCTGCCGAGTAGCGTGCTGGTAACGCGAACCGATGCCGACGGCTGATCTGAGGAGGTCGCGATGGGTGCGCCGACACGGCCGGGAGAGCGGGCAGACCTGACGCAAACACTGGCCAGGCACCGGGGGTTCCTGCGTTTCGCTACGCGCGACATGACGGACGAGCAGGCCGCACAGCGCACGACCGCCAGCGAGCTGACGCTGGGCGGGATCATCAAGCATGTGACAGCGACGGAGCGGCAATGGGCCGGCTTCATCGTGTCCGGTCGGGCAGCGATGGGGCGCTGGGATGATCAGGACGCCATGCAGGGCTGGCTCGATGGCTTCCGGATGCTGCCTGGCGAGACCCTGGCGGGATTGCTCGCTGAGTATGAGGCTGTCGCCGAGGCGACCGACGAGCTGATCGCGACGCTGCCCGACCTTGACGCGGCGCAGCCGTTGCCGGAGGCGCCCTGGCACGAGCGTGGGTCAAGCTGGTCAGCTCGCAGGGTACTGCTGCACTTGATCGCTGAGACAGCGCAGCACGCTGGCCACGCGGACATCATCAGGGAGTCCATCGACGGCGCCAAGACGATGGGCTGACGCGCGCCGGCCCGCGCGATCGGCCGGGCGACTGGCGGCCGGCAGCGGCGGCGGGTAAGGATGCTGCCGTGAGTGAGGACGACGTGCACGCGGCGCCAGCGGACCTGCGCCCGATGCTCGCGGTGGCGGGGTCGCTGCCCACCAGCGATGCGGGGTGGGCCTACGAGATGAAGTGGGATGGCCTGCGGGCGCTGGCATTCGCGGATGCCGGGTCGACCAGGCTGGCGTCCCGCACTGGCCGTGACATCACTCATGCCTATCCGGAGCTGGCCGGCCTCGCCGGTGCTTCTGGTGTCTCGCACACGGTCTTCGATGGCGAGATCGTTGTCTTCAACGAGGAGGGCTGGCCCGACTTCGAGGCGCTGCAGCAGCGGATGAACATCGGCTCCGCCGCTCAGGCGCGACTCCTGACCACCCAGGTCCCGGTGTGCTACCTGGCCTTTGATCTGCTCTGGCTTTCGGGGCGGCCGCTGTTCGACGAGCCTTATGCGGGGCGCCGGGCGCTGCTCGATGGCCTCGGCCTGCACGGCCAGTACTGGCAGGTGCCGCCGGCGTTCATCGGCGAGACCGGTGCCGACATTCAGGCAGTGTCCCTCCACAATCACTTGGAGGGCGTCATGGCGAAGCGCCTGCAGTCACGTTACGAGCCGGGACGCAGGTCGCCGGCGTGGCGCAAGATCAAGAACGTGCACCGTCAGGAGGTCGTTATCGGCGGCTGGAAGCCCGGCGAGGGTGGCCGGGCCGGCTGGGTCGGGTCGCTGATCGCTGGCGTCTACTCCGAGGGGGAGCTCCTGTACTGCGGTCACGTGGGCACCGGGTTCACGCAGCAGACACTGCGCATGCTCGGCGACCGCCTCGGGGCCCTTCGGCGCGACACCTCGCCGTTCTCGCCGAAGGTGCCGGTCGACGACGCCCGGACCGCCAAGTGGACCGAGCCGGTGCTGGTGGCCGAGGTGGAGTTCAGGGAGTGGACGAAGACGGGTCGGCTCCGCGCGCCCTCGTACAAGGGCCTGCGCAATGACAAGGATCCCGCTGAGGTGATTCGTGAGCCCTGACTCGCGCAAGGTCCCGGTGCAAGTCGACGGCCGCGCCATTGCCCTGTCGAACCTGGACAAGGTGCTCTACCCGGCGACGGGATTCTGCAAGGCGCAGGTGATCGACTACTACCACCGGATCGCGCCGGTGCTGCTGCCGCACATCGATGCCCGCCCGGTGACCATCAAGCGGTATCCGGACGGCGTAGCCGGTGAGTCGTTCTTCCAGAAGAACGCGCCACCGCACCGGCCGGACTGGGTGCCGACCGGGCCAGTCGCCGTCCGTGACCGGGCAAGCTCGCAAAAAACCATCGACTACATCATCGGCGGAGACCTGCCGACACTGATCTGGGCCGCGAACCTGGCCGCGCTCGAGCTGCACACGCCGATGTGGCGTTACCCGGAGCAAGATCCGGACCTGCTCGTCTTCGACCTTGACCCGGGCCCGCCGGCCTCCATCGTGCAGTGCTGCGAAGTAGCGACGCTACTGCGGCCGCTGTTGAGCGAGATGGGCCTCGCGCCCGCTGCCAAGACCTCCGGCGGCAAGGGCCTGCAACTGTATGCGGCGGTTTCCGGCATGACCTCACCGCAGGCAAGCGACCTGGCTAAGGGTCTGGCCGAACGGCTCGAACGTGAGCATCCGAGGCTGGTGGTGTCCCGGATGGCCAAAGCGCTGCGGCCCGGCCGAATACTGATCGACTGGAGCCAGAACAACGCCGCCAAGACCACGGTGGCTCCGTATTCATTGCGGGCGAGGGAGCGGCCCACTGTCTCGACACCGATCACCTGGGACGAGGTGGCCGCGTGCCGGGTGGCCGGCGATCTAGTATTCACGGCCGATGATGTGCTCGACCGGGTGGCAACGTCCGGTGACTTGTTCGAAATTACCTTGAGTAATTGAGCAATTACCGCTATGGCCGGGTGCGCGCGGAAGTAGTGTGACTGTGGCCTTGTCACCCGACATGACCTTCGTCCGCAGCATTCCGGGGAGCCGCGATGCGGTTCGACATCCTCGGGCCGTTGGCGGTCCAGGCCGATGACGGCACGCCGTTGGCGCTTGTCCGGCCATCGCAGCGCGGCACGCTCGCAGTGCTGCTGCTGTACGCCAGGGAGCGTCCCACCCGGACAACGCTGATCGATGCGCTATGGGGCGATGGCACGCCGCGCGCCGCCGATACCGCGCTGCGCGTGCGGATGCGAGACGTTCGCCGCGTGCTCGGTCATGATCGGCTGGTGACTCACCATGCCGGATACCAGATTGTGGTACCGCCGGGCGAGCTCGACGCCGACGCGTTCCGTGGCCTTTTGACCCATGGCCGGGAGGCGCTGGACAGCGGCAATGCCGAAGACGCCGCACGCCTGCTGGAGCAGGCCTGCGCATTGTGGCGCGATCCGCCGCTCGCCGACCTTCCGGACACACCGCTCGCGCGCCTGGCCGGCGCAGGGCTGCTGGAGCAGCGGCGGGATGCGCGGGAGTGGCTGATCGATGCCCGGCTCGGCCTCAGTCAGCATCACGAGGTGATGGCGGAGATCCGCGCGCTGATCGCCGCCGACCCGCTGCGTGAGCACCCGCACGTCCAGCTGATGCTGGCGCTCTATCAGGGAGGCCAGAAGGCGGCGGCGCTGAATGCCTACAGCCGCCTGCGCGACCTGATCGCACGCGAGCTTGGTCAGGACCCCGGTCCAGAAGCGCGCGGACTGCTTGGCCAGATCCTGACCGAGAGCCCGGACCTCGGCTTCCGGCCGCGAGCACTTGCTGTCAGCGGCGCGCCGCGGCCGGCCTGGACTCCGGTGTGCCAGCTGCCGGCTCAGTTGCCAGACTTCACCGGCCGGGTGGTCGCCATCGAGGCGCTGGCGCGCCGGATGCCCGCCGCCGAGGTGGCGGTGACGGTCATCACCGGACCGCCCGCGGCAGGTAAGACCGCCCTGGCGGTGCGGGCTGCCCACCTGGCGAGCGGGAGTTTTCCCGACGGTCAGCTCTACGTCGGGCTCGGTGGCCCGGGCCAGCCGCGGCACCCGATGGATGTCCTCGGCGAACTGCTGCGCTCGCTCGGCCTGCCGGCAACGCGGGTGCCCGCCGACATGGCTGAGCGCGCCGCGCTGTACCGGTCGGTCCTTGCTGGGCGCAGAGTGCTGCTGGTCGTGGACGACGCCGCCAGCGCGGCGCAGGTCCGGCCCTTGCTTCCCGGCACTCCTGGCTCGGCGGTCCTGGTGACCAGCGGCACTCAGCTGGCCGACCTCGAAGGTGCGAGCCGGGTCAGCATCGGCGGGCTCAGCGTGGGGGAGGCAGTGACATTGCTCGCCAAGATCGCCGGCGCACATCGCGTCGAAGCGGAGCCAGCCGCCGCCGCGGCCATCGCAGCAGCTTGCGGTGGCCTGCCGCTGGCCCTGCGGATCGTCGGCGCGCGCCTAGCCGCCAGTCCGGCGCTGCACCTGGCGGATCTCGCCGCCGCGCTCTGCGACAACGGCAAACTGCTTGGCGAGCTCGTGATCGGCGATCTGTCTGTCCGCCGTCGTCTGGATGCCACCTGGCGCGGGCTCGATCCGACCTGCCGGGAAGCCCTGCGCACCCTGGCAACGCTGGCCGAAGGCGGGCTTGGGGTCTTGCCCAGCTCTCTAGTCCGCGCCGCTACCGACGGTGCTCCGGCCGCCGCGCGCACCCTGGCTGACAGCTGCCTGATCATTCAGATACCGGAGACTGGCGACTACCGGATGGCGCCGCTCGCGGCCTGCCACGCCGTCGCCCAGCCGGCGTCGTGACCGGCTGCGGCCGATCCAGGGCACCGGCCCGGCCCGAGCCATGACTGTCTGCGGGCCTGTGCTGAGCCCTAGACCGGCGCTGGCTATTCCTCATCGTGACGCCGCGACCGGCAACCGGAAGTGACTGTGTGCAGGTGAGTCACGGAGCGCCGCCCGGCGCCGCCTGACCCCGCGCCCCAGACGCCCAGCACACAGACGGCCCAGCACACAGACGGCCCAGCACACCAGACGGCTCGGCGCTCTAGACCGCCTGCACACTCAGCGACGCAGCGCGCGCGGCGACGCTGTGCCCTCGGCGACGCAGCGCAGGCGGCGATGCTGTGCGCGCGGCGATGCTGTGCGCGTCAGCACCCGCATGGCGGCAGCCGCGAACGCGCGAAGCACCGGCGCTTACGCGGCGCTAACGCTCCGCTCACGCGTGCCGCCTACCGTGCGGAACGGCTGATCTGGTGCCGCGGACGGCTTGCCCGGTGCCACCAGCCGCCTGAACCTCGGCCCGCCCGCGACCAACATGGAGTCTGACGTGACGCGCTCCGCCCCGCGCCGCACCTCGACGCTGCAAGCCGTATTACTGACCGCCGTCGGCCTGCTGCTCACCGGCTGCGCCGGTGCCGCTGCGCAGGTGCGATTGCCGGCCAAGCCCTCAGGCACGCCCGCGGCCGCTGCCGCGGCCGCCGCCAGCAGGTCGCCGCGGCAGCAAGTGCTGACCGCCTATACCGGGTACACGACCGCCACTACCCAGGCGTTCGCCTCCAAGAGCGCGCCGCGGGTGCGGCAGCTACTCGACCCGTTTCTCGCCCCCGCGACCGTCGGCAACTTCATCAGCGCATTCAGGCAGGACTGGGTACTGAACGAGGTTGCCTACGGCCAGCCAGTGCGGCACATCCTCGGCGTCCGGGTCCAGGGCGGCGCAGCCTGGGTCCACGAGTGCGACGACACGACCCAGTCGGGCCTGGCGTATGCCGGCACCGGCCAGGTCGTGCCGGGCTCGCTCGGCGTCCCCGACTTCAACCTGGTCACGCGCCTCAACTTGATACGCGGGCGATGGATGATCGGCGTGCAGACCGTCGAGGACGTGCCGTGCAGGCCGTAAGGCGCCCGACTCGCCTGGTGTCCGTCCTGCTCGCTGCCGCAGTGGCCGCGATGCTGGCGCTCAGCGCGAGCACCGCATCCGCACGCGCGGCTGCCGCCGGGAGCGGCGGCGGCGGTCAGTGTGCCGTCGACGAGAGCGGCGTCTGGGTGACGGTCCAGTGTGCCGACAGCGGCAGCAGCGGCGGTTCCGGCGGTGGCGCGCACGACGGCAGCGGGGGCAAGGGCAGCCCCAGCCAGCAGACCACCATCTGCAGATTCGCGCAGCTGGACAAGCAGGAGGCGGCTCAACTTGGGTTGTTCTGGCCGCCGCCGAAGGGTGCCTTCTGGGCACTGATGGACTGCACCGGCGGCAAGCAGGTGGCCGGTCCGCTGGCGGTGCTCGTGCATACCGGCACGAACGCGCCAGAGGTCACGCCGCAGCAACTGCTGGCGCAGGCACTTGGTGAGCTGCAGATACCCGTGACCAAGCCGGGCCTGGCCCCGCCGCTAGGTCGCGACGGACTGGTCGGCCTGCCGGAGTGGTACTGGATTGCCGCGTCCGGCTGGCATCCGGAGAGCGTCACCGTGCGAGCGGGTCCCGTGTGGGCCACGGCGCGCGCCGCTCCTGCTGGCCTTGCCTTCGAGCCAGGCGGCGGGCTGGCAGGCACGAGCTGCGCCGGTCCTGGCACCGCGTATCGCCCGGCCGAGCCCGCCTCGGCGCAGCACACCAGCTGTTCCTACACCTACCAGCAGCCGTCTGCGGGGCAGCCGGGCGGCGCGTATCAGGCAGCCGTGATTGTCACCTGGCAGATCACCTGGACCGGCTCGGGTGGTGTCGGCGGCGTCGTCAACCCGGGCCTGCGGGTCCCATATCAGTTCGCCCTGCCGATCGCGCAAGGAGAGGCGCTGGTGACCAGCCCATGAGCAGTCAGCCCCCGGCCGGGATCGGGACGGCCTACTTTCCCGAGCCGGACGTCAGCCCGAACGGCGGGCGGGCCAGACCACCAGGCCTTCCGGCGGCACCGCTGCGGGCGCTGCCGCGCCGCCGCCGGCCAGCGGTCATCGCCCTCGCCGTCGCCATGGCCGGCGCCGGGGTGCTGGTGAGCGCGACGCTCTACCAGCGCGCCGACCATCAGGTCCCGGTGGTGATGGTGACAGCGCGCGTGCCGGTCGGCGCCGTGGTCACCAGCGCGGACCTCACCACCGCCCGCGTGCTGGTCCCAGCCGGCATTCATGTCATCCCGGCACGGCAACTCGGCCAGGTCAGCGGCGAGACAGCCGCAGCGGCATTGCAGCCAGGAACTCTGCTCGCGCCGTCCGATCTGACCTCCGCTCAGCCGCCTGGACCCGGCCAGCAGCTGGTCCCGGTCGCGCTGAAGCCGTCGGTGCTGCCGGCGACCGGCCTGTCGGCTGGCGATCACGTCCTCATCGTGCCGACGCCCGGCGACCAGGGCCAGGCGGGCACGTCGGCCAGCGCTCCGGCGCTGACGGCGCCGGTTCCGGCGGTCGTCGCTGGCGTGAGCAATACTGCCGGTTCTGACGGCCTGGACGTCGTCGACCTGCTGGTCCGCTCCTCAGCAGGACCAGCGGTGGCGGCTCAGGCATCGACTGGCCAGTTTGCCCTGATCGTCACCAAGCGGGACGGCTGACGGTGGGTGAACTGTATGCACTGACCTCAGCCGGCGGTGCGCCCGGCACAACCACCGCGGCGATTGCCCTGGCGCTGACGTGGCCGTCGCCGGTCATCGTGGCGGAGTGCGACCCAAGCGGCGGTGACATCCTGGCGGGCCTGCTCGCTGGCCACGTGCCGGCCAGGCGTGGACTGATGGAGCTGGCGATCGAAGCGGGCCGGAGCTACGCCGCGGCGACCGCTGGCCTGCCAGGTCAGCTCGTGCCGCTGGCCGAGGATCAGAACACGATGGTGCTCCCTGGCCTGACCGATCCGCGGCAGGCGGCGGGGCTCGGCCCGGCCTGGCCAGCAGTTGCGTCGGCGCTGACGGCGCAGCGCGCCGATGTCATCGCCGACTGCGGCCGGCTCGACCCGAGTGCTGAAGCTCCGCTGGGCGTGCTGGCAGCTGCGCGTGCGGTGGTTATCGTCGTCCGGCCGTCCCTGCGACAGGTCTGGGCCGCGCGCCCTCGCGTCGACATGCTGCTGGCCCTGCATGCCGACGCCTCACGGCTCGCGCTGCTGGTGACCGGAGAGGGTTCGTATTCGCGTCACGAGGTAGCGCAGGCGCTCGGTCTCCCGGTCGCAGCGGTGCTCCCGCACGACGCCAGGACCGCGGCCCTGCTGTCCGATGGCGTCGGCCGGCGCCGCGGCCTGCTGACGAGCCCGCTGCTCCGGTCGGCCAGCGCCGCGGGCCGGGCGCTGCGGACGCACTGGCCGAGCCCGGCAACAGGCGAGGCGCCGGAAGAATCGGCGCCTGGCGAGCACGCTGCTGACTTTGCCATTGCCGCAGCCAGCCGCGCCGCCGCGGTGCAAGGCGGCGCCGGACCGGCGGAAGCAGGGCCCTGGAAGGGATCGCGCGGTGACGATTAGCTGGCCACCAGTGGCTCGGGACGAGGTCAACGGGTTCCGGATCGGGCCGCCGGGCAGGCGGGAGACGGAGATCCAGGACGTCCCGCCTGCGCCGCGAGACCGGGCTGGGCTCACTGACCCGCGCTTGATCGGCGCCATCGCCGACATTACGGCGGCGATCGCCACGCGTTTGTCCGACGACGCGGCGTCGGAGGAGGTGATGCCGGTCATCGAAGAGACGGCGCGGCGATGGCTAGAAGACCAGGTCCGCACCGGTCGCCTGCCGGCGTCGGCAGGCGGCATGCTGGATGAGCTCGCTATCGCCGTGCATGACCAGCGCTACGGCCTCGGTCCGCTGACCGCTTACCTGCGCGACCCGCAGGTGGAGAACGTCGACATCAACGGCTGCGACCAGGTGTGGATCACCTACGCCACCGGGGAGCGCGTGCTTGGCCCGCCAGCCGCCGCTAGTGACGACGCGCTGATCTCGATGATCCGCACCTGGGCTGCACGCGGTGGCCAGACGGCGCGCGACTTCTCCGCCGCCGCCCCCCTCGTCAACGTGGCGCTGGCTGGCAGCGCCCGGATGACCGCGACGATGTCGGTGACGCCCCGGCCATGCGTCTCCTTGCGGCGGCATGGCCAGATGGATGTGACCCTGGCCAGGCTCGTGCAGCTCGGCACCGTCGATGCCACGCTCGCCACGTTCCTCGGCGCGGCCGTGCGGAGCCGGTGCAACATCATCATTACCGGCGGAGTGTCGGCTGGGAAGACCACCCTGCTACGCGCCCTGGCCAGTGAGGTCCCGCCTGGTGAGCGCGTCGCCACGCTGGAGTCCGAGTACGAGCTTTACCTGCATGAGCTGAGCAGTCACCCGGATGTCATCGCCTTCGAGGCACGCGAGCCCAACTCCGAAGGCGTCGGGGCCATCACGCTGCACGAGCTGATCGCGCACGCGCTGCGGCACAACCCGCGGCGGATCCTCGTCGGCGAGGTCAGGCGAGGCGAGATCATGCCCATGCTGGAGGCGATGAACTCGGGCCAGGAAGGCTCGATGTGCACGCTGCACGCCAACTCGCCAGCGGAAGCCTTCGACCGCATCCTCATCCTCGCGCTGCGCGGCGGGCTGGCACTCGCGGAGCGTGCCATACACATTCTCGTCGGGATGGCAGTTGACCTGGTCGTGCACATCCGCCGCGGCTACGACGGCACGCGTACGGTCCGGTACGTCGCCGAGATCCTGGAAGTCCTGCCACCGGCCGACACGGAACGGCCTTCGGTAAACCGGCTGTTCCTGCCCGACCCCGACACTGGCATGGCCGTCCCGGCGCACACGCCATCACCCCGGCTGATGTCCAGGTTGGCGACGGCCGGCTTCGACGCGAGCGTTCTTGACCCGCAGCGATCACACCGCCAGCAAGAAGCGCAGCGCCAGCAGCATGGGGGGTGGGCCCGGTGACCGCGCTGGCCGGCCTGACTGGCGGCCTCGCGCTGGCCGGCCTCATCCTGCTCGCGGCCGAACTCACGGGTCGGCTTCGCGCGGCCGGCCAGCCACCGCGTCGGCCGGTCGGCGTGAGTCCCGCCGTCCGCCGCCGGCTGCTCGTGGCCGCGGTCGCGGGCCTGACCGCGCTTATCCTCACCCGCTGGCCGGTCGCCCTCGTCGCCGCCGCGGCTGCCGCCTTCTTCCTGCCCGCCATCGTGTCCACGCGCGCGGCCCGGCAGCGCGCGGCGGTGCTCGAAGGCCTGGAGCAATGGACTCGGCGGCTCTCCGACATGCTGACGGCGAGCCGCGGCCTGGAGGATGCGCTGCAGGCGTCCGCGCGGAATGCACCACCGGCCATCGATCCGGCGGTATCGGCTCTCAGCCGCCGACTAACGGCGCGGCTGGGCACTGAGTACGCGCTGCGCGAGTTCGCCGCGGACATCGACGATCCGGCTGGCGACCGGATCGCGGCCGCGCTCATCATTGCCACTGGCCGCCGCGGTGGCGGGGTCCGCGATGTCCTCAATGCTCTCGCCGTCATGCTCGCCCGCGACGTGGCCGCCCGGCGTGAGATCGAAGCCGACCGAGCCCAACACCGCACGACGGTGAAGTGGCTGACTCTCTTCGTCGCCGGATTCACGGTATTCGCAGTGCTGAACAGGTCCTACTCGGCGCCCTATGGCACCGGTGCAGGCCAGGTCGTGCTGGCCCTGGTCACGTGCCTGTATGCGGGCGGGCTGTGGTGGCTGCATCGCCTCGCCGCCGAAGCAGCTCCTGGCAGGTTCCTGGCGGCTGAGCACAGCCGCGCTCGGGTCAGTCGCGCAGAGCGTGCGGCACAAGAGCGGCCGGTGCGTGCGCGACTCCGGCTGGCTGGCGGCTGGCGAGCGCCGGAGCGGGGGAGAGCACAGTGAGCGGCTGGGTGCTGGTCTCGGGTTTGCTCGTCGGCCTGGGTTGCTGGCTTGCGATGAGCGAGCTCCTGCCCGCCGCGCCGAGCCTGCGCGCTGCCGTCGGCCGCCTCGACACCTATGGGGGTGGCGCCGACAGCGCGCGGATCCCGGGGCGGATCAGGCTGGGCAGCAGCATCGGCAGTGCCGCCCCGTGGCTCCCGGTCCCGGCCGCCGAGTTGCGGCTGCTCGGCCAGGACCCGGCGGACTGGCTGGCCAGCAAGGCTGTCTGCGGAGTGCTCGGTACCGCGCTGCCGCTGATCCTGACGTCCCTGCTGGCGCTCGGCGGACGCGAGCTGCCATGGACGGTCCCGGTAGGCGCGACCCTCGCGCTCGGCGTCGGCATGTTCTTCCTCCCTGACCTCGTCACGCGCGTCAACGCCCGGGAGAAGCGATCCGACTTCCGGCAGGCCCTGACCAGCTACCTGGATCTCGTCGCGCTGGAACGCGGCGCCGGAGCCGCGCCAACTGAGGCGCTCGAAGCCGCCGCCGCTGTCGGTGGCGGCTGGGCGTTCCAGCGGATTGCTGCCGCTCTCGATCAGGCCCGCAAGTCGAGCCGGGCGCCCTGGGACGGGCTCGCGCAACTGGCCGCCGAGACCGGCATCACTGAGCTCGCCGACCTAGCGGAGATCGCCGGCGTAGCTGGCCAGGAAGGCGCCAAGATCCTGGACACTCTCGGCGCCCGGGCCGAGTCGATGCGCGCCGAAGCGCTGGCCGCCGCCAGGGCGCGGGCTAGCGCGCGGAGCACCACGATGGTGCTGCCCATCGCGCTGCTCGCTGGCGGTTTCCTCGTGTTGCTGATCTTCCCTGACTTCTATCGCCTCTTCGGATGAGACAGGCCGCAGGTAATGCACGAAAGGCAGGCAAGATGCCAACCGACCCGAGACTTACCGTCCTGCGCTACCTGGCGGCTCAGCTTCGCTACCGACTCGACGGCGTCCGCCATGGCGGGCTCGATCGCGGCGCTCTGAGCCTGGAATGGGTCGCGATCGCGATCGTCCTCGTCACGGCGGCGCTCGCGCTCGCCGCATTCCTGGCCGGCAAGCTGCACGACCTCGAGAGCCTGATCCCGAGCTGACGTGATGAAGCGAGCCCTGATCAGCCGGGTCCGGCGCGACGACCGCGGCGCGCTGACGCTCAGCTACGTGGCGGTCCTGCCGTTCCTGTTCCTGTTCATCATGGTGCTGATCCAGGCGTCGTTCTGGTTCCTGGCGCGAGAGGCCGCGCTCGCGTCAGCCCGGCAAGGGGCCGACGCGGCCAGGGCCCTGAATGCCAGCCGCGGTGCTGGTCCGGCGGCCGCGCTGGCCTTCGCGCACCAGGCCGGTAACGGGTATCTGCTGGACCCAGTGGCCCGAAGTGGCGGCACCACGGCTACCACGATCTCGATCACCGTCAGCGGCCACGCGCCGAGTTTCGTGCCGGGCTTGGTCGTCAGGGTCACGGAGACCGCTCAGGCGCCCATCGAGGTGTTCCGGTCATGATGGGTTCGGAACGTCGCGCGCGGTCAAGTGACGGCAGCGCCGCCCTTGAGCTTGTCGTGCTTGCCCCGGTCCTGCTCGCGCTCCTCGGACTGGTCATCGCGGCCGGGCGTACGTCCGTTGCCCAAGGCTCGGTGGAAGCTGCGGCGAGAGACGCGGCCCGCCAGGCGTCGATCGCGCTGACCCCGGCCGCAGCTCGGGCCGACGGGCAAGCCAGCGCCGAAGCCGCGCTGCGGGGAGACGGGCTGGACTGCGATCCCGTCGTCAGCGTAGACGTCAGCCAGTTCTGGACGGTCCCACCGGGTCAGCCAGCCTCGGTGTCTGCCACGGTGCGCTGCACCGTCCCGCTGTCCAATCTGGCTCTGCCTGGACTACCGGGCAGCCATACGCTGACCGCGCACTTCAGTAGCCCTCTTGACGTGTTCCGGGTGCGGTGAGGTCACAGATGCGCCTGTCACGCACTTGTCACACCCGCCGCGTCATCCTCGTCTCATCGGCGGGAGTGAGCCGGGTCGCGCCCGCCGATCCGGACCGGGATAGGGGCGCACTTTCGCTGATGGTCGTCGTGTTGTTCGTCGCGCTTGCCGCGCTTGCCGGAATCGTCGTCGATGGCGGAGCCAAGCTCACCGCGGACGAGAGCGCCGTCGCGCTGGCACAGGAGGCGGCGCGAGCTGGCGCTACGTCCGTGAACGTATCGACGGCATACTCCTGCGGCGCGTTCGTCGTCGACCAGCGCCAGGCACTGGCGGCCGCTGCCGGTTACCTGAGCCGGTCGGGCTATGACCACTACTCGGTGTCCCCGGACGGGACGCAGGCCATCCAGGTGACCGTGACCATCACCGAGCCGACGCGGTTCCTGTCCCTCATCGGCGTCCAGTCCTTCACGAGCCGAGGGACAGCCACGGCACTACTCGTGGCCGGCGTGACAGCAGGTGGCGCCGGGAACGGCAATCCGGCCTGCGGGCCGGCCGGAACTCAGCGGCGGTGAGCCTGGGAGGAGGTCCCGGCCGACCATGATCTCTCGGGCGCGGGCGGTGATGACCGGGCTGGCGGCCCTGGCGGTGCTGGCCGCGGTCGTGGCTGGCCTGCCGGTGCTGCTGTACGGGTTCGGCGGCTCGCCGCTGCCGCACCACGTCAGCTGGCATGGCCTGCTGACGTTTCTGTCCAGCCGAGACTCCACCAGTTTGCTGCTGGCTGTCATCAGGGACTGCTCGTGGCTTGCGTGGCTGCTTTTCACGCTCTGCGTCGTTAGCGAGGCGCAGGCGGCCCTGCGCGGCCGCCACTCGCCGCAGCTTCGGCTCGGCGGCGTGCAAAGCGGCGTGGCCAGGCTGGTGGCCCTGGCGGCGCTGACGTTCACATCCCCGACCGCCGTCGTGCTCAGCGCAGCCGTCACGCCAGCGTCTGCCGCCTCCGGCTCGGTCGGCATCCCGCCAGGGCCACAAGGGCGAGGGCTGCTGGAGCCGAGCGCGGCACACCAGCCGGGGCGGGACACGCGGTCGGCTGTTCTTGCGGGGATCACCGACGCCAGCTTCGCCACCCACCTCGTCACCGTCCACGCCGGTGATTGCCTCTGGTCCCTAGCGCAGCACTACCTCGGCGACGGCGACCGGTACCCGGAGATCGCCCGCCTGAACATGGGCCATGAGATGGAGGACGGTCAGGTGTTCACCAACCCGGCGCTGATTCATCCCGGCTGGCACTTGCTCTTGCCCGGCAGCCCGGACACCGACGCAGCCATGGCCCCCGGCGGCGCTGCCGAGCACAGCGGCCACGCCACGAGCGACCAGCATTACCGGGCCAGGCACGCCGCTGCTGGCCATGTCCCTGCCGCACACGTCCCTGCGGCACCTGCGCCAGCCGCGGGGTCCTCAGTTGCGCACTCTCCAGGCGGTCATGGTCAGTCCGCAGCGGGCGGCGGGGGGCAGCGGGATGCCGCATCCGGCCGCCCCGCAGGGCAGCCGGCCGCCACGGCCGAGCCGGGCAGCCGGCCGTCCGCTGGTTCGGCCGAGATGGCCATGGCAGGTGCCAGCGCGGGCCAGCAGGAGCAAGCGCATCGCGGGGCTGACGGCCTCGAAGAGGCGGCGATCTTCGCCGCTGGCGGGCTGGCCGGTGGGGTGCTGACCAGCTTGGCCAGGATGCGCCACCGGCAGCGGCAGGAACGCCGCCGCGGGCGGCGCATCGCACTGCCCGACGATCCCCGCGTACTGTCGGCGGAGCAGCGCTTGCGGGCTGCTGCCGGAACCGAGGATCCGCGGACGCTGCAAGATGCGCTCGCGGATCTCGAGCAGGGCATCCTGGCCGGCGGCCGGGCTTTGCCGGATATCGTCGGGCTGCATGTCACGCCCGGCACGCTCGAGGTTCTCCTGTCGGCACCCGCGCTTGACTCCCCGCCGGCGCCGTATGCGATCACGCCTGGCCGTCAGGGCATGTGCTGGCAGCTTGACCTTCCCGGTGACGCAGCGGGGAGCCCTGGATCTATGGCAAGTCGGCCGGATTGTCATCTGCTGCCTGGGCTCTTCACCGCCGGCGCCACCACGAGCGGTTATCTGCTGCTCGACCTGGAGGCCCTGCGGATAACGGGCTGCGACGGCCCGGCCGATCTGGTTGACCAGGTGATCCGCACCGCCGCGACCGAGCTTGCGACCGGCCAGTGGACCGGCTGGTACGAGCTGATCCTGGTGGGCTGCGCCGAACTGGACGTCCTTGGCCGCGCCGAGCACTGCGACGGCCTGGACGACGCGCTAGCGCTGCTTGCTGACCGCAGTGCGGCTGTCGCGCGACGCCTGGATGGCCAGCGGCCAGCCGACCTACGCCAGCTTCGGCTGGCTGCGCCGCAGGACGAGGACTGGGGCCTCACGATCCTTATCAGCACGGTCGAGCCGACAGAGGAGCAGCTGGCCAGACTGATGGACCTGGCCGTGGATGGCCCCGGCGGCATCGGCGCGCTCGTCGCCGGGGATCAAGAAACTCCGGACGGGCGGATGGCCTCGACCGTGCTGCAGCTCGCCCCGGACCCGCAGCAGGGCGGCATCGTGGCGAGTGTCGTGCCCCTGCAGCTCACCATCAGGCCGCGTGCGCTGTCGGCGGCAGAGTACGAGGCAATCACGACGATGTTTGCTGTCGCGGCCGACACTGCAGACGCCGACCCAGACGAGTCGCCGTACGTCCTGTACAGCGCGCCGCCGTGGGTACCGCAGGCAGCCGTGCTGCGGCCGGATGGCTGGCGCGATGAGACCCGCCCGCCGGACGTCATGGCCGACGACGACGTGATGGCATGGCCCGATAGCGACGGCGACGAAGTTGTCGCGACAGACGGTGTCTCTGCGGCCGGTGTCTCTGCGGCCGGTGTCACTGCGGGCGGTGTCACTGGGGCCGGGGTGGCTCCGGGCGGCGTCGCTTCGGACGGGGAACTAACGCCCGGCGATCTCCTGCCCGGCCAAGCCGGGCTCGCCGGCTGGCCAGCCGACACTGATGATGCGGGGCTCCGGCCAATGAGGGCGAGCGGGCCACCGCCGGACGAGCCCCGTCAATCGATGCTGCGGGTCAAGATCCTCGGACCGTTCACCATCACCGGAGCGGCTGACCAGCTTCAGCCCAAGCACGCCGAGCTCGTCCTGGCGCTCGCGCTCGCGGCGCCGGCCGGGCTGACCAACTCGGCGCTCTGCAGCATGCTCGGCGCAGACCCTGACCACCCGAAGCCGGGGGACGCAGTGCGGCAGATCATTACCAGGACGCGGCGCAGGCTCGGCCGGTCGACCGACGGGCAGGAGTACATCATTCACACGGGCAATGGCCGATACGTGCTGCATCCCGATGCCGAGCTGGACTGGACGGAATTCCGGTCGCTGACGGCATCAGCGCAGCTCGATGACCTGCGCGCGGCCGTCGCACTGGTCCGTGGCCAGCCGTTCGGTGGCAGCTTCTACTGGTGGGTCGACATCCCGCTGCTGGAGACGGTCCGGGCTGAGGTCGTGGACGCGGCGGAGACGCTGGCCGAGTTCGAGCTTGCCAACGGGTCGCCGCGGGCCGCAGCCCGGGCGGCGCGGACTGGCCTGCTCGCAGAGTCGTCAGCTGAGCAACTGTGGCGGGCGCTGATGCGCGCCGAGCACGCAGCCGCCAATCTGGCCGGGGTAACCGAGGCCTGGCGTCGCTGCCTTGATGCGATTGAGGACATCGCGCCGGGCGGCGAGCCGCATCCCGACACCGCCGCGCTCTACCGCCAGCTCACCATGCCATCTCGGCAGCGCACCGCGGCGCGGTGAGCTCCGCCCGCGACGGTCGCGATAACGCGGACTGGGCCGGCGTCGCAGCGGCTGCGGCGGTTTGCAGCGACAGGAAGTCGGACACCCGCAGCACCCGCAGCACGTGCCGTTCCAGCGGCCTGATCTGCTGCCGGCTCTCGTCGTGGAAGAGCCGCGGGTCGGTCAGCATCAGGGCGCGCCCGCGCGCGTGCAGGGTGCAGCCACCGGCGGCCAGCACGTTCCGGACCCAATCGGCCTCCGCACCATAGGTCAGCGCGATGACATAACCACCTGAGGACTGGAACACGTTCACCGGCGTCCGGTAGACCCTCCCGGACCGTCGCCCGCGGTGCTCGATAACGCCAAGTCCCGGCAGGTACTGCGCGACTGGCCTAGTAACGCGATTGAGGCCAACTCGGTTCAGCCGGGCGACGACTCTTGGCAACGGCATTCCGCACTCCTCCGGCAGCACGCTGACGCTGCCTTTCGTTTGCCCAGGCGTTAGGTTCCTGTCACGTTGACGCCCTAGTAGGGGCCCGGGTTGGGTGCCAATACTGAGGCTCATGTTGACACGCCGAACTGTTTTGCAGCTCATGGCCGCATCCACTGGACTCGCGGTTACCGGAACGGAGTTCCTCGCCCAGACTGCGGCGAGTGCTGCTCCTGCGCTGTCGCCGCACGGGTCAAGCGGCATCGAGCACGTCGTCATCTTGATGATGGAGAACCGCTCGTTCGATCATTTCCTTGGATGGCTGCCTGGTGCGGACGGCCGCCACGACCTGACCTTCCGATCCACGGACGGGAACACCTACCGCAACTATCCGCTGGCACCTGACTTCCAGGGCTGCGGATACAGCGATCCCGACCACAGCTGGGAAGGTTTCCTGGTCCAGCACAACTTCGGCAAGATGGACGGCTTTCTGCAGCGGCCCACCAGTCCGGCTGACAACGCCGGTGTCACGCTCGCGCAGGCGAACACATTCCCGGTCGGGTACTACACGAACTTCCACCCGGTCACGCGCGCTCGCAAGGCCGAGCCCGACGTACCGGTGATCGGCGCGCTGGCCGAGCACTACACCGTGCTGGATCGCTACTTCTGCTCGTTCGCCGGAGAGACCTTTCCGAACCGCTTCTACCAGCACTGTGCCCGCACCGATCGCGACCACAACACCTCGACGTTGTCGAGCCTGGCGACGATCTGGGATCAGCTGTCGCCTGTCCCGAACAACCAGGGTGTGCCGACGGGCGGCTACTTCTTCCGCGACCTGCCGTTCCTGGCGTTGTGGGGAACGAAGTACCTGCCGTTCTGGCATGCGTTCTACGACGGCGAGCCGAACGTGCTCGGCCTGCCACTGCAAACCGCGTCGTTCATCGACACCGTCGCGGCGGGCAACTTGCCCAACGTCAGCTTCATCGACCCGGCCTTCGACACCGAAGGCAACGGGACCTCGGCTGACGACCACCCGCTGGCCGATATCCGGCTCGGTGAGCGTTTCATTGCCGACGCCTACCACGCGCTGGCCAGCGCCGGTTACCTGGACAACACGGTGTTCGTCGTCACCTTCGACGAGTGGGGCGGCTTCTACGACCACGTGCCGCCGCCGCACGTCATCGACAAGACCGATCCGTCGACTGTCGACCACACCGGCGACAGCACGACCCCGACCGACGGCCAGCTCGTGCCGGACTACACCCAGCTCGGCTTCCGGGTGCCGGCGATCGTGGTCTCCAACCTGGCCCGGCCGCGGGTGGACCACGATGGCCCGTACGAGCACACTTCCACGCTCAAGCTGATCGAGAAGACCTTCGGCTTGCAGCCACTGACGGCTCGCGACGCGAACGCCGAGGATCTCGGCCAGGTGCTGGAGCGCGAGCCGCGCCATGGCGTTCCGGCGGGGGCGATCCCGACCAGCAGCCAGGTGCCGGGACCGACGACCGACGCCGACGCGATCTGCAGCGCGACCAGCGTGCAGTCCGTCTCACCGGAGCCAGCGCGGGTCGGCAAGCCGGACGGCGGGCACCAGTTCGCTCGCCCGGGCTGGCCAACGGGCTCGGGCATGGCCGGATTCGGCCAGGAGTACCGCACTACCCACGGCAGCTAGCCGCTGCGCGAACGGGGCCGGGCCGGTTCGTTTCCGGCCCGGCCCCTCGCGTGCCCGCGTCGGTCCCGAGCAGCCCAGGGGGCCGCCGTGGCCGCTGCGACGACCAAGATCGTGCGACCTGCGCGGCCACTGTGACTGGTGCGGGCTGTGCCAATCCGATGCCGCCAGGGACGAGCCAGCCGGGCAGGGCATAACCGGAGACGGCGAGGGAAGTCAACTCCGGATTCGAGCCCGACAGGAGCGACAGTGACCGCGATACCGCACATGATGTTGAATAACGGCCAGCACATCCCGCAGTTCGGCTTTGGCGTGTTCCTCATCAAGCCGGAGGACACCACGGCTGCGGTGGGCACCGCCCTGGAGGCGGGTTACCGCCACATCGACACAGCCGAGATGTACCAGAACGAGCGGCAGGTCGGCGCGGCCATCAGCCAGTCCGGCCTGGACCGGTCCGAGGTCTACGTCACGTCCAAGCTGGCGAACAGCGCCCATCGGCCCGACGACGCGCGCCGGGCATTCGACGACTCGCTGGATGCGCTCGGCTTCGACTACGTCGACCTGTTCCTCATCCATTGGCCGCTGCCCAGCAGGTACGACGGGGACTTCGTGTCGACCTGGCAGACGCTGGAGGAGTTCTATACCGACGGCCGGGCCCGTTCGATCGGCGTGTCCAATTTCCAGCCGCACCACATCCGCCGCCTGCACCAGGAGGCCGAGATCCCGCCCGCCGTCGATCAGATCGAGGTGAGCCCGTACCTGACGCAGGACGAGGTGCGCAGGTTCTGCGCCGAGCATGAGATCGCCGTCGAGGCCTGGTCGCCGATCGCGCGTGGCAACGCCCTGGACGATCCGACCATCGACGCAATTGCCAGGAAATACGGCAAGACGCCGGCGCAGGTGATCCTGCGGTGGCACATCGAACGCGGCGACATCATCTTCCCCAAGTCCGTGAATCCGGATCGGATCAGAGAGAACATCGACATCTTCGACTTCGAGCTCACCGGTGAGGACGTCGAGGCGATCAGCGCACTGAACCGGAACGAGCGGACCGGCCCGGACCCGGACAAGTTCGACATGGTCTCCGGCTAACCGCCTGGACAACTCTTGGTAGATCCTTGGCTGCGGAGGCGTAACGGCAAGCGGGTAACGGCAAGGTGCCCGCCGGACAAAGACATACTGGGAACCAGAATGGCATTTCGGTCAGCAGCGGCACGCTCGAGGACACGGTAGTGCGGCTCAAAGAAGGCGTGGCAATCGACCTGGGCACGGTCAACACCCTGGTCTACGTGGCAGGCCGCGGCGTGGTGATCGACGAGCCGTCGGCCATCGGGATGAACCGGCTCACCGGCAAGGTCGCCGTGGTCGGCGAGCAGGCCGACTCGCTGACCGGCAAGGAACCGCTGCACGTCGAGATCATCCATCCCCTTCGGGAAGGCGTTGTCGCCGATCTCGACGCCGCGGTGGCCATGCTCCAGGCCTTCATCTCCCGAGCCCGGCTGCGCAACCGGATGGGCCGGGCAACGGCGGTGGTGTGCCTGCCCGGCGAGGCAACCTGGGTGGAGCGGCGGTCGGTCGCGGCGGCTGCCGAAGCGCTGAAGCCACGCTACGCAGTCCAGCTGGTCGACGAGCCCGTCGCGGCCGCGGCTGGAGCGGGCGTCGACCTCGCCGCGGGTACGGGCGCGTGCATCGTTGACATCGGCGGCGGCACGACCGAGGCCGCGGTTCTGGCCGGCGGGCATGTGGTCCGGGCCCGGTCCCTGCGGCTGGCCGGGAACGTGATGGACGAGTCGATCACCCGGACGGTCAAGACCGAGCTTGGCCTGTTGATCGGCCGGAACGCGGCCAGGAACCTGAAGATGACCCTCGGCCTCGGCGACGGCTCGATCGCCGAGGCGGAGGTTGTCGGCGTGGACGCGGCTCGCCGCACGCCCCGGGTGGCCCGCGTGCCGGCGCCGCTCGTCGCGGCGGCTATCGAACCCATGGTCAGCGCCATCACCGGCGCGGTTGATGAACTCCTCTCCGACATTCCGCCGAATCTGGCCGAGGACGTCGTGCGCGGCAAGATCCGCCTGGCCGGCGGCGGTGCCTTGCTGCCCGGGCTCGCCTTCCGGATCGAGACCACTGTCGACATCGCTGTCCTGGTAGTCGACGACCCGCTCCGCTGCGTGATCCGCGGCGCGGCGCGCATCCTCGAAGACGAGAGCCTGCTACCTGACCTCGGCGTACTGGCTACTTAGTCCCAGCGTCCGGCGCGAGGCGGCCAGTCGGTCAGGGGTGTCGCGTCGCGCACGTGCGCACCGCCTCCACGCTGGCCCCGATGTCGGCGTCGGTCGTGCTCCAGCCACTGACGCTGACGCGCATCGCCCGCGTCCCGTGCCAGGTCGTTGGTCCGCACCAGCAGGTGCCCTCCGACTGCACCGCGGCGATCACGTCGTCTGTCAGCGACGCCGATCCGAACGACACCAGCACCTGATTGAGCACCACGTCATTCAGGACCTCGAACCCTGCCGCCTGCATCCCGGCCGCGAACTTCCGTGCCAGCCGGCAGGACGTGCCGACGAGCTCGGCAACCCCGTCCTGGCCGAGCGCGGCAAGCGCGGCCCATACCTCGACGCCGCGCGCCCGCTGTGACGATTGCGGAGTCAGGAACATCGCCTCGCTCGCCCCGCCGGGCAGGTAGGCAGCCGCCGACTCCATCGATGCGGCTAGCGCCGAGCAGTCCCGGACCAGCGCGATGCCGCAGTCGTAGCCGGTGTTCAGCCACTTATGGCAGTCGGTCGCCCACGAGTCGGCCAGCTCCACGCCCGTGACCTGGGCGCTGACTTTCGGGCAGGCCGCGGCCCACAATCCGAAAGCCCCGTCCACATGTACCCATGCGCCCTGCTCGCGGGCCCACTTGATCAGCGGCCGGAAAGGGTCACTCGCGCCGCTGTTGACGTTGCCTGCCTGCAGGCAAACGATCGCCGGGCCAGCCAGGCCGGGCAGGTCACGTGCCTCGATCCGGCCCTGGCCGTCCGCGGGCAGCACGACCGCGCGGTCCCGGCCGAGCCCGACGAGGCCGAGCGCCTTACGGACGGCTGCGTGTGCCTCGGCGCCGACCACGACGGTGATTGGCGGCGCGCCGACCAGGCCAGCTCCGCTGGCGTCCCAGCCGGCCCGGGTCAGCACCGCATCCCTGGCGGCAGCCAGGCAGGTCGAATTCGCCATGGTGGCCCCCGTCACGAAACCGCCGGCCGTGCCCGGCGGCAGGCCAAGCAGGCCTGCAACCCACCGCAGCGCCACCGCACCGATTCGGGCAGCGGCCGGTGACATGACCGTGAGCGCAGCGTTCTGGTCCCAGGCGGCCGTTAGCCATGTTGCAGCCTGAGCCGCAGGCAGTGTGCCGCCAGTGACGAAGCCGAAGTATCGCGGGCCGTTACTGGTTACCGTGGCAGGGGAACCGACGGTGTCCAGCAGTCGCAGCACCTCCGGCGCGGCCAGGCCGCGGCGCGCGAGCCCGAAGTCGAGCGCGGCCAGACCCGCGACGGCGTCCGCGTTCGGCGCTACCCCGCGATCGGCGACTGAAGCGAGATAGGCAACCGCCCGGTCGCAGGCATCACGCAGCAGCGCCGCTCGCGCCGCGAGTTCAGCGCGGACATTAAGGACAGAGTCGGACACTGTTCCTCCGATTGCCGGGGGGGCCGCGCATTGGCTGAACGATTGTAGGGGGAACGTCGCCGTTCAGCCCCGGGTCGTCCGGCCGGCCATTGGCGCTTCGAGCCAATTCGTCAGCCAAAGCAGCCAATGCGGGGAATCGGCGGGTGTTAATCTTCTCGCGGCCTGCGACATCTGAAATTCCTGCATAGGGGTGGGTCCTCGGTTCTTAGTGTCGTCGAGGGAGACGAATGCGTCCGCGGAAGCGCATTGGCCGGCCACGCTCGATCCGGGCGCTGCTAGCCACTGGCTGCATACTTCCGTTTGCGTCGCTGCTGGCGTTGTGGGGATTCGCGGCCAGCGTGACGCTCCCCACCGCACTGCGGGAGCAAAACCTGAGCAGCGCGCACCGGCTGTATGGGGGAGCGGCGGAATCTCTCGGCATTCAGCTGACTGAGGAACGGCTGCAAGTGTTCACGTGGCTGAGCAGCGCTGGTCAGTCCTCGGAGAGCCCGATGCTCAGGCAGTTCCGGATGACGCAGGCAGCCGTGGCGACATTCCAGAACAAAGTGAGGAGAAACGCCGGACTGATCGACGGAGCATCACGGCCTGCGCTCACCGCTTTCAACACCGCGCTGAACGGGTTGCCGGCCCTGCGAATGCAGATTAGATCCGGCAGGATCTCCGCGCTGGCGGCGTTCCAGGCTTATAACGCGATCGTCGGCACGGAGCTCCGGTTCTTCACCAAGCTGGCCACCGTTGCCAGCACGTCGCTCTATATCCAGGCCGCGGCAACCGTCGAAGCGGGCCGGGCCCTGGACTTGGCCGAGCGCGAGATCACGCTCATCAGCGGGGCGCTCGCCGCAGGCGGGCAGATGAGCGGGCCGGAACGGCAACTGTTCGCGGCCGACGCCGCCGGCCGCCAGCTGCTGATGGCCGATGCGCTCGGTCAGCTCCACCCCGCGCTGAGGACTGGCTTGGTGCATGCCAATGCTTCGGCCGCCTACCGCAGCTTCGCGGCCATGGAGCGGGCAGTGAGCGCGAGCGCTGGCGCGGTCGGGCCGATTCCGGTGAGCCCGGCCAGCTTTGGCGCCGACACAGTCCCGCTGTTCCGCGACTACCAGGCCGCCATGCGCCAAGACGCGCTGGCACTGTCCCGGCTGAGTGAACGCGCTGGTGACGAGGCGCTGATCGAGCTGGCGGTGGCTGGCGGCGCCGGGCTGCTTGCCATCGTCGTGTCGGCGCTGCTGATGGTGCGCTTCGGTCGGCGGATTAGCCGTGAGCTGATCCGCCAGCAGGGCGCAGCACTCGACCTGGCCGGCAAGCGCCTGCCAGCCGTCGTCTCCCGGCTCAGCAAAGGCGAGGACGTCGATGTGGCAGCCGAGGCCACCCCGCCGCCCCGCAGCCGGGTCAAGGAGATCGCCCGCGTGAGCGAGGCATTTGCGGCGGTCCAGAGCACGGCGGTCGAGGCAGCGGCTGGTCAGGCACGGCTGCGCCGTGGCATCAACAAGGTCTTCCTGATCCTCGCGTCGCGCAGCCAGGCGCTCCTGCATCGGCAGCTCGCGCTCCTCGACGCGATGGAGCGCAAGACCACCGATCCGGGAGCACTCGACGAGCTGTACCAGCTGGACCACCTGACCACGCGCATGCGGCGGCATGCGGAAGGCCTCGTCATCTTGTCCGGTGCCGCGCCCGCGCGGACCTGGCCCAACCCGGTTCCGATCGTGGACGTGCTTCGCGGCGCGATCGCAGAGGTGGAGGACTACGCCAGGATCATGGTTGTCGCCGAGTCGGCGGACGCGGTGACGGGCCCGGCTGTTGCGGACGTGATCCATTTGCTGGCCGAGCTGATCGAGAACGCTGCTGCCAACTCGCCGCAGAGCACCGAGGTAACGGTGCGGGCCGGGCGCGTCGCACGAGGTCTCGCGATC
This sequence comes from Streptosporangiaceae bacterium, assembly GCA_036495585.1. Classification (GTDB taxonomy): domain Bacteria; phylum Actinomycetota; class Actinomycetes; order Streptosporangiales; family Streptosporangiaceae; genus JAJYUU01. Next base: position 24,965 of record DASXMP010000073.1, read on the forward strand.
GAGGTGGAGGACCGGGGCGTCGGGATCGCCACCGACGAGCTGGCGGCTATCAACGAACGACTCGTGGGCGCGGCGGAGTTCGACCTGGACGAAACCGATCAGCTCGGGCTCTTCGTGGTATCCCGGCTGGCCGCAAAGCATGACATCAAGGTGACCCTGCGGGTGTCACCGTTTGGCGGCATGACAGCGATTGTGCTGCTGCCACACGCGGTCATGGCAAGCGCCCGAGCCGAGACGACCACCGATACGGTCGAGCGGACTCAGCCGAGCGTGTTCCTGCCTTTCCGCCAGCGCCGCAGGGCCAGCCTGACCCCGCATGAGCCCCCGCCAGTGGCGGCCGTCCCATCGCCAAGGACTTCCGGCACGGCTGGTGATGTCGTGCCCGCTGGCGGCGTGGTAGCGGGCGGCGCATTGCCGGGTGACTGCGCTGCGTCGGATGCTCCCGCTGAGATCAACGCTGCGCCGGCTGATCCGGCGGCTGGCCCCGCCCAAGTCGCAGACCAGCCGCCAGCCAGCAGCGGAGCTGCGGGCGCACCAGGCACTACCGACACCGCGGTCGCTGGCTCGGCGCTGCCGCCGCTGCCCAAGCGAATCCCGCTGGCCGCGAGAACGGCGGGACAGACAGCGGACCCAATCCGAGCGGCGGGCTGGGCCGCGCAATCGGTGGCGGATGCGGTCCGAGCCGCCGCGAAAGACGCGCTGTCGGCAGCGAGGCCGGATCGGGCGAACGCTGAGCAGCGGGCGGCCGCCAGCTCGGCGCAGGCTGAGCCGCTGCTTGCTGAACCGATCGCCGGTGCGCCGCTGCCCGCCGAATCCGTGCTCACTCAGCCGGCGGATACCGGGCTGCTGCCCGCTGAACCGCCCGCGGCCGAACCGCCATCTGCGGAATCGGTGCGCGCTGAGACTGCGCCAGCTGAATCGGCGTCCGCTGACCCGGAGTCCGCCGAGCCGACGCCAGAATCCCCTGACTAGCCGGCCGCGCCCTGTTGGTGCCGCTGTCGGCGGGCTGTGCGGCGGGCGGACTCCGCACGCCCTCGCCACGCCGATAGATTGACGACCAAAACTTCCGGAAGGGACACAGATGCCAGCATCCGACGGCACGCAGGCCATGTGGAACCCGTTCGCCAGCATGCCCGCGGTGGCCGGTCATCAGGTCCAGATCGTCCGCGGTGAGGGCGCGACCGTCTACGACGCCGACGGGCGTGCATATCTCGACGCGATCGCCAGCCTCTGGTACTGCAACGTCGGGTACGGGCGGACAGAGCTTGGCGATGCTGCTGCCGTGCAGATGCACCAGATCGCTGGCTACCAGACCTATGAGGCGTTCTCCAACAAGCCGGCCGAAGAGCTGGCCGAGCGGGTCGCCGCGTTGTCGCCGATCGACGGCGCCAAGGTGTTCTTCACTCCGGGCGGCGGCTCGGACGCCGTGGACACTGTCGCGAAGCTAGCGCGGGCCTACTGGCGGGCCGTCGGCAAGCCTGGCAAGCAAGTGATCGTCGGGCGGTCGCACGCCTATCACGGGGTCAACGGCTTTGGCACGTCGCTTGGCGGGATCCCGGTCAATGCGGAGGCGTTCGGCCAGCTCGTCCCCGAGGTCGAGCATGTGCCATGGGACGATGCAGCCGCACTGGCCAAGCTGATCGACCAGGCCGGAGCTGACCGGGTCGCGGCTTTCATCTGCGAGCCAGTCGTCGGCGCCGGCGGCGTCTACTTCCCACCCGAGGGCTACCTGGCCGACGTGCAGCATATCTGCCGGGACGCGGACGTGCTGTTCATCGCCGACGAAGTAATAACCGGCTTCGGCCGGGCCGGTGCCTGGTTCGGCAGCCAGCGCTATGACATCCGGCCGGACCTGATGACAGTCGCGAAGGGACTGACGTCCGGGTATCTGCCGCTTGGCGGCGTGCTGGCGAGCCCGCGCGTCGCCGAGCCGTTCTGGCGTCCAGGCTCAGCCGAGGTCTTCCGGCACGGTTACACCTACACCGGGCACCCGGCCGCCTGCGCGGTCGCGCTGGCGAACCTAGACATCCTCGAGCGCGAGCAGCTGGTGGCCCGCGTGCGCGAATTGGAGCCGGCGCTGGCTGCCGCGCTGGCGCCGGTGGCGCGGCACGAGCTGGTCAGCGAAGTGCGCACCGGCGCCGGGCTGCTGGCCGGAATCGAGATCGCGCCAGCCGCCCGGCAGGCGGACCCGGGGCTGGCCGGCCGCGTGGTGACGGCGGCGCGGCAGCGAGGCGTGATTACCAGGCTGTTGCGCGGCGTGGCGCTGCAGGTGTCGCCGCCGTTCGTGATCACGGCCACCGAACTGCACCAGCTTGCCGAGGTGCTCACCGACTCGCTCGACGCGGTGTCCTAGTCCGGAAGGTGCGGCGGCCTAAGACCAGCGTTCCTCCGCTACCTTCGCAATGAGCGCCCTGGATGCGGCAGAGTCGAGGGCCTCAGCGGTCAGCCGCCCGAATGCCAGCCGGTACTCGTAGGTGTCGCCTTCTTCCTCAATGAACACGCTGTGCGTGAGCGTCTCGGTGTAGACGACATCGCCGAGCGCGACGCCATGCACCGGCACGAACTCGAGGATCGCGAAGCCGCCGGGCGTGACGACGGGATGTGCACCGCTAAAAGCCAGGACACGGATGGTCACGTTCGGCAGCTCGGACAGTTCCAGCAGGTGCGTCAGCTGCGCGCGCATGACCGCGGCGGTGCCGAACCGGTGCAAGAGCGTACTTTCATCAAGGACGAAGGACATCTGCTTCTGGCTCTGACCCCTGAGCAGGTCCTGGCGATGGAGGCGAACCTCAACCCGGCGCTGGACTTCGCCGGGCGAGATGGGCGGGGGGTGGTCAAAACCGATGTCCATGACCGCTTGCACGTACGCCTCGGTCTGAAGCAGCCCGTGGATCAGCTCCGGCGACCAGCAGCTCATGGACGCAGCGCTGTCCTCGAGACTGATATAAGCGGCGTAGTCTGCAGCGATCGATTCGGCGTAGGCCGTCCACCAACCGCGTGGCTCGGGCTCGCTCGCGAGCGCGGCCAGCTGGCGGCGGCGGTCCTCGTCCACCCCATACAAGTTCAAGAGCTGGTTGAGATCTCGTAGCTTGACGCCTGTCTTATTAGTCTCGATCCGAGATACTTTGGACGCAGACCAGTGCAAAGCGCCGGCGACCTCGTCGCCGGACTTGTCCGCGTGCTCGCGCAACCGCCGCAGCTCAGCAGCAAGAGCGCGGTGAACGGGTGAACTCCTGAGATCAGGCACCAGCCACTTCCTGTCCAGCCAGTCGCAACTGGCGACAGCAGACCCATTGGAAGCGTAGCGCCACGTCGTACAAGGGTGAAGAGCTTGGATAAATGTTCGTTACATCTTGCAGCGCATCTTGCACTTTGTCGTGAGCCTAACTCACAATCGCAAGTAGAGGGGCTGGATCCCTTGCGGGGCGGGAGGCCGCGCCATGGTCGCTAGGCAGGATGGCCAGGAATGCCTCCACCTTTGGCCCGTCGGCGGGACGTATCCCTCGGCTGCGGCCGCAGCTGGTCGGCCGGCTACGGGGGCCCGGCCGACTGCGTGGCCATTGCCCGCCGCCCTTCCTTGCTCCAGAGCGCCGCCAGCACCCACATGACGTCGGGCCCTAGCCGTCGCTGTCGGGCGTTACGCACGTACATGACACTAGGCCGGCGCGCGTGCCGGCCTAGGCCAAACCACGATCCATCCGAATGAGCGTCAGGAACGGAATAGAGTCATGGCACTAGCTCACATTACCGATGGTCGCGTCCCGAATAAAGGCCCAGGATCGCGGGCCACTGCACGAGCCCGAAGCGCCGGTTCCACCTATGCGAGGGGGTTCGGCGTTGATAGTCCTTGAGGTCCTCGGCTGGTCCCTGATAGCAGCGGCAGCGGCCTGGGCGCTGACGCTGGCTTGGGCGCATGCGGAATTCGGCCGCACCCGGCGGGCGATGGAAGCCGAAGTTCAGCAGTGGCGCGCCGAAGCCATTCGCGCGCGCGAACTCGCAGCCCGGCTGAGGCAGGAAATCGCGATGTGGTCCAAGGGGTGCCAGCAGGGCCGCGAGGACGTGATCGCACTCATGCCGTTGCTTGTCGCCGCACAGCAGCGACTGGCCGGCGCGAGCCTGGCAGAGGCAACAACCGAGGAATGAGGGGGGCGGCTCCCAGCGGCCTGAGTCTGATTTGCTGGCGGCTGGGAGCGCCCATGGGGAGTTTTAACCCGCCCGCTGGTCGCCAAAGCGACCGTCAGCCGAGTTCTTGCAGGCAGACGGCGGTTTAGCTGAAGTCCCCGGCCATAACCCCGGCGACGAATGCGTGCCATTCTGCCGCCGTGAAGACCAGAATCGGGCTAGTTGCGGGGATCTTCCCGTCTCGCACCGCTACCTGCCCGTCGGCCAGATCCGCGACCTCCACACAAGAGCCATGCGTCCCGCACCTGGAACTGCGCCGCCACGAAATTGAGGCCGGGAGGCCGAGGTCTCCGGAGAGCTGAACTGTCTGCTGGGCTGCCGCCACAACTGCCGTCACGCCCGAATTCTCGCCCCGCATGTAGTGCTCCATGAGGAAAGGCCGCTAGCTGCCCGCCGGCGGTGAGGTTTGGCGCATGTTACGTGTATTGAGGGCCGAACCACACGACTGGCTGGAGATCAGGCGATCAGTGTTCCATTGACCGGATGAACTACCAGCCTTTGCCGTCTCGGATCACTCCCGAGTACACGCTACCGGCCTGCTATACGCCGGACACATTACGCCACGCCATGATTCCCGTCTTGGGAACCCCTTATTCGCAGCACGTAGTCGTTTCCTGAGTGGACGCTTCAGAATTGCCGATGGAGCCGGGTCAGAAGACACCGCCGAACTCGTCAGTACGGTCGAATCCGCCCTGAGTGTGATCCGTGCGCTCGCCGAACCGTCGCGCGGCCATCTTGGCGACGGCGACCTCGCCCAGCGACAAGGCGGCCAGGAACAGGATGACGACGCCGAGGCCGTAGAAGAAGGCGAGCGACTCCAGGAAGTGCATGGCGGCGGGGCCGAACACAGCACCGTGACTGGCGACCGGAAAGCCGGGACTGATCGAGCTGTTCGTGATGGCAAAAGCCGTGACTGGCTGGCCAACGACGAACCAGGCACCGCCGAGCACGGCGAGGAACGCGCCAGCCCCAGCTGCTCGGTCGGAGCCGAGCACGAGCAGGCCTCCGAGGAACGCGGCCGCGCCGGGCAGGACCGACAGCCACAGTCGACCGGAGGTGTACGCCCACGCCTTATCTGGCGTGTAGGCGAACCCGATGTAGGGCCCGACGAACGGGATGAGGGCACCCCAGGCGCCAAGCAGGATAAGCAGGAACCCAGTGAACCGGCCGCGGTGGGCCAGTGCCGCGCTGGTCATGAATCTTCCCCCTGTCCAGGAGCGAGACAGTCCCGATCGGTAGAGCGCGCCCTAGCTACCCGGCGCCTCGCCCGCTATGCAAGGCGCGCCGCCGCTGGCGGGGCCTGCGACGGCCGTGCGCGAATAGTTGCAGGTAGGAAAGGATTAGTAAACACATCCTCACCAAAAGGTAATGATCCCTAGCGTCTTAGTGCGTTAACGTCAACGTCACAGTTTGTTCGCCGTTCGTCCTTTTGGCCGCGGCGAAGTGTGGAGGGGGATCCGTGGGGGATGTCTATCGTCGCGTCTCAGGCCATTCCTGAGCAAGAACCAGAAATCACTCAGCTCAGTTCCAATTACCTCAATGTGCGCAAAGCTGTCGGCTGGATCGGCAGCCTGCTGCCGTTCGGCCTGCTGGCCGGCAACCTGTTCGCCACGTTCAATCTGCCGTACTCAATGAGCGGCTATTACTACACGCCGATGCGAGACCTGTTTGTCGGTACGCTGTGCGCGCTCGGCGTCTTCCTGATCTTCTACGTCGGGTATGACGCATGGGACCGCTGGGTCACCAATGTCTCTGGGGTCGGGATGATCGGCGTCGCGTTCCTGGCCACCAAGCCGACGGTGTGCGCAGCGACTGCCAAGGTCTGCGTCCCGCCGGCGGTAGCCAAGCTGACAACGTTCCTGAACGTTCGCGGCGACATCCACCTGTGCTTTGCCGCGGTCGCCTTCCTCGCGCTCGGATTCATGGCGCTGCGGTTCACGATCTCGAGCTCGACCGAGGACAAGCCGCCGGGCAGTTTTGCTGGCTGGCTGAAGATCGCCTTCGGATTCGCGCCGCTGGCATCCGATGATCTCCGCACCCCGGCGAAAAGGCTGCGGAACGTCGTTTACCGGGTCTGCGGATTCACCATCTTCGGCTGCGTCGTGCTCGCCGTCGTGTCAAATTTCCTGCCGTCGGCGGCAAAGAACGCCGTGCCGCTGCTGTTTATCTTCGAGGCTCTTGCCACCTTTGCCTTCGGCGTCTCGTGGCTGGTGAAGGGTCAGACGATGCTGGTGCCACGAAGTATGAAGGACTAGCGCAGACTCGGCTCGGCGGCGGCCGCGCGCAGCGAGCGGTAGAGCAGTTCGGCGTCGCCGAGCCGACGGCGCAACTCGCGTTCCAGGCCGCCGATCGGCACGAGGTTCTGCGGTGCGCGCGGGTCCTTGTGCGGCGAGCTTGCGAGCGGCGGCAACAGCAGCGCACTGAGGTCGGCCAGTTGCCGGACGTCCGGCAGCGACAGGTCGGCCGAGCACTCGAGCCGGACCACCCCGGACCACGGCGCGTCGGCGGAGCCGGGCAGGCGCAGGTACCAGGAGTGCCGCCGCCAGGACGTGCCCATAGTGAAGGCCGGCGTGCGCTCGCCAGGGCGCAGCGCGCTGACGACCGCCGCCTGCGGCGGCGGCAGATAGGTCGTGTGGTGCGTCTTGATGTAGCCGATCGTGCGGTCCAGGTGCGTGCGGCCGCGCAGCGGGCCGTCGACGAACAGCAGATCCGTGCCGTCCTGGTTCTCCTTGCGGAACAGCAGCGCGAGCTGCACCTCGGTATCGCTGAGGCGCTGCTGCAGCGCGAGCGAGAGCTTGTCGGCGCCTGGTCCGGCAGCGGGCCGGGCCGGGTACATCGCGTAGCGGCTGTCGAGCCCTGCGGCCTCGGCCGCGGCGGTGAACAGGCCGCGCTCGACAACGACGTCGGCGATCCGGGCTGAGCCGTTCAGGCAGACCAGGCCGGCGGCGTAGGAAGCGGCGATGGCCGGAGCGGGCTGCGGGTCGGCGCCGTGGACCCAGACCCGCGCGTCGATCCGGCGCACGCCGTCCAGGAACAACACGGTCTCGGGCCGCGGCAGGTCGCGGCTTGGGGCGAGCGGCCGCCAGTCCTCGGCGGGTACTTCCAGGTCGAGGATCAGCTCGGCGCTCGACTCCGGCTGGCCGTCGCCGGTCATCTCCTCGCCGAAGGCCACGCCGTAGGACGGATCCCACGGATCGACCGAGTAGGACACCGGGCGCGGGCCGCTGCTCGCAGTCACAGTCACGCGCGTTCCTTGACAATCGCGGACGTCGTGCCGCTCCGAGTCACGACGAACCGGACCGGTACCCGCTCCGCCAGTTCGCCGACGTGTGTCACAACTCCCACCATGCGATCAGAGTCTGCCGCGAGTCGTTCCAGCGTGCTGGCAACTGTCTCCAGCGTGTCGCTGTCCAGCGTGCCGAATCCCTCGTCCAGGAACATCGAGTTCAGCTCGCGCATCCCGGCGGACAGGCCGATGACCTGGCGGGACAGAGCCAAGGCTAGGGCCAGCGACGCTTGGAACGTCTCCCCGCCCGACAGCGTGTGCACTGGGCGCCGGGAACCGGCGTCTTCGTGGTCGACCACGATCAGGTCATTGCGCTCGTCCCGGTCCAGCTCGTACTGGCCGCCGGAAAGCTCGAGCAGCGTGCCCGATGCCTCCCGGACCAGCGAGTCCAGCGCCTCGCTGCACAGCCAGCGCTCGAAAGAATTGGCGCGCAGCAGGTTGCCGAGCATCCCGGCGACCTGGGCCTCCTGCTGCTGCGCCGCGACCTGGGCGTCTAGCCGAGCGGCCTGCTTGCGGTCGTCCCGGATCCGGTGCAGCGCGGTCTCGGCCCGGACCCGGTGCTCGGCCACCGTGGCCGCCGCGCGAGTCAGCGACTCGGCCGGGACCTGATGCTCGGCGAGCAACTCGGTCAGCGCGGCAGCGGCCCCGGTGACCTGCTCCTGAAGCTGCGCGGCCGCCTTTTCCAGCTCGGGCATCCGATCCGCCAGTCGGGCGTGCTCGGCCTGCGCCCACGCGGCCAGCGCGCCCCAGGCCACCGCCAGGTCCTGACCGGGGCCGGTTGCCACCACGGGCGCGCCGAGCGGCACCAGCTTGTCGCGGGCAGCGCTGAGCGTGCTCCAGGCCTGCTGCTCGCCGGCCGCCAGTGCCGCGCGGGACCGCTCCGCCGTGGCGAACTCGGTCTGGCGCGTGCGTGCCTGGGCTGCCGCCTGGGCGACCGCATCGTCCGCGGCGGTGATCGCGGCGAGCTGCGGGGTTAGCTCATCCTCCGCCGGAGCGTCCGTCATCACCTCTGCGGCCTTGTCCAGGCGGGCCTGCGTGGCGTCAAGCGCCGACGTCGCGACTGCGGCAGCGCGGGCTGTCTCCTGATGCGCCAGCTGCGCCTGGCGCAGTGACTTCGCTGCGGTGTCCAGTGCCTTCCTCGCTGTTGAGAGGTCCGCGGGGGCTTGTTGTGGCGGCAGCACCGAGATCAGCTGGCGGCAGACTGGACACTGGTCGCCTGCGTGCAGTGACTCGGCCAGCCCTGCTGCGGTGTGCGCACGTTGCGCGGTCTCCAGCGCTGCCTGCGCCGCGGCCGTGCCACCTTCCGCCGCCTGCAGGGCAGTGGCAGCCTCGTGCTCCCGGGCGGCGCACGCTGCGACAGTTGCGGACTGCTGTGTGGCTTCGGCAACCAGATCGCGCCGCAGCGCGTAGCTTTCCAGCCACCGCTGGGTCACGGCCTTGTCGGGCAGCGCGGCGCGCGCCTGCTCGGCGTGCTCGGCCTGGCTGGCCGCTTCGTCCCGCCGCAGTCGGCTGGCCGCCAGCTCTGTCTGGGCCGAGGCGATCTGCTCGGCCAGGCCGCCTGCCGCTGCCGGGGTACGGACGGCGGCGAGCTGGGCGGCGACGTTCCCCTCCTGATGGGCAAGCTGGCTGGCTGCCTCGGCCCGGGTGCGCAGGTCGGCAAGCGTCGCCAGGCCGGTCTCGACCTGAGCCGTCAGCTCGGTCAGCTCGGTGAGCCGGTCGGCTGCGGCGGCCTGCGCTTCCTCGGTCGCGTCGGCCAGCCGGTCGCGCTGCTGCTGCGCGGCCGCCTGCTGGGCTTTGGCCCGGTCGGCGCGCTCGCGGGCGCGCTGGCCGATGTCCTTGTAAACGCCGAAGGCGAGCAACTCGACGAGGAGTTTCTGGCGGTCGCCCGCCGTGGCGCGCAGGAACTCGGCGAAGCCGCCCTGCGGCAGCAGCACCGACTGGATGAAATGCTGGTAGGACAGGCCAAGCAGCTCGGACGCGCGCGCCCGGACATGATCGGGACCCTCGGCGAGCTGCTCGACGCTGGCTTCCAGGATCTCCGCGAGCGGAGCGTCGGCCGCGATGGCGGGATCGAGTCGTTCCAGCCGGGCGGCCTTCGTGCTGACCTGGCCGCGCCGGTCACGCTGGAGCGAGCGGACCGCGACGTAACGCTGCTTGGCCAGCTCGAAGATCAGGCTGACGGTGCAGGCGTTCGCCGACGGGGCGAGCGCGTTGCGGACCTCCCGCTCGTTGTCCCAGCGCGGCACGGTGCCGTAGAGCGCGAAGCAGATCGCGTCGATGACCGTGCTCTTCCCGGACCCGGTCGGCCCGGTGAGGGCGAAGAAGTCGACGTCGGAGAAGTCGACCTCGGTCTGGTTCCGGTAGGTGCCGAACCCGTCGAGCACCAGCCTGAGCGGCCGCATGTCAGCCCTCGCAGGGCGCGGTGAGCGGCCGTTGCCGGGGCGATTGGTGTTGTTGCCTGCGCCGGTGCCCCCTGATCAAATACGTCTCCCTCGCGGCAGTCCGTGGACTTCGCCACCAGTGTGGCGCAAGCCGCCGAGATCGGGCGCCACGATGACGGCAGTTGGCCACATCCGACGATTACGCGGCGAATAAATCGGCAACTATACCTGTCATCTGCCAACTATAGTAGGCGTTTGCCAAATCACGACGACAAGCCGAGGGAGGTCCTTCATGCAGCTGGATCGGCCGCTGCTCGTCGTTACGCCCACGGTCGACGGCGACGTCCTCATGGCACTGGCCCGGGCTGATGCTTCCTTCACTGGACGCGGGCTGCATCAGGTCATCGGTCGCTACTCAGCTGAGGGCGTGCGCCGGGCGCTGGAGCGCCTCGTTTCGCAGGGCATTGTCAACGCCAGCGTCGCTGGGCCGTCGAAGCTGTACCGGCTCAACCGCCAGCATGTCGCTGCGCCGCATGTCGTCGCGCTCGCGGGTATAGCTGGCGACTTCTGCGCGCGACTGCGCGACCGGATTGCGGCATGGCAGATACCGCCCGCGTATGCGGCGTTGTTCGGCTCAGCGGTGACGGGCCAGATGCGACCGGACAGTGACATCGACGTCTTCGCCGTCCGGCCGGAAACGATCGCGATGGACGACCATGGCTGGGTCCGGCAGCTCGAGGAACTGGCCCACGACGGAACCTTGTGGACCGGCAATGACCTACGCATCCTGGAAATGTCAGAGGCGGACGCCAGGATGGGTGCGAAGGGGAACGATCCCGTCATCGCTGACATACGCGACCAGGGCATCGTGCTAGCCGGGCCGACTGAGTACCTGGCTGCCCGGGCAGCCAAAGCGCCAAGGGGAGCGGGATGACTGAGCGTCCTTGCAGCTCCGTGGTTACCGTCGGTCGTCTGGCCAAGGCCCGAGAGTTCCGGTTAGCAGCGACAACCCTCGGCGACAGCGACGAACTCAGCGACGCGTACGTCACCTTGTGCATCCACGCGGGTATCGCTGCGGCGGACGTCATTTGTTGTCGCCGACTTGGCGTCCATAATCAAGGCGAGAACCATAACGAGGCAATCGCGTCGCTCGGTCGGGTTGATCGCTAGCTCGCCGGCGACCTGGCCACCTTGCTCCGAAAGAAGACAGCGGCAGGCTACAGCGAGAGGCGCTCCACGACGGCCGACCGCAGGCAGGCGCAACGAGCAATGGGCCGCCTGGTGGACGCGGCAGAACCCACTGGTCGGCATAGAGCGGCCAGCGTCCATTCTGGCGGCTCTGGTTCGTCGTAGGGGTAGAACGACCTGAGGCGACGAGGAGGAACCCGTGCTGCTGCTGGTGGTGATCGGGGGATTGCTGATCGGAGTGGCCACGCTGGCCGGTGCCTGGCTGGGCCGGCGGCACGCCGCCCGGCGCGAGCTGTGCTTCGGCGCGGCCGCCGGAGCGCTGAGTGTGATCGCCTGCCTGCACCTGCTCCCGGACGCCTGGTCCGGCGCTACCGGGTCGCGTCTTGCCTGGGCCGTGCCTGCGGTCGCCGTGGCCGCGTTCGCGCTCGCGGGGCTGGTGGTCCGGCGGGGCTGCTCCTGTCAGGAGGACCGGGAAGCGACTGGTGGCGCGGGTACCGCGGGGGCCCTCGCGACGCACCGGTTGCTGGAGGGCGTGGCGCTGGCGCTCGGCGGGTCCTGGGTCATCGCGGTCGCCCTCTTCGTGCACGCGCTCGCCGAGGGCCTGGCGGCAGGCACCCTGCTGAGCTCCGGCTCGCGGCGGCGGGCGGCGATCTGGCTGGCGGCCATGTGCGTGAGCCCGGTGGCCGGCGCGGTGCTGGCGGCGACCGTCCCGTTCCCCGGGTGGGCCGAGCCGGTGCTGCTCGCGACCGCGGCCGGGGTTCTCGGTCAGGCGGCGCGCGTCAGCTTCGCGGTGGCGTTCCGCCACGTGCGGCTAGCCGCCCTGCTCCTGTCGCGGCCGGCCGCCGCGACCATAATCGCCGCCGCGGTGACCGCGCTCGCGGTCCGCGGCGTCGGCTGAGGAGACAACGTGCGTTTCATGATGATCCACTACCTCGACGAGGCCGTACTCGATGACATGGACACCCCGGAGTTCGATCGCGAGATCGAAGCCTGGGATGACGAGATGGACCGACGCGGGATCCTGGTCGGCGGCGGGCGGCTGGAGACGGCAAGCCTGACCGTCACTATCAGGGAACGGGCCGGCGAGGTGCTGATCGCCGACGGCCCGTTCGCCGAAACGAAGGAGCAGATCGCCGGCTACGCGGTCCTCGAGTGCCAGGACCTCACCGAGGCGATCGAGGTCTCGACTCGGCACCCGACTGTCAGGTTCGGCGCCTTCGAGCTACGGCCCTATGCCGACTGAGTGCTCGCCCGATGCGTCTCGGCCCGAGTCTGAACTGCCGTTTGCCGCCCACGGCCGGGACAGCACGCGGACCAGGTTCCCGGGCTGACGCAACCGGGCGAGCACAGCCGGGGTCTCGTCCAGGCTGACTCGCTCGCTGATCAGGCCGGCGGCCGGGACGCGCCCGGACACGATGGCGTCGACCGCCGCCTCATACGTCGGATAGCTGTAGGCACAGGTGCCAGCCAGGCGCAGGCCTTCCTGGACCAGCCGTTCCAGTGAGACAGCGGCGGACTGCCCAGTGAGCGCGAGCTCGACGAAGCAGCCGCCAGGTTGGAGCACCGCGAGCGCCTCGTCGGCCGAGCCGCGCGCGGCCGAGCACTCGAAGACCGAGTCGAACCGGCGGCCGCTCTGCCCGGCGTACTCCGCGACGCTGATCTCGCGGGTGTCCAGCACCACGTCGGCGCCGGCGGCCTGCGCGGCCGCGCGCCGTCCCGGTGACCGGCCAGCACCCACGATGAGATCGACGCCGGTGAGCCGCAGGGCCATGATGACATTCAGCCCGATCGGGCCGACGCCGTAGACGAGAGCAGCGCCGCCGGGCTGCGGGTCCGCCTGCGTGACGGCCTGCATCGCCACCGCCAGCGGCTCGGCGTGCGCGCCAGCCTCCGCCGGGACACCGTCAGGCAGCCGGACCAGCTGGTCTGCTTGCACGGCCACGTACTGCGCATAGGCGCCAGGCGCGCTCAGGCCGAGGTTCGGGAACTCCGGGCAGCGGAACGGCAGCCCCGACGCGCATGCCCGGCAGCTCCGGCAGGAGCCCAGCGGGTTGACCGCCACCGCCTGCCCGGTGTGCCACCCGGTCACCCCGGGCCCGGTTGCCGCGATCAGCCCGCTGAACTCATGGCCGAGGATCTGCCCCGGCTCGGTGAACCGCTCGGCGATCGCGTGCACATCCGAGCCGCACAGCCCGCACGCGTCCACCTCGACGATGACCTGCCCGGTCGCGGGCCGAGGGTCGGGGACCGACGCGACCTCGGTCCCGCCCGGCACGCAGACAACTGCTCGCATCGTGCGCTCCTGTCGCCAGCGGCCGGCTGGCCGCGTGCTACCTACCGATGTGCGCGGTCACGCCTTCGCGGCCGCGCGGGCGGGAACGGCTGCCAGCAGGAAGCGGGGACGTTCCCGTAGTGAAGGGTTGTGATCATGAGGTCTGGCCCGTCGGTGACCGGCCTGTGAGCGTGGCGCCCTGGCCGAGCGGGCTAACCGAGCGGGCGTAGACCGACAGCCAGCTGCAGCCGGCCGGGGCCGGGAGCGCGGGCAGAGCGGCCCGGCGCTCAGCCAGCACGGCGTCGGGTACATGCAGGTCGACGCGGCGAGCGTCGATGTCGACGCTGATGACGTCGCCGTTGCGGACCAGGCCGAGCGGGCCGCCGACGGCGCCTTCGGGGCTGACCTCGGCGACAGAGATGCCCTTGTTGACCAGGCCAGACAGCTGGCCGTCGGTCACGACCGCGACCTTGTCGGACAGGCCAGCGCCATCCAGGGCGAACACGAACGCCGACGTGAAACCCATGCCCGGCGCGCCGCGCAGGCCAAGGCCGGTGAGGACCATGACCTGGCCGGCTTCCACCTGGCCGGCCCGCACGGCGGCGATGCCCTCCTCGCGCGAGTGGAAGACCCGGGCCGGGCCGGTGAACCGGTGCATTCCGTCGTCCGCCACCGTGCGCTTGGCCACCGCGCCGTCCGGGGCAAGCGTGCCGCGCAGGAAGACGATGCCAGGATGGCGCGCGAGGGGCTCGTCCAGCGGGCGAATGACGTCCTGACCAGAGTGCTCGGGCGCGGCCGCGATCACCTCGCCGACGGTCAGGCCGGCGACGGTCGGCTGGTCCAGCTCGAGCAGCGGCGCGAGCTGGCGGAGCAGGGTTCGCGTGCCGCCAGCGGCTTCGAACTCCTCGATGCGGCGGTCGCCGTTCGGCTTGACGGCGGCGAGCAGCGGAACTTCGGGGGCGAGGTCCTCGAATAGCTGGTAGACGTCAGCGTCGCAGCCAGCTTCCACGGCAACGGCCTGCAGGTGCTTGAGGCAGTTGACCGAGCCGCTGATCGCCAGCACCGCGGTCACCGCGTTGCGGAACGCGCCAGCGGTGAGGATGCTGCGCGGCGTGACGTCCGCGGCGATCAGCTCGACGATCCGGTGGCCGGCGTCGGCGACGGCCTGCCACATGCGCGGGCTGCCGGCCCGCGTCGGCGTGCTGCCCGGCAGCGCCATGCCGAGCGCCTCGGCGGCGATGTGCATCGAGTTCGCCGTGCCCATGCCGGCGCAGACTCCTGGGCCGGCTACCGCGCAGGAACTCATCTCAGCCAGTTCCTGGACGGTCATCCGGCCGGCCGCGACATGGCCGGCGTAGGTGAAGATGTCCTCGAAGTCGACTGGTTCGCCTTTGTAGCGACCGGACGGCTGGTAGCCGCAGGCGATCACGATCGTCGGAATGTCGAGCCGGCCAGCCGCCATCAGGTGCCCGGGAGTGGTCTTGTCGCAGGACGACAGGCAGATCATGCCGTCCAGGAGTGCGCCCTCGGCCGCGACCTCGATGTCGCTGGCGATCAGGTCGCGGCTCGGCAGGATGTACTGCCCGGCCGCGCCGGCGCTGGTCACAGCGTCGCTCGGCGCCGCGGTCCGGATCTCGAACCCGATGCCGCCCGCCTCGCGGATCGCTTCCTTGAGCGGAAGGACGATGCCATCCAGGTGGCTGAAGCAGCTGGCCAGGTCCGAGGAGCTGTTCACGATCGCGATCTTTGGCCGGGCCATGTCCTCGTCGGAGAGGCCGAGGGCGGCCCATTGCGCGCGCCGCATGGCCCAGCGGCTCGTGCCGGGTTCGAAGTTGCTGCGCAGCTGCCGCGCAGGCTGGCGTGCCTCGGATGCGGTCGTCGCGTCGGCCGGCTGTCCGGACTCGGGTAACGCCATCACACCTCCCGGCCAAGGTAGGCGCCGCCACGTTCCAGCTTGTCCTGGAGCGCGGTGACGTCGATGTCCGCGCAGTCGGTGCCCGCGCTGAGCGCAAGGCCGGCCGCCGTCCCCGCCGCCTCGCCCATCGCGAAGCACGGACCGGTCACGCGGGCGGCGGACTGAGCATCGTGCGTCATCGAGGAACACCGGCCGATCGCATAGAGGTTCCGGATGCCCTGCGGTAGCAGCATGCGGAACGGCAGCTGGTTGAAGCCGCGGGAGTTCTCCCCGCGCTGCCAGCGGAATTCGACCGTCCCGGCGACGTGCGCCTCGACCGGCCAGCCGTTGACTCCGATCGTGTCATCGAAGTCGGCGCAGCCGAGCACGTCGTCCTCGGTCAGCTGATAGGCGCCGACGATGCGGCGGGTCTCCCGGATGCCGATCTGCGGCGCGAGATCCACGATGTAGGACTCGCCGAAGCCGGGCGTGTTGTCGCGGATGAACGTGAACGCGTCCAGCGCCTGCTGGCGGCCGTCCAGCTCGCCGCGGGTGAGCTGGTCGGTGTCCGTGCCGTCGATCGCGCTGCCGTCCGGATTGGCGAGCTGCGTCAGGTTGGCGCGCCATTCCAGCGGGTTGCGCTGCGGCCGGACGATCGGCTTCTTGCGGGGGAAGTGGTGCGTGCCGGCCCGTTCGGCCGCGTCCATCAGCCGCTCGACGGTCCGCCAAGGTGCCTCGCCCACCGCGGCGATGTCGACGCCGTTGATCCGGAACATCAGCGACGGGTACATCATCCCGTGCAGGCCGGGCGACTTCTCGAATGGGGCGCCCGCCCAGGCCGCGACGTCGCCATCTCCCGAGGCGTCGATGAAGATCCGCCCGCGAACGGCGGCGCGACCGGACTTGGACTCGATCAGCACAGCGTCGATGACGTCGCCGTGGTCGGCCTTGACTACTCCGACCGCGAGGGCGTGGAAGAGCAGCCTGGCGCCGGAGGCCGTTACCAGCTCATCAGCGGCGATCTTGTAGCCAGAGATGTCGAAGGCCTGTGCCTGGATGCCGTCGCTGATCGTCAGGTGGGGATGAGAGAGCGCGTCTAGCTTCGCGAGCCGGTCGAGGAGTTCGTCGGCGAGGCCATGGATGACGCGACGATGCTCGCCGTGCACCTTGGCGTGCAGGCCGCAGAAGGTGCTCAGGCCGCCGGCCGTGCCCGCGCCGCCGAGGAAGCCGTAGCGCTCCAGCAGGATGACCGAGTACCCGCTCCGCGCTGCCGCGGCTGCTGCCATGAGCCCGGCCGGGCCGCCGCCGACCACCACCACGTCAAACTCGCCGTAGACCGGCGTGGAGCGGGCCGGCTCGGTGATCGCCTCACGGTTCATTCGCGTCCTCCACCTTGACGACCGACGGCGGGTTGCCACGTTCGCCGAATGTCTCGACCACCGCGGAGACTCCGGCGTTGTCGGCGCCGGCAACCATGATCTGGACGGCAGCCGGCGAGTTCAGCGCTGGCACGCGCTCGGGATCGGCGCTGGTGCTTGCCTCGTCCGGCATGGCATCGGGGTGGTCGGCGGGCAGCCGCCAGTAGGTGTGCCTGGATATCGCGTCCTTGCCGACCGCCGCCAGCTCGGCCCGGGTGTTCGCGGCGTGGTCGAAGACGAACTGGCGCAGGTCGTCCTTGCTCCATCCGGCGTCGTGGAACATCCGCGCGTGCTCAGGCACCAGCACGACCAGCGCGCTGCTGGTCTGGTGGATGCGGGCACCGGTCCGCGCGATGGTGCCGGTGATGTCGAGCGCGAGATGTTCGGGCACCGTGGTGTGGCGTGCCTCGATGTGCACGACATTCCTGATGACCATTGCGGTCACGGCGCTGTCAGCCGCACTGAGGCCATGCTCGACGTGCAGCGGCGCCCAGGGGCTGCGTTCCTCCCACTCGCCGATGCACAGCGTGTACTTGGCCGGCGTGCCCTGGGTCGCCTGATCGAGCAGATGCGGGTGCAGTCCGAACACGTTGATGGCGGTGAGGCGGATGGCCCGGCCGATCGTGGCGTTCGCGCGGAAGCCCGAGCCGAACACGTTGCCCGCGCAGTTCAGCCCGATCCTGGCGCGGACCGGGCCGTTGACGATGAGCAGCGGAGCGGTCCCGGTGGTGCTCTGCCAGATGCCCCGGGTCGGGTATCGCTCGCCAACCAGCGACGCCCACGCTGCCAGCACGACCGGGAAGTACGCGGGCAGGCAGCCGGCCATCGCGGCGTTGATGGCGGCAAGCCGGACCGTGCATTCGCGGTTAAGATGCGGCATCGCGAGGACCACGTCGTCCGGGCTCTTGCCGGTCGTGGCGAGGAATTCGGCCAGGTAGGACTCGGTGACCGGGACGACCGGCAGCCCGTCGGTCCACTGCCGGCTGGCGTAGTACTCCAGTACGGCCCGGATCTCGGCCATGTCAACCAGCAGCGGACCGGTCTGGCCGGGCGGCGACGCTGTGGCCGATCCTGCGTCGCTGGCCGACTCCGCCCTTGTGGCCGACGGCAGGTCACCGCCTATCGTCGCCGCCACTCAGGACTCCGTGCCGAGGATGCGCAGGATGTCCGGCAGCAGTTCGCGGGCTCTAGCCCGCAACTGGGCGTCGTCCAGGCTCGCGAGCGGATGTGGCATCAGCGCGAACTGGTACCCCGGGAACCCGTACAGCCGCGCCATCGCCTCGGCGGCTGGCACGAACGAGTCCGTGCAGATGCTCACAGCGGGCACGCCGGCCCGCTCAAACAGGATCCCATCGGCCAAACTGGCCGCGCTGCACGAGCCTCAATCACCGATGCCCGCCACGACGAAGTCGCAGTTGTGCAGAATCTGCTGGATCAGGCTCTCCTCGACCGGCGTGCCGAAGTAGCTCTTGCTGAACATCACCGCTGTCGCGACGCCATGCTCTCGTTCCAGCTCGCGGCCGATGTGGGAGAGGAGGACCGCGGCATTGGGCTTGGTGTTCTCCAGCAGGCCGACCGTGCGGCCTCGGAGGGTGGCTGGCCGCGGGGCCAGGGTCATGTCGGCGGCACGCGCATCGAACCCGGTCGGATCGAGCACCTGCTCGCGTCCGGTCATGTCCTGCCTCCACGCTGGCCGACAGATCGCCAGCGTCAGCTAAACATGGCCGGCCCCGAGCGGGCAGCGGTCTTTGCCATCAGGCGGCAAGATCGTCTCGCAGTTTCCTTCGAAGGGTTCAGCCTGAATTGCTGACTCGATCAAGGGCGTAAGCGGTCTTGCCGTTGGGTGCGACGACGACGCTGATCGGATCGGGGCTGACATCAATCGGGTTGCCGAGCGAATTGGTCGCGGTGGCGATAGGCATGATGATGCCGGGAGATCCGGTCGGACCGATGGCCACGTAAACGGTCTGGCCGTTGGGCGTGACCGATAGTGATCCGGCGCTGTTGAGTGGCGCCACAGCGTCACCGAAGAAGATTGGCGAGCCCGCCTCATTGTCGGCCGTGCTGATCGGGTAAACGTCGCCCGCTGCGTTCGACACGTACAGGGTCTTGCCGTTAGGCGTGACTACCATGCCGCCTGGCCACAGGCCAACATTGATGGCTCGCGTGGCAGTGTTGGTAGCGGTCCGGATCGGCGTGACTCCGGCCCAGCTGCTGACGTAGACCATCCTGCTGCCCGGCATCGCCACGATGCTTGCCGGATAACGCCCGACCGGTATCGGCTTCAGCACCCGGCCGCCCGGCAGCTGGATCGGAGTGACGCGGCCGGCCTCACTGGGGTTGTTGGTCCTGACGACGCTGACCGTGCTGACGACGTACAGATAACGGCCGTTCGGGGTCATGACCAGTCCCGCAGACTCGTAGACCGAGCGCGAGAGGATGATGGGGCTTCGCGCCCTGTTCGTCGCGGTCACTATCGGCGTTACGGCCTCCGGAAATGGCCCCATGCCCAGGACATAGGCAAGCTTTCCGGCGGGCGCCACCACGATCTGCTGTGGGTTCGCAACCGGAATGGCCCGGATCCGGGTGAAGTTGGACGTCCGGATAGCGACTACTTGGCCGCCGTATGCGCTGCCGGACCCGTATTCCATGCCGACGTACAGGATCTGGCTGTTGGGCGTGATGGCCATGGCCGTCGGCTGTCCATTCACGTGCAGCGTCCGGATCGGCCCTGAGCGGCCGGCGGCAGGAATCTGGGTGATTGTGTCCGATTCGAAATTCTGCACGTAAATGAAGTCGCCGTTGGGTGCCATCACCATGCCGGTGGGAGACCGGCCCACCATGATCGATGCCTCAGGCGTGCCGCCCGCCGTCGCGAATTCGGTCACCCGGCCAAGAGGCCAGACACCCGGCGCCGCAGCGTCCGCAGTCGCGACCGTGGGCCAGGCAAGGGCTCCGATCACACAGGCAATTACCAAAAGCTTCCGACGCACTCTGCCCCCGACCGCGAAGTGATTACGAATAGACCGGAAATAATGCCCGATTATGGCGTCGGCGAGCAACCCTCCTAGCACTACAAGAGGTCCGTGGATCAGCTGTGGCAGTCGCCACGCGGCTCAATCAGCTGAAGATCGATAGCTCGGCAATCAGTTCCGCAGCCAGAGCTTATTTGGCGGGTGTCGGCCAGCTGATCCGAAATGTCACGCGCTGTTGCCGTCCGTGGCCTGATCGAGCAGCTCGGCGAACATCCGCTCTATGCGCGGGTCCTTGACGTCCTGCTCCTTCAGGTAGTCGCCGAACAGCTCGGTTGGCGTCCGCCCGGCTCGGCTCGGCTGGTCCTGGCCGTCGCCGCCTGGCCGTGGCCGGTGCGCGTCGTCGAGCTGGACCTCCAGAGCGTTCGGCAGCTTCTCGCGGACCAGGTCGCCGAGGCCGGCGCGGGCCGATTCGGCCAGGATCACCCGCAAGTACGCATCGCCTGACTGCTCGCCCTCGGCGATGACCTGGTCGAGGGACCCGCGCAGCGTGCGGAGCTGGCGGCCGCCGGTGACTGGGACGCGACGGGCGTCGGCGCGGATGCCGGGCGCGGCCGTCACGATGAGTGCACCAGCCTCGTTGGCTTCCTCGCCGAAGTCGACTGCCAGCGGCGAGCCCGAATAGAACGCCGGGCAGGGCGCCGGGATCTCCTGCTGGCGGTGCAGGTGGCCGAGCGCCGCGTAATGCGCCGATCCCGGAAAAATGCTGGACGGCACCTCGTACTCGAAGCTGGTCTGGACGTCGCGTTCGCCGCCGCCGCGGCGACTGCCGAGCAGGGTGGCGTGCGTCATGACGACATTGACCGCGTCGGCCGTGAATTGCTTCGTCAGCAGGGCGATCATGCTGCCAACGCGGCGGGCGTAGTCCAGAGCGTGCTCGGCATCCTCGTGCAGCAGAAGTTCGGCGGCGCGGACCGCGTAGCGCTGGGACAGGAACGGCATCGCCGCCACCGTCGCCCGCTCGCCGGTGCGGGTGGTGAGCTCCAGCGTGCCGCCCGAGTCGGGCGCCTTGGGGGTTCCGAGCACGTGCAGGCCGAGTTCCCCGAGGGCCGGCCGGTACACGCTGTCCAGCAGGCTGGCGTTGTCGTGGTTGCCGGCGATCACGACCACCTGGCGCCCGCCCTCACGGAGCGCCAGGAGCGCGCGCATGACCAGACCCTGTGCCTTCGGGCTGGGCGTGGCCGTCTCGAACAGGTCGCCCGCGATCAGCACGAGGTCGACATTCTCGGCGCGGGCCGTCTGGATCAGGCTGTGCAGCACCGCACTGTGCTCGTCGGACCGGTCGCGGCCCTTGAGCACCTTGCCGACATGCCAGTCGCTGGTGTGCAGGATTCTCACGGTCTGGCCAGCCTAATGGGCATAGGGCAGCCGCGTGGAGTTGTGGATACGCGATCGGAGCGCAGCGTGCGAACCGAATCTGGAAGAGTGGCTGGCTGTGCGCATGGATGCGGACCAAGCTCGCGAGCGGTTCGAGGGCTCGCCCGTGCTGCGGCTCGCGACAGCCGACGCAGACGGGCGACCGCACATCGTGCCATGCACGTTCGCGGTCGATGACCTCGGTCAGGTGCTGATCGGCATCGACAACAAGCCGAAGTCCACCACGCGGCTGCGTCGTCTCCGGAACATCGAGCAGAATCCACAGGTTAGCCTGCTGGCCGATCGGTATGCAGACGACTGGACACGGCTGTGGTGGGCTCGCGCGGACGGACGGGCCACGATCGAGCGGTCCGGCGCCGAGTACTCAGCGCACTGGCAGTTGCTACTGGCCAAGTATCCGCAGTACGAGGGCCAGCAACTGGACGGGCCAGTCATCGTCGTTGCCGTCGAGGCGTGGTCAGGCTGGGCCTTTGGGCCGAACGCATGAGTTCACCGGCAACGGACCTCAGCGATAGAGATCCGCCAAGCTCACCAGGTCCACCTCTCCCTGGTCTGCCAGGCTTCTCAGGTCGTCGGTGAAGCCGCGCGCCGAAAAGCACACCAGGCGCGTCGCGGACGCGTCCAGCCTGGCTTGCGACTGAAGCAGAGAGCGGACACGGCGCAGCCGCTGCAGGTGTCCGAGGCCCATCACGTCTCCCCACTTCGCCTCGCCGATCGCCAGGAGCGGCGAACGCGCACCGTCGGCATGGCCGAGCACTGCGACGTCCACCTCGATCGTGGTTTTCTTTTCTGGATCGTTGACTCTCCCGGCGGCAACCTGCGCGGGCCAGTCCCCGAATCTGTCGCCAGCGAAATATATAGCCCATTCTCGGCAGATCCGCTCGAAATGCGGTCCCAGAATCGCGCTAGCAAAACGCTCGCGGCTGCGCGCCCACACCTGGTCCGTTCCCGTGCCCCGCAGGAGCTGTGGCCAGTAGGGCCGCATGATCACGTGGTAGAAGCTCAGCAGAGGCTCGCAGATGCGGTAGTCGGAGCGATTGGCACGGAACGCGTCCGGCTCACGAATGATCAAGCCGGCATCTTCGAGCACCGTCAGCGGGTGCGAAAGCTCGTTGGCCTCCCGGCCTACGTGCCCCGCGATATGGCCGCGGGTGGAGTTGCCTTCGGCGATAGCTGCCAGGACCGAGTGATAAAGCGCCGGGTCGCGCAGGTCGGGCTCCTCGGCCAACAAGTAGCGGGCCTCCAGGAACATCGGGCTTCCGGGTGACAGCACAGTTCGAGAGACCCAGGCGTCAAAGTCGGCGCGGTCGCGTGGCGCGTCATGCCGGATCATTTCTGTGCGGTACGCAGGCGTACCGCCGACGACGGCGTGCACTAGGAGTGCGAGGCGGTCATCCTCCAGACCCCAGAACTGTTGTGCCAGCCGGTAGTCCAGCGTATTGACCATCATGTCCAGCGAAGCTCGGCCGCGCAGCGGTGCATTGCCAGAAAGCAGGTGCCCCATGAACGACAGGGCCGAACCGCACAGCAGCAGCCGGGTCCGCGACTGCATTCGCTCCGCTCGGCGCGGAGCGTAACTAGCTTGGACCATCGACGGCAGAGCGGGATTCGCCCGTGCTAGGTATGGGAATTCATCGATGACGACGGGCACGGGCCGATCACGGCCGAGCCGGAGCAGGACGTCGAGGGCTGTTGGCCAGTCGGCCAGCGTGATTGGTGCCACCGGGTTGAGATGATTGGTGAGTGCAGACCCGAGGAGTGAGAGCGACTCCGCCTCGGTCGCTTCCTGAGCCGAGAAGTAGAAGCCCGCGGCCTGCTCGCAGGCAGCCTGGAGGATGAAGCTCTTGCCTTGGCGCCGCCGACCGGAAACGACGCCAAGCGTTGCTCCGGCGTGGTCATCCTCGACGAACTCCGACAGCCGGGACCACTCTCGGTCCCGATCGAACATGTCGTCCGGCTTCTGCACCTAGCCTGCCTACTAGCTTATAGAAGTACAGTTATCATAACTATACTTCTACTAGCTCGCGGCGCGCGCAGACGAGTCGCGCAGCGCCGATTTGCGGCAGCCGAATCCTGACGGCTATTGCTCAGGCCGAGCACAAAACGGACAGACCGCGCGAGCCTGAGCGAACAGGCGACTGCGCGCTGGCGCTTCTGCTAACTTGCCTCGACATGGGGGCAATCACGCTGCGCTCACAAGTGCCATACAGTCCGTTACGAGCGCTGGCGCGTGCGACGAACGTATACCGACTGCCGTCGCCGCTGCGGCGGACACGCCGGGTCTTCGGCATCCGAACCACGGTGGCTCGCTTTGACGGCTCGGTCTACTACGTGCCGGACTATGCCGCGCACCGGCCGGTAGCGAGGAACATCCTGGGCAAGCGCTACGTCTCGCCCCGGTTGCACGCCCTCGTCGGGCGCGTCATGGCCAACAGGCCGGGCAACATGATCTCGGCTGGCACCTTCTTTGGCGACATGCTGCCTTCGTTCTCGCGCAAGACTCCCGGGCTGGTCTACGCCTTCGAGCCCGTTCTCGAGAACTACCTCCTGGCCCGCGCGATCGTGGACGACAACGTCCTGTCTAATGTCGTCCTGCTGCACGCTGGACTTGGCGCCGAGGCTGGCCTGGCAGACATCGGGACCAGCAGGAAGGGCAGGCCACATCTGGGCGGCGCGGCCAGGGTCATCTCGGATGCACAGAAAGCGGAGTTTGTCTCGCAGCGAACACCGCTGCTGGCCATCGATCAGCTCGGGATCGCTGACCTGTCGATGATCCAGCTCGACGTCGAAGGCTACGAACTGCCTGCCCTCCAGGGCGCCATCGGCACGATCAGTGCCCAGCGGCCGGTCATTGTGGTCGAGGACAACGCGCGAAACTGCGCGGCCTTCCTGGCTGACCTCGGCTATTCGGAAGTGGCACAGATCAGCCGGGACCACGTGTACATACCCGAGGCGGCAACCGCTCGTGTGACTGACTTCCTGCTCACTCTGGAGCCGGTCCGTCTCTAGCGGCGCCGCGCCTGGCGCTCGCCCGATGAGAGGCTGCACGCAATTGGCGTGATTTGGCGCGTCGTGCTGTAGTTACGATGGCAGCGGAGGAATGGCCACTTAATGGCCGCTTCGCCCATGGTCGGGAGGACACCACGTGACGGTCGAAGGCACGCCCAGCGCAGACCGGCAGGCAGTGACCGGCGAGAACCCGACGTTCGATACGAGCGTCGCGCATCAGGCCCGGATGTATGACTACCTGCTCGGCGGCAAGGACAACTTTGCGGCGGATCGGGAGGCGGGCGAAGCGATGATCGCTGCGTATCCCGACACCGTGGCGGCGTTGCGGGCTAACCGGCAGTTCCTCCGGCGGGTCATCCGGTATCTCGCCGGCGAGGCGGGGATCCGCCAGTTCCTGGACATCGGCACCGGCATTCCCACCGCGCCCAACGTGCACCAGGTCGCTCAAGAGGTCGCTCCTGAAAGCCGCGTCGCGTATGTGGACTACGACCCCGTAGTGCTGAGCTACGCGCGAGCGTTGCTGACTAGCACACCCGAGGGCGTCACCGACTACATCGATGCTGACCTGCGCAAGACGGACACGATCCTGGACCGAGCTGCCGGAATCCTCGACTTCTCCGAACCGATCGCCGTCACGGTGCTCATGACCCTGCACGCGATCCCGGACGCTGATGACCCGCACAGCGTCATCGGGACGATCATGCAGGCGATGCCAGCTGGCAGTTATCTCGCGATCACGCATCCCGCTGCCGATATCGAGGCTGACAGGATGGCTGACCTGCGGGATCGCCTCAATCAGGTGAGCTTCCAGCAGTACACCGTGCGCGACCACCTAGACGTGGCCCGGTTCTTTCCTGGCCTCGAGTTCGTCGATCCCGGACTCGTCCCGGTCAGCCAGTGGCGTCCGGTGGTTGAGACCAACCAGGTCATCCCCGTCTGGACCGGAGTCGCCCGCAAGCCCTGATCCGGCCGCGCTCGTTTCTTCCTTGGGGTTCGAGTCACAACGGGACCGCCTCAGCCAGCGCCCGCTCGCGGACTCGCGATGCCATCACCTCGACCGCCGCAACGTCGACTGGCCTGCCGACGATCCCTTCGATCTCATCGGCGAGTGTGAGAAGCGGAAGAAGCCCGCGCTCTTCAGCCGGAAAGTCCACCAGCAGATCTATAGCCGGCCGGCCAGGACGAGATCATGGCCCGCCGCGCGAAGGAGTCGTGCAAGCGTCCGGACCGTGGGGCTAGCAGCGCCAGTCTCGTATCGCGCGAGCATAGCCTGCGACGTCTTTGCTTGCTGCCTCAGCTCCGTCTGGGTCAGCTCAGCCTCGCGCCTGGTTGAGACCAAGCGGGTCATCTCGGTCTGGCCTGGCGTGGCCGCAACACGCGACACTCGGCTCTGCCTGGCGGCGGGGTGATAGACCGATCTTCGCGGTCTGGCATCGCTAGAGCCGGGTGTTGCATTAGCGATGCCCGGGCGTGAAGCTCTACCAGGGAGGCGAGTGCCGCATGCAGAAGTTCGTCAACGACCCGATCAGCTTCACCGATGATTCGCTGGCCGGCATCCTGGCCGCGCACCCGGACATGCTCCGGGCGGTCAGCCGTCGCGGCATCGTGCGGGCGGACGGGCCGGTCCAGGGGAAGGTCGCGATCGCGACCGGCGGC
>DASXMP010000074.1:0-1582 GCA_036495585.1 Streptosporangiaceae bacterium
GGTGACGCTCGCGGCGCACAGCACCCGCGTCTTGCCGAACTCCACGAGCACCGACCCCTCGGCGTGATCCAGCCATCCCCGGGTAAACCGCACCGGCCGCAGCGCGTCCGCGGCCCTTCCGTCTGGACGAGTCATGCGGGCAAGCTTACCGGGGCGGGTCGCCGGGGAGTCGTCTCAGTGGCGGCAAGGCCGCCGGTGGCCGCGTGCGGGCCGGCCTAGCCGGCCAGGTTGATGACCTGACCCGCCGCCGCGACGTCCAGGGCGCCGGGGAAGGCGCTCGCCGCCTCGGCCCTGGCGTCGTCTGAGTTGTTCCACGGCTGCAGGTGGGTAAGCACCAGCCTGCCCACCCCGGCCTTGCTCGCGTAGGCCGCCGCCTGGCGGGCCGTGAGGTGGATGTTGGGCGGAAGGCCGGGCCCGTCGAGGAAGGCAGCCTCGGACAGGAGCACGTCCGCTCCCGCGGCCAGTTCAGGAACGGCCTCGGTCTCGCCGGTGTCCCCGGTGTAGACGAGCGAACGGCCGCCGTGCGACAGCCGGAAAGCGAACGTCTCCACCGGGTGGTTCATGTGCGCGAGCTGGACGTCGAACGGACCGATCACCAGGTGTCCCGGCTCGAGCGTCTTGAACGCGAACCGCTTCGTCAGGCCGGAGTCGTCACCGTCAAGGCCGTGGATGAGGCCCATCCGCTCGGCGGTGCGCGCCGGCCCGTACACCGGGATCGCGGGCTGCGGCCCGCCCGGGGAGTAGGTCCTGGCGACCGAGTAGGAGTACAGGTCGACGCAGTGGTCGGCGTGCAGGTGGCTCAGGCAGACGGCGTCAATGTCGAAGAGGCTGGTGCACTTCTGCAGCGCACCGAGCGAGCCGTTGCCCAAGTCGATCACGAGGCGGAAACCGTCCGCCTCGAGCAGGTAGCAAGACGCGGGACTGTCCGGACCGGGAAAGCTCCCGGCACACCCCACCACGGTAAGCCGCATGAAAGATCATTCTGCCAGGTGAATCAGGCCCAGAGCTGGCCTTCCAGCTTCTGTTCCGCCTCGCTGAGCGTGCCGCTGTAGGCGCCAGTGGACAGGTACTTCCAGCCGCCGTCCGCGATCAGCACGACGATGTCCGCGCGCTCCCCCGCCTTGACCGCCTGCGCGGCCATGCCGAGGGCGGCGTGCAGCGCGCAGCCGGCCGAGATGCCGGCGAAGATGCCTTCCTTCGACAGCAGGTCGCGGGTGCGGCGCAGCGCGTCTTCCGAGGACACCGAGTACCTGGTGGTCAGCACCGAGGCGTCGTAGAGCTCGGGGACGAAGCCCTCGTCGACGTTGCGCAGGCCGTAGACGAGCTCGCCGTAGCGCGGCTCGGCGGCCACGATCTTGACGTCAGGCACGTGCTCGCGCAGGAACCGGCCGGTGCCCATCAGCGTGCCCGTCGTGCCGAGGCCCGCCACGAAGTGCGTGACCGACGGCAGGTCGGCGAGGATCTCCGGGCCGGTCGTCTCGTAGTGGGCGCGCGCGTTCGCCTCGTTGCCGTACTGGTAGAGCATGACCCAGTCCGGGTGCTCGGCGGCCAGCCGCTTCGCCACCCGGACCGCCTCGTTGGA
>DASXMP010000075.1:0-86367 GCA_036495585.1 Streptosporangiaceae bacterium
GAGCAGGTAGACACCATGGACGGCGCGGCGCGCCGCGCGGCCGAGCTGGCCGCCGCGAAGGGAGCATGAGGTGGCGATCTTCCTGACCGCCGAGAGCCGGATCCTGGTGCAGGGCATCACCGGCTCAGAGGGCCGCAAGCACGGCGCGCGCATGCTCGCCGCCGGGTAGAAGGTAGTGGGCGGTACCAACCCGAAGAAGGCCGGGACGACTGTCGAGCTGAACGGCGTCGATGTTCCCGTGTTCGGCACGGTCGCCGAGACCATGGCCGCGACGGGCGCGGACGTCTCAGTGATCTTCGTGCCGCCCGCGGGCGCCAAGGCGGCCGTCCGGGAGGCGATCGACGCGGAGATCCCGCTCGCGATCGTCATCACCGAGGGCATCCCGGTGCACGACACGGCCGAGTTCTGGGCGTACGCCACCGAGAAGGGCAACAGGACCCGGATCGTCGGGCCGAACTGCCCGGGCATCGCCTCTCCCGGTAAGTCGAACGCGGGTATCATCCCGGCCGACATCACCACCGCGGGCAAGATCGGGCTGGTGTCGAAGTCCGGCACGCTGACCTACCAGATGATGTACGAGCTGCGCGACATCGGCTTCTCCACCGCCGTCGGTATCGGTGGTGACCCCATCATCGGCACCACCCACATCGACTGCCTGGCCGCCTTCCAAGACGACCCGGAGACCGCCGCCATCGTCATGATCGGCGAGATCGGCGGCGACGCGGAGGAGCGCGCCGCCGCGTTTATCGAGCGGAACGTGACCAAGCCAGTCGTCGCTTATGTGGCCGGTTTCACCGCGCCGGAGGGCAAGACGATGGGCCACGCCGGGGCGATCATTTCTGGTTCGGCGGGCACGGCGCAGGCCAAGAAGGAAGCGCTGGAAAAGGTGGGCGTGCGCGTCGGCAAGACGCCGAGCGAGACTGCGCGGCTCGTCCGCGAGGTGATCCAGGGCAGCTGACCGGCGCGCCTCCCCGGTTACCGCAACGGCGGTTGCCACCCTTGGTTTGTGGCTGCTTCCGCCGTTCGTCCCCGCCGGCCGGTTAGGTCAGGAACCGGCGACGACGGTTCCGGCACGCCCGAGGCGGCGCCAGACCGTCCGCTGATCGTCACCGGCGCCCTCGCCGCGGCGGTTGTGACCGGCTCCGGGCTGGCGGCCATCACGCTGCTGGTCCTGATCGGCTGGGTCGCGGCCCCGCACGTGGGCGTCGGGCTGCCCGTCGTGCTGCGGACGGCCGCTGTGCTCTGGCTGGTCGGCCATCATGTCGGCTTCGACCTGCGCGGTACCGGGCGGATCGGCATGCTGCCGCTCGGACTGGTGTTGCTGCCTGGCGCGCTGCTCTGGCGGGCCGGGCGCTGGGTGGTCAGGACGGGCCGGGTTCGCAGGCTGCGCCATGTCGGCGCCGCCGCGCTCGCGCTGGCCGTCCCGTACTCGCTGCTCACCGGGGCGCTCGCGGTGGCCAGCAGGTCCGGCCTGGAATCGTCCTCGGTCCCGCAGTCCTTGATCTGCGGATTCCTGCTGGCGCTTGTCGCCGGCGGGCTCGGCGGCGCGCGCGCTCTGGCGCCCTGGTCGCAGATTATCCGGCTGCTGCCCGATCGGGCTCGCCCGCTCGTGCTGGCGACCGCCGGCGTGCTGGCCAGCCTGGTAGCTGTTGGGGCGCTCGCCGCCGGGACGGCGCTCGCCGTGCACTTGTCCGCTGCCGACCACCTGCAAGCCGCCCTCGATCCTGGCGTGATCGGGACCGTTTTGCTGCTGCTCCTGCAGCTTGGCTACTTGCCCAACGCCATCGCCTGGGCGATCGCGTTCACACTCGGACCCGGATTCGCCTTCGGCAGTGCCACCGTCGTTGCCCCGACGGGATCGGCACTGACCCAGTTGCCGGCGTTCCCGATGCTGGCTGCCCTGCCGCCCGGACTGCACCAGGCGATGCCCGGCTGGCTGCCGCCCACCGTGCTGGCCCTGCCGTACCTGGCCGGTGCGCTCGGCGGAATCCTGATCGTCCGAGCGGCACCGGTCCTCACGCTTGATGCGGCTGCCTTGCAGGGCCTTGCCTGCGGGGCGGTGTGCGGTGCGGTGCTCGGGCTGGCGGCCGGCTTCTCCGGTGGCCCGCTCGGCGGGCAGCGTCTCGCCGCAGTCGGGCCGTCGGCCTGGCAGACCGCGCTGGTATCCGCGCTGGAGATCGGCGTCGCGGCCGGCGTGACCGCGGGCACGCTGAATTACCTGGCGTTGAGGCGCAGCGGCGGCCTGGCCGGCCAGACCGCGCCGCCGGCGTCAGCCGACGCAGCGGGTGGTCAGCCGCTGGAACCCGACGAGCAGGGCCAGGCGGGTCACGTCATCTATGTCGACCCATGGGCCGGAGACCGGCCAGCCGACCCGCCGCACGCATCAGGTCCAGCATCCCTGCCTGAGCGCCTGTCCTAGCCATCTCCCGTTCCTCCCTCCCCCGCCCAGCGCTGCGAGCTGGCCGACCATGTCCGGAATGCGCTGGCGCAGCGCGGCGAGTCGCGCCGGAGATTGCATGTGCCTGATGATGCCCGGTGCGCCGCCCGCTGCGCGGGCGTGCCGCGACAGCGCGGAGCGCCTGCGCGAGCCGGGTCGGCGTGGCCTTGTTACCCTGGGACCTCCGCCGGCCGTCTGCCAGCGGTGTCATCGACCAGCCCCTGTTGTCTGCCAGCGCAGCCTTCGACCGCACAAGGAGCCAGCCGTAACCTCGTCACGTCTGCTCGTCCTGGTCTCGGGCACCGGCAGCATCCTGCAGGCGCTGCTCGATGCGTGCGCCAGCCCGCAATTCGGGGCGCAGGTGGTCGCCGTCGGCGCCGACCGCGAGGACACCGGCGGCGTCGAGCGGGCCAAAACGGCGGGGATTCCGACGTTCGTACGGCGGATCCGGGACTCGCCGGACCGGTTCGCCTGGGACCGGACGCTGACACAGGAGTGCGCGGCCTTTAAGCCCGACCTGATCGTGCTGGCCGGGTTCCTGAAGCTGGTCGGTGCCGACTTCCTGGCCGAGTTCGGCGGGCGGATAATTAACACGCATCCGGCGCTGCTGCCGTCATTCCCGGGCATTCACAGCGTGCGGGAGGCGCTGGCGCACGGCGTGAAGGTCGCTGGCTGCAGCGTCATCCTGGTCGACGCCGGCATCGACAGCGGGCCGATTCTGGCCCAGCAGGCGGTGCCGGTGCTGAACGGCGACGACGAGGACACCTTGCACGAGCGGATTAAGATCGCCGAACGCTCGCTGGTGGTGGACACCGTTGGCCGGATGGTGCGGGAGGGCTGGTCGGTGCACGACCGGCGGGTCAGGATTGGCGGCTGAGGCAAGGTTGACGGGAGTGGGGCTGCGGTGACATCGAGTGCGACGACACCGGGGGCATCGGGTGCGGTCGGAGCCGTGCCGATTCGGCGCGCCCTGATCAGCGTGTATGACAAGCGCGGCCTGCCGGAGCTGGCAGCTGCGCTGCACGGGGCGGGCGTGCAGATCGTGTCGACCGGCACCACGGCGGCCACGATCACGGCAGCCGGGACACCCGTCACGTCGGTGGAGGAAGTCACCGGATTCCCCGAGTGCCTGGACGGGCGTGTCAAGACGCTGCACCCCACGGTGCACGCCGGCTTGCTGGCCGATCTGGCCAAGGACTCGCACCGTCAGCAGCTCGCCGAGCTCGGCATCGAGCCGTTCGAGTTGCTGGTCTCGAACCTCTATCCGTTCGAGCAGACGGTGGCGAGCGGCGCGAGCCCGCACGAGTGCGTCGAGCAAATCGACATCGGCGGGCCCGCCATGGTCCGGGCGGGGGCCAAGAACCATGCCACCGTGGCAGTGGTGACCAGCCCGGACAGCTATCCCGATGTGATCGCCGCGCTGGCCGGCGGCGGGTTCACCCTGGAGCAGCGCAAGCGGCTGGCCGCGCAGGCTTACGCGCACACCGCGGCCTACGACGCGGCGGTCTCATCCTGGTTCGCCAGCGGGTACGCGCCGGACCCGGTCGCCGCCGAGACCGGCTGGCCGGACGTCACTGGCGCTGTGTTCACGCGCAAGGACGTGCTGCGCTACGGCGAGAACCCGCACCAGCGGGGCGCCCTGTATGTACATAAGACCAAGGGGCTCGCCGACCCGGGTATCGCCGCCGCCGAGGTACTGCACGGCAAGGCCATGTCCTACAACAACTACGTAGATGCCGACGCCGCCCGGCGGGCCGCGTTCGGGTTCGCGCAGCCGTGCGTCGCGATCATGAAGCACGCCAACCCGTGCGGCATCGCGATCGGCGCCGACCTCGCTGAGGCACACCGCAAGGCGCACGCCTGTGATCCGGTGTCGGCCTTCGGCGGCGTGATCGCCGCCAACGGCACGGTGACCGAGGCAATGGCGGCTCAGGTAGCAGAGATCTTCACCGAGGTGATCATCGCGCCGGACTTCGAGCCGGCCGCGCTGGACATCTTGACCCGGAAGAAGAACCAGCGGCTGCTTCGCTGCCCGCCGCCCGCTGGCCTGTCGGCGAGTGGCGCGGCCGCACCGGCTGGCGCGGCGGCGCCGACGGGCGGTGCGCCGGCCTCCGGTGCCGCCGGCCTCGGTGCGGTCGGCCTGGACTGGCGCCAGGTCAGCGGCGGCCTGCTGATGCAGACGTCGGACACCGGGCAGCAACCGGGCGACCATGCCGATAGCTGGCAGCTAGTCGCGGGCGCACCCGCCGAGCCAGCAGTGCTGGCCGACTTGGAGTTCGCCTGGCGAGCCTGCCGGGCCGTCAAGTCGAACGCGATCCTCCTCGCGGCCGGCCTGGCCAGCGTGGGCATCGGGATGGGTCAGGTGAACCGGGTCGACTCGTGTCGGCTGGCGGTCACCCGCGCAGGTGACCGCGCGGCAGGGTCGGTGGCGGCTAGCGACGCGTTCTTCCCGTTCGCTGACGGGCTGGAGATCCTCACGCTCGCGGGAGTCCGGGCCGTGGCTGAGCCCGGCGGCTCTGTCCGGGACGATGAGGTGATCGCCGCTGCCCAGGCAGCTGACATCGCGCTCTACTTCACCGGGGCGCGGCATTTCTACCACTGACCGGGCGGGGCGCGTATGACAGCGACACTTCTGGACGGCAAGGCGACCGCTGCGGAGATCCGGGCGGAGCTCACCAAGCGGGTGGCCGGGCTCACGGCGGCCGGGCTGACGCCTGGACTGGGGACCGTGCTCGTCGGTGACGATCCTGGCAGCCGCGCCTACGTGGGGGGTAAGCACCGCGACTGCGCGCAGGTCGGTATCGCCAGCATCCGCCGGGACCTGCCAGCCGACGCTAGCCAGCAGCGGGTCGAGGACACGATCGCCGAGCTGAACGCCGACCCGGCCTGTACCGGCTACATCGTGCAGCTGCCGCTGCCCGCGGGGCTCGACGCTCAGCGCGTGCTCGCTCGCATCGACCCGGACAAGGACGCCGACGGGCTGCAGCCGGTCAACCTCGGCAAGCTGGTTCTCGGCGAGCCCGGACCGCTGCCCTGCACGCCGCAGGGCATCGTGGCGCTGCTGCGCCGCTATGAGGTGCCGATCGCTGGTGCGGACGTGACCGTGATCGGGCGTGGCATCACCGTCGGCCGAGCGCTCGGCCTGCTGCTGACCCGGCGCTCAGAGAACGCAACGGTGACCCAGTGCCACACGGGAACGAAGGACCTGGCTGCCCACACCCGGACCGCTGACATCGTCGTGGTCGCGGCCGGCCGCCCCGGCCTGCTGACCGCCAGCATGGTGCGGCCGGGCGCTGCTGTGCTCGATGTCGGCATCACCAGGACCGATTCGGGACTGGTCGGAGACGTGGACCCGGGGGTGGCTGACGTCGCCGGCTTCCTCGCGCCGATGCCTGGCGGGGTCGGCCCGATGACGCGTGCCATGCTGCTGGTCAACGTGGTGGAGGCGGCCGAGCGACAGCTGGCTTCCGCTGGCGCCTGACCGGGCGTGCCCACTGGCCGGGCGCGGTCGCCGTGGTCGGGGCGACGAATCTATCTACTGGCCAGTAACATATGCTGACATGGTCCGCTGGACTGACCCGGGCCACACGCCCTGGTAATGGTTTGGCAAGCTGTACTGGCCGGGTGGGCAAGGTATGAGAGAGGTCGGCTGCTGGTATGAACATCGTGGTCTTGGTCAAGCAGGTTCCGGATACCGCGTCAGAGCGGACGTTGCGGCCGGCAGACAGCACACTGGACCGGGACGCGGCGGATGCCGTGATCAATGAGCTTGACGAGTACGCGATCGAGGAAGGCCTGCAGCTCGCGGAGAAGCACGGCGGCGAGGTCACGGTCGTATCGATGGGACCGGACAAGGCAACCGAGGCGATCCGCAAGGCGCTGTCCATGGGTGCCGACAAGGGCGTGCACGTGGCCGATGAGGGACTGCATGGCAGTGATGGCCTGGTGACCTCGGCGGTGCTGGCGAAGGTACTCGAGCGGACCGGCTTCGACGTGGCGATCCTGGGGTCAGAGTCCACGGACGCGCGGATGGGGACGCTGGCGGCGATGCTGGCCGAGCGCCTCGGCGTGCCGCAGCTGTCTTTCGCCAGCCAGGTCGAGACCGACGGGACGGCGATCAGCATCCACCGGCAGGCCGATTACGGCTACGACACCGTGGAGGCCAGCCTGCCGGCCGTAGTGAGCGTGGTGGAGAAGATCAACGAGCCGCGGTACCCGTCGTTCAAGGGCATCATGGCGGCGAAGAAGAAGCCGGTGGAGACGCTGACGCTGGCCGATCTGGGCCTGGGCGCAGACGAGGCAGGCCTGGCCGCGTCCGCGACCGAGGTCGTGTCGTTCGCGGCGCGGCCGCCCCGGGCGGCAGGCGAGATCGTGACCGATGAGGGCGAGGGCGGGGTGGCCGCGGCCGGGTTCCTGGCGGCGCGGAAGTTCATCTGACGCCCGGGCAGGCTGCATCAGATCAGGCTGACGTCGATCAGCTGTACTGGATCAAGCGGGGCCCGGCTGGGCGGGCGTGACGCGGAAGGCTTGTGGAGTTATGGCGGAGATCCTGGTTCTGGCCGAGCACGACGGCGAGAACGTCAAGAAGGTGACGACCGAGTTGCTGACTGCGGCGCGGGCGCATGGCGAGCCGGCGGTGGTGTGGACCGGTCCGGGCCCGGAGGCGGCCCGGGACCGGCTGGCTGAGTTCGGCGCGGCGAAGGTGTATGTGGCCGACAGCAGCGATTACGCCGACTATGTGGTCGCGCCGAAGGCCGAGCTGCTGGCCCACCTGGTGGCGGCTAGGTCGCCGGCCGCGGTGCTGGTCGCGGCGACTGCCGAGGGCCGGGAGGTCGCGGCCAGGCTCGCGGTCAAGACCGGGTCCGGAGTCCTGACCGACGTCACCGGCCTGTCCGATGGTCTCGTCGCCGAGCAGGCCATTTTCGGCGGCGCGATCACGGTGGCGTCGAAGGTGCGGACGGGCACCCCGATCGTGGCTGTGCGGCCCAACTCCGTCACCCCTGAGCCTGCCGTCGGCGCGGCCGAGGTCGAGCCGGTGGCCTTCACCGTCTCCGATGCCGCCAAGGCGGCCAGGGTGACCGGCCGCGTGGTGGCTGAGCGCGGCGAGCGGCCGGAGCTGACCGAGGCATCCATCGTCGTGTCCGGCGGCCGCGGGCTGGGCTCTGGCGAGCACTTCGCCCTGATCGAGCAGCTGGCCGACTCGCTCGGCGCGGCCGTTGGCGCGTCCCGCGCCGCGACCGACGCGGGCTGGTACCCGCACCAGTTCCAGGTCGGCCAGACCGGCAAGACGGTGTCCCCGCAGCTGTATATGGCCGTCGGTATCTCCGGTGCGATCCAGCACCGGGCCGGCATGCAGACCTCCAAGACCATCATGGTCATCAACAAGGACCCCGAGGCCCCGATCTTCGAGCTTGCCGACTTCGGCATCGTCGGTGACCTGTTCAACGTCGTCCCGCAGCTGATCGAGGAGATCGGCAAGCGGCAGGCCGGCTAGCCAGCGCCCGCCGCAGCCGCCGCGTGCGTCCGGCCCGCCCGCCACGCGACTAGGCTGGAGACACCATGTCTAATGCCAGGGCTGGAGCCGATGCTGGGAACGAGCGCGTGACGGAGTCCGGGTCACTCGCGTCGCCGGTGTACCTGGACCACGCAGCGACGACGCCGATGGTGCCAGCCGCGCTCGAGGCCATGACCGAGGAGCTCGCGCAGCTCGGCAATCCCTCCTCGCTGCACAACGCGGGCCGCCGGGCGCGCCGGGTGGTGGAAGAGTCGCGGGAGCGGATCGCCGAGGCCTACGAGGCGCGGCCCAGTGAGGTCGTCTTCACCAGCGGTGGTACCGAGGCCGACAACCTGGCCGTCAAGGGGCTGTACTGGTCCCGCCAGGATGGCACCCGGCCGAGGCGCCGCGTGCTGGCCAGCGCGACCGAGCATCACGCCGTGCTGGACAGCGTGCGCTGGCTCGCTGACCACGAGGGCGCGCAGGCTGACTGGCTGCCGGTCCAGCCCGATGGCGAAGTGACCGCGGTCACCCTGGCCGAGGCGATTGACCGCAGTCCCGCCGAGGTCGCTGTGGTCAGCGTCATGTGGGCCAACAATGAGGTCGGCACGATCCAGCCGATCGCCGAGCTCGCGAACGTCGCTCGCGAGCACCAGATCCCCTTCCACAGCGACGCGGTGCAGGCGGCCGGCCAGCTGCCGGTGAGCCTGACAGCCAGCGGTGCCACAGCGCTCACCATCACCGCGCACAAGATCGGCGGCCCGGTGGGTGTCGGCGCGCTACTGCTGGCCAGGGGGGAGCAGCCGGTGCCAGTGCTGCACGGCGGCGGGCAGGAGCGGGACGTCCGGTCCGGCACCCTGGACGTGCCAGCGATCCGCGCGTTCGCGGTGGCGGTGGAGGCTGCCACTGAGCGGCGGACTGACGAGGCGAAACGGCTCGCTGGCCTGCGTGACGACCTGATCGTCCAGGTCAGGGCGGCAGTGCCGGACGTGGTGCTGAACGGTGCACCGCCCGGCGCGAACCGGCTGCCGGGGAACGCCCACTTCTCCTTCCCGGGTTGCGAAGGCGACGCGCTGCTGATGCTGCTCGATGCCCGCGGCATCGCCTGTTCGACCGGGTCGGCCTGCACCGCCGGCGTCGCCCAGCCCAGCCATGTGCTGCTCGCGATGGGCGCGGACGAAGGCCGGGCTCGCGGCTCGCTGCGGTTTTCGCTCGGCCATTCGTCGCAGCAGCAGGACATCGACGCCCTCGGCGCCGTCATCGGCGAGGTGGTCGAGCGAGCCCGCCGCGCGGCCAGGTAAGGCACACCCGCAGGCCGGCCGGGCGCCCCCAGGCCATCCGTATGCTGGAACGCGATGACTACTATGCGCGTGCTTGCTGCCATGTCCGGTGGCGTGGACTCAGCGGTTGCCGCGGCCAGGGCTGCCGAGGCTGGCCACGAGGTCACTGGCGTGCACCTGGCGTTGTCGCGCAACCCCAGCTCCTACCGGACCGGCGCGCGCGGGTGCTGCACGCTGGAGGATGCCCGGGACGCACGCCGAGCCGCCGACGTCATTGGCATCCCGTTCTATGTCTGGGACATGGCCGAACGCTTCCACGCCGATGTCATCGAAGACTTCGTGGCCGAATACTCGCGCGGCCATACTCCGAACCCGTGTCTGCGTTGCAACGAGAAGATCAAGTTTGCCGCCGTGCTCGACCGGGCGGTGGCTCTTGGCTTCGATGCGGTGTGCACGGGGCACCATGCCCGCCTGACCGCTGGCGCGGACGGCCTGACCCGCCTCGCTCGCAGCGTGGACCCGGCCAAGGATCAGTCGTACGTGCTGGCCGTGCTGACCAGTCAGCAGCTCGGCCGGGCCATGTTCCCTCTCGGTGACACCACCAAGGACCAGGTACGCAAGGAGGCAGCGGACCGCGGGCTTGCAGTCGCCGCCAAACCCGATAGCCACGACGTCTGCTTCATTGCCGACGGCGATACCCGGGGATTCCTGCGCCGCCAGCTGGGCAGTGCGCCAGGTCCGATCGTCGACACCGATGGCACCGTGCTCGGCAGTCACGATGGCAGCTATGGCTTCACCATTGGCCAGCGCAAGGGTCTTGGGCTGGACCAGCCGGCCGCCGACGGCCGGCCGCGATTCGTGCTGAGCATCGAGCCGGTCTCCGGCACGGTGACAGTCGGCCCGCCGGAGGCCCTGGTGGTCACCGAGATCCAGGGCAGCCGCCCGGTCTGGTCCGGTTGCCACCCACCCGCCGGGCCGCTGGAGTGTCAGGTTCAGTTGCGGGCACACGGTGCCGAGCACCCGGCGGTCTGCGAGCCCGACGGGGACGGCGTGCGGATCCGGCTGCGTGAGCCAGCGAGCGGCATCGCGAGCGGCCAGGCCGCTGTGTTTTACGACGGCACCACAGTCCTAGGCAGCGCGACGATCGCGGCGGCGAGCTGACAGGCACAGCCGGCCGCTGTGTTTTACGACGGCATCGCGGTGCCAGGCGGCACGACGATCGCAGCGGCCCGGTCTAAGGTGCCTTCGGCCGGCGGCCGCGGCGGCGCGCGCGGGCCGGCCTCGCCACGGCGTGTAGCATCGCCAGCCCGCCGTGCGCGACCGCTAGCCCCGTGTGCAGCGCGGCCACGCCAGCCAGGCGCCGCGCCGGGCGATCGTGCCTGCGCAGCCACCGCCGGGCCGAACGAAGCTCGGCTGAGCCGATTAAGGGCGTGCTGGGTCCCCAGCCGGCCGGCCGCTGGAGCCGCGGTACCTCGCGCAGCCTCGGCAGGTCCGCCGCGGTGATCTCGTTCGTCGGCTTCTGGAACAGGGCAGCCGACGGATAGCCAGCGTAATCGCAGATCCGGATAAAGGAGAACCCGCGCTTGGCGTAGTAGTCGTGCAGCATCTCGTTCGTGGTCCAGACGTCGATCCTGATCCACTCTGCGCCGTATTGCTCGGCTGCCCACCAGCCGGCCCAGTCGAAGAGCTCGTGACCGATGCCCTCGCCACCATGGCTGCGGCTGACCATCAGCCTGGAAACATACACCGCCGGCTCATGCTGCTCGGGCTCCTGCCACAGGTGCGGGTTGCCCGCCGGGCGGCAGGAGATCGTGGCAACCGGGACACCGTCGTCGTCCACCATCCAGGTGCAGTGATCCCTGATCCCGCGCCTGACCCGTTCGTCCCGCTCGGGCCGGCTGGGCCAGGGGCTGGCCCACTGGTCGGTGCCTTTCAGCGCCAGCCATCCGGCCGCCTCGTCGATGAAGCCGATGATCGTCGGCATGTCGGCGGCGGTGGCGGGACGCACATGAAGCATGGGCCAGCGGCTTCCGTTGGGTGACTGACAGTGGGCGCGCGCCGATGCGCTCGCAGCAGCGTAGCGCAGCCCGATCAGCCTTTCTGGGCCTGCCTTCCTACCGATTCCGGTGCGCGCTTATCCGCCGCTCTCGGCCTCGGCCAGCGGGACATTGATCACGAAGCGGTTCCGGTCGGCTGGGTAGACGGTCACCGTGATCCGGATTGGCTTGCCATGCTGGTCATAAGATGTCCGGAAATTCTCGAACACCGCAACCGTGCCGTCTTCGCGGAGCTTGAAGAAGTCGGCCTCAGCCGACCGCGGCGTCCGCACGGTGATGACATCGCGATAGCCCATCTGCTCGATGCCGTGCTCGTTGCGCAGGTACTGGATCGCGCCCTCAGTGATGTCGACGGCCTGGATCAGGCGGTTGGCTCCGCGCGCGGTGACCAGCTCCATGGAATAGAACGACCGCTGCAGTGAATAGGGCTGTTCGTCCACGAATCGCTGCTGGCGTCGGCAGACCACCTGGCTGCCCTCCTCCAGTTGCAACTCGGTGGCAACGACGCCGCGAGCTGGCCGGATCTCGACGCGCGGCACGGTGCTTCGCGGCGTCCGGTTCTGCCGCAGGATGTCGATGTAATAACGCGCATCCTCGCCCCCGGTGCCCAGGTCATGCGTTGCGGACAAGTCGGTGACGATCGGCGTGATCTTCTGCGTGACGAAGGTGCCCTGGCCGGCCCTGGCCTCCACCAGGCTCCTCGCGATCAGCAGCTTGATCGCGTCGCGGACGGTGCTGCGTGAGGTCCCCCAGGTGTCCGCGATCTCCAGCTCGGTCGGAAGCTGGGCACCCGCCTGCAGCCGGCCGGATTCGATCTGCTGGCGCAGGGTGTCGGCGATCTGCCGATAGATCGGATCAGGCATCGCCGGCCTCGCCCATGTCGGCCGGGCCACCGACCCGGACCTCCCGTGCCAGTTGCGGCACCTCGCCGACGAAGACGGCGAACTGATTCCGGTCGGCAGCGAACACGCTCACCGTCAGCCGGAATGGCCTGGCGTCGCCGTCGAGTGCGGTACGGAAGGTCTCGAACACCGACACCTGCCCGCTGTCCGGCAGCCGGAAGAAGGCCGTCTCCGCAGCGTCGGCAACCCGCACGGTGATCATGTCGCGATAGCCGGACTGGCTGAGGCCGAGTGCCTCCTGGAGGTAGTTGACAGTCCCCGGCTCGATGGACGTCGCCTCGCGCAGCCGTACCGCGCCGGCTTCGACGAGCCCCATCGGGTAGTACGAGGTCTGCAGCGAATAGGCCGTGCCGTCGATGAATCGCTGCTGGTACCTGCTGACCACCAGCGAATGGCGCGGAACCTGCAGTTCGTCGGCGACGACCCCATCCGCTAGCTGGATCTCGACCCTGGGCTCGCGTGCGGACGGATTCCGGCCCTGGGCCTGGACCTCGGTCTTGTAGGCCTCGCCCTCGCCGCCGCCGAGACCCGTCTCGGGATCGGCCGACAGTGTGGTCACGAAGGGCTCGGGTGCCCGGACTACGAAGGTGCCCTGGCCCGCCAGGGTCTGGACCAGGCCACGCGTGGTCAGCCAGCGCACCGCGTCTCGGACGGTGTTGCGGGACGCACCGTACTGCTCTCTGAGTTCCAGCTCGGTCGGCAGCTGAGCGCCGGGCCCGAGCTCGCCGTCCTCGATCTGGCGCTGCAGGTCATCGGCTATCTGGCGGTACAGAGGATCAGGCATGGCCCAGCCATCCCAACAAATCAACATGTAGGACTGACGAGGATCACCCTAGCAATCCCAAATGCTCAGGCAATTGCCCATTGCACATTGCGTGGCCGCATGTCACCATGGTGCCAGGATCCCAAATGTAGGGATGACTAGGACTGTAGGCTCAACTGGGATGAGCATGGGGGCCCGGTCGTCCGACACTTGCTTCCCTGACTCATAGCCGAATCAGGGCCACAGATCTGTCCTCGCGACGGCCAGGGCCGGCAAAATCGGGCGCCAGGCTGCAAACGCCGCGGGGTGCAGATGCCCCGCGGTCAGCCTGCCAGAGTCGCCCCGGGCCACCGCGATCGCGCTTTCCCGCCCGCCGCCGACGGTTCCTGCACGCAGCCAGCACTGCGTGCAGTCAGCTCGGCCGGCCTGCTCATCGAATTGGTGCTCGGTCGGAACGGGAGCCCCGCCATGCACTCAGTTACGGCACTCGTCATTGTCATCGTCGTAGTACTCGCGGTCGCGCTCGTGCTCGCGGTCGTGTTCGTCGTGGCCATCGTTGGCATCCACCGGGAAGAGGACAAGATGACCATGACCCGGACCTCAGCGCCGGGTCCAGCGTCCTGCCTCGCCCGCCGCGTCGTTGGCCTTTACGTGCGCAAGACCTGGCCGGAGCCGCCGCGCGACGAACTCGAAGGGCCCCGGCCTGAGCGCCACTATGAGCCGTGCGGCTGACCGTCCGGCGGCACGCCAGCAGGGTGGCAGAAACACCCGCGAGTGGAGGCGCAACTAAGCCCGTGAATCACACCATGACCTCATCAGCTGCCATGACCTCATTAGCTGCCATGACCTCATTAGCTGCCGAGACCTCATTAGCTGCCGATCCGGATCAGGTGTCCGCCGACGCAGCGCTGGAGGCGCTGCGGCGTGCGCTCGGTACGCCATCGGTGGACGTCGAGGCGCTGGAAGAGCGCGTGCTGGCCGCCGTTGACCAGCGGATCGCCGAGCTGACGGTGCCGCAGAGCGTGCTGGTCCAGCCGCGCCGCGAGGTCCCGCCGGTCAAGATCGCCAATGTACACCGCAAGTTCCGCAAGCTCCTCGCGCTGGTCAACCGCGGCCGCAACGTGCTCCTCATCGGTCCCAAGGGATCCGGCAAGAGCACCATCGCCAGCCAGCTGGCACAGGCGCTGGATCGGCCGGTCCTCGTCTTCACCTGTTCCGTGGGCACCACCAAGGCCGACATCCTCGGCTACATGGCTGCGGACGGCTATCACGAGTCGCCATTCCATGTCGCCTGGCGGCGCGGCTACGTCATCCTCATGGACGAGTTCGACACCCTGCACCCGCAGGTGTCTCCGATCCTGAACGACGGCTTCTCCCGTCGCTTCATCCAGTTCCCGACCGGCGAACTGGACAGTGCAGGAAATCTTGTCCCGACACCGCTCGGTGACGGCGGAGTCATCGTCGCCGCGGCGAACACGGTCGGCAAAGGCGCGGACAAGCAGTACGTCGGACGCTCGAGGATCGACGATGCGTCGACCGACCGGTTCGAGCTGGTCGAGATCGAGTACGACGAGAAGGTGGAGGACGCGATCGTGGCCGGGCTTGACGCTCCGGCCCGGGTCAAAGGAAACGCCAAATCCGTGTGCCGCGACCTGCGCAAGGCCGCGCGCGAGCTGAACATCGCGGTCGACTACGGCATCCGTGCGATGACTGGCATCTGCGAGATGGCAATGGCTGGGTTCGACCAGGACGAGATCGTCTATGGTCGCTTGTCTCGTGGCATGGCCGCGGCCGACTGGGAGGCGCTCACCCACCGGGTGCGGATCCCGCCGCTGACCACCTGACCGGGGACAAAGGCGTCCGATGTCCTTCGTTCCGCAAGCGGTGGTGGTCAGCGATGGCAATACGCTGCCGATCGGTGCCGCCAGCCTGCGCCGCGACGGCAAGCGTGCCGATCCCGCCGGTGGTTACCGGCTGACATTTCCGTCCATGCAGGCGTTCTACGCCGAGGCCAGTCGCGTCCGGGCGGCGCTCAAGGACACCAGCTACGACCGGGCGGATGACTGGAGCGGCGGCGTGTCCTTCCTGGACCTGGCCGATCTCGTCGAGCACGGCTGGCAGGACATGGTCGCCCGCTCGCTCGAGGTCTCCGACCGGGCGATCAAGGCTGCCGCGACGACGGTCGAGGACTCGCTGCCTGCGCTGCACTATGACGTGACCGGCGACGTGGTGGACATCGGCCGGTATTACTCGGGCGAGCCCGAGTGCATGATCGACTGGCCATTGCAGCCGGTCCTCAAGGACGGCCTCGCTGTCACGCTCATCAGCTCCGCGTGCTTCTCCGCAGCCATTGCAACGGGCACGATCGTCCGGCGCGGGATTGCGATTGCCGCACTCGCCGAAGCTCTGACCGGGCTCGGCTACGCGGTCGAGGTCGTCGTGGACATCTCCGCCGGCCCGGAGGACGGGGTACGCCAATTCGGCTCCTCGCTCCAGGTCACCGCGAAAGAAGTGCACGAGGACCTGAACATGCCGCGCGTCATCTACGGCCTCGCCCATCCAAGCGTGCTGCGGAAGCTGGCGTTCCTGGTCTGGGACGGATCTGCGCGGCGCGATGAGGTGCAGAACTCCGGCTTCGGTCCGGTGAACCGTCCGGCCGCCGACCGGTCCGATGCCATCGTGATCGAAGGCCTCGACGTCCGGCAGT
The DNA here is from genome assembly GCA_036495585.1 of Streptosporangiaceae bacterium. Taxonomy (GTDB): domain Bacteria; phylum Actinomycetota; class Actinomycetes; order Streptosporangiales; family Streptosporangiaceae; genus JAJYUU01. Next base: position 15,641 of record DASXMP010000075.1, read on the forward strand.
ACAACTGGGACGATCCAGAGGCATTCATCCGGGAACATTTTGTGCGTCTCGGCCTGATCGAGGGGTGAGAGGGGCCAGGTCCGAGGTGCGGACGGCGGGCCGGGTGTCACTTGCCGGCACTAGGCTTTGAAGCATGGCTGAGCAGAGGCAATACCCGTGGCCAGGCGGGAGCGCCACCGGGATCGGCTCGATGCCCGGTGGCGATCCGGTCGAGTCCTGCCGGGTTGTCTTCGGCGAGCTGCCCGGCCTGCCGCACCTGCCCGAGCTGCCAGACCGTGGTCCGGGCGCCGACCTGATCGGCCGGACCGCCGCGCTGCTCATCGACATGCCGGTCCAGGCCACCGCCGGGGGCTGGAAGCTGGCCGAACGACCGGGGAAGGACCTCGCGCGAGCGGCCGGCTTCTGGTCGGCCGATCTTGATGCGCTGGAGGAGGTGGCCGACGGTTACACCGGGCCACTGAAGGTCGCAGTCTGCGGGCCCTGGACGCTGGCGGCCTCGCTGGAGCTGAGCCGGTCAGTCAACCCCGCCCTCGCTGATCCGGGCGCCGTCGCCGACCTCACTTCCTCGCTGGCCGAGGGGGTCGCCGGACATGCCGCTGACGTGCGCAAGCGGGTACCGGGAGCCAACCTTGTCGTCCAGGTCGACGAGCCGTCGCTGCCGGCCGCGCTGGCCGGGCGCGTGCCGACCGCCAGTGGACTCAATCTCGTCGCCGCCATCGACCAGGCCGTCGCGAGTCAGGGCCTAGGCACCGTGCTCACCGCAGCCCAGGCGTTCACGGTGGTGCACTGCTGCGGCCATCCAGTCCCGTTCGGTGACCTGAGCAGGGCCGGCGCGAATGCCATCAGCTTCGACCTTGCCTGCCTGCGGGCCAGGGACACCGATCTGGTCGCGGAGGCAGCCGAGGCCGGGATCGCGATCTTTGCCGGCGCACTGCCGACGACAAGCGCCGCCAGCCTGACCACCAGTCCTGAGCCGACGCCGCGGCAAACGGCGGAGAAGGTGATCACGCTCTGGCGGCGCACTGGGCTGGCCCCGGGCGCGCTTGCGGCCCAGGTGGTCGTCACGCCAGCTTGCGGCCTGGCCGGCGTATCTCCCGCGGCGGCCAGGGCTGCGCTCGCGCATTGCCGGGAGGCGGCGCGGATCGTGCCTGAGCTGATCGAGCCGAGCTGACCAGGAGGCCTGATGGCGCAGCAAGATCCCCGGGAGCGGCATGCCGAGCTGGCCGCCGAGCTACTGGAAGCCCAATACCGGTATTTCGTGCTCGACTCGCCGCTGATCTCCGACGTCGACTACGACACGAAGATGCGCGAGCTGCAGAGCATCGAGGATCAGATCCCCGAGCTCCGCACGCCGGACTCGCCAAGTCAGCACGTCGGTGGGACGATCTCGACCGAGTTCACGCCGGTCCAGCACCTGCAGCCGCTGGAGAGCCTGGACAACGTGTTCTCGCCAGAGGGGCTGGACGGGTGGATCGCGCGGGCGCTGCGGCTCGGCGGGACCGGCCCGTTCGTCTGCGAGCTGAAGATCGACGGCCTGGCGGTCGACCTCACCTACCGCAAGGGCCGTCTGCAGCGGGCCGCCACCCGCGGCGACGGGGTCACCGGCGAGGACGTCACCCCCAACGTCAAGACCATCGCGGCGGTGCCGAACAGGCTGTCCGGCTCGGGCTGGCCGGACGTGCTCGAAGTCCGCGGCGAGGTATTCCTGCCGGTGGCCGCCTTCGAGGAACTGAACGTACGGCTTACCGAGGCGGGCAAGCCGCCATTTGCCAATCCCCGGAACTCCGCCGCCGGCTCGCTACGGCAGAAGGACCCGCGGATCACGGCGTCCCGGGCACTCGGCCTGATCCTGCACGGCGTCGGCCGGGTCGACGGCCTGGCTGACCAGCCCCAGACTCAATCGGGCTGGTACGAGCGGCTACGCGGCTGGGGCCTGCCGGTCAGCGACCTGTATGAGGTGGTGCCGGAGGTCGCAGGCCTCCGTCAGTACATCGACCGCTACCACGAGCACCGGCACGACCCGCCGTACGAGATCGACGGCGTGGTGGTGAAGATCGACACCCTCGAGGTGCAGCGGACGCTCGGCTCGACCAGCCGGGCGCCACGGTGGGCGATCGCCTACAAGTACCCGCCCGAGGAGGTCAACACCCGACTGCTGCGCATCGAGGTCAACGTCGGCCGGACCGGCCGGGTGACGCCATTCGCCGTGATGGAGCCGGTCAAGGTCAGCGGATCCACGGTGGCCAATGCCACGTTGCACAACGCGGACGAGATCAAGCGCAAGGGCGTGCTGATCGGCGACATGGTGGTGCTGCGTAAGGCTGGCGATGTGATCCCAGAGGTCGTCGGGCCCGTCGCAGACCTGCGCACCGGGGACGAGCAGGAGTTCGAGTTCCCGACGCACTGCCCGGTCTGCGGTACCGCGCTGGCCCGGGAGGAGGGTGGGGTCGACTGGCGCTGCCCGAACGCCCGGTCGTGTGCTGCGCAACTGCGCGAGCGCCTGTTCCACCTGGCTGGCCGGGGAGCGCTGGACATCGAGGTCCTCGGGTATGAGGCGGCGGTGGCCCTGCTCGACTCGGGGCTGGTCCAAGACGAGGGCGACCTCTTCGGTCTTACCGCGGAGCGGCTGGCGACGGTCCCGTTCTTCGTGACCAAGGCCGGAACACTGACCGCGAACGCCACCCGGCTGCTCGTCAACCTGGAGGAGGCGCGGCACCGGCCGTTGTGGCGGATCCTCGTCGCACTGTCGATCCGGCACGTGGGGCCGACAGCGGCGCGAGCGCTGGCGGCTGCCTTCGGGTCCATAGACGCGATCGGCGCCGCGCCCGATGCGGAGCTCATCACCGTCGACGACGTCGGGCCGACCATCGCGCGGTCGATCAAGGACTGGTTCGAGGTCGACTGGCATCAGGCGATCGTGGCGAAGTGGCGGGATGCGGGTGTGGACCTGGCCACCGAAGGCTTCGTGCCGCCGCCGCGCGGGGAGTCGGTAGCGCCGCAGAGCGCCGCGTCCGGCCCGCTGGCCGGCGTGACCGTGGTGCTGACCGGCACGCTGGACGGCTACACCCGGGACGAAGCAGCCGAGGCCGTGGAGACCCGGGGCGGCAAGGTGTCCGGGTCAGTGTCGAAGAAGACGGGCTTCGTCGTGGCTGGCCAGAACCCCGGCTCGAAGCTGGACAAGGCCGAGTCGCTTGGCGTGCCGGTGCTGGACGAGCAGGGTCTCACCGTGCTTCTGTCGGACGGCCCCGAAGCCGCCCGGGCAGCCGCCGCTGGCGCTGGCTGACGCGCGCCAGAGCGCTGTAGTGCGGTCGACCGCCGCCCAGGCGGGCGGGATGCGAGCGGGATGGGCGGCCGGGGCGGCGGTGCGACGCCGTTCCCGGTCTTTATGGGTTATCAGGGCCAGGCTGACCTGCGGTTACTGCGCCCATGCCCGCTGTGCGGCAGCGGATCGCGACCCGTCACAGATAGTACGCAATTGGCTTCGGGAAGTGTGCTTTTTGCCGTAGGATTCACGGAAAGCGCCGAGTGCTACACACTCTGCGACGGCCGGCCGACGAGGAGTCATGAGGGACCCGACCGATACCAGGGACATCGGCCCGCGCGTCGGCTCGCCGCTCTGGATACATATGACTGCGGTCACGCTCTGCGGCGCCGCAGCGTTCGGCCTGGCCATCGATCATCTCAGCATGATGGCGACGCTCTTCGGCCATCCGATGTTCTGGCTGCTGGCCGCCCTCGTCATGCTCGGTGAGCTGTGGCCCATCCTCACGCCCGGCCGCAGCTCCTCGGAGGCGCCGCGCGCCTCGCGGTGCTTCGCCTTTGGCGCGCTGATCGCCTGGGGCGCGTCCGCTGGCATCCTGCTGGCGGCGACGACCGTGCTGCTCACGTACCTCTTCCGGCGGAATGCGCCGCATCGCGCCGCCTTCAACGCTGCCGCGGCTGCGCTGTCCATGTACGCGGCCGGCCTGGTCTTGCATTTCACCGGCGTGCATCGCTCACCGAAGCACCTCCTGATGGTGACCGGCCAGGACCTCGGGCAAATCCTGCTGGCCGGAGCGGCGAGCTTCGTCGTGATGCACGTGCTGATCTCCACGGCCGTTGCGCTGCATGCCCGGGAGCCGGTCGGCCGGACCTTGGTCAGGAATCTGCCCTACCAGGGCTTCACGGCCCTGACTCTGTATGCCGTCGCGCCGCTGGTTGCCGTGATCATCGCCACCAGCTCGGTGTGGCTGCTGCTGCTGTCCGCCTTTCCGCTGGTGGCATTCCACATCAACGCGGCCATGTCCGTGCAGCGCGAGCACCAGGCGCACCACGACGAGCTGACCGGGCTGGCCAACCGCAAGCTGCTAATGCGCAGGCTGGACACGACCCTGGCGCAGGCGGCTGCGTCCGGCACCAAGGTCGGCTTCCTGCTACTCGACCTCGACCGCGGCCTGAAGGAGGTCAACGACACCCTCGGCCATGCGGTCGGCGACCGGCTGCTGCGTCTGGTCGCCCACCGGCTGACGCACAGCATCCGGCCCGGAGACCTGGTCGCGCGGCTCGGCGGAGATGAATTCGCGGTGTTGCTGCCGGCCGTGAAGGACGCGTCTGTCGCCCGGGAGGTAGCGGCCCGGCTGCGGGCGGCGGTCGCCGAGCCGATCCGGCTGGAAGGCATGTCGTTTGTCATCGAGGTGAGCATCGGCATCGCGATCTTCCCCGACGATGCGACCGGCGATGAATTGCTGGTGCAACGCGCCGACATGGCGATGTACCTGGCCAAGCAGCGGCGCAGCGGTTCCGAGCGCTACCAGGCTGACCTGGACCGGAACTCGCCGGCCCGGCTTGCGCTGTTCGGCGAGTTGCGCCGGGGCCTGGACCGAGGCGAGCTGGAACTGCACTATCAGCCCAAGGTCTACCTAGCCGACCGGTCGGTGATCGGCGTGGAGGCGCTCGTTCGGTGGCGGCATCCGGTCCGTGGCATGATCACCCCGGCCGACTTCATCCCGGTTGTGCAGCAGTCCTATCTCATGCGCGAGGTCACCGCCTTTGTGCTGGAAACCGGGCTGGCGCAGGCGGCGCTGTGGCGCCAGGCCGGCCTGAACTTGCAGGTGTCGCTCAACCTCTCCGGCCGCGACCTGATGGACGCTGGCCTCGCCGACATGGTGGACCAGTGCCTGGGCCGGCACCACCTGCCGCCGGATGCGGTGCTGGTGGAGATCGACGAGCGCGTGCTGGCCAGCGAACCTGCGCACGCGGTCGCCACCGCCGAGGCGCTGGGGGAGCTCGGCGTGGGCGTCAGTCTGGATGACTTCGGCACTGTCTATTCCTCTCTGGTCCGGCTGAAGCGGCTGCCGGTCAGCGAGGTAAAGGTGGACGCCTCGTTCGTGGGCAGGCTGCTGCGGTCGCCGGATGACGAGGTGGTAGTCAAATCGATCGTGGACCTGGCCGCCGCGCTTGGCATTCGCTCGGTCGCTGAGGGCGTCGAGTCAGCGGAGGTGGCGGCGGCGCTGCTGGCCATGGGCTGCGTGGCGGGCCAGGGGTTCCACTTCGCCAAGCCCATGAACGCGGTCTCGGTCACCGCCTGGCTCACCGAGCACGCCGCCGCCCGCGTCGCTGGCCCGCTCGGGCCGACGAGCACGGCCACTGCGGCTGACGCTGCCCGGGCTGCTGCTCCCGCCAAATCCGCCACGCTGATCCGCGGCGGCGACGGGCGCGGGGCCGGATTTGGCGTCATGTCGCCGGGTCCTGTGGAAGTGCCGCCGGCCGGCTGGCGGCGCTGATCGCCTGACCGGGCTGATCAGGCGGCTCGGCTGGCCAGGCGGTCCGCTGGTAATGCGCTCGGCCCGGCCAATACGCGCCCCATAGGATGACGCACATGGCAATCACCAGGGACGAGGTGGCGCACCTGGCGCGGCTGTCCAGGCTCGCCCTGACCGACGCCGAGCTTGATCACTTCGCCGGCCAGCTTGACCAGATCATCGGGGCAGTCGCCCGGGTCCAGGAGGTCGCGGCCGAGGGCATCCCGCCGATGACGCACGCGGTACCGGTGGTCAACGTGTTCCGGGACGACGTGATCGTGCCGCAGCTGCAGCTGACCCCAGAGCAAGCGCTGGCCGGCGCGCCGGCCACCGAGCAGGCGAGGTTCCGCGTGCCGCGCATCCTGACGGAGGAGCCATGACCGAGCTGACGCACATGACGGCCGCGCAGATTGCGGCCGCGGTTGCGGCGGGCGATGTCTCGGCGGTTGAGGTGACGCAGGCCCACCTGAACCGGATCGTGGCCGCGGACGGCGACGTGCACGCGTTCCTCCATGTGGCCGGGGAGGGCGCCCTCGCTGCCGCGGAAGATGTCGACCGCCGGCGCGCGTCCGGTCAGCCGCTCGGGCCCCTGGCCGGAGTGCCACTTGCGCTCAAGGACGTGTTCACCACCCGCGACATGCCGACAACCTGCGGATCGCGCATCCTGCAGGGCTGGCGGCCGCCCTACGACGCGACCGTGACTCGGCGGCTGCGCGATGCCGGGGTCATCATTCTCGGCAAGACCAACATGGACGAATTTGCCATGGGGTCCTCGACGGAGAACTCTGCCTACGGGACGACGCGGAACCCGTGGGACCTCAGCCGCGTCCCGGGCGGTTCGTCCGGCGGGTCCTCGGCGGCCGTCGCCGCGTACGAGGCGCCGCTCGCGATCGGCACCGACACGGGCGGCTCGATCCGTCAGCCGGCCGCCGTCTGCGGCATCGTCGGTACCAAGCCGACCTATGGCGGCTCATCCCGGTACGGGGTCGTGGCCTTCGCGTCCTCGCTGGACACCCCGGGCCCGCTGGCTCGCACGGTGCTGGACGCCGCGCTCCTGCACGAGGCGATGTCGGGGCACGATCCGCTCGACTCCACCTCCGTGGATGCGCCCGTCCCGCCGGTGGTGGCCGCCGCCCGGCAGGCCGATGTGAGTGGCCTGCGCGTCGGCGTGGTCGCGGAGTTTGCCGGCGAGGGCTACCAGCCAGGCGTACTCAGGCGCTTCAGCGAGGCAGTGGAACTGCTGGAGTCGCTCGGCGCCAAGGTGTTCGAGGTGTCGTGCCCGCACTTCACGTACGCGCTGCCGGTGTACTACCTGATCGCGCCCAGTGAGTGCTCGTCCAACCTGGCGCGCTTTGACGCGATGCGTTATGGACTGCGGGTGGGCGACGATGGCACGCGTAGCGCCGACGAGGTGATGTCGCTCACCCGAGCCGAGGGGTTCGGCGCTGAGGTCAAGCGCCGCATCATGCTCGGCACCTACGCCCTGTCCAGCGGCTACTACGACGCCTATTACGGCAAGGCCCAGCAGGTGCGGACTCTCATCTGCCGGGACTTCGATGCCGCCTTCGAGCAGGTGGATGTGCTGATTTCGCCGACCACGCCGACGACGGCGTTCCCGATCGGCGAGCGCGCCGATGATCCGATGGCGATGTACCTGGCTGACCTCTGCACGATTCCCTCTGACCTTGCCGGGAACGTTGCCATCTCCATTCCCTGTGGTCTCGCGCCCGAGGACGGACTTCCGGTGGGTCTTCAGATCATGGCGCCACCACTTGCCGACGACCGCGTGTACCGGGTCGGCGCGGCGGTCGAGGCGGCGCTGGAGCAGCGCTGGGGCAGCCCCCTGCTGTCGAAGGCGAAGGGACTCACGTCGTGACCACGATGAGTGCGCAGCTCGTGCCGTATGACGAGGCGGTGGCCAGGTACGAGCCGTTGATCGGGCTGGAGACGCACGTCGAACTCGGCACTGCGACGAAGATGTTCTGCGGATGCCCGACCACGTTCGGCCTGCCGCCGAATTCGGCTGTCTGTCCGGTCTGCCTTGGCCTGCCCGGTTCGCTGCCGGTCGCCAACCGGACCGCGATTGAGTACACGATCCGTATTGGGCTCGCACTGCACTGCTCGATTGCCTCCTGGTGCCGGTTCGCGCGGAAGAACTACTTCTACCCGGACATGCCGAAGAACTTCCAGATCTCCCAGTACGACGAGCCGCTCTGCACCGACGGGTGGCTGGACGTGGCAGTGGAGGGGGAGACCTATCGGGTCGGCATCGAGCGCGTGCATCTAGAGGAGGACACCGGCAAGTCGCTGCACATGGGCGGCGCGACAGGGCGAATTCACGGCGCGGAGTACTCGCTGGTCGACTACAACCGGGCCGGCATCCCGCTGGTCGAGGTGGTCACCAAGCCGGTACCCGGTACAGGCGAGCTCGCTCCGGTGGTGGCACGCGCCTATGTGACCGAACTGCGCGACCTGCTGCGCGCCCTCCAGGTGTCCGACGTGCGGATGGAGGAGGGCTCGCTGCGTTGCGACGTCAACACCTCTATCGCGCCGCACGGTGCCGAGTGGGGCACGAGGACAGAGACCAAGAACGTCAACTCGCTGCGCTCGGTCGAGCGTGCGGTCAAGTTCGAAATCGAGCGCCAGGCCGGCGTGCTGGATGCGGCCGGCCGGGTAATCCAGGAGACGCGGCACTTCCACGAGGACAAGGGCACGACGACCGCGGGCCGCAGCAAGGAAGAGGCGCAGGACTACCGCTACTTCCCCGAACCCGACCTGGTGCCGGTCGCACCGCCGGAGTCCTGGGTGGAAGACATTCGGGCCAGCTTGCCGGAACTGCCGGCGGCCCGCCTGGCTCGGCTCCAGACCGAGTGGGGACTGACCGACTCAGACCTTGCGGCGCTGCGGAACGCTGGCGCACTCGAACTGGTCGAGGCGACCGTCGCGGCTGGCGCTTCGGCTGCCGACGCCCGGAAGTGGTGGCTCGGCGACCTCGCCAGGCACGCGAATGAGACCGGCACCGAGCTGACCGACCTGAACATAACGCCCGAGCAGGTCGCGCGGGTGAGCTCGCTAGTTGTCACCGGCGCCCTGAATGACCAGCTCGCGCGACAGGTGCTGGAGGGCGTGCTGGCCGGCGAGGGCTCGCCCGACGATGTCGTGACCGCCCGGGGTCTGGCGGTGATCAGCGACGACAGCACGCTTGCCGAGGCAGTTGACGCGGCCATCGCCGCCAACCCGGAGGTGGCCGCGAAGATCCGGGACGGGAAACTCAACGCCGCTGGTGCGCTCGTCGGCGCTGTCATGAAGGCCACCCGCGGTCAGGCCGATGCTGGCCGCGCCCGCGAGCTCATCCTGCAGCGTCTGACCTAATTGACCGGGGCTGTGATAGTTATGTCGCCATGTTCCTCCAGACAGGGCCGGCGACGGCGACGCTCGGCGGCTGGGACCTTGCCTATCCGGTGATCGCAGGGTCCGGGGCTGCGCTGGTCGTGGTCGCGTGGTCCTGGCTGGTAGGTGGCCGGCCTGGGCCGGGGCGGCACGTGCACGCCGGGGCAGCGTGGACGCCGAGCGACAGCTGGGTGACCAACACCGCCGCGATTACCGGTCTGCTCGCCGTGACCTGGGCGGCCGTTGGTAGTCCGGTAGCACCGCTCATTACCTCCACCGCCAACACCTCCGTCGGCGTGCTGTTCCTGATCTTCGCTGGCGCTGCTGCGCTCGCCCCGATCATCTACGCTTCGCTCGGCGTGGCGTGCGACGAGGACGCGCCGGTGACCGGGCGGGTGAGCGGGTTCCTGCTCGCAGGCGCGGCTACGGTGTTCGCGGTCGGCGGCGAGGTTGCGGCCTTCGCACTGTACGTGGACAAGACCGCGCCGAGCGTGCCTGCGCGCGTCACGCTGTGGGTTGCGCTCGGCGTCGGCGCGCTGTTCGTCGCCGTCTATGCGATCCGCACGATGACCAACGCGCTGACCAATCATCTGGATCAGGCCGGGCCAGCACAGGCGCAACCGCGTTCGAAACCGATGCTCATGCCGCAGCTCGGCGGCAGCTCGCGCTCGGCCACGCTGTAGTCCGGGCGGCGCTGTAGTCCGGGCGGCGCTGTAGCCCGCCTGTGCTGTCGTCTGCCTGTGCTGTCGTCTGCCTGTGCTGTCGTCCGCGGTGCTGTTGTCTGCCTGTGCTGTCGTCTGCCGGTGCCCGATTTCCCCATGTGGTGCAGCTAGGCCGTCACCGTGATCGTGACCGAGGAAGTGATGCCGCCGCTCTCGACCGAGATGCTGGCAGTACCAGGCCGGTGTGCGGTGACGAGGCCGCCATCGACGTCCACTGACGCGACCGCGGGATTGCTCGAGCTCCACACATGCGAGGCGGGATCGGTGATCGGCAGGGTCAGCGCGGGCTCATCGTCACCGCCCACGTTGGTTCCGGTCGCGGTGACCGTCTCCGTCGCGCCGGCGGCCAGGGTCGGGCTCGGTGCCGTGACGGTGATGGCGGACAGCACCGGCTCGACGCTGAACTGCAGGTCGCCGTTCTTGGTGACATGCAGCAGGCCGAAGTTGTAGAAGCCGCCCTCGTCTGACGGTGCGTACGCGGGCACGCCCAAGTCGGCGACGGTGAGCTGGGGTATGCCCTGGTCCGGCCCGACCGGCTGGCCTTCCGGGTTCAGAATCTGCTCGGCGAAGCCGCGGGCGTGCCCGTACAGCATGACGACATGAGTTTGCGGATGTGTCCGCTGGTAGTTCGCCACCAGCTGCATGTACATCTGCGCCTCCCACCGGTCGGCGAACTGGCTGTTCGCGATCGGGTGCGGGTCATAGGCCGGCATGTGCGTGGCGACGACGACGACCGGCGAGGTGTTGTCGGACAGTTGCTGCACCAGCCAGGTGTACTGCTCATCGTCGGGGACCTGGTACGGGTCGGACGCCAGCAGCCCGCCGTTCGCGCTGTCGGTGATGATCACGTTGGCGCCGCCGTCGGTGTAGGCGTAGTGAGTGTCGCCGAACACCTGGGCAAAGTTTCCGTTCTCCAAGTTGCCGCCCTGAGTGATCTCGTGGTTGCCGACGGCGTCGTGATATGGCAGTCCGAGGCTGGCGATCTCACTCTTGGCAAATTGCAGGTCCGGCAGCAGGCCGTCGTCGGACATGTCGCCCATCGCCTGGACTACATCCGGCTGCGCCTGCGGTGCGAGGGTCGGTATCCGGCTCCCGATCGCCGCGATCACGTTCGCCGACGCTGAGCCGGGGTCGTCGGCCAGCAGGTGCGCGTCGTCGCCGGTCAGGATCGTGCTGCCGCCCGGGCTGAAGTCGCTGGAATTCTCCTTGAACTGTAGCCAGGACGGGTTCTTGGGGATCGCGGTGTAGGTCGGCGTGGCCGGGACGCGAGGCGAGTAGAGCCCCTCAAGGTCGGCCACGTAGATGTCACCGCTGAGTGTGCTTGCGGGATTGATCACCAGGAAGTCGAGGAAGTCCAGGCTGACGGGGAAGTCGGTGCCGGCCGGCAGGGTGGCCGTGATGAGCTGCCAGCCGTTGTAGGTGACGGTGGTCGGATAGAACACGTCCTCTTGGCCGTTAACGTCCAGCCAGGCCTCGGCGAACGTCAGCTCGCCCTTCGCCAGCGGTGTGCCCGGTGTGCCGCCGATGCCCTTGATCCACACGCCGACCGCGGTCGGCGCTTGGCCGGCTGCGTTGTCGCCGATAGTGACGTTGTTGCTGCCGGTGGGGGAGAACACGACCTGCGACACGCCGCTGGCTTGCGGGATCGTGTAATGCACGTCCATCGACCCGCTGTCACCCGGCTGCGCGAGCTCGCTCGTGGACTCAGACAGCGTGGCCTTGGAGCCGTTGGTCAGATTCAGTCCCCAGTTGCCCACGTCCGTCATCGAATCGGCAACCACCGCGTCACTGCCGACCGCAACCGATGCCGACGCGCCGGTCCCGGCCACCGTGGCCGTCACATTCGTCAGGCCGCCCCCGTCGTTGGCCGCAGTGAACAGCCCGCCAGCCGAGACCGTGCCCAGGCTCGAGTCGGCAACGGACCAGGTGGCGGCCTGCGCCGGGATCTGCACGGCGGCGCCGGACGTGTCAGTACCAGATAGCGTGAATTGCTGGGTCTGCCCGTTCTCCAGGTTCGGCTCGTCGGGCGAAACCGTCAGTGACGACAGCTTGGTCACCACGTTGATCGGCTCCACCGTATGGGCGTTGCCATCGCTCGCCCGGATAATTCCGGTGCCGGCCCGCGCCGCGGTGAACTGGCCACCCGTCCAGCTACCGAGCGATGGCGGCTCGACGGTCGCGCTGATCGTGCCGCTTGCCGGGTTGGCCAGGCGGTCGGTCGCGTAGATGTTCACCGGGATAGTCGCGCCAGGCACGGTCACGACCGGGGCGCCGCCGTTGGCGACGACCTCGGTCGCGGGGCCGGGCGCCGTGGCATTCGTGTACACGAACAGTCCGTCCGCCACTGGGCGCTCATCGCCGTCGGATGGCGTGTTGAGGACAGACAAGCCGCTCGTGCCTGGCATCCGTGCGTCCATCTCGGTCGAGCCGCCGCCGTCCAGCAGGATCGCACTGTAGGCACCGTGTGCGAGCAGGTAGCCGGTCACCTCGGCAGGCGAGACGCCGACGGCCACCGACTCGCCAAGCCGGCCGTCCAGCGTCACCAACATCGCGTGCTTGCCGTCTTTGCTGATCCCGACCGCGGTCTCCGGGTTGACGCCGGATGGCGGCTGGCCGGTTGGGTCGGTGTAAGCCTGGCCGTCCTTGATCAGCTGGGTGGCACCGGTGATGAGCTGCCGCACGCCGCTGTCGGGGCTGAACCCGGCACCAATGGAGACCTGGTCGCCGACGTTGAGGTCGCCGGACAGCCAGGTGCCGCCGGCGCCGCTGCCGACCAGGTCGGCCATGCCTGCGGCCGGGATCGTCAGCGACTTCACGCCGGTCTGAACGGCGGTCACGGTCAGCGTCTGCGCGCCGCCGGGTGCGCCGGCCACGGTTCCGGTCACCACGGTCGCCGCCGCGCTCAGCGACTGCGCGGAAGCCGCCAGTGCGGGCGTGATCTCAGTGATCTTGCCGGCCGCCGCGTCACTGGGAATGTTGACCGAGGTCAGCGGATCACTCGCGCTGCCGTCGGTGATGGTCCCGCTGAAGTTCTCCGGCCCGATCGACATGGTCCCGTTCGCCAGGACGGACAGCTCAGCGTCATATCCGACTGGCGGGCTCTTCAGCACCTGCCCGTCGACCACGACTCCGCCGGTGGGCTGTCCGGTGGCGTTGATGTCGAAGTAGCCGCCGTTGATGCCGGCGACCGCGCCTGTCCTCGTGCCCATCGAACCGACCGTCTCGTCGGCTGGGTCGATGACCTCGTTGTCCGCCTCGACCGCACGGACCGCGACGTTGGGATTACCCAGATCGACGTTCAGGACCTGCGTGTGCTGCCGCCCGGCGACGGTGTCCAGAGTCTGCGAGTACTCGGTTACCCCGGAGGTGATGCTCTGGGTCGGCGTCCGCGACTGGTCCACGACCAGTGGCCAGTTAGCTGGGGTGGATGGCAGCCAGGCGGAGCTGCCTGGCAGGTAGGAGCCCGACCGCTGGCCAGACTGCCCGGCCGCTGCGACCGCGGACTGGACGGGTAGCAGGGCGGACAGGCTGAGGCCCGCCACGCCCGCCGCGACCGCCCCCGCCCGCCATGCACGTGCGCCGAACCTTGATCCTCGGGACATCGGCACCGGCTCCTGCTTCGTTAGTAAGTCACATTCAGGATAAAAGTTAAGAAAGATAGTAACTAAATGGCGGCTTGTTGGTCAACGGTTGACCCAATAGCCGAGCGTGGCCCGGGGTCGTTACCGATCAGTGATGGCGACCTAAATGGTGGCGGAACAACGGCAGAAGTCGGCGTGCGCCCGGCGGGGTATGATGGGCGCATGCAGTCCTTCGCGCATCAGGAGATGATGCCCCGCTAGCCGGGGCCATCTGACGCTGCAACGACTGCCAAGTCCGCACGAGGCCCTTCCAGGGGCCTCGATTCATGTGCGGGGTCGGAGCCCCTGACGGCCAGAGGTTAATTCAGGAGGCTGCCATGACCCGGCTCTATCTCAGCACCACCATCCCGTTCGTGAACTCGCGTGCGCACGTGGGTCACGCGCTCGAGCTCGTCGAGGCTGACGTGCTGGCTCGGCACTACCGCCGGATCGGTGCCGAAGTCAGGCTGCAGAGCGGCACCGACGACAACTCACTCAAGAACGTGCTGGCCGCGGAGGCGGAGGGGATCAGCACGCGGAACCTGGTGAACCGCAATGCCAGCGAGTTTGCCGGGCTGCGCGAGCATCTGTCGCTGTCCATCGACGACTTCATCCGGACCAGCAGCGACCCGCGCCACCGCCCCGGTGTGGAACGCCTCTGGCGAGCCTGCGCGGCTAGCGCCGACCTGTACCGCAAGGCCTACCAGGGCCTGTACTGCGTCGGCTGCGAGCAGTTTTACACCGAGGCCGAGCTAACAGACGGTATCTGCCCGGACCACGGCACCCGGCCGGAAATCGTGTCGGAGGAGAACTGGTTCTTCCGCCTGTCCCGCTATGGTGATCAGCTCGCCGAGCTGATCACCTCCGGGCGGTTGCGGATCGAGCCGGCCAGCAGGCGCAATGAGGTGCTCGGATTCATCGCGGGCGGCCTCGAAGACTTCAGCGTGTCCCGGTCTGTGGCCCGGGCCCGCGGCTGGGGCATCGGCGTGCCAGACGACCCGAGCCAGGTGATCTACGTCTGGTGGGACGCGCTGGGCAACTACATCACCGCGCTGAACTACGGCGCTGCCGCAAACAGCGGTGCAGCAAACGGCGGTGCAGCAAACGGCGGTGCCGGGGACTACCAGCACTGGTGGGCGGGCGCGGACCGGCGCGTGCACCTGGTCGGCAAGGGCGTGCTTCGGTTCCACGCTGTCTACTGGCCGGCCATCCTGCTGTCGGCCGGCTTGCCGCTACCGACCGAGATCTTCGTCCATGACTACCTCACCGTGAACGGCCGCAAGATCAGTAAGTCGGCACCGCCAGCCGATCAGCGCGCCAGCGACCCAGTGGGGCTGGTCGGCACCTACGGTGTGGACGCACTGCGCTGGTGGCTGCTACGCGAGGTGCCGAGAACCGGTGATACCGACTTCTCTGTGGACCGGCTCGTCGCCAGGGCAAACGAGGATCTTGCCAATGGCCTTGGGAACCTGATCAGCCGGGTCGTGTCGATCGCGCACTCCTACCGGAACGGCGTCGTCCGGGCCGCCAGCCATCCGCACGGCACGAGCCGCTGGCTGGCGGCGGCGCAGAGCCACCCGGGCGACCACGGTTCCGACTGGCCGGCCGACGCGGCGACGCTCCGAGCCGCGGTGGCGCGGGCACCGGGCGCGGTCCGGGAGGCGCTGGCCGGCTATGACTTCCGGGCCGGCGCGGCTGCCGTCTGGCAGATCGTCACCGAGGCAAACCGCTATGTTGAGGCGACCGAGCCGTGGCACTTGGCCAGGGCGGAGCGGGCTGGCGACTCGGCGGTGGGAGCCCGACTCGACGCTGTGCTCGGCGCCCTAGTCGCCGCGTGCCAGGTACTCGCCGCCGAACTCTGGCCGTTCCTGCCAGATCTCGCTGCGAAGGTGGCGGAGGCATGCAGCGACTCTGGGGGCAGGCTGCCGGAGCCACGGCGCGTGTTCCCCCGGATCGAGGCCGCTGGCGACGGAGGGCAGCGCGACGTCATACAGCAGCACGGGGCAGCACGGCAGTATCCTGCCGGGGCGGCAGCGACGGTGAGCGAGGTGGCCTAATTGCGCGAGGTACTGGTCTGGGTTCCGCTGGAGCCCGTGGCAGCGGCGCTGGCCGGACTGGACGGCGTGCGTGCCGAGGTGGTCGCGCCGGACGGTTCGCCGCTGCCCGAGTCGGGGGCGGACGTGCAGTTTTACGTGCCACCGTTCTTCCCGTCGCCGGAGTCGGTGCAGGCGATGGCGCAACTGCCCAGCCTGGCGGTCGTGCAGACACTCACAGCAGGCTTCGATCTGGTGCGGCCGCACGTGCCGGGCAGCGCTGTGCTGTGCAACGCGCGCGGCGTGCACGACGCCAGCACTGCGGAGTGGGCGATCGGCGCTACGATCGCGGCCCTGCGGCAGTTCCCTTACTTCAGCGCCGAGCAGGCGGCCGGTCGGTGGAGCTTCCGCTTCACCGACTGCCTGGCAGGCAAGAAAGTCCTGATCGTCGGCTATGGCTCGATCGGCCAGGCAGTCGAGCGGCGGCTGGCTGGCTTCGAGGTTCAGGTCAGCCGCGTGGCGCGGACTGGGCGCGATGGTGTCAGCCCGGTGAGCGCGCTGCCGGAGCTGCTGCCCGAGGCCGACGTGGTGATCCTGCTTGCGCCGGTGACCAAGCAGACCGTGGGCATGGTCGATGCTGCCTTCCTGGCCCGGATGAAGGACGGCGCGTTGCTGGTGAACGCCGCCCGCGGTGTCCTGGTCGTGACCGACGATCTCGTCGCCGAGCTGGCCGCCGGTCGCTTGTCGGCGGCGATGGACGTCGCGCAGCCAGAGCCGCTGCCGCCCGGACACCCGCTGTGGAGCGCGCCGAATGTCCTGATCACGCCGCATGTCGCCGCCTCCACGCCATTCTCGATCAGCGCGGCGCTGAGCTTCGTCGCGGCGCAGGCCGGCCGATACATCAGGGGTGAGCCGCTGCTGAACGTGATCACAGGAGAGTACTAAACCCGCAGGTCACGGGCTTGTGGTCGACCGCCGCCAAGTTTGTCGCCGGGATTAGGCCCTTCCTCAATCGAAGCGTGACCTGAGCGCCGTAAAGTCCGCTACGTATTACCGAAATGCGGGACCACGCGTCCGGCCTCGGCACGTCAGTACTGACGACGGGGCCAGTGGCACCTCTGCGAGTCGCAATCTCCCGGCGCTCAACGTCGAGCGGCAGGCATGACCTCCCTGCGCGGGTCGGCTCAGGTGCCAGCTTGGTGGCCGCAGGTGCTCGGTCTGGTCGTAACGGGACGCAGTCGGCAGGAGGTCTGGTGCGCGCACGCCCGGTGCAAGCGCTCGTGCCAGCCTGCCCGCAATGAGCCCGGACTCGCCAGCCTGGCCAGCCGTCGGCGCGGCAGTCGCCGTGGTGGTGCTGGTCGCCCTGATCCGCCGGGCGCGCGCAGGCGAGCCTGCCTGCAGGTGGCTAGCCCTAGCTGCGGCCGCCTGGGGCGTCGGATTCGTGGTCCTGGGCGCCACCGCTGGTGCGCAAACTCCGGCAGCGATCCAGCTGACGCTGAGCGACGTGCTCGGCGTGGTCGGCATGCTCTGCGTGGCCCTCGGACTGCTGCGCCTGGCGACCGTCGCCGAGGCGTCCGGCACCGCCAGCGGCCGCCTGCCAGGCACGGTCATCGGCCGCGTCGCGGACGGCTGCCTACTCGCGGTTGCGCTGTTTGGCATCGGCTGGATCGCCGTGCTCCGGCACGCCTACAATTCCGCCGGGGTCGGCCCTGGGTCATTCGCCATAGATCTCGTTCACCCGGCCATCGACCTGATCGCGCTCAGTTTCGCCCTCTGGCTGGCAGTGCAGGGCGGCCGGGCAGCGCTCGGGCCTTGCCTGGCCGTGTTCGCAGCCAGCGTCGGAGATTTCCTGGCGGTGCAGGCCCGCGCGAGTGGCATGCACCCCGGCACCTGGCCGCAACTCGCCTGGCTCTTGGCGATCATGCTATTGGCCGCCCGTGCACTTAGCCGCTGGCCGGTCTCGGCGGGAGACACCGCCTCGGTCGGCCAGACGGCGCTCACCCGGGGCGGCGTCATCCGGCAGGCGATGCTGGGCAAGCGGGCGGCCGATGCCCTCGCCGCCGCCTCGCCACCCCTGACGACCCAAATCGCGCTGTCGGCCGCGGCCCTCAACACGCTCGTTACCCTGATCTTCGCGGCCACGACCTGGGGCCGCAGCGGCGCGATCTCGCTGATCACCGGGGTGGTGCTCGGGCTTGCCCTGCTCGCGCGTATCGCCGGACTGCTGCGTCAGGCCGGCATCGCGTCGGCGCTGGTCGGCGAGGCTGGCGGCCGGTTCCTGCAGCTAGCTGACCGGACCAGCGACGTGGTGGTGCTCTGCGACGCCGACGGCCGGATCCGGTATGCGAGCAAGGCGGTGGCCGCCTACGGCTACGCGCCTGACAAGCTGACCGGGAGCATGGCCGGCGGTCTCGTCCACCCTGATGACCTCGGGAACGTCATCGCCGTCGCCACGGCCGTTCGGCTCAGCGGCGACGACCCGGGCGGCACCCTGGCTTGCCGGGTCCGGGCGTCGGACGGGACGTGGCGGCACGTGCAGGCAACGATGTCCCGGTACGGCCAGGCCGGTCGGCCCGACTTGCTCCTGGTCACAGCGCAGGACGTCAGCGACGAGGTCGCGCTGCGGCGCCAGGTCACACAGCTCACCTTCCATGACGGGCTGACGGGCCTGCCCAACCGGGCCTATCTGGAGGAACGAACCAAGGACCTGCTCGCCAGGAACAGGGAGCAGCCGCGGCTGGCCGGCCAGACCGGTGCCATCTTCCTCGATCTCGACGGGTTTACCGCCATCAACGACTCGGTCGGCCACGGTGCCGGTGACCTGGTGCTGGCGCAGGCCGGGCGCAGGCTGCGCGGCCTAGTGCCCGCGCTCGACACGGTCGCCCGATGGGGCGGGGACGAGTTCGCCGTCCTGATCGAGACTCCCGGCAGCCCGCAGGACATCGTGGACCTGGCGGAACGACTGGCCCGGTCGATCGCGGCGGAGCCGTTCCTGGCGGCTGGCCGGGACCTGTCCATCACCGCCAGCGTGGGGGTGGCGTTCGCTGACTCGGATGTAGCCGAGCACCTGCTCCGCAACGCGGACCTGGCCATGGCCCGGGCCAAGGACGCCGGTGGCGCGCAGGTTGAGGTGTTCGCCGCGCACATGCACGCGGATGTGGTTCGCCGCCTTGAACTGGCCACTGACCTCCGCGCGGCGATCGACGACGGCAGCCTGTCGATCGAGTACCAGCCCGTCGTCGAGCTCAGCACCTCCCGCGTGGCCAGCGTGGAGGCGCTGGTGCGCTGGTCGCGCCACGGCGAGGCGGTGGCGGCGCCGGACTTCCTGGCCATCGCTGAGGACTACGGGCTGATGGTCGCGCTCGGTGAGTGGGTCCTGGTGCGTGCCTGTCAGCAGGTAGCCGCCTGGCGCCAGGGCGGCTGGCTGGTCGGCCTGTCTGTGAACTTCTCGCTGCGCCAGGTGAGCGCACCCGGCTTCGCCGAGATGGTACTGACCACGCTGGACGAAGCTGGCCTGTCGCGATCGGCTCTCACCCTGGAAGTGACGGAGCGGGTGCTGATCGAGATCGGCGAGCCAGTGCTGGTCGGCCTGGCCCGGCTGCGTCAGCTCGGCGTCCGGCTGGCGATTGATGACTTCGGCACCGGCTACGCGTCGCTGGCGTACCTGCGGCAGCTACCGGTCGACATCATCAAGATCGACCCGTCGTTCGTGGCTGGCCTCGGCATCGACGGCACGCTCGCCATGCTGACCAGGACCATCGTGCAGGTCGGCCACGACCTCGGCATCGAGATCGTGGCCGAGGGCATCGAGCGGCCCGAGCAGCTGGAGTTGCTCCGGGCCATGGGCTGCGGCCTTGGCCAGGGCTATCTGATGGCACGGCCGATGACTGTCCCGGGCATCGAGTCGCTTGCCGACACCGAAGCCCGCAGGCTCGAGAGCGCGCTCCTGTCGGTAGCGGAGGACGAGCCAGCGCCGCCCACATCCGCCGCGGCCACCGCGGCGCCGAGTGCCGCCGCGCCCGACTCCCCGGCCACAGCGCCGGCCGGCTAGCTGTAGCCTGGCCGCCGACCGCTCGCTAGCCGCCCTGACCGCGTCGATCTCGACGCTCCAGCCGACGCTGATCACCGACCGCGTCGATCGCATTCGAGCCGGCGCGTGGCAGCGTCACCGACAGCGAGCCCTAGCCGGGCCACGCCGGAGATCGGCGCTGCCAAAGCTGAGCAGGCAGGAGGCTACAGTCGATCTACCGGGCCGGTTGCCCGGCGTGACCAGGACTTAGGAGGACATCGATGACCGAAGGCGCGGCTGGCGCTGCAGGCGGGCTCTCGTTCGCGATCCACCGGTCAGCGCAGCCGATTCCGGCTGCCCGCCGCGCCGAGCTGCTGGAGCAGCCGGGCTTCGGCCGAGTCTTCACCGACCACATGGTGACGATCGGCTGGTCGGCCGATCGTGGCTGGCACGACGCGCAGCTGCGGCCCTACGGTCCACTCAGCATGGATCCTGCCAGCCAGGTTTTCCACTACGCGCAGGAGATCTTCGAGGGACTGAAGGCCTACCGGCAGGACGGCGGCCCGATCGTTGCCTTTCGCCCGGCTGCCAATGCGGCCCGATTCAACCGGTCCGCGATTCGGATGGGCATGCCGGAACTGCCGGAGGATGCCTTCGTGCAGGCGCTCGACCTCCTGGTGACGCAGGACCGGGACTGGGTACCGATCGCCGAGGAGCAGAGCCTCTACCTGCGGCCGTTCATGATCGCGACATACGTCGGCCTCGGCGTCAACCAGCCCTCCTCGGAGTACCTGTTCGTGGTCATCGCCTCCCCGGCTGGCGCGTACTTCGGCGCTGGCATCCAGCCGGTTTCGGTCTGGCTCGCCGACGGCTACATCAGGGCAGCGCCCGGTGGTACGGGCGCGGCCAAGACAGGCGGCAATTACGCCGGCGGCTTCGTCGGCCAGATGCAAGCGATCGAGCACGACTGCGATCAGGTCGTCTGGCTGGACGCGACAGAGCACCGATGGGTCGAGGAAATGGGCGGGATGAACCTGTTCTTCGTCTACGGCTCAGGCCGGGACGCCAGGATCATGACGCCGGCGCTGACCGGGACGCTACTACCGGGCATCACCAGGGAATCCCTGCTCACGCTAGCTCCCGACCTGGGCGTGCCGGCCGAGGAAGGCGCTATCACAGTCGACCGGTGGCGAGCCGGATGCGAGACGGGCGAAATCACCGAGGTGTTTGCCTGCGGGACGGCTGCCGTGATCACGCCCGTCGGCACGGTGCGGGGCCAGGGGGGCGGCTGGACAATCGGCGGCGGCCAGCCGGGTCCGGTCACAATGCGCCTGCGCGATCATTTGCTTGGTCTGCAGTTCGGCCAGCAGCCCGATCCGTATGGCTGGGTGCACAAGATCTGCTGAGCGGCGTGTCCTCCACCAAGCAGGGGCCGCCCGAGTTGCTGGCCGACCTCGACCGGCCGGACGCGTGGATGCTGCTGATCGATGGCATCCCGCAGTCGCATGTCGATCTAGGCGACCCAAGGCACCTGGAACTTGAGTACATGCGGCGGCTCGGCCACGTGGTCGACCTCGCCGGGCCGGCCGGCACGCCCCTGCGCGTACTGCACCTGGGCGGCGGCGGGCTGACCCTGGCCCGGTATGTGGCCGCCACCCGGCCGGAATCACGGCAGGTTGCGGTGGAAGGCGACCCCGGGGTCGCCGCCCTCGTTCGCAGCCGCCTGCCACTGCGCACCAGCGGGATCGAGGTGCAGGTCGCCGACGCCCGCGCCGCGCTGCCGCACTTTCCGGCCGAGTCGTTCGACGTAGTGGTCGCGGATGTCTTCGCCGGCGGCCAGACCCCGGCGCACCTGACCTCGGCCGAGTTCACTGCGGAGGCTGCCCGTGTGCTTGCGCCGGGCGGCCGTTATGTGGTGAACATCAGCGACGGGCCGCCGCTCGCGCACACGCGCGGCCGGGCCGCCGCGATCCGCGAACTATTCCCCCATGTCTGCTTGATCGCGGAGCCCGCGGTGCTGGCGGGCCGCGCCTTCGGCAACCTGGTCATGGTCGCGTCGGACCGGGAGACTCACTTCGCCGGGCTGGCCAGCCTGGTGGCGGCCGACCAGGTCGCGGCGCGCTTGCTCGACGGCCCGGCATTGCGCGAATTCATCGGAGCCGTCGCACCCATCACCGACGCGAGCCCCGAGCCGTCGCCGCCGCCACCATCTGAGGCGGCCGTCTGACCTCAGCGGGTGCCCGATATCCTGGGCTTATCGACCCCCTTCTCGCCGTGGATGCCGGCGCCGCGCCCGGTTCGCCCGTCCCGGGCCCGCTACGCCGGGCGCGCCTCGCGGTGGTTGTCTACTTCGCCATGCTTGGCGTGGCCAACGGCGTCTGGCTGTCCCGGATCCCGGCAGTGAAGGCGAGCCTGCAACTGAGCGATGGCGTGCTCGGCGTGGCACTGCTCTCGGCACCGGCTGGCCTGGTCGTTGTCGTACTGTTCTCTAGCCGGATCGTGCACCGTTTCGGCAGCAGGCGGCCGACTGCGATCGCCGGAGTGTGTGCCGCCCTGCTGCCGATCGCGCTCGGCCTCGCACCTGCGCTGGCGGCGCTGATGGTGGCGCTGTTCGCCTTCGGCCTCGCCAGCGGGATGCTCGACGTCAGCATGAACTCCCAGGCTGTCCTGGTCGAGCGGGCGTATGGCCGTCCGCTGATGACCTCGTTCCACGCCTGCTTCAGCTTTGGCGGGCTGGGCGGCGCGCTGCTCGGCAGCCTGTTCGCATCCGCGGGCATCGCACCGGCCTTGAACTTCACCGCCGTGGGCGTCCCGTTGGCCGGGTGCGTCGCGCTGACCGGGCGCTGGCTTGTTGCCGATCAGGGCGGGAACCAGCCTGATTCCGCCGCGGCCGCAACGCCCCGTGCTGGTGTCCGGGCAGATGCCGCCCGGGCAAATGCCGCTCGGGCTGCCGCGGCCCGCAGTGGTGCTGGCCGGGCTGCCGCGGCCCGCGCTGCCGCCGCCAGGGCTGGCCTCCGCTCGCTCGCCCGGTCCTGGGCACCCGCCCTGGTGGTCATGGCTTTGCTGGCGGCCTGCTCGCTGCTCGGCGAGGGCGCGGCCGAGGGCTGGAGCGCTGTCTACCTGCACGACAACCTGAGGGCGTCGGCGGGCCTAGCCGCGCTGGCTTACGCCGGGTTCAGCGTGGCCATGGCAGGAGGGCGTCTGTCGGGCGATCGGCTGGCGGCTCGATTCGGCCCGGCTCGGCTGATGCGGTGGTGCGGCATCGTCGCCGCCGCTGGCCTGTCCCTCGCGCTGCTGAGCGGCGACTCGATCGGGGCGATCGGCGGGTTCGCTCTCTTCGGTGCCGGCCTGTCCTGCACTTTCCCGCTGCTGGTCTCCGCGGCCGGAAACGTTGAACCTGATCGCCCAGCGCACGGGATCGCCCGGGTCGCCGGATCCGGTTACGCGGGCATGCTCGGCGGGCCTGTGCTGATCGGCGGGCTGGCCAGCGCACTCGGACTGCAGCGCGCGCTGGCTGTGCCAGTCGTCCTGGCGCTGGTGATTGCCCTCGGCGCGGGCGTGGTGGCGCCCGCGAAACGGAGGGCGCGGGCTGCCGCCCGGTCGTTATGAACATCGGCGTGGGCCGCGATCACCTGGATCAGCAGGCCGAGCCCGAACTCGAAGTCCCCATCGCGGTCCGGCTTGGCCAAGCCCCCGGCCAATGCTGTCAGGTGCGGGAAGTCCGCTGCTCGCAAGCGCAGGTCGCGGCTGTGGGGCGGCTTGTCCTCAAGCGGCACGTCGCGTCCTGCCTCGTGCAGCAGCATGCCGACGACGTAGGCGGCGAGCATGCGACCGATCCGCAATGCCTCGGTGCCGGCCAGCCCGGCCGCCGCCAGCGTCGCAAGGGCGTGCTCGGCTGGCCGCGCGGCCGCCACCGAGGCGAACGGACGGCCCGCGACAGTCAGCGCGCACTGCGGGTAATCCCGGCAGGCTTCGCGGTAGGCCCTGACTTGCGCTGCCAGGTCGGAGGGCCATGTGTCCAGCTCCGCGGCCGCGGTGTCGGCAGCGGCAGCGGCAGCGGCAGAGACCTCAACGCTCGACATGATTTCTGTAGCGATCGCATCGAGCAGGTCGCTCCGGGAGGGCATGAGGCTGTACAGGGCAAGCGTGCCGCAGCCAAGCTCGGTGGCCAGCCGCTGCATGGAGATCGCCGCTGCGCCGTCACGCTCGATGAGCTCCATCGCGGTGGCGACGACGTCCCTGCGGGTGAGTCGCATGTGCGCGAGGTTACGGTGAGGTCCGTGACACTGGCGTGACGCCGCGGCGCCCAGAGCCGCAGTCAGAGCCAGCTGCCGGAGCCTGACTCGATAGGCTCGGTCTGGTCGATCTATCCGCTGGCCGAGGGAGGGACCTGATGGACGATACGGACATCCTGGGTCGCATTGATGATCTGATCAAAACTGAGCGCGATCTTCGCGAGCGGCTCGCCTCCGGAGAGCTATCAGGCGACGACGAGCACGAGCGGTTGCGGTCCACAGAGGAGCAGCTCGACCAGTGCTGGGACCTGCTTCGCCAGCGGCGCGCGCGGCGCGAATTCGGCGAAGACCCCGCAGGCTCAGCGGCCCGGTCAGTGACCGAGGTCGAGGGCTACCTCCAGTAGGCCGGGGGAATCGCAGCATGCGCATTGCGAGGTTCTCGGTCGACGATGACGTTAAATACGGCGTCGTCAGCACTGGCGAGCAGCCAGCCGGCACCAATGGCCAGCATTCGGATGGGCTGACGGTGGCCGAGCTTACGGGACATCCGTTCGGCCCTGGACCAGACGCGGTCCGACTGAGCGGCCGGCAATATCCGCTGGCAGACCTGCGCTTGCTCGCGCCGGTGCTGCCTAGCAAAGTCATGGCGATCGGCCGGAACTACCTTGAGCACGCTAGGGAGTTCGGCAACGAACCGCCATCGGAACCGCTGATTTTCCTGAAGCCATCGACGTCCGTCGTCGGCCCCGACGACCTGATCGTCCGGCCCGACAAGCTATCGCAGCGTGTGGACTTCGAAGGCGAGCTGGCGATCGTCTTCGGCAGGCTCTGCCGGGACGTGCCCGCGGAGCGGGTGCCCGAAGTAATCTTCGGCTACACCTGCGCGAATGATGTCACCGCGCGGGATTTGCAGCACAGCGATGGCCAGTGGACGCGGGCCAAGGGCTTCGACACGTTCTGCCCGCTCGGACCGTGGATTGAGACCGAGCTCGACCCTGCCGACGTCCAGCTCACCACGACAGTGAACGGCGAGATCAAGCAGGACTCCCGGACGTCACTGCTGATCCACGACATCGCTACCCTCGTCAGCTATGTCACGGCGGTGATGACCGTCTTGCCAGGCGACGTGCTCCTCACGGGCACGCCGTCGGGCGTTGGGCCGCTGGTGTCGGGCGACAGCGTGTCGGTCGAGATCGAAGGGATCGGCTCGCTCACCAACCGGGTCGTCGACAGCACCTGAACCTGCGCGGCCGCTGCCACCGGGTCAAGACTCTTGATCGATCCTGCAGCCGCGAAAGGTGCAAAACCGGCCCGTGCGAAGCTGCCAAATCGATGAAAAGTTCCCACCGGAGTCGATCGAACTACGCAAATCGGGCGACCTCTGGCCGAGGGAGAGGGAGGACCCGGAGAGAGGATCGAGTGTGACGCGAGGCACAAGGACACCTCGCGCCCTGCAGGGGGGAACCCTTTGGCCGGCGCGCTGAGGGTCGGCTACACTTCACAGGCGCGCCGCGTGATGGGATGGCGCGTTCCCATGGGGTATGGGGTAATTGGCAGCCCGACGGGTTCTGGCCCCGTTAGTCTTGGTTCGAGTCCTGGTACCCCAGCGACCTGCGCAGACATAAGCGCGGCTGCCCAGTTGGCAGCCGCGCTTAGCGTTGAGGGGCGCGGTGGCCGTGAGCACCACGGCGCCAGAAACGGCGGCGGATCAGAAACGGCGGCGGATCAGAAACGGCGGCGGGACCTGCCCCGCTCCGTTCCGGTGGCGCGCATGATCAGCAGGACTATGACGGCACCAATAATGGAACCGATGATCCCGACGCCGCGGAAGTCGTGAGTTTCGATCGTGTGGTACTCCACTAGCTCCCACAGGAATCCGCCGACGAAGGAGCCGACGATCCCGAGCAGGATCGTGCCAATGAGGCCGATGTTGTCGCGCCCTGGCACGACGAGGCGAGCAACGAGGCCGGCAATCAAGCCAACAACGATGAGAACAACTATGAATGCGAGCATGACGCTACAGATACCAGGAATGGCGCGCCTTACACATGACGGTCGCGGTTGATAGGCGCCATTCCGGCGGTGGCGCCCAGGCGCGGGGGGACGCACGAGCGCCGACGCGGCGGCGCCCACGGCCGCTGGGCAGCTCCTCCGGTTTGGCGCGGTCCGGTCTCGTGCGCTAACCTGATGGCCCGGCACGCGGTTCGACTTGAGCTGCAGATGCCGGTTTTCCGTGAGTTAATCAGGCGCCTCAGGCTGAGTCCCGATGCTTGCGGAGCAGCGAAAGCACCTGGCCCCGTCGTCTAGCGGCCCAGGACGCCGCCCTCTCAAGGCGGTAGCGCCGGTTCAAATCCGGTCGGGGCTACCAGTTGGTCATGCAAGACCTTGACAGGCAGGGCACGAGCCCGCCTCGCTATCGCGACACTCGGGTCTCCGGATCGCCGAGCCAGGTCCGACCGTCAATCAGCTCCCGCACCGCGTCCAGTTGACCGGCGTGCGTTGCGGTCTCGGTGATGACGTGGAGGAGTACCTCGCGCGTGCTGGTGAGCCTGAAATCGGTGAAGTAACTTGGCCACCGGACCGGTGGCGCCTCCAGGCCAGCGCGCGCCAGCACATCGGCGGCCAGCCTGACCTCGTCCCGGTACAGCCCCAAGACGGTCTCTCCCGTCGCAGCTGGCTCCGGCAGCCACCCTGTCGAGTCGTCGAAGTCGACGGGTTGGCCGGCGACCACACCGCGGAACCAGAATCGCTCGACGTCGACGGCTAGATGCCGCACCAGCGCCAGGCACGTCCAGCCCGAGGGCAGGACGGAGCGCCGCAGCTGTTCGTCGCTGAGCCCCCGCAGAATGCCCAGCACATGCCCGCGCTGGGCGGCCAAGCGCCCGAGCAGTGCGGCCTTCTCGGCTATCTGGCTCTGATCTGTGCCCGCAGGTGATGTCATCCCGGCCTCCGTCTTGTTCGTAGCTACCGCCCCGACGAACGGTGCTATTCCAGATGGACACAAGTTGAGATGCACACCGTTCGATCAGGCCACAGTTCGATATGGCCCCGTTCGACGTGGCGGCACTGTCCACGCGAACATCCGGCGGGTACCATCGGCAGCGGCGTTAGGGGCGCCCCCAGGTCCGCGGGAAGGGCAGAGCCCACCCAGTCAGATGTCATGCATGGCTGCGCCATTCACCTCCTTTCGACCGGCACCGCGGACCGGCCGGCAGCCGAAAGGAGGCAGCAGTGCCTGCCGTCTCGCTCCCCGATAACCCGAACCTCGAGCAACTGCGCAAACAGGCCCGCGAGTTGCAGCGTGCTGTGCGCGCCAGTGACCAGGAAGCGCTCGCGCTGGTCCGCGAGTTCAGCCCCGATGCTGAGCTGATCCCCGCGGCATTCCCGCTCGTGGCTGCCCAGCTGGTCACCGCCAGACGGTACGACTTCGCAAGCTGGCCGAAGCTGCGCCGCTATGTCCAGGTCATCGAGGCACGCAACTGGAATCCGGACGCAGCGCGACCGGCCGAGGAGCCGCCGGCCGACCGGTTCCTGCGGATGACCTGCCTGACCTACAGCAACAACGAGACGGCCGACATCGCGTCGGCGGCCCAGCTGCTGGCCGATCACCCGGATCTTCCTGAGCAGAGTCTGGCGGTCGCGGCCGCCTGTGCGGACGTGGACCAGGTGCGGCGCCACCTCGCTGGCGATCCCTCGCTCGCCAGTGCCATTACCGGCCCGCATGGCTGGTCTCCGCTGCTGTACCAGGCCTATGCGCGGCACCAGCCGCCCGTCGGTATAGCCGAGACCCTGGAGACCGCGCGGCTGCTGCTCGCGGCAGGCGCCGATCCGAACGACGGACGCTTCTGGCACGGCCTGCCGACGCCCTTCACGGTCCTGACCGGAGTGCTGGGCGGCGGCGAACGGGCGGAGCCCTGGCATCCGCATTCGCTTGCGTTCGGGCGCCTGCTGCTGGAGGCGGGCGCCGATCCGAACGACGGCCAGGCTGTCTACAACCGGATGTTCGGCACCAGCGACGACCACCTGGTGCTGCTGTTCGAATTCGGCCTCGGTCGCGGGCCCGGCGGGCCGTGGCACCGGCTGCTCGGCGACCGGCTTGAGTCACCGCGCGTCATGCTCCGCAACCTGCTGGCCTGGGCGGTGACGCACGATCAGCGCGAGCGGGTCGCCCTGCTGGCGCGCAAGGGCGTCGACGTGCTCAGCCCCATCACCGAGGAGCGCAGCCGTGGGCGACGCGCTCGCACCCCCGCGGAGCATGCGCTGAGCAACGGTCATCGCGAGCTTGCCGAGATGCTGATTGGCCTCGGCGGCGCCGTGCCGCGGCTCAGGCCGGCTGATGTCTTCGTGGCCGCCATGCTGGCTGGCGACGCCGAGGCAGTGCGCAGCACCGATCCGGCGGTGGCCAGCGCGGTGCGCCGGTCCCGGCCGGGCCTGGTGACCTGGGCCGCGAGCCAGGGCGCGGCCGAGTCGGTGCCGCTGCTGGTCGCGGCGGGCTTTGATGTCAACGCCTACGGCCGCAGTGACGTGCCGTCGAACGAGCGCTGGCACACCGCGCTGCACGTGGCCGCCGGGAACGGAGACCTGCCCCTGGCCCGCACTCTCCTGGACCTGGGTGCGGATCCGAACTTGCGGGACAAGCACTACCAGGGCACGCCGCTCGGCTGGGCCCGGTATTTCGGCCGGCAGCCGCTGATCAATCTGCTCGAGCCAGTGACGCGGTCAGCGCCGGAGGGGCCTGGTCCGGCGCCAGGGTGATGCCGAGCAGCTCGCGCAAGGCGTCGCGGCCGGCCGGTGTCAGGCGCACCGCGCGGCTCCCGCGGGCAGGCGACACCCAGGACCGGGCGGCGAACTGACCCCGCATGGCGGCCCCGAGCGCACCGCCAAGGTGGGTCCGGCGCTCGGTCCAGTCCAGGCAGGCGCGGACCAGCGGCCGGGACCCAGCCGGTCGCAGGACGTCCGCGCCGGCCAGCTCGGTGAACCACGAGCGGCCCCGCTCGGTTACGTGCAGGCCGGCGCGGACGTCGAGCAGGCTGCTCGCGACCATCGCGTCGTAGATGGCGACGCCGAGCGTGCCGGCCAGGTGGTCGTAACACGTGCGCGCTGCAGCCATGTCGGCCGCGGCCCGCACGGTCCGCAGCGAGCGAGCTGGCGCGGGCTGGCCAACGGCAGCAGCGATGTCCTCGATGACCTGAGCAAGTTCCGGGCTGGCCAGCCGCAAATACCGGTGCCGACCCTGCCGTACCTCGGCGAGCAACCCGGCCTGGACGAGCTGGTTCAGGTGCCCGGTGGCAGTCGGCCGGGAGATCGAAGCAGCGTCGGCAAGCTCGGCCGCGGTCCAGGCCCGTCCGTCCAGCAAGACCAGGCACATCGCGGCCCGGCTGCGGTCGGCAAGTAGTCCGGCGAATCGGGCGATCGAATCGGGATCGAGAACCATGCCTTGCACAGTAGGCCGGAAGCAGTTCGGCTGGGACCGAACGAACGGCCCGGCCCGACCGGTCGCGGCGACATCCGCGCGGCCAAATTGCGCCCCCGCGCCAGTCCCGCATCGTGCAAATGGCCACGAATACCAATGATCTTCACTATTATCTAGGACTGGTCTGCCGACAGCGGAATCCAGCAAGCACGGTGAAACGGGGAGCTACTACCATGCGCCGAGCACTTGCGGCGATTGCCGCAGTGGTCGTTTTGTCCGGAACTGCTTACGGGATCGATGCCGCGCTGGCACACCCGGCAGGCACCGGCCCGGTCCAGCTGACCGGGGCCGGCGCTGCCGCGGCTGGCGGCATTGGCGCGGGCAGCCCGAAGGCGATCTACACAACTGCGGGCAGCGCGCCGGCGGTGCATCGGTTCAACGAGGCGGCCGCCCACTCGCCGCAACTGGACCGACTGCTGGCCGGCCACCCGGCCGCCAAGCCGCTCCGTTCGGGACGGCGAGGCCACCGGGCGACGGCGGGAGCGGGGCAGGCCATCACTGCCGTGGCGCTCCGCGCCGCGGATACGCCAGCGCCGAGCCCGTCCACCTCCACGGCCAGTGTGACGCCGAGCGCCAGTGCCACGCCGAGCCCGTCCGGCTCGGGTGCGAGCACAGCCTCGAGCGCTGCTGCGCCGAGCGCCAGCGTCGCTCCGAGCGGTCCCGCGGCGCCGCAGGCGGCTGCCACCTCAGCGGCCGCACCGACCCTCTATCAGGGCATTGACGTCGCGTCGTTCCAGCATCCGGACGGCGCCGCGATTAACTGGGGCGACGTTGCCGCGGCTGGCTACAAGTTTGCGTTCATCAAGGCAACCGAGGGCAGCTATTACGTCAACCCGTACTACGCGGCAGACTCGGCCGGGGCACAGCAGAACGGTCTTTTCGCCGCGCCGTACGCGTTCGGGATCCCGAACTACTCGACCGGCACTCGCCAGGCCGACTACGCCGTCGACAACTCGCACTGGGCGGCGGACGGGAAGGTGCTGCCGCTCATCCTGGACATCGAGTACGACCCTTACGACGGTTCGGACGGCACCAACGAGTGCTACGGGCTGACGTCGGCGCAGATGGTCTCATGGATCGGCGCGTTCACCGCGGAAGTGCACCGGCGGACCGGCCAGGCCGCGGTCATCTACAGCACGGCCGACTGGTGGAAGACCTGCACCGGTGACAGCACGGCTTTCGGCGGCGATCCGCTGTGGATCGCCGGAGATGCGTCGACGACGGCGCCGATCCTCCCGCCGACCACGGACTGGAGCACCTGGACCTACTGGCAATACACGTCGTCGGCGACGATTCCCGGGATCTCCGGTACTACCTTCGACGCGAGTTACCTGAGTGCCACCGCGCTTGAGATGGCCGTGCCGGCCAACCAGAGCGATTCGGTAAGCAGCTCGCCCGCCGCGCTCACGGTTGGCGCCCTCAGCGGCGATGTCAGCACGGCTGCCACCTATACCGCCGCCGGACTGCCGGCCGGCCTCACGTTGTCGGACTCGGGCGTTACTGACGGGACGCTGCCTGGGACGACGGGCTCGTTCCCGGTATCAGTAACGGCAACGGCAGGCAGCCTCAACGCGACACAGCGCTTCACCTGGTCTGTGCATGGCACACCCAGCCTGGCGAGCATGCCGGCGCGGTCGGGAGCCGTCGGCACCCCGGTCGAGTACCAGGTGCCGCTGAGCGACGGACTGTCCGGCTGCACGCTGACGGTCACCGCGACGGGGCTGCCGCAAGGTCTGTCGATCAACAGCTGCGGGCTCATCTCCGGCTGGCTGCGGGCCGGCGGCACGCACCAGGTGAGCGTGCACGTCACCGACAGTTCCGGCGACGCGCTGACGCAGCGCAGCTTCGCGTTCAAGGTAACGCCCGCCAGCGGGAGCGGCCCGGCTGGGCAGATCAAGCTGAGCCGCGACGGCAAGTGCCTGGATCGCGTGTCGGCGTCCGACATCGCGATCGAGACCTGCACTTCGACCACGGCCCAGCGCTGGACGATCACCGCGACCGGCTCGATTCGGATCGGCGGCCTCTGCCTGGCCGCTATGGCAGCCAGCGGATCGAACCCGGCCGCCCTGCACGTCGCTGCGTGCACCGGCGGCGGACAGCGCTGGCAGGTCGGTTCGTACGGAGCGCTGCGCGACCTGACCGACAACCGGTGCCTGGCCGACACCGGCCTGAAGAACGGCGTGCGCGCGACGGCTGCGGTTTGCAGCGTGACCTCGAACAAGACCGGCAGCGTCAATACGCCTAGCCGGAACCAGCAGTGGGCGCTACCAGCTGGTCCGCTCGCGGCGGGGATCGCCGGGTACTGCGCGAGCGACTGGCATGGTGCGAAGGTGGCTCTCGGCCCGGTGACGCTGCGCGGCTGCGACGGCGGGGCGGAGCAGGCGTTCAGTTACACGTCGAATGGCTCGATTGGGGCACGCGGGGACTGCCTGCAGCCGGCTAGTGGCAAGACTGCCGTCAATACGGCCGTCAGACTGGCCCGCTGCAACGGCTCGAGCGTGCAGGCCTGGCAGGTCCTGGGCGGTCCGATCGGCCTGCAGTTCTTCAACCCAGCGTCCGGGCTGTGCCTGGCCGACCCCGGAGATCGCCGCGCCACCGGGGCCGTCCTCGCGATTGGGTCGTGCGTGCCAGGCGACCCGGGCATCACCTTCCGGGTTAGCTAGGTTGGCGGCCGGCGGAGCCGGAGGAGGTCCAGCGGCGGCGTGGCCAGTGGATCGCCGCCGCCGTAGACAGGGCCGAAGTTGCCAGCTCGCCAGTCGGCCGCGGCCGCGGCGATCTCGTCCGGGGTGCGGGCGACGAAGTTCCACCACATCAGGAGTTGCTCGCGGAGCGGCACCCCGCCGAGCAGGAACACGGTGCTGTCGACCGCGGCCGACAACTCGCACCGCTCGCGCCCGGCGGGGAGGTAGAGCAACTGGCCAGGCGCCAGCGCGACGTCTGCTATCGCCGCCTGGCCAGCTGCCACGAAGACGACATGCTCGAAGTCCGGCCGCAGCGGCAATGCGTAGCTGGCCGGCCAGCGCGCTGCTGTCAGCTCAGCGCCGACGATGGGGGAGAACGCGGTCGCTGGCGAGGTCATGACGGGCGGTTCGCTTGCATCGTTTGCTCCGCCGAGCGCGCCAGCGAGTACCGTCACATCGAAGCCGCCGAGCCGGCCGGTCGGCAGCTCGGCGTGGTGCTCGAACGCAGGTGCCACCTGCCGGGACGCATCCGGCAGCGCGACCCAGAGCTGGACGCCGTGGAGCACCGGATCGGGTTCTGCGCGCGCCAGGCCGGGGACCGGGCCTGGCTCGACGGGCCGAGAATCGGCCGTCATCGATTCCTCTGCGTGCGCGATGCCGCGACCGGCGGTCATGAGGTTCAGCTGCCCGGGCCGGATGAGCTGTTCTGAGCCCAGGCTGTCCCGGTGCACGACGGTCCCGCGCAAGAGCCAGGTGACCGTCTGCAGCCCGATGTGCGGGTGCGGAGGCACGTGCATGCCGGTCACGCCGTCGGTATCCAGCGGGCCGTAGTGGTCGACGAAACACCAGGCGCCAACGCTGCGGCGCAGTCGCAGCGGCAAAAGGCGGCGAACGGTCATGTCCCCGACCCGAGCGTCCCTGGCCGCCGTTACCTCAAGATCGTGGTCCCTGGGCTCGGGGACGCCCGCCACCTCGACGTTCGCCTCGACCGTGCTCACCGTCGACTCCCTTCGCCCGGCGCCGGGCCGCTGCCGCCAGTGCTAGCGCCAGGTGCTGGCTTGCGCGCGCGTATGTTAAGTAGTTCATCACGATGATGCCGAGCAGCACTGAGCCCACCATCGAGCTCCCGACGATGATAAGAATCGTGACACTGAAGCCGATGCCTATGCCGAGAACTCCGAGGCCGAAGAAGAAGACCCAGGGCGCCGCTTTGTGGGCGCCAGCGCCTGCCACGCCGCCGATGATCTCACCAAGGACCGGAGCTGCGACGAGGCTGAGGAATACCACGATAACGATCACGCCGATGACGATCTCGGGGCCAGTGATATGTGGCACCTCGAAACGCAAGGACGCAGAAGCAGGAAGTCGCATCGTGCAGCCTTGTTCGCCGGGTTCAATGCTGCGGAATCCCGGAAACGCGCAAAGAGCGGTTAATGAACGCGGCTGGCCACTAGGCGACGCTCGCATGCCGGACCAGTCCGGACACATGCGGAATAGCTGATCCGCCCGGTTTCCGGTGTACGCCGCGTCCGCGGCACGGTGTTACCTCGCCGGTCCTAACTGCCTGGCCACCGTGGCGAGGCGCGCCGCGGCCTGATCAACTGCGCGGCCAGCCAGGAAGCCGAATGACGGTGCCGGGGAGGCCGCGGAATCCCCGGCGGCGGTCAAGCCGAGGCAGCACACCGCGCCCACGAAAAGCAAAACGAGCACAGCCGCTAGCCGCGCCCGGGCGCCCCTGCCAGGTGACAACAGCCGAGTTGCGGGCACGGCGCTGAGCAGCGCCGTGCCCGCCCCCGTCTCGGCCCTGTCGGCTGGGCCCTGGTGCGTCCGGATGGCCGCCGGATTGCTTGCCCCCATCACTACGCGCTCCCCTGTCGGTCTCGGTGCTGCGGGCTGTGTTGCCGGAAACGCGATGCCACCGGTTAGCGTCATCACGCCCAGGAGAATGCTGCGCTAGGTGCGGGCGCGTAACAAGGGGAGTCCTCCCCACCTGGGGAGACATCCCCAGTCAGGGGAGGCCAAATGGGGAGCTTTTCGCACGCTCCCCCGTTAGCCTGGCTCTGTGCTGCTGATTGTGATGTTCGAGACCGGAACCTGGCGGCTGCGTCCAGGTGAGCAGTTCACCTTCGGACGTGCCACGGGCTCCACAGCGGTGCTGCCGAACGACGACCGCGGGGTATCCAGGAACGCGGGCAGCATCGACTGGCGCAACGGCTGCTGGTGGCTGACCAACGCGAGTGCCTCATCCATGCTCTACCTGGCGGGGGATCGAGGCTTCCGGGCCGACATCCCCCCTGGCATGGCCATGCCGCTCCAGCAGTGGCACGCCAAGATCCGGCTGGACGGAATCCTCGACACTTACACGCTGCGGATCCGCCTGCCCGATCTGGATGAGGTCGACGACGAGGCGGACGAGCCGAGCCAGGAAGTGGAGTTGGCCGCCGTTGCCAGCTCGGTCCCGGAGCGAACGGTGACCAGCACCAAGCTGCGCGCTCCGCTGAACGAGGACGACAAGCTCGTGCTGGCGGCCCGTTTCGAGGAGTACCTGACCTGGAAGCACTCGGGCGCGGCCGCGCCTCGCAGCGCCAGGGAGGCGGCGGAGCGGATTGGCTGGCAGCCGCACACCGTATCCAAGCGCTGCGAGAACATCCGCAATCGGTACGTCCGGATCGGCGTGCCCGGCCTGCGCGGGCCGCGGGCGCTGGAAGAACTCGCCGCCTTGCTGATCTCCACTGGCGAGCTCACCAGCGAAGACCTGCGCCGCCTCCCGTCCACCGCGCCGAAGCAGAAGGCGCGCGGGGCAGCCTCCTGAGCAACCGCTGAGGTCCGCAACCGCAGTGTCCGTATCCACAGCGCGGCAACCGCATGGTCGCTAATCCCAAACGAGGCAGAACGGGTGTCCCGCAGGATCTGCGAAGATGCGCCAAATCCGACCTCCGTCGCCCGCATCAAGCAAAGCCGCGCCCCGTCCGAGGACGTCTTCCTGGGCTTGGTCGAGGTCTGGGACCCCGATGTCAAGATGGAACTGCTGAGGGCGGCCGGGGTCCGGCCACGCGGGCGGCTGATGATCTTCCACTCGCTGAAAGGCCAGCACCATCCATTCGTCCAGGTGGAGCGTCGCCCAGCCGTCACTGAGCGACCACCGAGGGTCGGGCTGGTTCAGCGCGCCGCCGAGCAGCGAGTGGTAAAACCGGGCCAGTTCCAAGGCATCGGCGCAGTCCAGCACAACGCACTGCAACTTATAAGTCACAAGCGCTAGCGTAGATGGGCCGTAGGCGGGTCCCGCATGTGCGCCGGGCGATCCGAGGCCGGAGGCTAGACCCCCACCAGCGTCTTGACCGCCGCCGTCATCTCCGCCAGTGCCTTCTTCGCGTCCGCGAAATACATGCTGGTCTTAGGGTCCACGTAAAGCTCGTTGTCGATGCCCGCGTAGCCGTGTCCCATGGACCGCTTGACCACGATGATGCTCTTGGCCTGATCCACGTCCAGGATCGGCATGCCGGAAATGGCCGTACCCGCCCGGCGGGCGGCGGGGTTCGTGACGTCGTTCGCGCCGATCACCAGGACCACGTCCGCCCGGCCAAACTCGGGGTTGATGTCGTCCATTTCCTTGAGCTGCGGGTAAGGTACGTTCGCCTCCGCCAGCAGCACGTTCATGTGCCCGGGCATCCGGCCCGCGACCGGGTGAATTGCGTAGCTCACCTCGACGCCGCGCGATTCCAGCAGGTCAGCCAGCGCTGCCACCTCATGCTGTGCCTGTGCTGCTGCCAGGCCGTAGCCGGGCACGATGATGACTTTGGAGGCATAGGCGAGCTGGATCGCAGCGTCGTCGGCGGCGATCGACTTCACGTCGCCACCCGGCCCGGCCACTGCCGCGAGCGCAGTGTCGCCGGTGCCGAAGCCCCCGACGATGATGTTGCGGATCGAGCGGTTCATGGCGTCGGCCATCAACTTGGTCAAGATGCCGCCGGAAGCGCCGACCAGCGCGCCAGCAATGATCATTGCCCAGTTGCCGATGACGAAGCCAGCCATTGCTACGGCAGTGCCGGTGAAGGCGTTCAGCAGCGAGATCACGACCGGCATGTCCGCGCCGCCGATTGGCATCACCATCGAGACGCCGAAGATCAGTGCCGCCACCAGGACGACCACGAGGCCAACGGTGCCCGGTGTCGCGATCAGGTAGGCCCCCAGGCCGACGGCGATCACCAGGAGAGCCATGTTGATCACCCGGGCACCAGGGAACGTCACCGGCGCTGAGGTGATGATCCCCTGCAGCTTTCCGGCCGCGATCAGCGAGCCGGAGAAAGTGACTGCGCCGATGATCACGTCGAGCAGGGTCGTGACCGATGTTGTCGCCGAGACGGAAGATCCGGCGTTGACATAGTCGTGGATGCCGACCAGCGCGGCCGCGCCGCCGCCGACGGCATTGAACATACTGACCAGTTGTGGCATGGCGGTCATCTGGACGGATCGTGCCGAGTACAGGCCGGCTCCGGCACCGATGAGCGCGCCCGCCAGGACCACGACCCAAGCAGTCACGGTGACGTGGCCGTGCTGGATGATGACCGCGAACGTGGCAGCGATCGCGACGATCATTCCGCCGGTCGAGACCTGGTTGCCGCGGCGTGCGGTCGCGGGGTTGTTCATCAGGTGCAGGCCTAGCACGAAGCAGGATGCCGCCAGTACATAGACGAGCTGGATGGCCCAGTTGAAGGCGCTCATGCGGACTGCCTCCCGGCGGCCGAGCCGCTAGCCCCGCCGGCCTGGTTGCCGTCGGTCGCCCCAGTAACGGCGGGTACCCGATCGCCAGTGCCTGGTCCAGCCCTGCTTGGTCCAGCACTGTTTGGTCCACCATTGCTCGGCCCCGCGATGGCTGAGCCCTTGCCGCTGGCGACCGCGGCGGACGGAGGCGGCGCGACTGGCGGCGACGGGCGCTTGCGGAACATCTTGAGCATGCGGCCGGTGACTACATAGCCGCCCACGACGTTGGCGGCCGCGAAGGCCGCCGCTATGAACGCGACCACGTAGCCGAACGGGTTGTGCGCGGTCACCGCGATGAGCAGGGCGCCTGCCAGCACGATGCCGTGAATGGAGTTGGCGGCCGACATCAGCGGGGTGTGCAGGGTGGCGGGCACCTTGCTGATCACCTCGAAGCCGACCCAGAGACTGAGCACGAAGATGGTGATGTCTACCAGCAGAGCCGGGTACACGGGCAGCCCTTTCTACGAGCCGGCGGAGGGCTCGGACGTTGTGCCGCCAGGCGACGGCGCGGCTGGCGGTGGCTCGGCGGGCGGTGGCTCGGCGGGCGGTGGCTCGGAGGGCGCGAGCGCAGGATGCACCACCGCGCCGTCAGCGGTAATGATCACGCCTGCCTGCAGTTCATCGCCGCGGTCAAGCGCCAGTTCCCCGTCTTTCACCAAGTAGAGCAGCAGCGAGCTCACGTTGCGTGCATACATCGACGAGGCCGCCGACGGCATGCTGGACGGCAGTGCGGACGCGCCGACCAGCGTGACGCCGTTCTCGGTCACAATGATCTGGCTCGGCACCGAACCGGCGACGTTGCCACCGAGGTCGCTTGCGCCCATGTCCACGACGACTGACCCGGGCGCCATGCCCTTGAGCGCGTCATCAGTCACCAGCAGCGGCGGCCGCCGTCCCGGCACCTGCGCAGTCGTGATCACCACGTCGTGCCTGGCAATGTGGGCGGCCAGCTCCTCCTGCTGTGCGAGCCTCTCATCGTCGGTGAGCGCACGTGCGTAGCCGCCCGCACCCGAGGCTGGCCCCACAGAGGTCAGCTCGATGAACGTCGCGCCGACCGATTCGGCCTCGGTCCTGGTCTCCGGCCGTACGTCGTAGGCGCTGACAACGGCGCCGAGCCGCCGTGCTGTCCCGATGGCCTGCAGCCCCGCCACGCCAGTGCCGAGCACCAGTACGCGGGCCGGCCGCGCCGTTCCGGCTGCGGTGATGAGGAGCGGGAAAAACCGGCCGAACTCGGCCGCTGCGATCAGCGCTGCCTTGTACCCGGCGATATTGGCCTGCGAGGACAGCGCGTCCATCGGCTGCGCGCGTGGCAAGGTGCGCGGGATCATGTCCATGCTCACAGCGGTGACGCCGGCCGCCGCCAGGCTTGCGGTGAGGTCCGGGTCGGCGAGTGGGGCTAGCAGCCCGACGACGACCTGGCCGGGCCGCAGTGCAGTGACCATTGCGGCGTCAGGTTTGCCCACCATCAGGATGACATCGGCCGCCAGCGCATCACTCCGACTGACGACGCTGGCACCGGCCTCGGCATAGCTGCCGTCGGCAAACCAGGCCCTGTCGCCGGCGCCGGACTCGATGAGGACGTCAAGCCCAGCGGTGCGCAGCTTCGTCACTGCCTCCGGGACGAGTGCGACCCGCCTCTCGCCAGACGCGGTCTCCTTGACCACGGATACCTTCATGGACAGACCTCACTTGGGTGGCCACGGAGTTCCGGCGACCCGCGTGCCGGGTCGCCGCTCTGTGCCAAGTATCGACGTTACTGTGCGGGGAACGATAATGCCTTTGGTCCCCGCACACCCGGCCCGGCGTAAGGTTTGTGCGTCGCGCTGAGACGCGCAGCAGCACGTGATCTGCGGGGGAGGGCATGACTGACGCGTCGCGGTCTGGTGACAGTTCACTGTCGGCCAGGCTCGCGGCAGCCCGGCGGCGGATGACAGCGCTGGACTTGCCGGGGCCACTGGCAGCGCGGTTGCAGCGGCAGTTCATTGCCGTCTGTGACGCCGTCAAGGTGGCCGGAGCCGATGAAGCGCACGGCGAGCGGAGACTTGCCGCATTCCTGGCGGCCCTGGACCGGGCGGCTGGCGCGGACTCGAACCGAGCGGCTGACGGGCACTCGAACCGGGCGGCTGGCGGGCGCTCGAACCGGGCGCCTGCAGCCGATCCGAAGCGAGTTGCTGGCACCGACCCGAAGCGGCCGGATGACCCACCAGACAATTCATAGCTGATTTCCGCATTCGTCATTTATATTCGCACGAGTGTTCGTCGCAACCTCGACACGTGGTATTTTTGGCGGCCGGTGTTTGTGTGCGAGGCCGGAAGCCCTTAATTTCAGGGCTATTGGTGGCCGCCAGCCTTAATTGCCTGACTGCGCGGCATCTCGCCTGGGGGAATGCGGGAGTGAGAAATGAACAAGCGTGACCTGGTCGATGCAATATCCGACCGCATGGGGGAAAACAAGAGAGTGGCGACGGACGCCCTGAATGCAGTGATCGACACCATTCAGGAGGCGGTCGCGACCGGCGACAGGGTTGCGATCACTGGATTCGGCGTCTTCGAAAAGCAGGTGCGGAAGGCGCGGACGGCGCGTAACCCGTCGACCGGAGCCGCGATCAAGGTGCCGCGCACCTCGGTCCCGAAGTTCCGGCCTGGCGCTGATTTCAAGGCGATGGTGAACGGTAAGTAAATAACCGGTCTCAGCGCAGGCCGCGCCGTTTGTGGAGCGCGGTCTGCAGCAGCCGGTCGATGAGTTGCGGGAATGGCAGGCCGGTTACCTCCCACATTTTCTGGAAGTACGAGGCGGGCGACAGGCCTGGCATGGTGTTGATCTCGTTCACCAAGATCCGGCCGTCTTTGGTATAGAAGAAGTCGACTCGGGCCAGGCCCTCGCAGGACACGGCTTCGAAGGCCGCCGCAGCCAGCCGGCGGATTTCCTCCTGGGCCGGCTTGGGGATCGGCGCCGGGATCGCCATGCCACTGGCCGCGTCGAGGTACTTGGCCTCGAAGTCCCAGAATTCTTCGCCGCCGTCGACTAGCAGCTGGCCTGGCAGGCTGGTGTCCGGCGGCGCGCCGTCGACGCCTTCGAGCACGGAGACCTCGACCTCAACGCCATCGATGGCTGCCTCGACTAGGACCTTCGGGTCATACTGCCGCGCGGTCCCGATCGCCTGCCGAAGTTCGGGCACGTCGCGCGCCTTGCTGGTGCCGATGCTCGACCCGCCCCTGGCCGGCTTGACGAACAGTGGCCAGCCTAGGTCTGCAATGTCGTCCAGGACGCGCTTCGCCTCAACCGACAGAGGCTGGTCCGAGCTGAGATCAGCGTTCGGCCAGTCTCGCTCGTTCACCACGACATAGGG
This sequence comes from Streptosporangiaceae bacterium, assembly GCA_036495585.1. Lineage (GTDB taxonomy): Bacteria > Actinomycetota > Actinomycetes > Streptosporangiales > Streptosporangiaceae > JAJYUU01. The sequence continues at coordinate 55,695 of DASXMP010000075.1, forward strand.
GCCCACGGGCAGGCCCTTGGCCTTGAAGATGAGGTTCATGTACTCCTTGTCCATGCTGACCGCGCTGGCCAGCACGCCGGCGCCGACGTAAGGCACCCCGGCCATCTCCAGCAGTCCCTGGATGGTGCCGTCCTCGCCGTACGGGCCATGTAGCACCGGGAGCACCACGTCCACCTCGCCGAACAGATGCGGGATCTGCGCCGGTGCGCTCGCCACCACAGCCCCTTCTCCACTGGTACCGGCCCAGGGGATGAGCTGTGCGCCAGGCTCTGCCACGGCTGCGACGGAGGGCAACTCGCCGTCGGTGACGGCGAGCCGCTCCGGCGCATCGGCCACCTGCACCCACTGTCCGTCGGTCGTGATGCCGACCGGGAGGACCTCATACCGGGACCGGTCGATCGAGCCGAGCATGTTGCCGCCGCCCATGCACGACACCGGGTGCTCGGGGCCGCGGCCGCCGAACACGACCGCCACCCTGATCTTGCGCTGCTCGTTCACGACTCCTCCATTCCCCGTAATGCAACGTCCCGCGTGCTGGGTCGGTGCCCCGGTGCCGCTCCTACTGCGCTGGTGGTACCCGGCTGGCGGGCGCCGGCTCAGATGCCGTAACGCTCGGGCTTAGCCGACCTGCTGAGCAGCAGCGACACCGCCTCCGAGATCTGCATGCCTTCGTGGATGACGCCGACGATGACCTCCGTGATCGGCATTTCCGCGCCGCGCTCCCTGGCGAGCTGGAGCACCGCCCTGCAGGACTGGACTCCCTCGGTCGTTTGCGTGGTGCTGGCGATCACCTCGGCTAGCGGCATGCCCCGACCGAGCTTCTCGCCGAACGTGCGGTTTCTGGCCAGTGGCGAGCTGCACGAAGCCACTAGGTCGCCAAGTCCGGCGAGACCAGCGAAGGTGTGCTGGTCCGCGCCGAGGGCCGAGCCGAGCCTGGCGATCTCTGCCAGGCCACGGGTGATGAGCGTGGCCTGCGTGTTTTCGCCCATGCCGAGGCCGGCCGCGATGCCGACGGCGATGGCGATGACATTCTTGACCGCGCCCCCGAGCTCGCAGCCGACCACGTCAAGGTTGGTGTACGGACGAAAGTAGCCGGTATGGCAGGCCCGCTGGACCTGCTCGGCGACCTTCTCGTCGGCGGATGCCACGACCGTGCCGCAGACCTGGCGCTGCGCGATCTCGGGCGCCAGGTTCGGCCCGGAGATCACCGCGATCCGATCGGGCGCGGCGCCGGCGACCTCGGCGATGACCTCGCTCATCCGCTCGCCCGTACCCAACTCGATCCCCTTGATCAGGCTGACGATCGGCACACCCGGCGGGATCAGGTCACGCCAGGCGGCCAGATTCGCCCGCAGCGTCTGTGCTGTGACGGCGAGCGCGACCAGATCAGCTCCCGCCAGTGCCTCGGCTGGATCGGCGGTAGCCCGCAGCGCGTCTGGCAGGCAGATGCCAGGCAGATAGTCAGGCGACTCATGACGGGTGTTGATGACTCGGGCTAGCTCCGGCCGCCGGCACCAGAGGACCGTCGGCGTGCCGGCGTCGCACAGTACCTGGGCGAACGTTGTGCCCCAGGAGCCCGCGCCGAGGACCGCAGTGGTCATGCTGCTGCCGTCATGGCCGCCGCAGCACTTGCTGATCGCGCGCCCGCAGATCTTGCTGATCGGGGGCTTGCTGATCGGGGGATTGCTCATGCGGGTCTTGCTGACCGGCGGCCGGCTGAGCCAGAGCATCCTGGCGGGGCGCCGGCACTGCCCCGTCGGGCTTCCCAGGGCGCAGCGGCCCGAGCGGCTGGTACGGGCGGACCGGCGGTGTCTCGCCACGCAGCTCGCCAACCAGGCCGGTCACCGCGAGCATGATCTTGTCGGTCACCGCCCGCAGGACCTGAGTGTTCGGCGGCTGGCCCGCGAACTCGGACAGATCGACCGCTGGCCCGGCCGCCACCCGCACGGTCTTGCGCGGCAGCAGCCTGGGCAGCACAGTGCCGTAGGGCAGGATCCGCTGCGCGCCCCAGTGCGCGACGGGGACGACCGGGGCGCCGATCTCCAGCGCCAGACGGGCGACTCCGGTCTTCGCGACCATGGGCCACTTGTCCGGATCCCTCGTTACGGTGGATTCCGGATAGAAGATCACGCAGGCATTGTTCTTGCGAGCCAGCTCCGCTGCCCGCCTGAGGACCAGGGCCGCGTCCGCTTGGCCGCGATAGACGGGCAGTTGGCCGAGCTTGCCGATGACATAACCGAGCACGGGGATCTTGAAGAGTGAGGACTTGGCCAGGAAGACGGGATAGCGGCGAGCGCTGTCGACGAACAAGCCGATCGCCAGGATGTCCATGTACGACAGGTGATTGATGGCCAGGATGACCGGGCCATCGGCGGGGATGTGCTCCTGGCCGCGCCAGTCCAGCCGCATCGTCATCCGGATCCCCGGCCGCAGCAGCAGCTTGGAGAAGGTTCGCCAGCCGTCCGAGTAGCTGCCATCAGGGGGATTGGATGCCCTCTTGCCTGCCATCGGTACCTCCGGCCGCCGGTCCTCGTGGCTCAGTCTGTACGGTGCCGCGATGCCGTGTCGAGGCTGGCGCGGGAGGATCGGGTGCATGGCAACCGATCCCGCGTTCCAGATCGTCCAGCCGGCCACGCTGCGCTGGTCACTGGTGGTCCCCGTCAAGGTACTTGCCCAGGCCAAATCGAGGCTCACCGGGCTCGGGGATTTGCGCCGGTCCGATCTCGCGCTGGCGATGGCGGCGGACACGGTGGCAGCGGCCGTAGCGGCCCGGCCGGTCGCCGCCGTCCTCGTGGTGACTGACGACCAGGACGTCGCGGAGATGGCAGCCGGCGTTGGCGCAGTGGTGCTGGCGGACGAGCCGGGCGCGGGCCTGAACGACGCGCTGACACACGGCGCGCGGTACGCGGAGCAAAAGTGGCCGCAGCATGGCCGCGCCGGCCTCGCCGGTGATCTACCAGCCGTCAGCGCAGCGGACCTCGCCGCCGCGCTGGATGCCGCGGCCGGCCTGGGTCAGGCATTCGTGCCGGATGCAGCCGGCGTGGGCACGACGCTCTATGCCGCCACGCCCGGTGTCGCGTTCCGGCCGCACTTCGGACTCCGGTCGCGGGCCGCCCACCGTAGGGCTGGCGCGGGCGAGCTCGACGCCAGGGCCAGCCTGCGGCAGGACGTCGACACCGTTGAGGACCTGCGGCGGGCGGCGGCGATCGGACTTGGCCCGCGCACCCTCGCCCTGTTCGCCGGCAGCGACCTGGCGCGAGCTTAGATATGCACCACCGGGCAGGTGAGCGTCCTGGTAATGCCGGTCACGCCCTGGATCTGGGCGACTACCATCCGCCCGAGGTCGTCGACGTTGTCGGATTCAGCCCGGACGATGACGTCATACGGTCCGGTGACATCGTCGGCCTGGGTTACGCCGGTGATCTGCCGGATGCTCGTGGCGACGTCGGCCGCCTTGCCGACCTCCGTCTGGACGAGAATGTACGCGTGCACCATGTCGTCCTCCACGATCGTGGTTACCGTCGCAACGCTACCGTAATGGCCGGCGCCGGAAAGTTGGCGCCAGGGTGGCTCGAACGGCGGAGGCGGCCATTACTGTTGCTGAACTTGGCGAATTCGGACTGATCGCAGCAATTCAGTCAGTGCTGCCCCCGGAGAAGCATGCGATGGTCGGCATCGGCGACGACGCTGCTGTGCTCCCGGCTGCCGATGGCCGGGTGGTGGCGACGACCGACCTGCTGGTCGAGAGCAGAGACTTCCGCCGCGACTGGTCGGCGCCGCATGACATTGGCATCAAGGCCGCTGCCCAGAACCTGGCCGACATCGCGGCGATGGGAGCGGTGCCCACTGGCTTGCTCTTCGGCCTGGCCGTGCCCGGCAGCCTGGCCGCGGCATGGGTCCTGGAGCTAGCTCGCGGGCTGGCGGAGGAGTGCAGCCGGGCCGGCGCATCGATCGTCGGCGGCGATGTCACCGGTGCCGACATGGTCATGCTCGCCATCACCGCGCTCGGTGACCTGGCCGGCCTCGATCCCGTGACGAGGGCTGGCGCCAAGCCAGGCCAGGTAATTGCGCTCAGCGGGCCGGTGGGCTGGTCTGCTGCCGGGCTTGCCATGCTGCAGGCAGGCAGGGCGGACAGCCCGGCGGGACCGGAGATGGCCGCGCTGCTCACTGCACACCGACGGCCGCAGCCCGACTACGCGCAAGGCCCCATCGCAGCCGCCGCCGGCGCCAGCGCGATGATCGACGTCAGCGACGGACTTGTCGCCGACCTCGGTCATGTCGCCGACGCCAGCGAGGTCTGGCTCGACATACGCACCGCCGACCTGCCCGTCACTGGCCCGCTGCGCGCCGCGGCGGCAACACTGCGCACTGACTGGCTCGAATGGGCCCTCGGTGGCGGTGAGGATCACGCGCTCGCGGCGACGTTCCCGGAAAAAGGCGCGGTTCCGCAAACGTGGACGGTGATCGGATCGGTACGCCAGGGATCGGGTGTTTCGGTCGATTCATCCGCGTGGCGTGGTGTACCGGGCTGGGAGCATTTCCGCTAGAAGTCGAAATCTGGTGGCCGATCGGCCAACGACTAGGTCCTTAGTCACTTCCCGATCGGGTCCGCCCCTGATATAACCCCCTTGATGCCCCGCCATCGTCGTGAGCACGCTTTGTGGCAAAGGGCGCAACCGCGGACTGTGAGTCCGCCAAGCCGCGCCTCGATGTCGGCTGTCCACGGTCCGGCGACCGATAGGCGCGAAGGGGACGAGCCAGACAATCCGTCGTCGGCGGAACCGGCCGCGTCGCGACGCCGACAGCTCACCTTGAGCGCGCAGGCACGCCGAGCGATCGTGCGTTACCTGCGTGGCCTGACAGGCAAGCGCCTGCCTGCCCGGCACGAAACTGGCCAGGCAGTGGCCGCCCGAGGGGCGTCGCGCGGGATCCTGCTTACTCCGTGGTTCGCGGCCGGCACGGGCTTCGTCCTGGCTGCAGGAATGTACCTCTATGCGCCGCACGCGGACCTCAGCTTCCCGAACCCGCTGCAGAACCGGCAATCGTGCTTGGAGAAGGGCTGCAAGTCCGCCAAAGACGACGAACGGCTGGCAGGCACGCCCGGGGCGCGGATCCCAAACCAGAGCAAGGCGGGCAATCAGTCCGGCGCCGCGAGCAAGACTCCGGCATCGGGTCACCGGCCCAATCCGGCCAGCGGGCTTACCTTCGGCTTCCGGGTGCTCCGGCAAGCTGACAACATGTTCGCCGCCGAAATAACCGTCAGCGGCAAGCAGGCGCTGGCGTCGTGGCGCCTCCGCTTCATCATGCGCGGCACCTCGAACGATCACGTTGCGGGCGCGTCCTTCGAACCTGTGCCCGCCGGAGACGGCGGCCTCGCCACGCCGCCGTCGCCGGACGACAGCAGCGGCGGCCAAGGGGCGGCCAACAGCGGCGGCCCCGGCCCGGGCGAGCAGCAGGGCTCGGACCAGCAATCAGGGCCCGGCGCGCCCATCATCGTGTTCTACATCTACGGCTCCGGCACGCCGCATAAGCCCGGCCACTGCCGGTTCGACGGCGCCCGCTGCGCATTCTCCGTGCTTTCCTGACGGCCGGACCTGCCGCACCGGGTGATCGCCTGGACGCCCGGATTCGCGGCGTGGCCTTCGCCGCTGGCACTTGCGGCAGGACCTTGCCGACGCGCCGTCCGCGGTACGGCCGCGAAGGCCCACGTCCCCGGGGCGCTTGCAGGAGGATTCCCGCTGGGAGCGGGCGTCGGGTCAGTCGATGACTGCGGCCGGCTGCGCACGCAGCGGCCGGGTCCCACTACGTCAATGGGTGACCATGCACTAGGTCAGGGGTGACCATGCGCGAGGTCAGCGGGTGACTTTGCCTGCCTTGATGCACGAGGTGCAGACGTTCAGGCGCCGTGGCGTCTTGCCGACCATGGCACGCACGCGCTGAATGTTGGGGTTGAAGCGGCGCGGGGTGCGGCGGTGCGAGAACGACACGTTATTGCCGAAGCCCGGCCCCTTACCGCACACATCGCAGACGGAAGCCACGGGATTGCTCCAGTTCGGAAGTAGTCAGACTGACGACCGGCGGGCTTGAGCCCGGCCAGCCGATTGAGGATACCCGACCCGGCAGGTCGAGCGCGAGTCGGTCGGCGTCTGGTCGCCCTCCGGCCGCCGAGTGGGCTTGAGCCAATGACCCGGGCGGCGTTCGGCCAGCGGAACGGTCCGATCGGCTGGCTCGGGAGCTTGGCTGGCGGCACCGACCTGGGGCCCAGGTCGGCCAGCGGGATTGGTCCGGGTCTAGCTCGGCGGCCGTGAGCTGGCGGGCGGCGGCCGTTGCTGCCGCGGGCTGACAGTGCAGGGGCCTATTCTGTCGACTGTGACGGCGACAGGTACCGGCCCTGGACGGCGGCATGGCTGTCCTTGCTGACCCCCTGCGCCTCGTGGTCGGGGACAAGGCAGCCAAGCGCCTGGCGGCTGCGCTTGACCTGCATACCGTCGCTGACCTGCTGACCTATTATCCCCGCCGATACGACCGCCGGGGCGAGCTGACAGACCTGGCTGGGCTGCGGGACGGCGAGTATGTGACCGTGCAGGCAGAGGTGGCATCGGTCTCGGTCCGCCCCATGCGCAACCGGCGCGGCACGATCTTGGAGGCAGTTGTCACCGATGGCCACGGTCGCCTGGCGCTGACGTTTTTCGGGCAGGGTCGCCAAGACTGGCGGCAGCGCGACCTTGCGGCCGGGGCGGCCGGCTTGTTCTCCGGCCAGGTTTCCAGCTTCCGAGGCAAACGGCAGCTCACCCACCCCGAGTACGAGCTACTAGGCGCTGGCAGCGCCGACAGCCGGGCGGAGGAATTCGCCCATGAGCTGATCCCCGTGTACTCGGCCACCGCCCAGATGCAGTCGTGGAAGATTGCCGACTCGGTCCGGATCGCGCTGGACGTGCTCGACGTGCCCGATGATCCGCTGTCGGCGGACCTCAGGCGCCGCCACGGTCTGCGCGGCTACGGCGACGCGCTGCGCGGAGTCCACCGGCCCGTGGATGAAGCCGATGCGCACATGTCCAGGCACAGGCTGAAGTGGGACGAGGCGTTCGCACTCCAGGTGCTGCTGGCGCAGCGCCGGCTAGCCGCCACCGCCTACAGCGCGATCCCGCGGCCGCGGATTGGCGGCGGGCTGCTGGCAGAGTTCGATGCGTCGCTGCCCTTCGAGCTGACCGTTGGCCAGCAGCTCGCTGGCGCGACCCTGGCCGACGACCTGGCCCGCGATCACCCGATGCATCGCCTGCTCCAGGGAGAGGTGGGCTCCGGCAAGACAGTGGTCGCACTCCGGGCCATGCTCCAGGCCGTGGATGCGGGGGGCCAGGCGGTCCTGCTGGCGCCGACGGAGGTCCTCGCCCAGCAGCACTTCCGGTCCATCTCGGCCATGCTCGGCCCGCTCGGGATGGCCGGCCAGCTCGGCGGCGCGGAACACGCCACCAGACTCGCATTGCTCACTGGCTCGATGACGGCCGCCGCGCGGCGCAGGGCGCTGCTCGAGGCCGCCTCTGGTGGCGCCGGGATCGTCATCGGGACGCATGCGCTGCTCGAGGACCGCGTCCAATTCGCTGACCTAGGCCTGGTGGTGATCGACGAACAGCACAGGTTTGGCGTCGAGCAGCGCGATGCGCTCCGGGACAAGGGCGGCGATGGGCGGCCGCACATGCTGGTGATGACTGCGACGCCGATCCCGCGCACCGTGGCGATGACGGTCTTTGGCGATCTGGACGTGTCCACGCTCACCGAGTTGCCGGCCGGGCGGTCGCCGATCTCTACGCACGTGGTCCCGGCCGAGCGGCCGCAGTACCTGGTCAGGGCCTGGGAGCGGATCAGGGAAGAGGTAGCGGCCGGTCGGCAAGCGTATGTCGTGTGCCCGCGAATCGGCGGGGACGAGCCAGCCGCGGCAGAGCCGGAGGCTGGCGGTGGCGACCTGCTCAGCGAGGCCGAGGGGCCCGCATCCCGGCCGCCGATTGCGGTCCTGGACTTGGCGGCAGAGCTGATGGCGGGGCCGCTGGCCGGGCTGCGGGTCGCCATCCTGCACGGCCGGCTGCCGTCGGACGAAAAAGAGAAGGTCATGCTGGCCTTCGCCGACGGCGACGTGGACGTGCTGGTCACCACCACTGTCGTCGAGGTAGGCGTGGACGTGCCGAATGCAGTCGTTATGGCGATCATGGACGCGGACCGGTTTGGCGTCTCCCAGCTGCATCAGCTGCGCGGCCGCGTCGGCCGGGGCGCCAGCGCCGGGCTGTGCCTGCTCATCACCGAGGTGCCGGAGGGGTCAGCGGCGCGTGAGCGGCTGGATGCGGTGGCCGGGACGCTGGACGGGTTCGCCCTGTCCAGGATCGACCTGGTACAGCGTCGTGAGGGCGACGTGCTCGGGACCGCGCAGGCCGGCCGCAAGTCGAGCCTGAAGCTCCTGCGGCTTCTTGACGACGAGGACCTGATCAGCGAGGCGCGGGAGGAGGCGATCGGGCTAGTGCAGGCCGATCCGGCGCTTGCGGGTCAGCCGGGCCTAGCCGAGGCGGTGCGGTCGCTCGTCGATGCCGAGCGCGCCACGTTCCTGGAGAAGGCATGATCCTGCTCGAGTCGCGCCGTCTCCCGGCCACGTGACCCGGATCATTGCCGGGGCAGCCGGCGGGCGCCGACTCGCGACGGCTCCCGGCCGAGGTACCCGGCCGACCAGCGACCGGACGCGCGAAGGGCTTTTCGGGACCGTGACAGCCATCCGCGGCAGCCTGGCCGGCGCGCGAGTGCTCGATCTGTTTGCCGGGTCAGGGGCCGTCGGCCTAGAGGCGTTGTCTCGCGGCGCCGCTGAGGTGCTGCTGGTGGAGGCCGACGCGCGGGCCGCCAGGGTGATCAGAGAGAACATCGCGGCCCTCGGCCTGCCGGGAGCCCGGCTAGTGACCGGCAAAGTGGAGCACGTGCTCGCGCGCGGGCCGGGCGAGGCGAGCCAGCGCGTGCTGGGCCAGCCTACGGTGGCCCAGCCTGAGGTAAGTCCGCCCGAGGTGGGTCCGCTTGACTTCGTGTTCGCCGACCCGCCGTATGCGGTCAGCGAGTCAGTGCTGGCGCTGGTGCTATCAGCGCTGGTCAACCGGGGGTGGCTGGCCCCGGGGGCACTGATCGCGGTAGAGCGGTCGACCCGGTCACCGGAGCCCAACTGGCCACCAGGGTACGAAACTGACCGATCCCGGAGATACGGCGAAGCAGTCCTCTGGTACGGTCTCGCCGCAGGTACTCGGGCCTGCGGAAACTCCTGACGGGAGCGTGAATCGGCGTGCTGCGCGTGGTCTGCTCAGGCTCCTTCGATCCGGTCACCAATGGACATATAGACATCATCAGCCGCGCGGCGCAGCTCTACGACGAGGTTGTCGTGGCGGTCGGCGAGAACCCCGCCAAGGGCTACACGTTCACCGCAGACGAGCGGGTTGAGCTGCTGCGCGAGGCTACCAAGGGCTATGACAACGTCCGCGTGGAGAAGTTCGAGGGCCTGATTGTCGACTTCTGCCGCAGCAATGACATTTCCGTCATCGTCAAGGGATTGCGAGCGGTCAGCGACTTCGACTACGAGATGCAGATGGCTCAGATGAACTACAACCAGGCCGGGGTGGAGACGTTGTTCATGACGACCAACCCGCTGTATGCGTTCCTGTCGTCGAGCCTGGTCAAGGAGTTCGCCAAGTTCGGTGGTGACGTCGCCGGCCTGGTCCCGGCGACCGTGCTGGAGCGGTTGAACAGCCGGCTGAGCGAGTCCTGACCTGCCTGCACCGCCGCGGCACGCGACGGACCGAGCCAGCACTTCGACCTGGCGAAGTTGGGGTTGTTGCAGGCAGCCGGTAAGCTTAGCCGCCGTAATCGTGCCACTGCTGTCCTTCGCCATGCCTATCTGCCAGACGCCATGCCACATTCCACGACAAAGCATCTCAAGGGGCTTGATCCCCGGAGCCCCCTGGTCTTCGATACCAGGGATCTCGGACCTGGGACTGCGCGTACCCTGACGCGGACGGCTGCCGCTCCTGGCCAGCTCGGCGTGGAGCTTGCCAGGATCCCAGCCGGGGCAGAGCTTGAGCTGGAGGTACAGCTCGAGGGTGTCAGTGAGGGCGTGCTGGTGACGGCGACGGTGACGGCTCCGCTGGCGGGTGAGTGCGCTAGGTGCCTGGAGGCGTTCGACTCCACGGTGACGGTTCGCTTCCAGGAGCTGTTCGTCACGCCGGGTGAGGCTACGGAGGCTGCCGAGGACGACAGCCTGGACAGTTACCGGCTGGACGCCAGCGGACTGCTGGACCTGGAGCCAGCCTTGCGCGACGCCGTCGTGCTGGAGCTGCCGCTATCGCCGCTCTGTGCGGAGGATTGCGCCGGTCTGTGCCCGGAGTGCGGGGTCAGGCTGGCTGACGCGGAGCCAGGGCACGGGCACGAGCAGCGCGGCGCCTTGTGGGACGCGCTGAAGGACTTTCGGGCGAGCCAGCCAGCGGGCGGCCCGCACGGGAAAGAAGGACCGGATCCGGGTGTCGGACCGGCGATGACGACGCACCGGACGGATGCCGCGCCGGGACGGACAAAGGAGTAATGCGGTGGCAGTACCTAAGCGAAAGATGTCGCGCAGTAACACCAGGTCACGGCGCGCACAGTGGAAGGCGACCGCGCCTCAGCTCATGGCGTGCCCGAACTGTCGCGAGCCAAAGCTCCCGCACACCGCGTGCCCTACGTGCGGTCAGTACAACCGGCGCCAGGTCATCGAGCCTTCCTGACATGCCGTTACCGGTGCAGGCGCGCGTAGCTGACTGGAAGGAGTTGACGCCGTCAGGGCGCGGTGGGAAGAGGCGGGTTCATGACTGATCCATCTGCGGATTCCTCGGCCAGCAGGACCGAGGAGCTGTGCCACGCGCTGCAGGTGTCCATTGGTACTGAGCTGCTGGAACGAGCCCTGATGCATCGCTCCTTCGCGTACGAGAACGGCGGCCTGCCCACCAACGAGCGACTGGAGTTCCTCGGCGACTCGGTGCTCGGCCTGATCGTCACCGACACACTGTTCCGCCAGTACCCCGACCTGCCTGAAGGGCAGCTCGCCAAGCTGCGGGCTGCCGTCGTCAACATGCGCGCGCTGGCCAGCGTGGCCCGTGGCCTCAGCCTCGGTAGCTACGTACGCCTGGGTAAGGGCGAGGAGGGCACCGGCGGCAGGGACAAGTCGTCCATCCTCGCCGACACCCTGGAGGCGGTGATCGGTGCCGTCTACCTGGACCAGGGCATGGCAGCGGCCGATGCGCTGGTGCACCGGCTGTTCGACCCGGTGATCGCCAGGTCCGCCCGGCTCGGGGCGGGGCTGGACTGGAAGACCTCGCTGCAGGAGCTTACGGCCGCGGAGATTCTCGGCGTGCCGGAGTACCACGTCGAGGAGAGCGGCCCCGATCACCAGAAGTTGTTCCGGGCTTACGTGCGGATCGGCACGCGTACGTACGGCGAAGGCGAGGGCCGGTCCAAGAAGGAAGCCGAGCAGCAGGCCGCTGAGGCCGCGTGGACGGCCATCACGGAGGGTCTCGCCGCTCAGGTCGCAGGCGATCCCAAGCCGGAGGACACCGACGACATCGGCCGGCCGGGTGAGCCGGGCCAGGGCGAGGCATAGTCGTTGCCCGAGCTGCCCGAGGTCGAGGTCGTCCGCCGCGGCCTCGAAAGGTTCGTCGTTGGCAGGCGCGTCGAGGACGTCCAGGTGCTGCACCCGCGCGCCGTGCGGCGGCACGTGGCCGGGCCGGCTGATTTCGCGGCGCGGCTCCGTGGCCGGACATTCGACGCCGCCCGGCGCCGCGGCAAGTATCTCTGGCTGCCGTCTGGGGATGATGCGCTGCTCGCCCATCTGGGCATGAGTGGCCAGCTGCTAGTCGGTCCCGCGGTGTCGCCACTGTCGGCGCATGTCCGGGTCCGGTTCACCTTTGCTGACGGCGGCACCGACATGCGCTTCACCGATCAGCGAACCTTTGGCCATTTGCTGCTGTCGGAAGGCGGAGCCGAGCTGCCGGCGCCGATCGCGCACATTGCGCCCGACCCGCTGGAGACGGCGTTCAGCCTGCCAGCCCTGACGGCCCGGCTGCGCACTCGCCGTACCGGCATCAAGCGCGCTCTGCTCGACCAGTCGCTGATCAGCGGCGTGGGCAATATCTACGCCGACGAAGCGTTGTGGCGGGTCAAGCTGCACTGGGCCAGGGCGGCCGACCGGCTGCGGCGCGGTCAGGTTGCTGAGCTCGTCGGGGCCATCGTGGCGGTCTTCAACGAGGCGCTGGACGACGGGGGCACCAGCTTTGACAGCCTGTACGTCAACGTGAACGGCGAGAGCGGCTACTTCGGAAGGTCGCTGAACGTGTACGGACGGGAGGGTGAGCCCTGCCCGCGCTGCGGCACGCCGATCCGGCGGGACCCGTTCATGAACCGCTCGTCGTACAGCTGCCCGCACTGCCAGCCCCGGCCGAGGAACGGCCGCTGGTGACCGGGATGCGCCTGACCGCCTGGGTCAAAGGGCGGGTGCAGGGCGTTGGCTTCCGGTGGTGGGTGAAGTCGCAGGCGCTGGAACTCGGCCTGGCCGGATTTGCCGAGAACCTGGCTGACGGCCGCGTGAAGGTGGTCGCCGAAGGCCCCGACGACGGCTGCCGTGACCTGCTGGCCAGGCTCGAAGGGGGCGGCACGCCTGGCCGGGTCACCGGGGTCGTGCATCGGTGGGCCGCTGCGGCGGGTGACATGTCGGGCTTTGCCGAACGCTGACGCCAGCCGGCCGGGCCACGGTCAGATTTGCCAGGCTCACCAAGCAAAGGCTGCCTTTGTCCATAACCACGGTCCCACCAGCGCGGGAGCGTCCGCAGCCTTCCAGCGCGCCGTCTGCACCCCCTGTGACCTGCGAGATCGGCAAACTTGACCGGATAGCCTTGACGGTGGGACCATAAAGATGTTAACTAGCGCGCGGCCATTGACGGCATCCGCGTGCCGCGCCCACCCTGGTCACTCAGTGTGGAGGACCCTACACAATGGCAAAGGCTCTACTCGGCCACGTCGGCGGGCCGGATCCCCGCATGGTCGCAGAGATGCGCCGCCTGCAGCAACGAGTACGCGACCTGGAGGCAGAGCTTGTCCGCCTCCAGGACGAGAACGATGTGCTCGTCGCCTCAGTCGACCATGACCTGCTGGTTCCGGACCGCGAGCCTGCGCTCGCCTAGCGAGCGTTAGTGGTCGCAAACCGACAGAGAGGGACGCGTTAGCGTCCCTCTTCCGGTTTAATCGGGATTTCTTCCGGCCGGTCAGAGCTGCCCGGCCAGATAGCGCAGTGCGACTGGCATGGTGCGCTCGAAGAACGCCGCGTCGTGGCAACCCGGCAGGATCCCACCCGGCAGCTCGTGACCGGTGAGCCGGGCGAGCTTGCCACGAAGCGCCGCCACCTGCGCTTCGAATGGATCGTTGCTGCCTACGCCAATCCAGGCCGGGACCCTGCGCAGCGCCGTCAGCCTGGTCTGTAGCTGGTTAGCCGCGAAATCGGCAGGGCCGTCGAAGGCACCCACGTTGGCCGATCTCGCGTTGGCGTACGTGGCGAAGATCGCCGGAGACAGGGCTGCGACCACCGCGGCGGTCGGCTGGCCTGCGTTCGTGGCGCTGGCCAGCCCGCCAGCGCTCGGCCCGGCCGTTGGCTCGTCCGTGCTCGCCGCGGCCGAGGCGCTGAGCCGGGCGGCCAGCAGCAGCGCACCATAGCCGCCCATCGACTGGCCGACCAGGCCGATCCGGCCGATAGGCAGGCCCGCGGCAGCGGCCCTTGGCAGCACCTCGTGCAGGATCATGCCGACCGGATCGTCGCCGTCGGCTCGCTTGTGCCAGTACGTGTTGCCCCCGTCGACCGTCACCACCGCCAGCGAGCCGATTCCGGCTGCGGTCATGGCTGGGCCAACCTCCTGTGCCATGCCGACCGCGTCGCCGCCGGTGCCGTGCAGCGCCACCGCCAGGCTGATGCGGTTGGCCCTTTCGGCTGCGGGCGGCATCAGCGTGACCATGCGGACAGTCTGCTTGCGATAGGCCGACCAGAACTCAGCGACGCGCGCGATCGGGCGGGGCCCGGTCGGCACCGGAGGCGGCGCGCCGCACTCGCCGAGCGCGCTGGCCAGCTGGTACTTGCCAGGCAGCGCGCCGGCTTGCACAAGCCCGTAGCCGCCTGCGACGGCACCAGCCGCGGCGAGCACGCCGCCGGCCACCAGCACGGCGCGGCGCGATGGCGCCCGGCGCGCGCCGGTTCCTGGGGAAGCACCGGCGTCCGGTGAATCGGCACGAGCGGCGTCGGCGCCGGAGGAGCCGGCCGGAGGCGAACCCACGGGCGCAGGCTACCCGGCGATCCGCCCGGCGCGCGTGAATGCGCTGCTTCCGCGTGCGTGACCGTTAAAATGCATCCAGGGGGTCGACTCGTGCCTGGCCAGGTCCGGGCGAGACATTGTGTTGCTAGCTCGCTGCGGCTGGCGATCGGAGCCGCCAGGCGGCTGGGAGGAGTCAGCAGGTGTACCTGAAGACCCTCACGATGCGCGGCTTCAAGTCCTTCGCCTCGGCGACCACGATGCGGTTCGAGCCGGGCATCACCTGCATCGTCGGCCCGAATGGATCCGGCAAGTCGAATGTGGTGGACGCGCTCTCCTGGGTCATGGGCGAGCAGGGCGTCAAGCCGCTGCGCGGCGGCAAGATGGAGGACGTCGTGTTCTCCGGCACCTCCGGCCGCCCGGCACTTGGCCGTGCCGAGGTAACCCTGACGATCGACAACAGCGACGGCGCGCTACCGATCGAGTATTCCGAGGTAACGATTTCCCGGCTGCTATTCCGGTCTGGGCAGAGCGAGTATTCGATCAACGGCGACCAGTGCCGGCTGCTGGACATCGCCGAGTTGCTGTCGGACTCCGGCCTTGGCCGGGAGATGCACGTCATCGTCGGCCAGGGACAGCTCGACGAGGTGCTCAACGCCGGGCCCGACGCCCGCCGGGCGCTGATCGAGGAGGCCGCCGGTGTGCTGAAGCACCGGCGGCGCAAGGAGAAGGCGGTCCGCAAGCTCGACGCCATGCAGGCCAACCTGACCAGGCTGGTCGACCTGACCGGAGAGCTTGGCCGCCGCCTGAAACCGCTCGGCCGCCAGGCGGAGATCGCCCGAAAGGCGGCCGTCATCCAGGCCGACCTGCGCGACGCCAGGCTGCGGCTGCTGGCCGACGACTACGTCACGCTCGCCGCCGAGCTGGCCGAAGACGAGAGCAACGAGGCAGCCGCGGTCGCGATCCGGGCGACCTTGGAGCGCGGCCTGGCAGCGGCCAGGGCGGCCGAGGCTGAGCTGGAGCAGGCCGAACAGCAGCACGCCCCGCGGCTGGCTACCGCGCAGGAGGCGTTCTTCGGGCTCTCCGGCCTGGCCGAGCGAATGCGCGGCGCCGCGGACCTGGCGACCGAGCGGCACCGGCACCTGAGCGAGCCTGAGCCGCAACGCCCCGGCCGCGACCCGGACGAACTGGAGCGCGAGGCCGGGGAACTGAAGACGCAGGAGCAAGAACTCAGCCAGCGCCTGGCCGCGGCCCGCGCGCAGCTCACGACCGCGGTGGCGGAGCGGACCAGAGCCGAGGCTGCGCTCGCCGAGAACGAGCGCCGCCTGGCCGCTGACGCGAAGGCGGCTGCCCAGCGGGCCGAGGGGCTCGCCCGCCTCCGCACGCAGGCGGAGGCAGCCTCCAGCCGCGCCACGGCCGCACAGGAGGAGGCCGGCCGCCTCGCTGAGGCGCTCGCTCAGGCGCGGGCCCGGGCGGAACAGGCTCAGGTCGAGTACGCCGCACTGCAGGACCTGGAATCTGGCCGCGAGCATGGCCGGGCGGACCTCGCGACGACGCATGAGGGCGCGACCGTGGCCCTGGCGGCGGCCGCCGCGGCGGTGACGCGTCTCCGCACGGCCGAACACGAGGCGAGTGAGCATCGGGCCGGCCTGCGGGCCCGGGCACAGGCCCTGGCTGAAGCGGTGACGAGCGGCGCCGATGCGTCGGGCGTGCTCTTGGCCGGGGCAAACCGCTTCCCTGGCGTCCTTGGCCCGCTCGCGACGATGCTGACGGTTCGTGACGGGGCGCAGGAGGCGATCGCCGCTGCGTTCGGGAACGTCGCCGGATCCGTCGCCGTAGCCGGCCTGGACGCGGCCGTCGAGATCCTGACCGAGCTCAGGGAGCGGGACGCGGGCCGGGCTGGCCTGGTGATCGCGGCCAACGGCCAGCCCACGAGACCGGGGCGGTCCCGCCTGCCCGAGGACATGACCGAGCTGACGGCTGAGATAGCGCCCGGCGCCGTTTCCCATGCATTGGATCTGGTCACGGCGCCAGCCGAACTGGCCACTGCGGTTGGCGACCTGCTGTCTGATGTCGTGGTCGTGAGCGACCTTGCCGTCGGAGTCGCGGTGCTGCGGGCCGATGCCAGGCTGCGGGTCGTCACGCGCGACGGTGACGTGCTCACGGCGCAGTGGGCGCGTGGTGGGTCGGCGGGCGAGCAGAGCCTGCTGAGCCTGCGCGCGGCGGCCAGCGCTGCTGCTGCTCAGCTCAGCGAGGCTGAGACCCGTTGCCAGCGGGCCGAACGGCAGCTTGCCACCGGGCTCGAGGACGAGGAGCAGGCTAAGCAGATGCTGGCCGAGGCGGCGGCCGGCCTGCAGCAGGCGGACGCGTCCGCCGCCGAGACCTCAGGCAAGCTCGGTTCGCTGGCAGGCCGGGCGCGGGCGGCCAGGGATGAGGCGAACCGGCTGTCGACCGCTATCTCCGCGGCCGAGCGATCCCGCGAGCAGAGCCTGGCCCAGGTAGCCGACCTGCGGACCAGGCTGGCTGAGCAGGAGCCGAAGCAGGAGCAGGGTGAGCCTGCCGACAGCCTCGAGGCGCCGGCCGACCGGCAGCACCTCGCCGACGCCGCGGTCGCCGCGCGGGGGGCTGAAATGGAGGCCCGGCTCGAGGTCCGCACCGTGGAGGAACGGCTGCGCGCCATTTCCGGCCGGGCAGATGCGCTGGTCTCCGCGGCCGTGGCCGAGCGGCAGGCGGCCGCCCGAGCGGTGGCCCGGGCCGAGCGGCGAGCGGCGGCCGCCATCGTCGCCAACGCGGTGGCCGAAGGTGCCCGGATCACGCTGGCGAGGGCCGAGCAGTCCGCGGCGGCCGCCGACGCCGAGCGCCAGCGAGCCGAGGAAGCGCATCGAGGCCGGGACGGCGAGCTGAAGTCCATCCGAGCGACGATCCGCGACACCACCGCCGAGCTGGAGAAGGTGATGGATAGCGCGCGTGGCGCTGAGGTCGCGCGGGCCACGAGGACGCTGCAGCTTGAGCAGATCGCCGGGCGGGCGATCGAGGAGTTCGCTATCGAGGCCGACGTGCTGGTCGCCGACTACGGGCCAGAGGCGCCGGTCCCCGGGTCGGAGGAGGAGTTCGCTGTCCCCTACGACCGGGTGGCGCAGGAGCGGCGGGCCCAGCATGCGCAGCGGCAGCTTGACCAGCTCGGCAAGGTCAACCCGCTCGCCCTGGAGGAGTTCGCGGCCCTGGAGGAGCGGCACGCGTTCCTGGTCGCGCAGCTGGAGGACCTGAAGAAAACCCGCCGGGACCTGCTGACAGTGATCCGCGAGGTCGACGAGCGGGTGCAGCAGGTCTTCGGCCAGGCCTTCGAGGACGTCGCTGGCGAGTTCGAGGCCATCATCGGCCGGCTCTTTCCCGGCGGGGAGGGAAAACTGCTGCTGACCGAGCCGGACGACATGCTGGCGACCGGCATCGAAGTGGAGGCGCGGCCGCCTGGCAAGAAGGTGAAGCGGCTGTCGCTGCTGTCGGGTGGCGAGCGAGCGCTGACCGCGATCGCGTTCCTGGTGGCGATCTTTAAGGCACGGCCGTCGCCGTTCTACGTGCTGGACGAGGTAGAGGCAGCGCTAGACGACACGAACCTGCAGCGACTGCTGGAAATCCTGGCCGAGCTGCGCGAGGTGTCGCAGCTCATCGTCATCACGCACCAGAAGCGGACGATGGAGGTCGCCGACTCGCTGTACGGGATCAGCATGCGCGGCGACGGCGTGTCCACCGTGGTGAGCCAGCGGCTGCGCGAGCGCGAGGTCGTCTAGCCCACCGCGCGGCGGCGTCTGTCAGACTGGTGCCGCCATGGTTGAAGATCTCATTTTCGCGCTGATCGGCGTTGTCGTTGTCGGCGGCGGCTCGGCCGCGGTCATCCCGTTCGTTCGCCGCCGCCGGCTTGAGCAGCTTGAGCAGTCTGACCGCGGCGGCGGCGTCGGCACCCTGGAGCGCGGCGACGACGGCGGTACCGGCACCGGCACGCTCGCACCGCCGGAGCCGGGCGGCGAGCAGCAGGTGCTGCCGCCCGACGTCATCACGCCACCAGACCTTGCGCAGGTCCCCGGCCGCGTCATCGAGAAGCCGCCGCCGTCGGCTGGCAGGCTGGCCCGGCTGCGCAGCCGGCTGGCCAGCTCGCACTCGGCGATCGGCTCGGTCCTGCTGACCCTGATCTCTAGCGGCCGCCTGGACGACGCGGCGTGGGAGGAGATGGAGGACACCCTGATCAGCGCGGACATGGGTGTCGCCCCGGCACGCGAACTAGTCGAGCAGCTGCGGACCGAGGTCAAGGTGGTCGGCACCCAGGACCCTGTCGAGGTGCGCGGGCTGCTGCGAGCCGATCTGATCGGCATGGTCGGACCCGACATGGACCGCTCGCTGCACCTGGCCAGGCATGGTGACCGGCCGTCGGTCGTCCTGGTGGTCGGCGTCAACGGCACCGGCAAGACGACAGCGTGCGGCAAGCTGGCCAGGGCACTCGTCGGCGACGGCAAGACCGTCGTGCTCGGCGCCGCTGACACGTTCCGTGCCGCGGCGGCCGATCAGCTGCAGACCTGGGGCGAGCGCGTCGGTGCGGCTGTGGTCCGCTCGGACCGCGAAGGCGCGGATCCGGCGAGCGTCGCCTTTGACGCGGTCAATGTCGGCATCCAGCAGGGCGTCGACACTGTCATCGTGGACACCGCTGGCCGCCTGCACACCAAAGCCGGGCTGATGGACGAGCTCGGCAAGATCAAGCGCGTCATCGAGCGGCACGGCAGCGTGGATGAGGTGCTGCTCGTGCTGGACGCGACAACCGGGCAGAACGGGTTGCGTCAGGCGCGAGTGTTCGCCGAGGTCGTCGATGTCACGGGCATCATCTTGACCAAGCTCGATGGCACCGCCAAGGGCGGCATCGTGGTCCAGGTGCAGCGCGAGCTCGGCGTGCCGGTCAAGCTGGTCGGGCTCGGCGAGGGCGCCGACGACCTGGCATTTTTCGACCCAGACGTATTTGTGGACGCGATCCTGGGCGATTAGGCCCCCTCAGTCGCTGGCGGCGGCAGGCTGCTTGATACCGGTGGTGCGATGACAACCTCGATGGCGCGGCGGAGAGACGGCGAGCGCCCGTTCGAGTCCGGCGAAATAGTGCTGTACCGGCGGGTGCGCGCCGGGCGCATTCTGCACGCGATGCCACTGCGCGTGGTCAGCGACGAGCCGGGCCTGACCGTCCTGTACCTGGCACCAGACACAGCTTTTAAGTCGATGCGCACCGCGGATGGCGGCAAGGTGCGCGACTTCAGCCGGCCGTCGGAACTGACCGACGTCGTCTGGGCTGGCGGCAGCTTCATCCGGCTGCTCCGGCCGAATGCCTGGCATGCCGTCGACATCGAGTTCCTGCCTGGCGGTCAGTTCGATGGCTGGTACGTCAACTTCCAGACGCCTGCACGGCGCCGGGCCGGCGGCTTCGACATCGATGACCTGGTGCTGGACGTGATCGTCATGCCCGATCGCAGCTGGCAGCTGAAGGATGAAGAGGACTTTGAGCTGGCAATATCTGGCGGGCACGTCTCGGCCGCGGCTGCGGCCCGAGTGCGCAGCGAGCTAATCGAGGTGACCGGGATGCTGGAGCGGTGGGATATGCCTTTCGCCGACGAGTCATGGCCGTCCTGGACACCGCTCGCCAGCTGGCTGGCCCGACCCGAATTGCCGCCCGACTGGGACGCGCTGTGAGGCCACCGGCGACGTGGCCGGAGCGGGCACGAGCGGCCGCGAGCGGCTGGCGGGCCGGGGGCGGACCCGGGCCCATTCCCTAAATGATCTTGATTCTTCAGTCTGGTGCGGGAGGCTGGCCGCTCGCTCCGATAACCTGGAAGCCCATACCTAGTTAGCAGCAAGGACGGCAGCCCGAGGTGTTCGAGACTCTCTCCGACCGGCTCACCCAGGTCTTCTCGTCCCTGCGCGGGCGCGGTCGGCTGTCGCCAGCCGACATTGACGCCACTTGCCGCGAGATCAGGATCGCCCTGCTTGAGGCCGACGTGGCCCTGCCGGTGGTCCGGGAATTCATCGCCCGAGTGCGGGAGCGGGCCGGCGGGGCGGAGGTCTCCGAGGCGCTCAACCCGGCGCAGCAGATCATCAAGATCGTTAACGAGGAACTGGTCCAGATCCTCGGTGGCGAGGCTCGACGGCTGCGGTTCGCCAAGAATCCGCCGACCGTGATCTTGCTGGCCGGACTGCAGGGTTCCGGTAAGACCACGCTGGCAGGCAAGCTGGCGTACTGGCTCAAGTCGCAAGGCAACACTCCGCTGCTGGTCGCGGCCGACTTGCAGCGGCCAAACGCCGTCGAGCAGCTGCAGATCGTCGGACAGCGGGCCGGCGCGCCGGTGTTCGCGCCCTTCCCGGGTAGCGGCGTCGGGGACCCTGTTCAGGCCGCCAACCTCGGCATCGCCGAGGCTCAGCACAAGCTCTACAACGTTGTCATCATCGACACTGCCGGCCGTCTCGGCATCGACCAGGAGATGATGCAGCAGGCCATCGATATCCGTGATGCCACCGACCCGGACGAGATCCTCTTCGTGGTCGACGCGATGATCGGCCAGGACGCGGTGGCGACCGCGCAGTCGTTCCTGGATGGCGTCGGCTACGACGGCGTGGTACTGACCAAGCTGGACGGCGACGCCCGAGGCGGGGCTGCGCTGTCGATCAGGCAGCTCACGGGCAAGCCGGTGATGTTTGCCTCTACCGGGGAGAAGCTCGAGGACTTCGACGTCTTCCACCCCGACCGGATGGCGTCCCGGATCCTTGACCTCGGCGACGTGCTCACGCTGATCGAGCAGGCGGAGCGGACGTTCGACCAGGAGCAAGCCGCCACGATGGCCGGCAAGCTGGCCGCCGGCGAGAACTTCACGCTCGAGGACTTCGTCGAACAATTGGCCATGGTCCGCAAGATGGGGCCGATCGGCAACATCCTCGGAATGCTCCCCGGCGCCGCGCAGAACCGCGAGCTACTGAGCCAGGTCAGCGACAAGGACCTGGACCGGGCGGCGGCCATCGTCAACTCGATGACCCCGCAGGAGCGGCGGAATCCGAAGATCATCAACGGTTCGCGCCGGGCCCGGGTCGCCAGCGGGGCCGGCGTCCAGATCGGCGAGGTGAGTCAGCTCATCGTCAGGTTCCTCGAGGGCCAGAAGATGATGCGTCAGATGATGGGGTCGATGCCTGGCATGCCCGGCATGCGGCGCCAGAGCAAGACTCGCGGCAAGGCGAAGAAGAAGGGCAAGGGCGGCGGCCGGCCCACGGCCGGGCGCGCTGGGGCTGGTCGGGGCGGCCGCCCCGCCGATCAGCGCGCTGCGGCAGCAGGCGGCCCCGACGGACTCGGCGCAGTTGGCCAGGCCGGCGACTTCGACCCCGCTGCGCCGCTGCCGGGCGGAGCAGGCGGCAACCCCTCGGCGCTGCCTGGTGGGTTCAGCGGACTGCCTGGCTTCGGCGGCGGGAAGGGCGGTCTCAAGTTGCCCATGCAGCCTGGCCAGGGACAACAGAACGTGCCCGCCGCATTCCGCGGCCGGCCTGGCAAGAAGGGCCGCTAGCCGGGCTAGCACCCTCTCGGTGGCGTGAAGTATCCGCTAGGCGGGGCTAGGGAGCGTCCGCGTTGTGACGCCCAGGTCGCAGGGGCCGGCCGGAACGTCATGGTTGTGGATCCATGGCGATAGAGCGCCCATGTCGTCACAACCATGGCGTTTATCCTCGTTCGTGGTTGCCGCGCCCAGGGCGGCCGTCGTGCTGCGGCCCCATGTGACCGTCGTGATTACACGCTGGCCGACCTCGTCTGGCAGAATGTGACCACTATGCTCGGTCGCGCGAGGCCCTCTCTAACTCGCTGAGCCGGCACCATCTGGGCAGCCCGCGTTCGGTTCCTCACTCGGACGCCGACCTGCTCGACACCAAGTTAGCTGGGAGAAAGCACAGCTGTGGCTGTCAAGATCAAGCTGAAGCGCCTGGGCAAGATCCGCGCGCCGTACTACCGGATCATCATTGCCGATGCCCGCACCAAGCGGGACGGTCGCGCGATCGAGGAGATCGGCAAGTACCACCCCAAGGCCGAGCCGTCACTGATCGAGGTCGACTCCGAGCGGGCTCAGCACTGGCTGTCGGTCGGCGCGCAGCCGACTGACCCGGTCCGCAAGATCCTCGAGATTACTGGCGACTGGCAGAGGTTCAAGGGCCTGCCTGGGGCCGAGGGCACCCTGCGCACCGCGGAGCCCAAGGAAGACCGGAAGGCCGTGTTCGCCGCCGCCCTGGCCGAGACCCTCACCGACAGCGGCGCTAAGCCCAAGGCGAAGGGGAAGACCGACGCCAAGGCCGGTGACGCCAAGAGCCCGGACACCAAGGCTGGCGCCAAGGGCGAGAAGGCGTCTGGCCGGGGCAAGCGGGCTGCCGCTGCCGAGACGGCAGAGGCCACTGCGGCCCCTGCGGCCGAGGAGAAGGCTCCGGCTGAGGCCCCTGCGGCGGAGGAAAAGGCTCCGGCTGAGGCCCCGGCGGCCGAGGCAAGCGCTGCGGCTGAGACCTCGGAAGCTCCGGCGGCCGAGGAGAAGGCTCCGACCGAGACCTCGGAAGCTCCGGCCACCGAGGAAGCCACCCCGGCAGCGGACGAGGCGGAAGGCAGCGGAGCCTGAGATGCTCGAGGAGGCCCTGGAACACCTGGTCAAGGGCATAGTCGAGCACCCGGACGACGTGCAGGTGGGATCTCGCGGCCTGCGCCGCGGCCGTGTGCTTGAGGTGCGCGTGCACCCCGACGACCTGGGCAAGGTCATCGGGCGCGGCGGGCGCACGGCCCGGGCGCTGCGCACCGTGATCGGCTCACTCGCCGGCAACAGCTACGTTCGGGTGGACCTGCTGGACGCCGACGAGGCGCGCTAGCTGCCATGCAGCTCGTAGTCGGCCGCATCGTGCGGCCGCACGGCGTCCGCGGCGAGCTGGCCGTCGACGTGCGCACCGACGACCCTGAGCTCAGGCTGGCTGCGGGTGCTGTCCTTGCGACAGACCCCGCAGCGGCCGGGCCGCTCACCATCCAGCGCACCCGCTGGCATGCTGACAAGCTGCTGGTCTGTTTTAGCGGCGTTACCGATCGGAACGGGGCCGATCTCCTTCGCGGCGTCCTCCTCCTGGTGGACTCCGCCGACCTGGAGGAGATCCCCGATCCGGAGGAGTTCCGCGATCACCAGCTGATTGGCCTGCACGTGACAGCCCTAGACGGTGAGCAGGTCGGCGAGGTCACCGACGTGCTGCACTACGGGCAAGACCTGCTGGTGGTGGCGGGCTGCGGCAAGCGCGCCGGAGCCGAGATCATGATCCCGTTCGTCACGGCCATCGTGCCCGAGGTCGACCTGGCTGGCGGCCGATTGCTGATCGACCCGCCGCCTGGCCTGCTGGACTCGCAAGGCGCTGTCTAGGGGGCGGCGATGCGGATCGACATCATCACGATCTTCCCTGAGTACTTCGGCCTCGGGCAGCAGGGCCCGCTGAATGTCTCGCTGATCGGCAAGGCTGCCGCTCGGGGAGAGATCAGCTTCTCGGTGCACGACCTGCGCGCCTGGACACACGACGTGCATCACACTGTGGACGACAAGCCCTTCGGCGGCGGGCCCGGCATGGTTATGAAGCCCGAGCCGTGGGGCGAGGCCCTGGACGAGATCGTTCGGCCGGGCTCGGACGCGCTCTTGGTGGTGCCCACGCCGGCGGGCGTTCCCTTTACGCAACAGCATGCGGCAAGGTACGCCGCTGAGCCTTCGGTGATCTTCGCCTGCGGGCGCTACGAGGGCATCGACGCTCGCGTGATCGACGACGCCCGCGCACGGATGCGGGTGGAGGAGGTCAGCCTCGGCGACTACGTGCTGGCTGGCGGCGAGCCGGCGGTGCTCGTGATCGTCGAGGCGGTATGCCGCCTGTTGCCCGGCGTGCTCGGGAACGCGGAATCGGCCGCGGACGACTCGTTCGGGTTCGGGCATGAGGCTGGCGGGCCGATGGCCGGGATGGTTGAGGGCCCGTCGTACACCCGGCCACGGGTGTGGCGCGACCGGGAGGTACCGCCGGTCCTGCTGTCTGGTGATCATGGTGCCATCGCCAGATGGCGGCGAGACAAGGCCCTCCGCCGTACCGCGCGGAACCGACCCGACCTGCTCCGCGCCCTGCTCGCTGCACCAGATAGCCTGCTAGATGATCGCGATCGGGCTACCCTGGCCGAGGCTGGCTTTCCGGTCACTGCTCAGGATGTGGCACACTGAAGAGCACTGCCCCGCTCGCCTAGCCGATCCCGGGGCTGCCAAGCTGCGGCCTGGCGCCAAATACTGACCGATCCAGCGCGTTCGCAGGCGTGCGCTGATGACTATTGAGGACTGCAGCGATGCACACCGCGATTGCCGAGCTTGAGCAGGCCCAGATTCGTTCGGACGTCCCGGACTTCCGGCCTGGCGACACCCTAAAGGTGCACGTCAAGGTTATTGAAGGCAACCGGTCCCGGATCCAGATGTTCCAGGGCGTGGTTATCCGCCGCCAGGGCGGTGGCGCTCGGGAGACCTTCACGGTCCGCAAGATCAGCTACGGCGTTGGCGTGGAGCGGACGTTCCCGGTGCACACGCCCGCCATCGACAAGATCGAGGTTGTCACTCGCGGCCGGGTGCGGCGCGCGAAGCTGTACTACCTCCGCTCACTGCGCGGCAAGGCAGCCAGGATCCGGGAACGCCGCGAGATCACTCCCGCCCGCTGACGGCCGCCCGGCCCGGTCTGTTGTTGCGTTGGCTTCCCTGACACACTGCAGGTGGCCCGATGCTGACTCGCGGTGAGGTCCGTATGGCCTGGGCTGCATATCACTGGATGGCAAAGGTGAACCAGGATGCCTTGTGCAGCACAGCGAGCGGTGCGGTGAGCCGGACTCGAGACGGCGGTCGGTGATGTCGCAAGACGATCGTCAAGGTGCGGGCGAGCCAGAGTCGGCTGCTCTGCAGGCTGGCCAGGCGGCGGCCGCTTCTCCCGTGGCGTCTGGCCCACCGGTATCAGGCCAGTCAGGCCCGGTAACCGAGCCTGTTTCTGCAGGAGGCGGTGCGACACCCCCCAATGGCGAGGCGACGCTAGACGGCGACGCGGCGTTTGACGCCGGCGGTCCCCCGGGCGGTACGACCTATACCAACGCGAAGTCGGCGCCGGGCAAACCGGCTCCGAATAAGCCCAGGTCCCTGCTCACGGAAGTGCTGGTCCTCGTCGTGATCGCGCTCGCGATCGCCGTGGTGATCAAGTCCTTCGTGGTGCAGGCGTTTGTCATTCCCAGCGGATCCATGGAGAACACGCTGGAGCTCAACGACAAGATCCTCGTCAACAAGCTCGTTTACCACTTCCGCTCGATCCACTCCGGCGACATCGTCGTCTTCAACGGCGCTGGCAGCTGGAACGCCGCGACGCAGACGACCGCGTCCAACTCGAATGTGGTCGCCAGAGCATACGACGACACCCTGCGCAAGGTCTTCGACTCGGTCGGCGACCTGTTCGGCACGCCGATCGGCCAGACCGACTATGTGAAACGCGTGATCGGTGTGCCAGGCGATCACGTGATCTGCTGCAATGCGCAGGGGAACATCACCGTCAATGGCGTGCCGCTGCAAGAGCAGTCTTACCTTTTCCCCGGGGACTCGCCGAGCTCTGCACCGGCCGAGATGCCCAGCCGGTTCAACGTGGTCGTCCCGTCTGGCTACCTGTGGGTGCTAGGTGACCACCGCAGTGTCTCCGACGACTCCCGCGGACACGAGATGGATCCCGGCAACGGCATGGTCCCGGAGAAAGAGGTCATCGGCCGGGCCTTCATGATCGTCTGGCCCCCGGGCCGCTGGCGAATCCTGCCGATCCCGTCGACGTTCGACCAAACGGGCATAACGAAGTCGACCTCGGCGCTGGTCTCGCCCGGTCGGGGCGCTGGGTCGGCCGTGCTGGCCTCGGCAGCCGTCCCGGTCCAGCCGTCCCGGCCCTACCTGCCTGCAGCGGCCGGCCTCGCTGGCGCCGTGCCGCTGACCTGGCTGCAGCGGCGGGCACGCTTGCGCTGGCGGCGGCGCCGCCGTCGGTGACAGGAACCCGGATTACGGCGCTACGCAGTACGGACGACCAGTTCCACGATGGCATATTCCGACAATCCGGGTGCGAGCGACGTTCGGCGCCGCCCTCGCGGAGGGAATCGGCACGCCCACGGCGATAGGCTCGGGTCGATGACGAGCGACGAGCGCGGCGGTTCCGACCGGCTCACGGGCCCGGAGGAGCCGACGTCCCGGTCGGCCGCGCAGGGACCAGGTGCCCGCTGGCTTCCTGAGCCAGATTGGGTCGAGCCGCCAGATTGGGTCGAGCCGCCAGATCGGGGCCGACGGCCTGATTCGGGCCAGGAGGTACCGGCCAGCGCGAACGGCGACGCTCGGGCGCGCGCGGGCTTCACCGCCTCCGAGCCGCAGCCCGCAGCGGACCCAGGCGAGGAAACCGGCCCCGAGCAGGCTGGCAGGACCGGACAGGGTGGCGGCCTGGATGACCAGGCTGCCGGGTCGGCCCATGTCCGCAAGGCTCGTAAGGGCTCCACCTGGTGGGAGCTGGCGGTACTGGTCGTTGTCGCGCTCGCCATTGCCCTGGTGATCAAGACATTTGTCGTGCAGCCCTTCTACATCCCCTCGTCCTCCATGGAAGACACGCTGTTGATCGGCGACAAAGTGCTGGTCAACAAGCTCGTCTACCACTTCCGCAGCATTCAGCCTGGCGACATCATCGTCTTCAACGGCGTGGGCTCGTGGAACGCGGCGCCGCCGCCTGTCAAGGCGTCAGCCGATCCCGTTGTGCGCGCGTACGATGCCACTCTGCGGCCGCTGTTCCACTCCATTGCCGAACTGTTTGGCACGCCAGTCGGGCAGACCGACTACATCAAGCGGGTGATCGGTGTGCCGGGCGACGACGTGGCCTGCTGCAACGCCCAGGGGCTGATGACCGTCAACGGAGTCCCGCTGCACGAGTCGTCCTACCTGTTCCCGGGTGCGGCACCGTCGGCGATTCGGTTCAACAAGGTTGTCCCGCCCGGCCGACTGTGGGTTATGGGTGACAACCGGGCTGTTTCTTATGACTCCCGGTTGCGACAGGCCGATCCTGGTGGTGGCACCATTCCGGAGAGCAAGGTCATCGGGCGCGCCGCGGTGATCGTCTGGCCGCCGAGTCGGTGGCGGACTCTGCCGATCCCGTCGACGTTTGATCAGCCTGGGATCAGCAAGCCTGCACACGCTGCCGCCTCGGGTGACCGCAGTTCCGGCCAGGCGGTGAGCGGCATGTCCGCCCAGAGTGCGGCGGGGGTCTCTAGCCAGGCGGTGAGCAGCGCGCCCGCCCGGGGGGCGGTCGGTGGCTCTAATCAGGCGGTGGGCGCCAGGTCCAGCCAGGCGGCGCTGACCAGGGCGATGGGTGTCCGGGCCCGGCCGGAGGCTCCGTACGCCCCGCTGGCGGGAGGTCTCGTGGCGGCGATCCCCCTGACCTGGCTGCAGCGGCGAGCGCGGCAACGGCTGGGCAGGAAGTTCCGCTCCCGGCGTGGTAACCGGCCGTGAGTGGCAGGTGGCTCCGATGACCGGCATGGAGCGGGAATCGCGGCGGCCGCTCGGCTACACGCCGAGGCGAGATGCCGGGCTGAGCGCCTACGAGCGAGTGCTCGGCAAGGCTGGGCTAGCCCCGGTGGCCGGAAGTGACGAGGCGGGCCGGGGTGCGTGTGCGGGGCCGCTGGTGGTCGCCGCCGCTGTCCTGCGGCCGTCGAGGCTGGGCAGGCTTACTGAGCTGGCCGACTCCAAGGCACTGACGGCTCAGGCTAGGAAACGTGCATATGATCAGATAATGGACGCAGCCGATGCCTGGACCGTGGTGACGATCCCGGCAGCCGAGATTGACCGGCTTGGCCTGCATGTATGCAACGTCGCGGGGATGCGGCGGGCCCTGGCTGGGCTTGCCGTCAAGCCAGGCTATGTACTCACTGATGGCTTCCCGGTCCACGGGCTCGCAGTGCCCGCCCTGGCCATGTGGAAGGGAGACCAGGTCGCAGCCTGCGTCGCGGCGGCCTCGGTGATCGCCAAGGTAACGAGGGACGCGATGATGTGCGAGCTAGATGGCAAGTTCCCGGCTTATGGCTTTGCGCGGCATAAGGGATATTCCACGCGGAGTCATATGCGGGCCCTGGACGAGCACGGCCCGTGCGCTGAGCACCGGATGTCCTTCGTCAATGTGCGCGGCCGTACCCCCGCTGCGCTGGAGGCGATCTTGGAGAACTCCGGGCCGGCGAACTCGTGCTACGAGCCTGGCAGTGGGCAGAATGGCCCTATCGTGGACGTCATCGAACAGCATGGCTGGCCGACGGCAGGCATCGCGGCGACCGCCCGCGGCGCCTGATCGGAGGGGAGAACATGAGCGCGGAGGATCTCGAGAAGTACGAGACCGAGATGGAGCTCCAGCTCTACCGTGAGTATCGCGACGTCGTCGGTCTGTTCAGCCATGTCGTTGAAACCGAGCGCCGGTTTTATCTCACAAATCAGGTCGAGCTGAACGTGCGCACCTCCGACAACGGGGAAGTGTTCTTCGAGGTCACCATGCAGGATGCCTGGGTATGGGACATGTACCGCCCTGCACGGTTTGTCAAAAATGTCAGGGTCGTCACATTCAAGGATGTCAATGTCGAGGAACTGGCCAAGAGCGACCTCGAGATTCCCGACCCCAAGTAAGCGTTGTTGGCTCCTCGCTTAGCTAGCGGGAAACGCGAACCGACCGCATGCCGCCTACCCTGTGCAGCGCTTCTTGTCCGCGCGTCCACCGCCCTGCCTTGAGCGGGGCAACGCCCTCCTCACGCCCCCGTCTGGGAGGCGCCACGCGGCGACCCGCCAGCAGGTTGGCGCTGCTTTAGCACGTCCAGCTGTCAATTCAGTCAGCCCATCCACCGCGCCACCGGCCCGTGGTCGAGTTATCCACCGGCTTGAACCGGGAAATGCGGGCGATCATGCTCCTCCGGCAGCGTGCTGGCTGGAGGTGGTGCTGGTATGCAGCCGAAGGACGTGCTTGGGCAACGCGGCGAGCAGCTCGCCGCGGACTTCGTGACCAGGGCTGGCCTGCGGGTTGTCGCCCGCAACTGGCGCTGCGCGGCCGGAGAGATCGACATCGTGGCGCTGGACGTCGAGACCCTCGTGATCGTTGAGGTCAAGACCCGCGCGGGTGTCCGGTATGGCACACCGCTTGAGGCTGTCACGCCGCAGAAGGCCAGGCGCCTGCGCGGGCTGGCGGTGCGCTGGGCCCAGGCTAGGGGCGAATTCTTCGACGAGATCAGGATCGACGTGGTCGGCGTGCTGCAGGCCAGGCCGGGCGAGTTCAGCATCGAGCACATCCGGGGGGTGGCCTAGGTGCCACTCGCCCGCAGTCATGCGATCGCCTTGGCCGGTGTCGAGGGTCATGTCGTGGAGATCGAGGCAGATATCGAGAACGGCCTGGTCGCGCTCTTTCTTGTCGGCCTGCCGGATACGGCGCTGCGCGAAGCCAGGGACCGGATCCGTTCGGCGATCATCAATAGCGGCCAGGACTGGCCCCAGCGCCGCATCACTGTCGGCCTGTCGCCCGCCAGCCTCCCCAAGCGTGGCAGCGGATTCGACGTGGGCATGGCCGCAGCAATTTTGGCCGCGGCGGGCTCGGTAACCCGCGCCAGCCTCGACGACACGGTGTTCCTCGGCGAACTGGGGCTCGACGGCCGGCTCCGGCCGGTTCCGGGGATCCTGCCGTCAATCGCTGCGGCGGCGGCTGCCGGGTTCGGCCAGGCAGTCGTCCCGCCGCAAAACGCCCAGGAGGCAGCGCTGGTGTCTGATGTGCGGATTATCGCCCCCCCGAGCCTGAGCGCGCTGATCTGCTGGCTGCGTGACCCGGTTGACGAAGGGATAGGGTCCAGCGTCCGCGTGCTGGAGCGCGGCCGCGCCGCGCTGCCCGGGCCAGCGCCTGCTCATGAGGCAGGGCAGGGACGTGATCTCGCCGACGTGGTCGGCCAGCCAGTAGCACGCCGGGCCGCCGAGATATGCGCTGCGGGCGGCCATCACATGCTCTTGTTAGGGCCACCCGGTGTTGGCAAAACAATGGTGGCGGAGCGCCTTCCGACGATCTTGCCGCCGCTGGAGCGGGCTGCCGCGCTGGAAGTCACTGCGATTCATTCGGTCGCGGGGACGCTGCCGGCGGATCGGCCGCTGGTGAGCGAGCCGCCGTTTTGTGCTCCGCATCACACCGCGACCAAGGCGGCGATCGTTGGCGGCGGGAGCGGCGTCATCCGGCCCGGTGCG
>DASXMP010000076.1:0-25886 GCA_036495585.1 Streptosporangiaceae bacterium
GACGCTGATGTTGTTGCGCAGCCCGGCCTCGGTGATCCCGCCGGGCGTGTCCTTGACGTCGAGCAGCTGTGCCGCCGTCACGTGCACGTCATCGCGCTGCTTGCTGAGCTGGTTCGGCGCGTCGCCGAGCACGCGATCGAAGATCTCGCGGCAGACCGGAACCAGATCGGGGTGCGCGACCCAGGACCCGTCGAAGCCGTCGCCGGATTCGCGGGTCTTGTCCTCGCGCACTTTGGCGAGCGCCGTCTCGTTAACCGCCGGGTCCCGGCGACTCGGGATGAACGCCGCCATGCCGCCCATGGCGTGGGCGCCGCGCGCATGGCAGGTCTTGACCAGCAGCTCGGTGTAGGCACGCATCATCGGCGCGGTCATGGTCACCGCGTTTCGCTCCGGCAGCACGAAATCCGCGCCCCTGGTGCGGAACTTCTTGATGATCGAGAACAGGTAGTCCCGGCGCCCGGCGTTGAGGCCTGCGCTGTGCTCGCGGAGCTCGTAGAGGATCTCCTGCATCTCGAACGCGGCCTGGATTGTCTCGATCAGTACGGTTGCCCGGATAGTGCCCTGCGGGATGCCGAGCGCGTCCTGGGCCAGCACGAATGCGTCGTTCCAGAGCCGGGCTTCCAGGTGGCTTTCCATCTTCGGCAGGTAGTAGTAAGGGCCCTTGCCCTTCTCCAGCTGACGACCGGCACAGTGGACGAAGTACAGCGCGAAGTCGACCAGGCTGCCCGAGGCTCGCTGGCCGTCCACCAGCAGGTGCTTTTCCGGCAGGTGCCAGCCACGCGGCCGGACCACGATCGTGGCCAGCTCCTCATCCGGCCGGAGCGCGTAGGCCTTGCCTTCGGAACTGGTGAAGTCGACCGTCCGGTCCAGCGCATCCCTCAGGTTGAGCTGGCCGGTGATCATGTTGTCCCACAGCGGCGTGTTGGCGTCCTCAAAGTCGGCCAGCCACACCTTGGCACCGGAATTCAGCGCGTTGATCGTCATCTTGCGGTCTGTCGGGCCGGTGATCTCCACCCGGCGGTCGACCAGCCCAGGAGCGGGTGGCGCAACCTGCCAGGCCGCGTTCGACCGGATGTCCTCGGTGCTGGTCAGGAAGTCGAACGTGCCCCCGGCCGACAACTCCTGCTGGCGGGCCGACCTGGCCGCCAGCAGATCCTGCCGGCGCGGTCCCAGCTCGCGGTGCAGTACGCCGATCAGGTCGAGCGCCTCGGGGGTGAGTATCTCGTCGTACCGGTCGCCATCGGGCCCGGCGATCTCCACACCACTCGGCATCTGCGCTCCTTACTGCCTGCTGCTCGGTGCCAGCTCGCTGGCCTTCACTGTGCATTGCTGCCCGGTCGCCGCTTCGTCATGCTGGCCGGCGCGGCGCGGCCCTGACTCCAGACGCTAGTCCACGGGAATGGCCTTGCACATTAGCGGGCCGGTCCAGACGTTCGCCGCGTTCCGGGCAGCGCGGTATCGGCTCACCCGTCGCCACCGATGGCGGCATCGCGGCTGGCGGAGACCGCCGGGAACCGCATACCCAGCGCGCTTGGAGGGGGCTGGGCACATCTGGCGAGAGGCGGACGTTAATCACGTGAGGATGGGGGCGCATCGTGGCACTATCAGACAGTGCTTGCTGCGGGCAAGCACCCGCGCTACTCATGATCTTGTCTTTTATTTCCGATTTTCCGGGCTTCCGCACTGCTCGGTAGAGGTGGCATGACCGCTCTTCCTAATGACAATTCAGGCATTTCACCGGACCGCGACCGTGATCGTGCCCTGATCGACGACGCCTTCGGTGACGGTGCCGATGGCAGCGACGCGGAGCAGCCTGGCGACGGCGAGCTGGATCTTGAGCAACGGCATGCGCTGCGGCGCGTGGCCGGCCTGTCGACCGAGCTCCAGGACGTCAGCGAGGTCGAGTACCGAGCCCTGCGACTGGAGCGCGTCGTCCTCATGGGCGTGTGGACGGAGGGCACGCAGGCGATGGCCGAGCACTCGCTCCGCGAGCTGTCCCGGCTGGCCGAGACCGCCGGCTCGCTCGTGCTGGACGGTCTCATCCAGCGTCGCGGCCGTCCGGACGCGGCTACCTACGTCGGGGCCGGCAAGGCGAGGGAGCTAGCCGACGTCGTTGCGGCGCACGGCGCTGACACGGTGATCTGCGACGGCGAGCTGACCCCTGGCCAGCTGCGCAGCCTGGAGTCTGCGGTCAAGGTCAAGGTGGTCGACCGAACCGCGCTGATCCTGGACATCTTCGCCCAGCATGCCCGCAGCAAGGAGGGCAAGGCGCAGGTCGAGCTGGCTCAGCTCCAGTACCTGCTGCCCCGGCTGCGTGGCTGGGGCGAGTCGCTGTCCCGGCAGGCCGGTGGCCGCACCGGCGCGGGCGGGGCCGGCGGCGGGATCGGTACCAGGGGTCCGGGCGAGACCAAGATCGAGACAGACCGCCGCCGGATCCGGTCCAGGATCTCCCGGCTGCGGCGCGAGATCGCGGACATGTCAGTGGGCCGCGAGGTGCAGCGGGGCGAGCGCCGGCGGCATGCCGTGCCGTCGGTGGCGATCGCCGGCTACACCAACGCCGGCAAGTCCAGCCTGCTGAACCGCCTGACCGGGGCTCGGGTGCTGGTGGACGACTCGCTGTTCGCCACGCTGGACCCGGCGGTCCGGCGGGCACGCACCCCGGCCGGCTGGCCCTTCACGCTCACCGACACCGTCGGGTTCGTCCGGCACCTGCCGCATCAGCTCGTTGACGCCTTCCGCTCCACGCTGGAGGAGGTGGCCGATGCCGACCTGATCCTGCATGTGGTGGACGGCTCGGACCCCGATCCGAGGTCTCAGCTTGCTGCCGTCCGGGAGGTGCTGGCTGAGGTGGGTGCAGCCGGGGTGCCAGAGCTTGTGGTGATTAACAAGGCCGACAGCGCCGATCCGATTGAGCTGAAGGGTCTCGGGCTGGCTGAGCCTCAGTCGGTGATCGTCTCGGCCCGCACTGGCGAAGGCATCGACGGGCTGCTGGCCGAGATCGAGCGGCTGCTGCCCCGCCAGTTCCGCCAGGTGACGGCGATGGTCCCGTACGACCGGGGTGACCTGTTGTCGCGTGCGCACGAGGAGGGCGAGGTGCTGAGCGTTCGGCACGGCGCCGATGGCACGGAGCTGTCCGCGCGGCTGCCGCTCGGGCTCGCCGCCGAGCTGGAGAGATTCGCAGTCCAGCCGAATATCGCGCATTAGCTGGGCTGCTCTCTATCGCGGTAATGTGCCGACGCAATTGCGTTTGCACGCGCACTCCGCTTCGTGCAAACGGCGATCGCATGTCGCGCAGACGATTGCGCGCAGGATTATCTGTCGTATTAAGGCCGATCACGGGCGAGCAAAGAGCCGACTAGGCCGGGAACGCGCCAGCAGCGGGCTGCATGCCGCCTGCCCCCTCGGGCCGTCGTCGGGCCCGGCTGCGATTTATCGCGCAGGCGCAGGTAGGAGCCCCTATCCGGCCCGGCGCGTCGGGCCAGGTGATGCGCCCAGGCATCGCTAAGATGGCTCGGCGTCGGCATCCCGATGTCACCCCGCCAGCCCTCGGAGAGCGGGTGCAGGCAATAGGGAGTGCGTCGCCGGCAATGCTTTTATAGGCCCTTTACATACTTCCGCTTGTGCAATACCGTGACTCAACCGATATGTTAGTGTGCTGCCACCAGATCGCCTTATCTTGTGACTAACGAGTAACAACTATCGGCAGGAGAAGCCGCATGACGAGCAGGGGATCCGTGTCCCAGCGGGGTCCCCGGCTGCCTCGGTCCGGCGGCTGCGGCGGGCAGCGGCAGGGGGCCCGGTGACCGTTCGCCTGCTGACCAACATCGGCCGGCTCTGGACCGGTGCCGAGGTGTGGAGCAACGCCGCGATCCTGTGCCAGGACGACCGGATCGCATGGGTCGGCCCTGCGTCCGAGCTGCCGGCCAGCCTGCCGGGCGTCATCCACGACATTGTGGATGTCGACCATGTCGAGAACCTCGGCGGTGCCCTGGTGACGCCGGGCATGATCGACTCGCACACGCACCCGGTCTATGCCGGCAACCGGTGGGCAGAGCTGGCGATGCGCTCCAACGGCTCGTCGGAGAGTGAGATCGTCGCGGCCGGCGGAGGCACCGCTTCGACCGTGACCATCACCAGAGGCACTGACCCGTGGACACTGTGCAGCGGAGTCCGGGAGCGGCTGCGTGCCTGGCTGGCTGGCGGCACCACGACGGTCGAGGCCAAGACCGGCTATCACCTGACCAGGGACGGGGAGCTGGCCGACGTCCGGATGCTCAGGTCGCTGGACAACGAGGCCGGCGTGCCCCGCGTGCATGTCACGTTCATGGCGGCGAGCTGGGTGCCGCCCGAGTACTTCGGCAGGCGCAGCGACTACGTGGACGCGGCCAGCAGCTGGTGCGCGGAAGCGGCGGCCATCGGGGCGGAGAGCGTCGACGCCTACTGCGAGGAGGGCCGGTTCACCGAGCGGGAATCCAGCTGGATCCTGAACGCGGGCCGGGCCGCCGGATTGCAGCCCCGGCTGCATGCGTGCGGCGATGGCCGGGGCGGCGCTGCACTGCTGGCTGCCGAGATGGGCTGCGCATCCGCCGACCTGCTGTTCGGCGCTGATGACACGGACGTGGCGGCGCTGGCCAGCGCTAACGTTGTCGCGGTGGTCTGCCCGGCCGCCAGCTCAGACGATCGCCGCCAGCCGCCGGTCCGCGCCATGCTGGACAAGGGCGTGCCGGTGGCGCTGGCCTCTGGTCACTCACCCGGCAGCAATGGCATCACCTCGATGCCGCTCGTGATCAGCCTGGCCGTGGCCGAGTTCGGGATGAGCGTGACCGAGGCGCTGCGAGCGGCCACGATCGGCGGGGCGCAAGCCCTGCGGGCGGCCGATCGCGGCACGATGGCGCGCGGGCGGCTGGCCGACATCGTGGCCTGGGATGCCGATCATGAAGGGGCGTTCGCCTGGGCCTATGGCATGAAGCCGACCCGGGTGTGGCTCGGCGGGGAGCCTGTCCCCCGCTAGGGCAGCGTCATCGAGGCTCAGCGGATCGCTGCGGACATCGCGGCCGACTGGTTGCGGTGGCTCCCGCGCCAGGCGCGCCAGCCAGAATCTTCATCATGTTTTAGCGGAACAGTGGGGGTTTCGGTGGTGTCTGGCGGGCTGACGTCGTAACCTGCAGCGTCATGGCATGCTGCTTGCATGGCTGCTGCCCAAAGGCGCGAGGACGTCGCGCACCCGGTGCCTGTCACCGTGATCGTCGGCGAGGAAGACCTGCTGGTCGACCGCGCTGTCCAGGTCGCGGTCGCGGCCGCTACGGCGGCGCTGCGTGGCGGTGGCACCGGCGCTGCTGACGACGGCAGTGGCGCCGCTGCTGATGTGCACCAAGTCGCCGCGGCTGGCCTGCCCGCCGGAGAGCTGTCCCAGCTGACCGCGCCTTCGCTCTTTGGCGGCGGGGCCGTCGTGGTTGTCCGCGGCGCGCAGGACGCCGTCAAGGACGTGACCGCAGAACTAGTCAGGCTGGCGAAGGATCCGGGCCCGGAGGTATTTTTCGTCGTCACGCACGCTGGCGGCGCGAAGAACAAGGCGTTGCTCGGCGACCTCATCGGGGCCGGGGCGAGGCGGGTGGACTGCCCGAGCGTCAAGCGGTTCGGGGAGCGGATCGACTTCTTGCGCGGTGAGTTCCGCCGCGCTGGCCGCAAGGCGGACGACTCGGGCGTGCGTGCGCTGCTTGACTCCGTGGGGAACGACCTGCGCCAGCTGGCCGCCGCGTGCAGTCAGCTCACTGCCGACACCACTGGCGTCATCAACCAGGCCGCAGTCGCGCAGTATTACCAGGGACGGGCCGAGGCCACCGGATTCTCGGTCGCCGACAAGGCCTGCGAGGGCAATCTCCCCGAGGCGCTTGAGCAGCTTCGCTGGGCGCTGGCGACCGGGACGTCACCGGTGCTGATCAGCAGCGCGCTGGCGGTCGGCCTGCGCACACTTGGCCTGGTCGGGTCGGTCGGCCGCGGCCTGAGCCCGAACGCGGTGGCCGGTGAGCTTGGTATGCCGCCCTGGCGCGTGGACAAGGCACGACAGCAGCTCAACGGCTGGACCGCGGCAGGGCTGGCGAAGGCGCACGCCGCCGCTGCGGAGGCCGATGCTCAGGTCAAAGGGGAGGGCGCGAGCGCCGGGTACGCGCTGGAGCGGGCGATCACGACGATCGTCGCCTCTCGGTCGGGCGGTCGTTAACGGCAGGAGCCCCGATGGGGGCGGGCGGAGGACGGCCGGCACGCGGTCGGGCACGACGAAACTGCCCGACCGCCTCCCAGCCGTCCTCCACTCGCGGCTATCCGGACAACGCCTGCCGGTACCCAAACCGGGACTGGCAGATGCCGGAGCCGGAGCGGGGTCGCCCGGGTGTCAGAGCGCGTACGGTGCTCGCTGGGGACGCGCTCCAGGTGGTGAAGTCGTTGGTTGTGCTGACAGGCGTGGCGGCCGTTAGCGGTCGCGGGGCGCTTGGTGGGTAGTGACGTCGATCGTTTGCTCCTGGCGCGGCGGCCGTTAGCGGTCGCGGGGCGCCTGAAGGGTGGTGACGTCGATCGTTTGCTCGACTGGCACGGCGGCGGCGAGGCGGCGGTCGTGCGTTACTAGGATCAGCGTTCTTGTGTAGCTCGTTAGGGCTTGTTCGAGCTGCTCGATGGCTTCGATGTCCAGGTGGTTTGTGGGCTCGTCGAGGACCAGGAAGTTCACCCCGCGGGCCTGCAGGAGGGCTAGGCCGGCGCGGGTGCGCTCGCCCGGTGACAGCCGGCTGGCCGGGCGGAGGGCTGCGTCGCCCCGCAGCCGGAACTTAGCCAGCAGGGTGCGTGCTTCCTCCGCGGTCAGGCCCGCCGCCGCGCGGACGACATCGGTGACCGGGGCATCGGTGGCGAACTCGCGGCGCGTCTGATCCACCTCACCGAATACCACGCTCGGTCCCTGGTAGCGCTGGCCCGCTTGCAATTCGGTGCGGCCGAGGAGAGTGTCCACCAGTGTGGTCTTCCCGGATCCGTTCGGGCCGATGATGCGGATCCGGTCGGCCGGACCGATGGTCAGGCTCAGCGGGCCGAGCGTGACGTCTCCCCGGCTGACCACCACGTCGGTGAGCGACACGGCCACATCGCCGGCCCGGTGTGCCTCCCCGATCGACAAGCGCAACTGCCAGGGCTCGCGTATCTCGTCCGGCGCATCTGAGTCCAGGCGGGTGATGGCGCGGTCGATCCTGGCGGCCTTGCCCCCGGTGGACTGCGCGCCGGCGACTTTGGCGGCCCTGATGTGCTTGTCCGGTTCCTCGATCCTGGTGCGGGCGCTGGTCGCGCGGCCCACTCCCGCTTGCGCCCACTGACGGTGGCGGCGAGCGGACTCGGTGAGCTTGTCACGCTCCGATTCGTAAGCCGAGTAGGCGTCGACGGCCCGCTGCCGCGCGGCCTCGCGCTCGGCGACATAGGCGTCCCAGCCGCCGGAGTACTGCGTCGCGTGCCGCGTGAACTCGTCCAATTCCACAATGTCGTTCGTGACCGCGGCCAGCAGCGCTCGGTCGTGGCTGACCAGCGCCAGTCCAGCCTTGCTACGCCGGAGGTGGTCCTCCAGCAAGGCCAGGCCGGCGTCGTCGAGGTCGTTCGTCGGCTCGTCCAGGAGCAAGATGTCGGGCTGGGCCAGGAGCACAGCGGCGAGCCCGAGCCTAGCTTTCTGGCCGCCAGACAACTCGGCGACGTTCCGGTCCACCAGATCTGCCGGAAGGGAAAGCGCTGCGGCTACCGCGGCCATGCGCTCAGGCAGGTCGGCGCCGCCCAGGCCGAGCCAGCGCTGCAGCGCCCCGTCGTAGGCGTCGTCGGCGCCCGCGGCGCCGCTGGTCAGGCCATCGATGGCCTGATCGAGCTCGGCCTGCGCGGCCGCCACCTGGGTGCGCCTGGCCAGATGATCGGCCAGGGATTCGCCGGGCCGCAGGTCGGGTTCCTGGGCCAGTCGCAACACGGTCATGGTTGCCGGTGCGCGCGTGACGATGCCGCTGTCTGGCTCCAGGTCACCAGCCAGAATCTTGAGCAGCGTGGACTTGCCTACCCCGTTTGGGGCGATGATGCCGGTACGGTCACCGGTGCCGATGGAAAGGCGCACGCCGTCGAGGACGGCGAGGCTGCCAAAGGAGATGCTGACGTTGGTGGCAGTCAGCCTGGACATTCAGACGCTCCCAGATCACAGCCGACTGCTTAGTCAGGCCGTGCGTCATGCCCTGGTGCTCCTGCGCAGGTCCAGGGGGTGATGCCCCAGGCAACGTCCCTGGCGGGAATCCGGGGGCGGGACCCCCGGGGAAGCA
The DNA here is from genome assembly GCA_036495585.1 of Streptosporangiaceae bacterium. Taxonomy (GTDB): domain Bacteria; phylum Actinomycetota; class Actinomycetes; order Streptosporangiales; family Streptosporangiaceae; genus JAJYUU01. The sequence goes on from DASXMP010000076.1 coordinate 8,322, forward strand.
CAGCTTAGGCGCGCGTGAGCTGCTCAGCCCGCTGGGCGATCGCCGACTTGCGGTTAGCAGCCTGCTTCTTGTGGATGACGCCCTTGCTGACGGCCTTGTCCAGCTTGACGGACGCGGACCTCATCGCGGCCACCGCGGCCTCAACATTGCCAGCGTCGGCAGCCTCGCGGAACCTGCGCACGGACGTCTTCAGCTCGGACTTGACCGCCTTATTGCGGATCCGGGCCTTCTCGTTCTGCTTGTTGCGCTTGATCTGGGACTTGATGTTTGCCACGCGAGTGCCTCGTCTGGGTCTGGTCTGGGATTCTGGCGATGCCCGTCGCAGGAGCGATCAGTGCGGCAGCCAGACACACAGGATAGCCGAGATCGCCATCCCACCTCAAACCGCGCGCCGTAGACGGCCAGGCCGGAACCAGCTTGCCCTCGGGCGCGCCTGCCCAGCCGGCCATTGTGACCGCAACCTGTGACCGCCGCCTGGTCGGGGCGGTGAAGCACCCAGCCAGTCGCCCATCCTACCTGAACGATCAGTCAGCAGCTGTCTCCTAGCTCCCATTTTCCCAGGTCACGTGGGTGCGTTCCGCGCTGCGACAACGTTCAGATAATTACGCTTCCTAATTGAACCTGATGCGTAGCCTTGACCGGCATTACTCCGATAACGTCCTCCTAGCTAATGCCTCCGGCCAACGGTTCGCTGGGGTGCTCGGGGGCGCGGGGGGCGGCATTTTGCCGCCGTAGAGCACGCGACTGGAGGTCGCATTCAGATGGCACAAACGGGACCTAAATCAAACCGACGTCGGCACGCCGGGGCGATGGCCGAGGCTGACGGGGTCAATGAAGTGGAGCAGGAGGAAGGTGCGCGCTCGCTGGCCAGGCGCGCCCTGCTGACCAGGGGCGGCGGGCTCGTCGCCGCAGGCGTGGCAGGCGCCGGCGTCATGGGCGTCGTCTCGGCGACCGCGGCCAGCGCGGCTACCGGGGACCCGGTCCTGCAAGGCGACGTCAACGACGCGGTCGCGACGACCGAGCTTGACGCCGCGGCCAATACCACGCCGGCGCTCATCCTGACGAACACCGGCGTGGACACAACCAACAACGGGGCCGGGCCGACGCTGCGCCTCACGCCGTCGACCGCAAGCGGAGTCCAGCCGACGGCCTCGACGGTGGGCGGCGACCTGACGACCACGTCGGACGCCACGCTCTGGTTCACGCACGACTTCGGTGCGAACGGAGGGATCTTCCCCGCCCCGGTGCTGACCGAGGCGACCGGGAACGTCTACGCCGCTCTTGAGGCACCGTCGCGAGTGCTGGACACCCGCTCGGCGGCTCTACGCAAGAACATCGTTAATCCCACCGGCAACCTCGACAGCACGGGGCGGCTGAAGGCGGGCAAGACGATCGCCCTCAACCTCGACGGCCTAGTTTTCTTCGCCGAGGCCGTTTTCGCGAACCTGACCGTGACCAAGACGGCGAGCGCCGGTTTTGTCACCGTATGGTCGGGAGCAACGGCGTTGCCGAACGCGTCCACGATCAACTTCGGAAACAACGCAACGCTGTCGAACTTCTTCAGCTGCGGCCTTTCGGAGTTCTCGTCCACCATTACGAACGTCATCGCCATTCATGCGGCCGTCACGACGCACATCATCGTTGATGTCACGGCGTTCACCCTGCCCGGCTTCGAATACGCCAACTTCGCGCCGGCCCTCACCAGCAACGCGCGCAGTGCGCGGCTCCAGCGAGCACAGCAGGCCATCCGCGCCAACCGCAAGAGCTAGCTCATCGAGCAGTAGCAGGTTCTGAGGCCGCGTCCCAGGCTCCGCCTGGGACGCGGTCGGCTCGATGGGGGCGAGGTGCGCGTCGGCCATGACCGGCCAGCGCGGTCTGTGCACCAATACGGGCATGCAACGATAGACGGCGTGTCATCCAGCGCCGATCCAGCGACAGGCCCAGCTTCCGCCAGCTCTGCTGGCGGCTCAGGCGAGGGCCCGGCTGCAGGCAACCGGCAGGCCGCACGCGCGGGAACCCCGGCGCCCGCGGCTACCGACCAGGCCATCATCCGCAACTTCTGCATCATCGCCCATATCGACCATGGCAAGTCGACCCTGGCCGACCGGATGCTGCAGCTCACGGGCGTGGTGGACGCCCGGCAGATGCGGGCGCAGTACCTGGACCGGATGGACATCGAGCGCGAACGCGGCATCACGATCAAGAGTCAGGCCGTGCGGCTGCCCTGGCGCGGGCCGGACGGCGTGCAGTACGTGCTGAATCTAATCGACACCCCCGGCCACGTCGACTTCACCTACGAGGTCTCCCGGTCGCTGGCCGCCTGCGAGGGCGCAATCCTCCTGGTCGACGCCGCGCAGGGCATCGAGGCACAGACGCTGGCGAACCTCTATCTGGCTCTCGATGCGGACCTGCACCTGATCCCGGTGCTGAACAAGATCGATCTGCCCGCCGCCCAGCCGGAGAAGTACGCCGCTGAGCTGGCGAACATCATCGGCTGCGACCCCGCGGAGATTCTCCGGGTCTCGGCCAAGACCGGAGATGGCGTGACCGAGCTGCTCAACGCCGTGGTCGAGCAGGTCCCGCCCCCAACGGGGGACCCGAAGGCACCGGCCCGCGCGCTGATCTTCGACTCGGTCTACGACACCTATCGCGGCGTGGTCACCTACGTCCGCGTCGTGGACGGCCGCCTCAGCCGCCGCGAGCGGGTGCTGATGCTCTCCACGAAGGCTGTGCACGAGACGCTGGAAATCGGCGTGATCTCGCCAGAGCCGGTGCCCACGGAGGGTCTCGGAGCCGGCGAGGTCGGCTACCTGATCACCGGTGTGAAGGACGTCCGGCAGGCGCGCGTCGGTGACACGCTGACCAACTCGGCCAGTCCGGCCGCCACCGCGCTGGCCGGCTATGCCGACGCCAAGCCGATGGTCTTCTCCGGCCTCTATCCGATGGACGGGGACGACTACCCGGAGCTCCGGGACGCCCTGGACAAGCTCCGCCTCAACGACGCGGCCCTGGTCTATGAGCCAGAGACTTCGACCGCGCTCGGCTTCGGCTTCCGCTGCGGCTTCCTCGGCCTGCTCCACATGGAGATCGTCCGGGAACGCCTGGAGCGCGAGTTCGACCTGGAGCTGATCTCGACGGCGCCCAACGTGGTCTACCGCGTGGTGCTGGAGACCGGCCAGGAATCCATCGTCACCAACCCCAGCGAGTTCCCCGAAGGCAAGATCGGCGAGGTCTTCGAGCCGGTGGTGCGCGCCACCGTCCTGGCGCCGTCGGACTACGTTGGCGCGATCATGGAGCTGTGCCAGGGCCGCCGCGGCGTGCTGCTCGGCATGGAGTACCTGTCCGCCGACCGGGTCGAGATCCGCTACACGCTGCCGCTCGGCGAGATCATTTTCGACTTCTTCGACCAGCTCAAGTCTCGCACTCGCGGGTACGCCTCGCTGGACTATGAGCCCGCCGGCGAGCAGTCCTCAAACCTGGTCAAGGTCGATATCCTGCTGCAGGGCGTGCCAGTCGATGCCTTCAGCCAGATCGTGCACACCGATAAGTCCCGCGAATACGGCCTGTCCATGACCGCCAAGCTCAAGGATCTGATCCCGCGCCAGCAGTTCGAGGTGCCGATCCAGGCTGCCATCGGGGCCCGGGTCATCGCCCGTGAGAACATCCGCGCGATCCGCAAGGACGTCCTGGCCAAGTGCTACGGCGGCGACATCACGCGCAAGCGCAAGCTGCTGGAGAAGCAGAAGGAAGGCAAGCGCCGGATGAAGGTCATCGGCCGGGTCGAGGTGCCGCAGGAGGCCTTCGTCGCTGCCCTGTCCACCGAGCAGGCGCCGGACAAGAAGAAGTGACGATCAATGGTGTGCGGGATCGCCGGATTGGCCGTGGTACTGACACAATCCGGGCATGGCATCGGCATTAGGGCCCGGTCGGGCTGGCTCACTACTCGGCCGCGGTAAGGCGGCGCTACGCCGGCTCCCCGGTCCGGTCCGGATTGTGGCCGCCACCGCGCTGGCCGTCGTCATCGCGGTGGGCGCGATAGCTGTTGTCCGGGTTGTCGTGCCCCGGCCGGCGCCGCTCGTGGACGACACAGCGCAGGGAGGCGGAGAAGTCTGCGTGCCGACGCCAGACAAGTCCGCGGACACTCTCAGCTGGAACACGCCGGTCGGTTTCGCCCAGAACTATTTCCATAACCGTTCCGGGGATCCGCTCACGGTGGAGTCGGTGTCCCTGATCGATCCACACAACCTGATCTTGCACGGCGCCGTGGTGTACGAGATGGTGCACGACCGGAACGCCCTGGGTAACGAGTCCGCCTGGGCCGACGAGCCCTTCGGCATCAAGCTTGGCGTCTGGCGCAATCACCACCAGGCGGTCCCCGGCGCAGTGATTGAGCCAGCCGGCGTCAGGCAGCCGTTGCCGGGACGGCGCGGGAACGTGTATCAGCTGCTGGTCGACGTCTCCGCCAGATCCCCGCACGGTGCCTGGGCAGCAGGCTTCCGGCTCACCTATCGCAGCCGCGGGCGGACCTACACCGTGAGCACCTACGAGGGATACGCGATCACCGCGAACGATCCGGCCGGGACCACGTGTAACGGGCTGTTCCAGGGCATCCAGGACTCCTGGTCGGCTGCCAGGGTGGGCTGAGGTCGCTGCCGGGGCGGCTTGGCCGGCCTCGGTCAGCGCTGCGTCTGGATGTCGCTCAGCCCAACGCGGGCGGCGGGCGTGAGCCCAGCGCGTGACAGTTCGCCAAGGCGCCGCCAGGCCGGCGACGCCTCGGCGAACTGGGCGGTCATCAGGGTCTCGACGAGCGAAACCCCGGCGGTGTCGTCCGGTACCGGCTGGGGGCCGCCGACGCCAGCACTGCGCCGGTCCGCCGCCCAGCGCGCCATCCAGGCGGCCAGCTCGGCCAGCCGGGGATCGGCTGGATCCAGGGAACGCGCCTCGTCGCACGCCAGGTACAGACGCCGGAACTCGGTGTCCCGGAGAGCAGCCAGCTTCTCCGCGGCCCAGGCCTGGACGACGTCCGGCGAGAGGGCGGCCAGCAGGATCCAGCCATCCCGCTCGACCCCGACACTCCAGTCGCTGACGCCCAGCTCCCGCAATTCAGCCAGCAGGTCGGCGACCTCGGCCGGCAGGACGAGGCGGTCGCCAGCCATCAGGTCTGTGAGTTGACGCCGGCGGCGCTGCAGGTCGCTGATCTGCCGGTGCAGCGCGTCATCGATCTCGGTGATCGCGGCGGCGAATCCCTGCTGGTCGGCATCGATCAGGCGCGCGACCTGCGCGAGCGGAACGCCGGCCTCCGCCAGCGTTCTGATCCGGATCAGGTCCATGACCGCCTGCGCGCCGTACCGCCGATAGCCAGAGGCGTCCCTGGCCGGCTCGGCGAGCAGGCCGCGCTGGTGATAGTGGCGGATGGCCCGCACACTGACGCCGCAGTGGCGGGCCAGCTGGCCGATCGTCAGAAGCATCGTGCTCAGCCTGCCTGCCGCGGGTCGCGGTTGTACAGGCGCACTGCCCACCCGAAGCTCACCGCCGCGATGCCCGCACACCATGCCACCGCAGCGACTGCGTGCACGCCGACCGGCCCGCCTGCGAGCAGCCCGCGGAAGGTGTCGATGATCGGCGTGAACGGCTCGTACGCCGCGAACTCCGCCACGCCGGCCGGCATGTTTCCCGGTGGCACAAAGGCACTGCTCACGAAGGGCAGGAACAGCGGGATCAGCGCCAGGCTGTTGGCCCCGGCCGGATTGCGGGCAAAGAGACCGAACGCGACAGTCAGCCAGGACAGGGCAAAGCCCAGCAGCATGAGCAGCCCAAGCGCAGCCAGCCAGCTAAGTGCGTCTGGCGAGGGCGAGAATCCGAGGCCGGCCGCCACGGCGAGTACCGCCGCACCCGTGAGCACGGTCCGCAGCATGCCGCCCGCGACCTGGCCGGCCAGGACCGCCGGGCGCCAGATCGCCATGACCTTGAACCTGGTGATGAGGCCTTCGCTCATGTCAGTGTTGACGGTCACCGCGGTGGCTTCCGCCACGCCGCCCGCGGCCATGACCAGCACACCAGGCACCAGGTAGCTGACATAGCCGTGACCGGCCAGCGTCCCGGTCAGGCCAGCGCGCAGGGTTCGGCCGAAGACACCATCGAAGAGCAGCAGCATGATCACCGGCACCATGAAGCCGCTGATCGTCACCGACGGATAGCTGACGGCATGGCGGATGTCCCGGCGCAGCATCGTGATCGAGTCCGTCAGCGCCAGCTTCAGGTTGGTCATCGCTCGTCTCCCGTCAGGGCAAAGAACACATCGTCCAGGTCGGCCGGCTGGGCCGACACCCTCGTCACCGGTACTGCTGCCGCTTGGAGCCGGTCGAGCAGGCTGCGCAGCCCGGCGACGCTGTTATCGCTGGGCAGCACCAGCGACATGCCGTCGTCAGCCCGGTAAGCGCCAGGGAGCAGCGCGGACGCACCACTGGCCGCCGCCTCGTTAGCGAAGCTCAGCCGGACGTGACCGCCCGGCGCCCGGGCCTTCAGCTCGGCGGGGGTGCCCTCGGCGATCAGCCGCCCGTGCTCGAGGAGCGCCACTCGGTCGGCCAGCCGGTCCGCCTCCTCCAGGTACTGGGTGGTCAGCAGCACGGTCACCCCGTCCGTTGCCAGTTCCCGCACGATCTGCCACAGTGCCTGCCGGCCGCGTGGGTCCAGCCCGGTGGTCGGCTCGTCCAGGAACACCACCTCCGGCCGGGTCATCAGTGTCATGGCCAGATCGAGTCTGCGCCGCATGCCGCCGGAGTAGATGGCCACCGGCTTGTCAGCGGCGTCAGTGAGGTCGAACCGGTCGAGCTGATCGCCGACCCGGGACTGGCGCTCGGCGGGGCTGAGATGGTGCAGCCGCGCCATCAGCACGAGGTTCTGCCGCCCGGTCAGCAGCCCGTCCACCGCAGAGAACTGACCGGTCACGCCGATCGCCGCCCGGACCGCCTGCCCCTCGGAGGTCACGTCGTGGCCAGCTACCATCGCACGGCCTGAATCGGGTGCCAGCAGCGTGCTGAGCATCCGTACGGTCGTGGTCTTGCCCGATCCGTTCGGGCCGATGAGCGCGAGCACATTGCCAGCTGGCACGCTCAGATGCAGGTCGCGGACGGCCTGCTGGCCGCCGAAGGACTTGGTCAGTCCTGTTGCCTTGATCGCCGCCTTGACGCTGGTCGTCGGTCTGGCCGGCAGCGCGGGGGCCGATGGTTGAAATCGCATGCAGCGATCGTGCAACCCTGACGCTGGGTCAAGGTCAAGCCGTCGGCCGGGTGGCCTGGAGGGCTAGTCGAGTTGTTCGACCCGGGGTATCTCGATCGATGTGGCGCGATGCCGCCGGGTGCGCGGGCCGAAACGCGCGAGCAACCGCCGGGCTACCGGGAGATCCAGCACGAGCGCGCCGGTCAGTGTCACGGCGGTACCGATCGCTGCGCCGCCGACCACGTCGGTGAAGTGATGGTCGTTCAGCGCGAGCTTAGCGACCGCGACGGCGACGGCGATCAGCATCGCCAGCAGGCAGATGACCACCCGCAAGGCGGCGCTGCGAGGTTGGCGGCGCGGGCTGGCCAGTAGCACAACGACCAGTGCCGCGAGGGCAAACAGCGCCGTCGCGTGCCCGCTGGGGTAGGTGGCATCGTCGTTGAGGTGGTCTGCCACTACCTTCAGCACCTTCTCGGTCAGGCCAGCCGCTACCGGCGCGCTGAACAGCGCAAGCACCGCGGCGTTCACTCGACGGGCAGCCAGGCAGACCAGCGCCAGCACCACGGAGATCGCCGCCACCGGGTTGCGCTCGCCGAGATCATCGAGCAGGTTCAGCATGGTGGTATGCGACCCGAGGCGGGCAATCAACCAGGGGTCGATGGCACGGTCAGCGAGGTCGGCATAGCCGCCGTGCACGATCGGCAGTCCGGCCGCAAAGATCGCCAGCGCGGTCGCCGCCACGATGCCAGCGGCAAGCCGGCCGCGCCGCGACAGCAGCGGGCTGAGACCACCGCGCGGCGGCTGACGCATGCGAACCTCCAGAATCCGGACTAGCTAGGAGAGACCTGCAGGCTGGCCGGTGATACAGCCAGCATGGCTGCCGGGCGGCCGAAGCTCCGGCCGCTGCGGGCCGGCGCGGCGCGCGGCGCCCCGGCCGGTCCTGCCGATCGGCTACCGTGCAAGGCATGGTGAGCACGGAGGAGCAGGATGGCGGGGCAGCCGCCTGAGGGCGAGCCGGTCCCGTCCGACGGCCGCCTGCCGGAGTCGGCTGCCGGGCGGCTCGGGGACGTTCCCTTCGGTGTCTATGTCCATGTCCCGTTCTGCCTGAGCCGATGCGGGTACTGCGACTTCAACACCTATACGGCCGCTGAGCTGGGCCCCGGCGCGACCCGCGAGTCCTACGCCGCGACGGCGATCGGGGAGATCCGGCTGGCCGCGCGGATACTCGCCGGCCGCGCCGGACCGGTGCGGACCGTGTTCTTCGGCGGCGGGACGCCGACACTGCTGCCGCCGGGCGACCTGGCGGCGATCCTGCGCGCTATCGACAGTGAGCTCGGCCTGGCCGCCGGCGCCGAAGTGACAGCCGAGGCGAATCCGGAGACCGTAAGCGATGCATCGCTAGCCGGGCTGCGGGCGGCAGGGCTGACGCGGATGTCGTTTGGGATGCAGAGCGCCGCGCCGCACGTGCTGGCAGTGCTGGACCGGGTGCACCAGCCTGGCCGTCCCGAGCAGTGCGTGGCCTGGGCCAGGGCAGCCGGTTTTGAGCGTGTCAGCCTGGACCTGATCTACGGCACGCCGGGGGAGAGCGACGCCGACTGGGCACTGTCACTGGAGCGGGCCTTGGCCGCGGGGCCCGATCACCTGTCGGCCTATTCGCTGATCGTGGAGGAAGGAACCCGGCTGGCGGCCAGGATCCGGCGCGGCGAGCTGCCTACGCCAGACGACGACGTGCAGGCAGACCGATACCTGCAGGCAGACGAGATCCTGGGCCAGGCGGGGCTGTCGTGGTACGAGGTATCAAACTGGGCGGCTTCGCCGTCCTCGCACTGCCAGCACAATCTCCTCTATTGGACCGGCGGGGACTGGTGGGGGGTAGGCCCGGGCGCGCACAGTCATGTGGGCGGGACCCGCTGGTGGAATGTGCGGCATCCCGCCGCGTACGCGCAGCGCCTGGCGTCCGGGGTGAGCCCCGGTCAGGGCCGGGAGGTGCTGACCGAAGCCGACCGGGTGACCGAGCAGATCATGCTGTCCACCCGGCTGGCCGAAGGCTGCCCGATCGAGGGGCTGAGCCCGGCGGGCCTGACCGCCGCTCGGCAGGCAGTCAGCGACGGGCTGGCCAGCGCGCCCGGGTTCGCGGCCGGCCGGGTGCAGCTGACCAGGAACGGGCGGCTGCTGGCCGATGCCGTGATCAGGGGCCTGACCGACTAACGCGACCTGCTGACCGAACTAGGGCGTGGTCAGCACGCCCGCCCTGGGCTGGCCGACCCGCAGGTCGAGCTTGTGGTTGAGAGTCAGCGCCGCGTTGATGAGCGAGAGGTGCGTAAAGGCCTGCGGGAAGTTGCCGAGCTGCTCGCCGGTGGAGCCGATCTCCTCCGAATACAAGCCCAGATGGTTGTCGTAGGTCTGCATCTTCTCGAAGGTCAGGACCGCGTCATCGAGCCGCCCGGACCGCGCGAGCGCATCCACATAGAGGAACGTGCACAGCGAGAAGGTGCCTTCGTCACCGTGCAGGCCATCGGGTGACGTTGCTGGGTTGTAGCGGTAGACCAGGCTGTCGGACACGAGCTCGCGCTCGATCGCATCCAGGGTGGAGAGCCACATCGGGTCGGTCGGTGAGATGAAGCCGACTTGTGCCATCTGCAGCAGGGACGAATCGAGCACCTCGGTCGCATAGTGCTGAGTGAACGCCTGCACCTTGTCGTTCCAGCCGCGCTCCATGATCTGGTTGTAGAGGCGGTCCCGCGCGTCCGGCCACTTCGCCCGGCTGGCTGGCCGCCCGAGCCGGTCGGCCAGCCGGATCGCCCGGTCCAGCGCCACCCAGCTCTGCAGCCGGCCGTAGGTGAAGTCTCTCCGGCCGCCACGGGTCTCCCAGACCCCCTCGTCGGGCTGATCCCAGTTATCGGCCAGCCAGTCGACGATCCGGGTGAGTGCCTTCCAGCCCGAGTGCGCGACCGGCAGCCCGTAATCGCCGCCGGTGGAGACCGCGTCGAGCGCCGCGCCGTAGATGTCGAGCTGGAGTTGGTCCGCGGCGTCGTTGCCGATCCGCACCGGCCGGGAGCCGCGCCAGCCCTCGAAGTGATCCAGTGTTTGCTCGCCGAGGTCGCTTGACCCGTCGACGCGGTACATGATCTTGACGGGGTCCGGGCCGCCGTCGATCGTGGCTGCCATGATGCGCTCGCGCAGCCAGTGGGCAAAGTCCGCGGCCTCGTCTAGGTAGCCGAGGCCGACGAGGGCGTGGACAGACAGCGACGCGTCCCTGATCCAGGTGAACCGGTAGTCCCAGTTCCGCTCGCCACCCACCTGCTCGGGCAGGCCGAACGTGGCCGCCGCCACCGGTGCGCCGGTTGGGGCGTACGTGAGCAGCTTGAGGGTCATCGCCGACCGGCTGACCATCTCCCGCCACCGTCCGGCATAGGTGGACCGGCCCAGCCAGCCCTTCCAGAACGCCGTGGTGTCCGCGGCGAGCCACTCAACTTCCTCCGGCGGCACTGCTCGCGGTGTCCCGCCCATCGATTCGAGCACCACTCCGGCGGTCTGTCCCTCGCGCAGCATCAGCGTTCCCCGGAGGCCACGGCCGACCTGCTCGACCTGAGCGCCGCCCTCGCCTGCCGGGCGCCTGCTGCCCGATGTGTGCAGGGTCAGGTCCATGCCATCTGAGCGGAACAGGGCGCCGGCGTCCGTGACCTCGACGGTGTGCTCGGCCCGGCCGTAGTCGAAGGCCGGCTCGAGCTCGATCCGGAACCGCATGCTGCCGCGGGCGATCCGGGCCAGGCGCACCAGCCGGTGCCGGTCCGTCGGGCCGCCGCGGATCACCGGCATGAAGTCGAGAATCTCACCGACTCCGTCGGGCGTCAGGAACCGCGTGATGAGCATCGCGGTGTCCGGGAAGTACAGCTGGCGAGTGACGTAGTCGTCGCGGTCGGGCGTGATCCTGAAGTAGCCACCTCGGTCGGCGTCCAGCAGCGACGCGAAGACGCTTGGCGAGTCGAACCGCGGGCAGCAGAAGAAATCCACCGTTCCATCGGTGCTGACCAGGGCTGCCGTCTGCAGGTCGCCGATGAGCCCGTGGTTACTGATGTCGGGGTAGCGCTCCATGCCATCCCTCCTCTGAGGTCAGGCTCGCAGCTACCCAGGCCGGTCGCATCACCCGCAGCGGATGACCACGCGACGGACCTCCGGCCAGACTGATGACCTGGATTGGGCTGGAAGCGCGGCGGCCAGGGAACCCTCGGTACATGCGTCTTGGACGGCTGCGAGGCGGGCAGGCCGCCTCGTCCGGCGGCGGCGCCAGCATGATCTTGCCTTTGGCCCTGGCTCAGTTCATCGCCAGCTACGCGGCCACCAACATGAACGTGGCCATCAGCGCGATCGCCAGTGACCTGCATACGAGCGTGATCGGCGTGCAAACCGCCATCACCCTCTTTACGCTCACGATGGCGTCACTGATGATCCCGGGCAGCAAGCTGACCGACATCTGGGGCCGGAAAACCTGCTTCATGTGGGGTCTGGCGATTTACGGCGTCGGCGCCCTGCTGGCCGCAGTTGCTCCCACCCTGGGAGTCCTGATTGCCGGGTATTCCGCTCTGGAGGGCGTCGGATCCGCGCTGCTGATCCCGCCGATCTACATTCTCATCACCGTCGCCTTCCCGGACATGAAGTCGCGCGCGAAGTATTTCGGTGTGGTGAGCGGCGCTGGCGGCCTCGGCGCGGCGGCCGGTCCGCTGATTGGCGGCACGATCACCAGCGTGATCAGCTGGCGCGCCTCATTCGGGCTCCAGGTCCTGGTGGTCGGCTGGATCATGGTCTCGGCCCGCCGGATTACCGACCCGCCCAGGCAGGGCCGCATACCGCGGTTCGACCTGGTGGGCGCCGTCCTGTCAGCGGCCGGCCTGTTCTGCGTCGTGCTCGGGCTGCTCGAATCCAGGACCTTCGGCTTCCTGACGTCGCGGAAGGACCTGACCATCGGCGGCACCGTGGTCATCCCCGCCGGCAGCATCTCGCCGATCTGGGTGCTGATCGCGCTCGGTGCCCTGTTCCTTTTGTTCTTTTTCCTGCATGTACGCGCCGCCGAGCGCAAGGGCAGGGATGTGCTGCTGCGCCTGCGGCTGTTCCGGAGCCGCGCCTGGAACCTGGGCCTCACGACCCAGCTCATCCAGTGGCTGACGCTCCAGGGCACCTTCTTCGTAGTCTCGGTCTACCTGCAGCAGATCAAGCACTACGACGCGGTCGAGACCGGCCTGCTGCTGACGCCGGCGACGGTCGGCATCCTCGCTACGTCGGCCTCCGCCGACCGGCTGGCGCGGCGCCACGCCCAGCGATCCCTGGTCATTGCCGGATTCGTGGCCACCGTAGGCGGCATGGCACTGCTGCTCGCCCTGGTCCGCGCCGACACTGGCGTCCTCAGCTGGATACCGGGCCTGCTGCTGTTCGGGGCCGGCATTGGGGTGATGCTGACGTCCTCGGTCAACATCGTCCAGTCTGGATTCCCGGACTCCGACCAAGGGGATATTTCGGGCCTCTCGCGCAGCGTGTCTAACCTCGGCTCCTCCCTGGGGACGGCGCTCGTCGGCTCGGTGCTGGTGGCAGCGAAACTGCCGGGCGGACGGCCCTTCGGGCTCGCGCTGGCCGTACTGACCGCGCTCACGGTCATCGGCCTGCTGGCCTCTGTCCTGCTGCCGCGACCACCCACGGCATCTTCACCCGGCACGGGTGATCACGGGACGCCGCCCGCGGGCGGACGATGAGTCCACCAATCCTGGCCGACGCCGGAGCACAACCTGATGGGAGATAGTCGTGGCGACTCTGACTTCCTGGCGATTCGAATCGCCGTACGGTGCCGACGACGCTCTGGCGACGCTGGAGAAGTTGCAAGGTGAGGCCCTCATCCAGGTGCAGGATGCCGCGGTCGTCAGCTGGGAACCTGGCCATCGGCGGCCGACCACTCATGAACTGCACTCCACGCGGCGGGCCGGGGCGCTCGGTGGCGGGTTCTGGGGGCTTCTCTTTGGCCTGATCTTCTTCGTCCCGATCCTTGGCCTGGCGATCGGTGCCGCCTCTGGTGCGCTGTTCGGCTCGCTGGCTGACGTCGGAATCAGCGATGAATTCATCGACCAGGTGCGGCAATCGGTCACGCCCGGGACGTCGGCTCTGTTCGTGCTGAGTTCCGACGCGGTGCTGGACCGCGTGGCGGCTGAATTCCGGGATACCAACGCGCAGCTGATTAGCACCAACCTCTCAGCTGAGCAGGAGGCAAAGATCCGAGAGGCGTTCGGCGAGGACGACGAGTGAAGTAGCACTCGCTGCACAGGTGTCCGCCCGACGCTTTCGGCACGCCAGAGAGGGGCCCCGCTCAGCGGGGCCCCTCACTGCTGCGCGCTGGCCACCTCGATTGCGCCGCGGCCGCCAGATCTGCGGTCTGGAGTGGCCGGAGGTCAGTCCCGCTTCCCTGCCACGCCTTTGGCGCTAACCTGCAGGTCTGTGCCGCGTTCCGGTTTGCGCCATACACTTAGCACTCAGGAGACAGGAGTGCCAGGGAGGTACGCGGTTGCTCGATGACAGGAAACTGGCAGTCCTGCGTGCCATCGTCGAGGACTTCGTCTCTTCGGGCGAGCCGGTCGGCTCGAAGGCGCTGGTAGACAGGCACAATCTGGATGTGTCCCCGGCCACGATCCGCAATGACATGGCCGTGCTGGAGGAGCAGGGATTCATCGTCCAGCCGCACACCAGCGCTGGCCGGATCCCTACCGACCAGGGCTACCGGTTGTTTGTGGACCGTTTGTCCGGGATTAAGCCACTGTCCGGGGCGGAGCGCCGGGCCATCGAGACGTTCCTCATGGGCGCCTATGACCTGGACGATGTGGTCATGCGCACCGTCCGGCTGCTCGCGCAGCTCACCCGGCAGGTGGCGGTCGTCCAGTACCCGTCGCTGAGCCGGTCGACGGTCCGCCACATCGAGCTCGTGCCGCTCGCTGACCGTCGGCTGCTGCTGATCCTCATCACCGACACCGGGCGGGTCGAGCAGCGCGTCGTCGACCTGCCCGCCAGCATTGGCGATGAGTCGGTGACTCAGCTACGGGCACTCCTGAATGCCTGCCTGGATGGGCGCAGGCTGGCGGACGTCGCGGCGGTGATTGCGGACCTGCCCGAGCGGGTGGAGCCGGGCGAGAGGGTCAATGCGGCAGCGGTCTTCTCCGTCATCGTGGAGACTCTGGTGGACCGGAACGAAGAGCGCGTGGTCTTCGGCGGTGCCGCCAATCTCACCCCGGCTGACTTCTCCAGGGGATTGCACGAGGTACTCGAAGCGTTGGAGGAACAGGTGGTCCTGATGCGCCTGCTTGGTGACTCGGGTGACCTGGCAGTCGTGACGGTCCGTATCGGGGCAGAGAATCAGGTGCAGGGACTGCGCAGCGCATCGCTGGTGACCACTGGGTACGGGGCGGGCGAGCAGTCACTGGCCAGGCTCGGGGTGCTCGGCCCGACCCGGATGGACTACCCGACGGCGATGGGAGCAGTGCGAGCAGTGGCACGGTACGTGGGTCAGATCCTGGCGGAGTCATAGGAATGCCGGTGGCGAACGACTATTACGGGATTCTCGGCGTCCGCCGCGACGCGGGCCCGGAGGAGATTAAGAAGGCATACCGGCGGCTGGCCCGTGAGCTGCACCCCGATGTCAACCCCGACCCGGACCTGCAGGAGCGCTTCAAGGAAGTGACCCAGGCCTATGAGGTGCTCTCCGACCCGGAGAAGCGCCAGATGTACGACCTCGGGGCTGACCCGTTTGCCCGCGCTGGCGGGCCTTCGGCCGGCGGGTTCGGCGGCGCGGGATTCCAGTTCAGCGACCTGATGGACGCGTTCTTCGGTGGTGGCGCCACCGCGCGCGGCCCGCGCAGCCGCGCGCGGCGCGGTCGCAACGCGACCATCAGGGTCGACCTGGACCTGGCCGAATGCGCGTTCGGTACCACGCGGGACCTGGTCGTCGACACCGCAGTCGTGTGCCCGACCTGTTCCGGCGAGGGCAGTGCGCCCGGCACCCACCCGGTCACCTGCGACATCTGTAACGGGCGCGGCGAGATCAGCCAGGTCACCCGGTCGTTCATCGGTCAGATGATGACGTCGCGGCCCTGCCCGGGCTGTGGCGGCTATGGCACGGTGATCCGCAAGCCGTGCCCTGAGTGCGACGGTGACGGCCGGGTCAGGACCAGGCGCACTATCAAGGTGCGTATCCCCGCTGGGGTCGAGGACGGCACTCATATCCAGCTAGCGGGCGAAGGCGAGACAGGTCCTGGTGGCGGCCCGCCCGGTGACCTGTTCCTGGAGATCGTGCAGCGGCCGCACCCGATCTTCGAGCGCCAGGGCGACGACCTGCACTGCACGGTGACTATTCCGATGGTGGCCGCCGCGCTCGGCGCCTCGCTGCAGGTGGAAACCCTGGACGGACCGGCCGATATAGACATCCGGCCAGGCACGCAGTCGGGCCATGCCATCCCCTTGTACGGCCAGGGGACTGAGCATCTGAACGCATCAGGTCGCGGCGACCTGATGATTCACGTGACGGTCGAGACGCCGACGAAGCTGGATCCTGAGCAGGAGGAACTGCTCAGGCAGGTGGCGAAGCTCCGGGGCGAGGAAGCTCCGCCCGGCCGGTTTGCGCCCGGGTCGCAGGGCTTCTTCTCCCGGCTGCGAGATGCCTTCAACGGACGCTAGCGCCGACCACCACGACAGTTCCGGCACTGGCCCTGCTGACGGTTCCGGCACTGGCCCTGCGGACGGTGCGGCGCGCCCGCCGGTGTTCCTGGCGAGCACCGCGGAGCTGGCTCGGCCCACAGTCGTGCTCAGTGGCCGGGAGGGTCGGCATGCCAGCACAGTCCGGCGGCTCGGCCGTGGTGAGCGGGTCGACCTGACCGACGGTGCGGGAACCCTCGCCGAGTGCGTGGTTTCGGCGGCCAGGCCCGGCGAGCTGGAACTGACGGTCCAGGCGCGCAGCACGCAGCCGCGGTCGCAGCCCGTGGTCACCGTCGTCCAGGCGATCCCCAAGGGGGATCGCGGCGAGCTAGCCGTGGAACTCCTGACCGAGGTCGGCGTCGACGTGATCATCCCGTGGGCAGCGCAGCGCTGCGTCGCGGTCTGGCGCGGGGAGCGGGCCGCGAAGGCGCGCGACCGCTGGCAGGCCGCGGGCCAGGAAGCCGCTAAACAGGCTAGGCGGTCCTGGCTGCCCGAGGTGACCGGGCAAGCCGACCTGACCGCCGTCAGCCAGCGCGTGGCCGACAGTGACGTCGCTGTCCTCCTAGATCCCGGCGCGCTGGTGCCGGTATCGGGCCTGACGCTTCCCGCCACTGGCGAAATCGTCATCATCGTGGGCCCGGAGGGCGGCCTAACCGTGGCAGAAAGCGAGCGGCTGGTGGCGGCGGGCGCAGTCCGGGCCCGGCTCGGCCCGACCGTGCTGCGTGCTTCCTCAGCCGGCGTGGTCGCGGCGGGTGCGCTGCTCAGCCGGACGGGCCGCTGGTCCTGACGATCAGCTGCGCTCGCGGCGTGGTGCAGTCGGCGCAGTCGCCGGCACCTGAGGCGACGCCCTAGTCACCCGGAGCCGCAGTCGTGTCGGTGCCTGTCGTGTCTGACGAGCTAGGACTGGGACTGGGGCTCGGCGGCGGCGATGACGAATCCGACGGGCTGGACGAGTCCGGCGGTGGCGAGGTCGATGGGCTGGACGACGGCGGGGACGTCGGCGAGGCAGCCCCAGTCGGCTCGGAGTGCGTGGACCCGGACCGCTTCGACGATGGCCTGGAGCTCGGCGAGGTCGGGCCGGAGCCGAAGATCTGCGAGGCCGGCGACTGGGACGTGGCGCCGCCCGGGCCGCCTGAACTTCCCGGCCCGGTGCGGTTAGCAGTGCGGTTCGGTCCCAAGTTGTTCGTGGTGGATGCGGGCTGCTGGACGTCGAAGGCGGCATAGACACCGGCAGCCATGATGACCACGGCGGCGGCGAGCAGTGCAGGCCGCGCCCAGCTCAGCATCCGGCGGTGCGCTGGCGATGCCGCAGCCGAGGGACCGAGCCGGTTCCAGCCCTGCCGGATCGCATCGGTCACGTCATACATCCAGGCCCAGAGCCGGTCCGGGATCCGCAGCGCCAGCTTCGTCCAGGCCGCTTCGGCCCAGGCGAGCGGCAACGGCCGCGGCCGGCGGAGCCGTGCCTGGATGCGCTCCAGGCCCTCGGGCCCCGGCTCGATCGAGTTCGCCGCCGCATGCAGGGCGCTGCGCAGCAGGTCGTGGTCGTGCGATGCCGTCATAGGTCCGGCCCCAGGACGGAACGCAGCGCGCTCATCGCGCGTGCGGTGTGACTCTTCACGGCGCCTC
>DASXMP010000077.1:0-16699 GCA_036495585.1 Streptosporangiaceae bacterium
ATGCGTTCACCATCTGCGACAGCTATCACCAGGCGATCCTGGCGCCGACCAGCCCGAACCGGATGTACTTCTGGTCCGGCACCAGCGGCGGGTTCATCTCCAACCCGCCCGACTACACCGTCGAGTTCACCGACATCACGACCTACCCCGAGCTGCTGCAAGCGGCCGGCTTGAGCTGGCAGGTCTTCACCAACCATGAGGTCGGCGACGGCGGCGGCCTCACCGCCTGGGTGGGCGACTTCGGCGACAACCCGCTGTGGTTCTACCAGGCGTACCAGACGTCGATGAATGCGACGACGCCAGCGTGGCAGCAGCTGGCTCAGCGCGGTGCCGTCGTGCCGTGGCAGCCGTTCGAGAACGTCCCGCTCGGGCCCAATCACGTGAACCACGTGCTCGCCGACTTCGAGGCGGCCTGCGCGGCCGGCGCGCTGCCGCAGGTTTCCTGGATCGTGGCCCCGGACAATTACTCCGAGCACCCCGCCGCGAGCCCGAGCTATGGCGCCCACTACGTCCGTGCCGTGCTCGAGGCGATGATGGGCAACCAGGAGCTGTGGGAGTCCTCCGCACTGTTCATTACCTACGACGAGCACGACGGCTACTTCGACCACGTCGCTCCGCCGGCGCCCGAGGCAACCTTCACCGACGAGTTCATCGACGGCCTGCCGATCGGCTTCGGCAACCGAGTCCCCATGATCGTCTGCTCCCCGTGGACCCGCGGCGGCTTCGTCGACTCCAACCTCTACGACCACACGTCGATGCTGCGCTTCCTGGAAACGTGGACCGGAGTGAAGGCGGCCAACATCACCGACTGGCGCCGAGCACTCAGCGGCGACCTGACGACCGCGTTCGACTTCTCCCGCCCGGACTTCACCATCCCCAACCTGCCGGACACGGTGCCGCTCATCAACCAGTCCGACGCCGAGAAGAACTTCCCGCCGATTACCACGCCGGCCCTGGGCGCTCAGCTGATGCCGTCCCAGGAGCCAGGGGGGCGTCCGCACCGGCCAAGCAATCACCGGCCGCAGGCCGACGCCTCGGTGAACCGTGCGAGCGGGCAGGTCACGGCGACCATGTCCAACGACGGCGCCACGGTCGGCGTGTCCATGGCGGTGTACCCGGACGCGCTCCTGCCGTTTACGCCGACGCAGTTCCTGGTCATGGGCGGCAAGGGCCGGACCTATGTCTGGGACAGCACTCAGACCGACGGCCAGTACGCCTTCAGCATTTATGGGCCGGACCGGTTCGTGCGGTCCTTCGCCGGCGCAGTGGTGCCTGCTGGCCAGAATTCCGGGCAGGTGCCGACGGTTAGCGCGCACACGCTGCCGGGCCACCAGAAGGTACTGCGGGTGACCCTCGCCAACGAGGGCGCTCAGTCCGTCACCTACACCCTGACGGCCAACGATTTCGCCGGGCAGACCAAGACCGTTCGGGTCGGGCGCCAGCCGGTGCAGGTCGACTGGCCAGGCGACGCCGACGGCTACTACGACCTGATCGTCACCGCGAATACCGGCGACGGGTTCACCCGCCGCTACGCCGGCCGGATCGCCTGATCCGCCCAGGCTCGTGGCTGCCCGGCACCCGGCAGCCTGGCGCCTGAACCAGCTCGTTGCGTGGCCGTCCGGCAGTCGCCGGGCGGCCACGTTGGTCGGGCGGTTCCCCTGCCGTCTGCGGATGAGCTGTGCCATCCGGTTGGGCGCCTCTCGCCCGGACGCGCCGCTAGGGCGCGAGAACGCCGACCGAGTCCGCGTAGAAGCCAGCGGCATCGGCGACATGGAACGCGAGCTGGCGCAGCGACCAGGCATCACCCGGGCGCTCGTCCAGCTCCCGGTCGCTCAGTGAACGCAGCCGGACCGTCCAGATCAGCGCCAGACGCTGCAGTCGGCTCTGGGCCTCCTCCAGATCTTGGCTGGTAAACGCGGCGAGATCGGCCGCTGTCGTGATCGCTGATGCGTGCCAGCGGTCAGGCTCTGTCGCGTGGCCAGCCAGGCGGGCTTCCATCTCGGCCAGGTGATCGACGAGGTGATCGGCCACTCGCCGGATCGATTTGTGGGGCGTGTAGACGCGATCCGGCTCGCCTTCCACCGGCACGATCACCGGTTGGCCGTCCCAGCGCGGCCACGTCTCGGCTAGCTGCAGCACATGCTCCACCATGCTGGTAACGACATCATCGGGGTCACGGCCATCTACTTCAGGTCCGTTGTCTGTCATGGACAAACCATGACAGGTGGTACTGACACTCAGGATCGTGGTGGCCCCAGTCGGTCTCGTAGCCGCTATTGCCGCGACAGCGGCCGGGGGCGGCTCGCCCGGCTCGGAGTCGGAGGAGCTTAGTCCGGTTCAGAAGCGGAGGAGCTCCGCCCGGCCGGAACGCACGTACTCGGCTTCCAGATCCGCCTTGCGGTCGCCGGTCATGGGCACGTACGCATCGCCGGCGCGCTCATAGACCGGCGCCTCGCCATGCCACAGCATCCGGCGCAGGGCCGGTTTGCTGATCTTGTGCGTTGCCGTCATCGGCAATTCGGTCAGGACCCGGATCAGCCGTGGCGCCCACTTCGTGCCCAGGTCGGGCTGCTCGCTGAGGAAGGAAGAGAAGGAGTCGGGGTCGAACTCGCCGCCGGGGATTTCGAGTGTCGCCCCGACCAGGTCGCCGGTGACCGGATCGGGGATGGGATAGACCGCGGCCGCGGTAACGCCGGGGAAGCGGCTGATTATGCGCTCTACCGGCGCGGCGGCGAAGTTCTCCGAGTCCACGCGCAGCCAGTCCGCAGTGCGGCCGGCGTACCAGTAGAAACCGCGCTCGTCCCGGAAGCCGAGGTCGCCGGTCCAGAAGTCGCCATCCCGCAGGCGGTCCTGGCTGGCCTGCGGGTTCTTGTAGTAACCCTCGAAACGGCCGCGGCGCCGCGGGAAACAATCTCGCCGATCGCCTCCTCGCGGTTGAGCATGACACCGCTGGCATCAAAGCGAGCCGGCGGGCAGATGTCACCGGAAGCGTTCACGATCTCCACCACGAAGCCCTGCTGGGAACGCCCAGCGCGCCGTCTGGGGTCGTCGGCGTGTGGATGATGTAGCACGTGCCCTCGGACGAGCCGTACGCGGAATCGGTCACGATCACGCTGCAGTCGGTGCCGCGAATATCGGCTGCGAGTTCGGCGCCGCGCCTGGTCGGATTGATGCCAACTACGGTGGCTCCGCACAGGGCCGCGCCGGCAATCAGGAACAGGTACTCGGGACTGTTCTCCAGCAGCACGCCGATGTGCCACGGCCGGTCCTCCGGGCGGAGCTGGCGCAGTAAGGCGGACCGAGCCGCCGCTTCCTGGACCAGCTCGCGCCAGCTCCAGCGCTGGTCCTCAAACAGCAAGGCAGTGTGGTCGTCGGCGGCCCGCGCCAGCAGCAGCTCGGCGATGGTGGCGTACGCCGGTGGCGGCGGCAGCTCCGGCATGTGGACCTGTGCCTCGCCGATCTGCGCCTTTCCGCCTGCCCGGCGCCGGAAGCATTCCTGATCCCAGACCGTGGTACTCATGACGCATCCCTCCTGGCCGGATGCCAGCGCGGCTGGCCTTGGAGCCGCTGGTCCTCGAATCATCGCCAATCCGAGTGCTCCGTCGTACTGCCTGATCGAAGATCGCCAAGCCTCGCGCCGGACGGGGAGCCTGGTCGGGGCTCGCTGGGCTACGCCAGGGATATCCATTCGGTGGCGGTGCTCACCGATTCCAGGACGGCGGGATCTGGCTCCACGCCCGTTCCGGGGCCGGTCGGCACAGCCAGGTGGCCGTCGGCCAGTACGAACGGCGGCGTGATGTCGGAGTGGAAATACCGGTCGGAAGCACTGGTGTCGCCCGGCAGCGTGAAATTCGGCAGCGCGGCGAGTGCCACGTTCGCCGCCCTGCCGATACCGGTCTCGAGCATGCCGCCGCACCAGACCGGGATGCCATGTGCCGCGCAGACATCGTGAACCCGGCGAGCTTCAAGGTATCCGCCGACGCGGCCCGGCTTGATGTTGACGATCGCGCACGCGCCGAGCGCGATCGCATCCGCCGCGGCCCGCGCAGAGGTGATGGACTCGTCCAGGCAGACCGGCGTGTGGATCAGCCTCGACAGCGCCGCGTGCCCGCGTACGTCGTCTTCGGGCAGCGGCTGCTCGATCAGCAGCAACCCGAACTCGTCAAGCCGAGCCAGGTGCTGCGCATCCGATAGCGAGTACGCAGTGTTGGCATCCACCTGCAGCAACAGATCGTCACGGAACCGCTCGCGCACGGCGCGGACCGGTTCGACGTCCCAGCCGGGTTTGATCTTCAGCTTGATCCGCAGGTAGCCAGCCGCCAGGTAGCCCTCGATCGCGTCGAGCAACTGCGCGATGCTGGGCATGATCCCCACCGAGACGCCGGCCGGGACTGCGGCCGAGGTGGCCCCGAGGTAGGTGGCGAGCGGCATGCCGAAGCTGCGCAGTTCGGCGTCGAGGACCGCCATCTCCACTGCGGCCTTCGCCATCGGATGTCCCTTGATCCCCGCGAGCCTCGTGGCGACCTGTGCCCCGGTCAGTGTGGCCACGTGCGGCGCCAGGGCCGGGATCAGGAACCGGCGCACCACGGCCGCCGCGGCCTCGGCGTACTCCGAGGAGTACAGCGGTCCTGCCATGGCGACGCACTCGCCCCAGCCCTCGGCGTCCGCGCCGACCGCCCTGACGAGGAGCACGTCACGCTCGGTTTCCACGCCGAACGACGTCTCGAATGGCGCTACCAGCGGCAGCGCGATCCGGCGCAGCTCGAATCCGGTTATTTTCATGAGCCAGCCTCCTCATGGGCGATCGCAGGCAGCGGACCGTGGGTGGTCGGCCGCGGAACGCGGTCAAGCAGGTAGCAGCCAGAGCGAGTGAAGCCGACGACGTGATGGCGAGCGCTCATCGCGCCGCCGAGGACTGTCCGCACAGCCTCCCGCCACGCCAGGGACAGGCCCGGGTCTTCACGCCGCATCCGCTCTATGTCGGGGGGAATGATGCAGGCAAGCGGCCCGGCGGCGGACAGCTCGGCGAGGCCGGTTGGGCCATCGGCCACGATGACGTCCGCGTCGGCGGCGGCAATGACGGCCGAGTACCTGGGCGCGCCGCGGTCATCTGGGCGCAACAGCACTCGCTCGGCCGCGATCAGGCCGGACTGATCCGGCCACGGCCGGTGACCTGTGATCGCATGCTCTGTGGCCCCTGCGCGCAACTGCCAGAGCGCCAGCAGCCGGTCGCTACCCTGGCCGGTGTTGATCCCGTCGGACATGCCGCCATAGAAGTCGCTGAGATAGGCGCTTGCCCCGGCACCGAGTTTCACCAGATTGAAATAGGCGTTCCTGGCGACCAGCGGATCGAAGGTCCAGGTCACCCGGTCGATTCCGGACCGCAGGGCCCATGCTCTCTGGTGCAGCTTGAGCGCGAAGCCCACGTGCCTGCCGCGGGCCCGGCTGGTGACGCCGGTGATGTGCGAATGCAGGTGCGCGGGTCCGAGCAATGGCGTGTCCGCGGTCAGGAAGCCTGCGCCGACGCCGACCAGCTCGCCAGCCAAAGTGTACGCGCCGGCTACATAACTGCCAATCACCGCGAGGGTACGCATCACGTGCGCGGGCAGCGGTGACTCTCCAGGGCCGGTGGCCCAGACTTCTGCTAGCAGCCGCTCCGCGGCATGGTGTTCTTCTGGCGCGACCAGCTCCCGGACGACGACCCCGCTGGCCGCCGCGGCGGCATCGGCCTCAGCCTGCGCCCGCCGGGCGCTGTCGTCGATGTCCGCGCTTGGGGAAGACCTCACCGCACCACGATCACGGGGTGGTACCTGGTAGCTCATCGTCGGCTGAGCAGAACTCGCGGTGCCGTCGTTGTGCTGCCAGACAACTGTGCCCGCAGGCAACTGTGCTGGCTCACGCGCGCCAGTCAAGGCTGCCGGAGGATGCGACGGATGAGGCCGGCAGCAAGCGCGGCCCGCTCAGACATCGCTGGAACTGCGATCCACTCGCCTTCTGCATGCGCGTTGCCACCCACCGCGCCGAGCCCGTCCAGGGTGGGCACGCCGGCAGCTGCGGTGAAGTTCCCGTCGGAGCCACCGCCAACGGCTGTCCCTCGTAGGGCGGGCAGGTCAAGCTCGGCCGCCGTGGCCCTGGCCAGGGAGAACAGGCGCTCTGACGCGCCGGCCTCCAGCGGCGGCACGCTCATGCCCGGCTCGGATGTCAGGGTGGCCCCGGCCAACACCGGTCGCAAGCTGGCCAGCGCCGCACGCACTCGGTCTTGCTCGCTGATCGTGGCGGCGCGCACGTCGACGGCGATAGTTGCGGACTCCGGCACCACGTTGACCGCCGTTCCAGCGTTGAGCACGGTTGGCGTGACGGTGGTCCCCAGTTCCGGCGCAGACAGGTCTGCGATCGCGAGCACCTGATGGGCAGCCTCGACGGAAGCGTTGACACCCCGCTCTGGCTCAAGCCCGGCGTGCGCCGCCCGGCCGCTGACGCGGAGTCGGAACTGCGCGACTCCCTTGCGCGCTGTCTTCAGCGCTCCGTCCGCGCTCGGTTCGAACACCAGCACCGCAGCCGCATCCCGGATGGCCTCGGCAATGACGGCACGACCGGCTGGCGATCCGATCTCCTCGTCGCAGGTGAGAAGGATCGTCACCCCGTCGAGATGATCAAGCTGGCTGGCGGCGGCCAGCAGCTGCACCACACCAGCCTTCATGTCGAACACGCCAGGGCCGGTGGCCCGGTCACCGGTCACATCGAACGGCCATCGGGCGAGGGTGCCGACTGGCCACACGGTGTCCAGGTGCCCGAGCAGCAGCACCCGGCTCGCCTGGCCGAATCGCCAGCGCACGTGCACCCGGTCGCTGAACCGCACCTGCTCGGCTTTCTCGCCCAGCCAGGCCTCACCGATCTGAGCAGCGAGGCCGGCGCACTCCGTGGTGGCCCGGAGATCGTCGGAGGGAGACTCACAGCTGACCAGCGTGGCCAAATCCGCGACGAGCCGGGCCGTCAGTGTTGCCGGCATCCGCTAATTCTCGGCGACCTGCCTGGCCCGGACGTTGTGGGCCGGCGAGAACGGGCTGGTCGGAATTCGTCCGGTTGTACATCGCGGGTCCCAAGCACGTGCTGTTGGCTGGACTCGCAGCATATGCACCCAGCCGACGTGGCGAGACTAGGTGTGCGGCTGCCCGATCGACGAGGAGGCAGGGTGGACGAGCAGGGGCTGCGGACCGCAGTCGCGGACGCCGCAGCGCAGCTGGGCGTGCCGGGCGTCGCGGTCGGTATCTACTACCACGGCGTCGAGTACTACGCCCAGCACGGTGTCACCAGCGTGGAGAATCCGCTGCCGGTCGACGAGGCCACGTTGTTCCAGTTCGGCTCGACCGGCAAAACCTTCACAGCGACAGCGCTGCTGCGGCTAGCCGAGGCGGGCAAAGTCGAACTCGACGCTCCGGTCCGCCGGTACGTTCCCGAGCTGGCGCTGAAGGACGAGTCCGTCGCGGAAAAAGTGACAGTGCTGCAACTGCTGAACCACACCGCGGGCTGGTCGGGCGACCTGTTTGACAACACTGGGACTGGCGACGACGCGCTGGCCCGGCTGATCGAGCGGATGGCGAACCTGGAGCAGGTCACGCCGCTCGGTGCGGTCGTGTCGTACAACAACGCGTCGCTCTCGCTGGCTGGCCGGGTGATTGAGAAGGTCACCGGCCGGACCTACGAGGAGGCCATGAAAGAGCTGGTGTTCGAGCCGCTCAGCCTTGACCACACCTATTTCTTCCCGACCGACATCATGACCCGCCGTTTCGTCTCGGGCCATAACAAGGGGAACGACGAGCGGGTTACCGTCGCTCGGCCCTGGGCGCTTCCGCGGGGGGCGAACCCCGCGGGCGGGATCACCGCGAACGCCGGAGACCTGATCAAGTGGGCGCGCTTCCACCTCGGTGACGGGCGGGCCAGCGACGGCACGCGGCTGCTGAGCGAGCGCAACCTGAAGTCGATGCAGCAGGCAACCGCGCAGTCGCCGGGCAATGCCATCGGCGACGCCGTCGGTATCACCTGGTGGCTGCGGGACGTCGACGGCGTGCGCATGGTCAGCCATGGCGGCAACACCATCGGCCAGGACTCCGGCTTTGACATGGTGCCCGAGCGAGACTTCGCGCTCGTCACGCTCACCAACGCAAGCCCGAACGGCGGTGAGTTCAACGAGCGGATCAGGCGCTGGGCGCTCGAGGCCTTCCTGGGCGTCACCGAGCACGACCCGGAGCCGGTCCGGCTGAGCGAGGACGAGCTCGTGCCGTACACGGGAACGTTCGAGACTCATGCCAGCACCGCTAAGATCACCGCGCGAGACGGCCAGCTGGTCGTGATGATCGAGACAAAACCCGAGATACTCGCGGAGCTGGGGCAGGAGGAAGACGAGCCGCAGCCGCCGCTGCAGATCGGCCTGCTCGGTGCCGGGGACGACCGGTACGTCTTCGCTGACGGTCCGCTGAAGGGCAAGACGGGCTACTTCGTGCGGTCCGAGGCCGGCGCTGTCAGCGGTGTTCACCTGGGCGGGCGGCTGGCGAACCGGACCAGCGGCCCAGCCTGAGCCGGCCGGGCGCCCTTGAGGTGCGGCCGGCCGGGCTGGGCGTGGGGCAGCCGGTGCTGGCGGTGAAGGTCAGGCGAAACCGCCGTCGTTTCCAGCAGCATGGGCGCTGCGGGCCACGACGTCCAGGAGCCGGAGCTGCAGCATGGCCGCGAAACGGGCATCGGGATCACCGAGGTCCAGGCCGCTTACCTCGGTGATCCGCCGGAGGCGGTAGCGGAAGGTATTGGGATGGATGCTGACCGCAGCGGCAGCGGCGATCACGTCGCCGAACGAGTCGAGCCAGGCCTGCAGGGTAGCCACCAGCATGCCGCCGTGCTCGGTGTCGTAGCTGATCAGGGCGGCCACTGGCCCGGCCGGAGCAAGCACATCGTGGCCCGCCAGGTCGCCGAGCTCAAACAGCAGCGACTCGACATGAACGTCGGCGGCACGTGCCACTCGTGGCACTCCGCCGTGTGCGTGGAGCACGCGAAGCGCCCGGTCGGCCTGATGGCGAGAGTGGGTGAGCCCGGCGATGTCCTGGGCAGCACTTCCCACGCCGATGAATCCAGTCACCCGGCTGCCAGTGCGCTCGAGGAAGTCACGCGCCACGACTGCGACCCGTTCGTCGGCGCACCCGCGGTCGGCCAGCACCGGCACGATCGCGTAGGCGACACCTCCGAGCAGTGCGACTGCCGCGCCACCGTGCACCACGGACATGTGCAGCGCGAGCGCGTCCGCGGCATGCTGCCGATCGGTCTCGACCCTGGCCAGCGACGCGGCGCTGCCGGCAGGAGGCTCCGGCATACCCATGGCCAGCACTACCGCGAGCCGTCCTGACAGTCCGAGGCGGGCCACCGCGGCGGACGCTCCGGGGCCGCCCTCAAGGGCGGTTGCTACCAGATCAGCGCGGAGCCGGCGTTCCACGTCCTCGCCCGCCCGTGCCCGCAGCATGTGCAGGGCTACGAGCTTGGCCGATTCGGCCAGCGCCTGCTCGAACTTCGGCGAGACTGGCTCGGTCGTGGCGACCCAGATCGAGCCGAGGATCTCATCGCCGGCCCGCACCGCTATCGCGACTCTGGGCACCTCAACTTCGGGCATCCCCGTGGCCTTCAGATCGACGGACACCGGACGGCTGCCGCTGTAGAGCGCGTGGAACACTCCCTGCTCCTCCATAGCACGGGTGAATCGCTCTGGAACCTGACGGCCCAGGATGGTTTCGATCCTTGGCCGGTCGGCCTCGTCCTGCCGGCCCGAGAATGCCAGGACTCGGGAGTTGCGGTCCTCAAAGGTCACCGGTGCATTCAGGACCGCGGCGACCGCATTGGCCAGTGCGAACATGTCGCCTGCCAGCACCCCGCCGATCGTCTCCGGTTCCGCGCTCACCACGCCGTCTTCAGCGAGCAGCGAGCGCAGCAGGCTGGCAAGCTGGCTCCAGGACGCGCCACGGGTGAGCGCATAGAGCACCACCCCGGTCTCGGCCACCGCCGCTGCGACCTGCTCATCGGCTGGTGCAGGGGCCCGCACCACCAGACCCCGGCCGCCGTGCAGGCCGGTCTGTCGCAGCAGGGCAGCCACTTCGTCGCTGCCCTGGATGCCGACGCCGAGAACCAGCGCGCCGGGCGGCAGCGGGAACTCATCGAGCGGGTCGTGGATGACCACGC
Organism: Streptosporangiaceae bacterium; assembly: GCA_036495585.1. GTDB lineage: Bacteria > Actinomycetota > Actinomycetes > Streptosporangiales > Streptosporangiaceae > JAJYUU01. The sequence continues at coordinate 10,216 of DASXMP010000077.1, forward strand.
CGCCGACCTCGGCGCTCGGGTCAGGCGTGCCGACGGCAATGTCCAGGAACGTGGACCCAAGATGGTCAAGCACCCGGCCGAGGCTCGCGCGCGGGTGCCTGAGGTGACCCTGCTGCATCTTCGGCACAGTAGCCGGTCGGCGGTGGGATTCGCTCCTCTTGCCGGACCCGCCAGCTGCGCCAAAGTCGACCATGCTGACCAGGCTGGCCCCGCGTTGCCCGGTCATCCTTGCTGTGAGCGCGTGGTCACGAGTTCCTGGCCGGCCCAAGGTGGGCCGGCGACTCCGCGTCGGCCCCGGGTTCAGGCGCGGCGAAGAAGCAGGCGGCATGGTGCCGGCGACTGGCAGCGTCCCGGGCGGGGTCACTGGTCAGGCAGATAGTGCGGTCGGGGCGGTTAAGCGGGCCGACTGCGCAGCGGGGATGGAAGCGGCATCCGCTTGGCGGGGCAGCCGGGTCTGCCGGGTCTGCTGTGGCTGCCTGGCTCGTCCGGACGGCGACCTGGGCTGGGATGGCAACGGGGGACGCCGCATCGGTGAGATCCTCGGTAGCCAGGCGGCTGAGACTGGGGATCGACTGCAGCAGCGAGCGGGTGTAGGGGTGCTCAGGCCGGGCGAGCACCTCCTTGGTCGGACCCGACTCGACGATCTGGCCGCAGTACATCACCGTCACTGTGTCCGAGACATAGCGCACGACTGCCAGGTTGTGCGAGATGAACAGCAGGGCGAACCCCCAGGCGCGCTGGAGGTCTCGCACCAGGTTCAGGATGGACCCCTGCACCGACGCATCCAGGGCGGAGGTGATCTCGTCGGCGACGAGGACTGCTGGCTCGGCAGCCAGCGCCCGGGCCAGGGCGACCCGCTGCCGCTGTCCTCCCGACAACTCGCTCGGGTACGAGCCGATGGTGCTCGCCTCGATGCTGACCTGGTCGAGGAGCCGGATGATGGCGTCGGTGCGGGCGGTCCTGCCGCGGGGCGCGGCGGGGCCGAGTCCCTCGGCGACGGACTGCCCCACGGTGCGGCGCGGGTCGAGAGAGGCGTAGGGGTCCTGGAAAATGAGCTGGACGTCGCGGCGCGGACGCCGCACCGGAGCTCCGTTTACGGTGATCTGGCCGCCCGACAGCCGCGTCAGGCCGGTGACCGCCCGCGCGAGCGTGGACTTGCCCGAACCCGACTCGCCGACCAGGCCAGTACACCTGCCAGCCTGCAAGTCGAGGTCGACGCAGTCCACGGCGGTGACGGCATGGCGCCCCGTGCCGTAACGGACGGTCGCACCTTCGATCCGGACGCGGGTCACGGTCATCCCGGCACCGTGCCCTCGGCGAGCGGCACGGCGGCCTCGGTGATCTGCGGGTGCCAGCAGGCGACGCGCCGCCTGGTGCCGAAGCTCGTCAGTGCGGGCCGCTGCGTGTGGCACTGCTCGGTTGCGAACATGCAACGCGGGGCGAAGGCGCAGCCTGGCGGCAGCGACGCCGGGCTGGGCGGCCTGCCAGCGATGGTGGCGAGCGGCTGGTCCCGGTCGGTCGTCATGTCCGGAACTGTGGCTACCAGGGCTCTCGTGTACGGGTGCGCGGCATCGGCAGCAAGGGCAGCGGCGGGCAGGTCCTCGACGATGCGGCCGGCATACATCACCAGCACCCGCTGGCAGAGCTGGCCGACGACGGCGACGTCATGGCTGATGAGCAGGATTGCCGCGCGCTCCTGCGCCTGCACAGTTCGGAGCAGGTCCAGGATCTGGCTCTGCACCGTGACGTCCAGTGCGGTGGTCGGCTCGTCGGCGATGATGACCTTCGGCGCACCCATCAGGCCCATGGCGATGACGGCGCGCTGGCGCATACCGCCCGAGAGCTCGTGCGGATACTGGCGGGCCAGTTTCGCCGGGGCCGGCAGCCGAACGGCGCTGAGCCGGTCGACTGCCCTGGCCAGGGCGTCCTTTCGCGGCTGGCCCTGATGGACCCGGGTCACCTCGGCGAGCTGCGGGCCAATTTTGATCGCCGGGTTGAGCGCTGACAGCGGATCCTGGAACACCATGCTCAAAGAGGTGCCCAGCAGTGCGCGCACGGCCGGGCCGTTGCGAGTCAGCAGGTCCGCACCGGCGAAGGACAAGGTGCCAGCCGAGACGACGCCTGGGCTGTCGACCAGGCGGCTGACACCGAGGGCGGTCAGGCTCTTGCCTGAGCCCGACTCCCCCACGATACCGACGACCTCGCCTGGCGCGAGCGCGAAGCTCACCCCGGCTACCGGGGTGAGAGCGCCAGACGGCCCGGGAAAGGCGACGGTCAGGTCATCGACGGCCAGCACGTTGCCCGACGTGACGGGAGGACTGGCCGGGGCGGCTGATCCTTGTGATCGCCGCCGGCGGCCAGCGGGCACTGCGGTCGGGCCGAGCGCCCTGGCGACGGCATCGCCGAGAAGGTTAAAGGCCGCCCCGGCGATCACCACGGTCAGCGCCGGACCCAGCGATGCGGCCGGGTCGTAGCTGATCTGAGGGAGGCCCTGGTTCAGTAGCTCGCCGAGGTCGTAGCCGGGCGGCTGGATGCCAAGGCCGATGAACGACAACGCGGCGAACGCTAGCAGCGCGCTGCCGAGTGACAGGGTGACGCTGATAACCAGCGGCTCGGCGATGTTCGGCAGGACGTGGCGGGTGATGACCTTGTCACGGCGGACGCCGAGCATCCGGGCGGCGGTGACGTAATCCGCCGACGCGATCGACGCGGTGAGCGTCTGGGCTAGGCGGGCGATACTCGGGATGCCGGAAATGCCGATAGCCAGGACCGCGCCCTGCTCGCCCAGTCCGAAGATGATGGCAAGGAACATGGCCAGGAGCAGGCCGGGAAACGCGAAGGTGAGGTTGATGAAGGCACCAATGAGTGCGCCGGCCCGGCGTCCCGTGACCGCTGGCAAGGCGCCGAGCAGCAGGCCTCCCACCGTGGCTATCAGTGTGGCTAGGGCGGCCATGATCAGCGATAGCCGGGTCGCGACCAGGACCCGGTCGAGCAGGTCCCGGCCGAGGGCGTCGGTGCCCAGGAGGTGCTGCGCCGACGGGCCGCGCAGCGCCTGCCGCAGGTCGTCGACGCTGGCTCCGTGGCCGAAGGCGGACGGCGCCACGATGGCGACGACGATCAGCGCGAGGACGAGGATCGAGGAGATGACCCCGACCGGCGTGCGGAACGCGGCCAGCCAGCGCGAACGACTGCGCATGCTCAGGTTTCCTTCAGCGCAGACCGCGGGTCCACGACAGCGATCAGCACATCGACGATCAGGTTGATGAGGAGCACCGCCGCCCCGTAGACGAGGGCGAATCCCTGCACAAGCGGATAATCCTTCGCGATGATCGAGTGCACAAGTGCGGTCCCCATGCCGGGCCAGGCGAAGACGGCCTCGACTAGCACAGTCCCGGCCACCAGGCCGGACAAGACGATGCCACTCACGGTCAGCGTCGAGGTGAGGAGATTGGGCAGGGCGTGGCGGACATACACCAGCCGGGCCGGAAGGCGCTTGGCCCGCGCCGTGCGCATGTAATCCTCGTGCAGTACCCGCATTGTCTCCACCCGGATGACCCTGGCCAGCAGCATGGCGGGGCCTGCGGCGAGCGACACGACCGGCAGCACGTAGGAAGACGGACCGGACTGCCCTGCTACCGGCAGCAGATGCAGCCCGACCGAGAAGAGGGCCACGAGCCCGACCGCGAGGACGAACTGGGGAATCGAGGCCAGGATCCCGCTGAAGCCGGAGAAGGCGAGCTCGCCGCGGGGATGACGGTCGTCACGGGTTAGCACTCCGGCGATCATGCCAAGTGGGATGGCGATGATCACGACAACGATGAACGCCAGGCCGGCGATGCCTGCCGTCGCCGGGAGTCGAGAGGAGATCACCTGGCTCACTGGGAGCCGGTAGGTCAGTGACGTGCCGAGGTTGCCGGTGACCACGCCGTGCAGGAAGTGCCCGTACTGGGTGAGCAGCGGCTGGTCGAGCCCGAGAGCGTGCCGCTCCTGATCCACCAGCGACTGCGGGGCGGTGAGCCCGAGCGCTGCCCGGACCGGGTCGCCCGGGATGGCGTGCACGATCGCCCAGGCCGCCGAGATCAGGATCCACAGCGATACCACGAACCGGGTGAGCCGGCGGACTGTGAAGCGGACCCACGGGTTGGCGGCGGCCCGGCGGGCTGGAGCCAGCCCGGCCGGGGCGCCGCCGCCCCTGACGATCACAGCCAACGGCTTAGCCCTTTACCAGGCGCAGGCTGGTCGGCTCAATGATTCCGGTGACTGTCTGGAAGGTCGCGCCCTTGGCCCACAACGGCTCGCTGGCATTCTCGAACGGCACCACGTCGGCGGCGCGGAACAGCTGCTGTTCAGCCTGGTTCCAGTCGGCGCAGCCTGACGTACCCGGCAGCGCCGTCGCCTTGGCGGCGAGCGAGGTGTAGGCAGTGTTGTCGATGTGAGAGAAGTTCTCGCCGGACGGGGCTGCGGGACCGGAGACAAACGGAGCGGCCGCGTTTGGCGTGTTGACGCCGAGCGGAACGTTGACCAGGTCCCAGTTTCCGGTGCCGAAGATGACACTCTCCAGCTGGGTGGTGGTCTCGCCGGTCAGCTGTACCTGCACACCGACCTTCTTCAGCTCCTGGGCCGCCAGCTCGAATGCCGAGGCCGGGTCGCCGCCGGTGTCGCTGGCGTACAGCAGGGTCAGCTTGAGCTGCTTGCCGCCCTTGGCGCGGATGCCGCCGGGCCCGGTCTTCCAGCCGGCCTGGTCGAGCAGCGCCGCTGCCTTCGTCTGGTCGTAGGCGGGCAGGAGGCCGGTGATTGTGTCGCCAGGACAGGCTTTCGGCGCGACGGTCACCATGCCGGTCGCCTTGCTCCCCAGGCCCTGGCCGAGGACATCGCCGACCTGCGGAAGGTCGAGCGCGGTGAGGATCGCCTGGCGGACTAGCTGGTCCGCGGTGGCGTGCCCGGTCCCCTGGTTGAACCACAGCTCGCCGAGCGGCACCACACCGGCATCCTTGCTGGCAACTCGCGCCGCGCTCAGCGGCTTGGAGGCAAGGCCCTGCACGCTGGCGAGGTTGGCCTGCCCCTCGAGCAGCAAGTTCGCCTCGGTGGTCAAGTCGGAAACCACCTTGACCACGATCTTGGCTGGAATGCCAGCTGGCTTAGTAGTCGCGCCGCCGGGACCCCAGGCATAACCGTGCCGGACCGAGAACGTGTACTGCTGGCCCGCCGTGGAGCTGGTGAGCCGGTAAGGCCCGCTGCCATCCGTACCGTCGGCGAGCAGGGACGGGTTGCTCAGTCCCTTGGCGCATGCCAGCCCCACCTGCGTCAGGTCTTCCAGGAAGAACGGGAACGGCGCGGCGAGGGTGATGGTCACCTTGGAGGTGGCCGCGTCCGCAGTGGCTTTGGCGCCCGGGGCGATGAACACGCCGAGCAGCGGCGACTTGTTCTTCGGATTGGACAGGTAGTTGATGTTGGCTGCCACCGTCGATGCAGTCATGGCCGAGCCGTCCGAGCACGTGACGCCCCGACGGATCGTGAACGTATAGGTGCTGCCCGACTGCTGCCAGGCCGTCGCCAGACCGGAGACCAGCTTGCCGCTTGGCTCCAGGTTGACGATCGGGTCGTAGGCAAAGAAATCCAGGTCCCTGGTGACCGACGTGACGGTCGTCAGCGGATCCAGGTTGCCCGGATCGCTCGGGATCAGCATGGTCAGCGTTCCGCCGGTCACGTACTTGGACGTCCCAGCATTACCGTTCGAGCCGCCGCTGCCCGAGCCGCAAGCAGCGGCGGCAAGTGCCAGCCCCAGACCACAGACAACTGCCGCAACACTTCGCCCTGCATGCATCGGACCTCCCATAGCGGTGCGATGTCCGATTGTGCGTGGTTGGTCGCTTGAGGTTCATCGTCGCAGCGGACGAATTGCACCGGCCGCGCTTGGCTGGCAGTCCAACTCCGTTCAGCTCACTTTCGGCGTCGCCCGGGCACCGAAGTGCACGTACTTCTCGCCGCTCGGAAGTTCGTAGAAAAGGACCGGCGTCCACGTTTGCGTTTCCGGCGCCCGGACGGCGAACAGGTCCCGGTCAACGGCGGCCAGCGCGTATTCGGTGACCGGGTCGGCCATCAGCTTTGCGAGGGGGCCGGTCGCCGTCGTGCGAAGAACCGGGCCGTCTGCCCCGGCCAGCACCTCGATCCGGGTACCGGACCGCTCGTAGCGGCCGAGGTGGGGCTGGATGTCCACCGGCACAGGCTCGGCGGGAGGGGCCAGCGGTTGCGGCATCGTCACGTCTGCCAGCTCCGTGAAGATCTCCCGGTAGAGCTCTTCGTATAGATCCCGCGCATTGCCGCCATTGGTCAGCAGCGTCACGGCCAGGCCCTCGTCCGGCAGCAGCCGGAGAAACGCGGACTGACCGATGGTGTTCCCATCGTGGCCGATGAGCCGGCGGCCGCCCCAGCCGAACCGGATCCAGCCCAGGCCCCATGAGTCGCCAAGGGTGTGCTTCTCCGG
>DASXMP010000078.1:0-35509 GCA_036495585.1 Streptosporangiaceae bacterium
CCGTCGGGCAGCACGATCTCGGTGCTGATGCTGGCCGTCTCGGCCACCAGCATGACCTCGGGGTCCTCCGGCGCGAAGCCGGCCGCGATCAGCCGGTCCGGCAGGTCGGCGGGCTGGTCGTAGTCGTAGTGCTTCCACTCCACCGGCGTGCCCCGCGCCGCGAAGTACGCCACCTGCGCCGCGATGACCGCGTCGGCCGACTCGGCGGTCAGCTCCGACCAGGTGATACACGAGGTCTGCGGGTCGGGTGCGACCCAGCGCACCACCCCGGTATCGGCCTCGACGAGCGCACCAGCATCGTCGGTGGTCAGCGACCGCCGGATCTGCGCGTCGTAAGCCGCCCGTACGTCCTGAATGTTCACCGGCCGAAGCTCACCACGTCCGCCCGCCCAGGGCAACTCGATTACCCCGCGCTTCGTGACGCGCCCGAGCTGATCAGGCGGCCACCCCGGACTTGCGCGGCCGTCCCCGGGCGCGCTTGCCGGCGATGATCTCGCCCTTCAGCAACAGCTCGCCACCCCACACGCCCCACGGCTCGCGGCGCTCCAGCGCGTCAGCCAGGCACTCGGACTGCAGCGGACAGTAGGCGCACAGTGCCTGCGCACGCTGCAGGTCCTGTGGTGCCTCGCTGAAGAACAAGTCGGGGTTGTGCTGGCACGGCAGCCGCCCGCTGTGCAGGCTCCCCCTCGCATGCATGTGTTCGTCCTCCTTCGCTGGCCGTCACCCCCGGCCCATAGACACCATCGCTCTAAGGCGGTGCCGCCGACATCGGGCAGTCGCCCTATCTCGGCTCCTGCATGGGACTTAGACCGTCTGGCGCGGCGATCTCCATCGGTTGGACGACAAGCGGCCGGCAACTCGATATCGCCAGGCCAGCGCCGCGCGGCCTACCCTGGGCAGATGGCGGACGTCACATTCGCGATCATCGGGGCCGGATTCTCCGGAATCGGCACCGCGCTCAAGCTCCAGGCGGCCGGTCAGACCGACCTGGTGATCCTGGAACGAGCCGCCGACGTGGGCGGCACCTGGCGTGACAACACCTATCCGGGCTGCCGGTGCGACGTCCAGTCGAACCTGTACTCGTACTCCTTTGCCGCCAAGCCCGACTGGACTCAGACCTATCCGTCGCAGCCGGAGCTGTGGGCGTACCTGCAGGAGATTACCGACCGGAACGGGCTGCGCCGCTATCTCCGTCCGGCGCACGAGGTCCGCAGCGCACGGTGGGACGAGGACAGCCAGCGCTGGCACATCGACACCACCCAGGGCTTGTTCACCGCCCGGTACCTCATCGCCGGGACCGGCGCCCTGGTCGAGCCCTCGCTGCCAGACATCCCCGGCATCGGTTCGTTCGGCGGCACGATCATCCACTCGGCACGCTGGGACCCGGCGTGGCGGCCTGCTGGCCAGCGAGTCGCCGTCGTCGGCACCGGCGCGTCCGCGATCCAGATTGTCCCGGCAATCCAGGCCGAGGTCGCGCACCTGACCGTGTTCCAGCGCACCGCCCCGTTCGTGGTCCCGCACAACAACCATCCGGTGACGGCGCGTACCAGGGCGCTGTACCGGGCCATCCCGGCGTACCAGCGGCTGTCGCGGCTGCGGACCTACTGGCTGCGCGAAGCGCTGGCCCTCGGGTTCGTCAAGTACCCGGCCATCCTCAAGCGAGCCGAGATCGCCTGGCGCAAGCACATGGAGAGCGCCATCACCGACCCGGCGATGCGCGCGCAGCTCACGCCCTCCTACCGCCTGGGCTGCAAGAGAGTGCTGCCCTCCAACGACTTTTATCCGGCCATGGCCAGCCCGAATGTGAGCCTGGTCACGGAGAAGATCATCGAGTTCCGGCCAGACGCGGTGGTGACCGCCGACGGCGCCGAGCACCGCGTTGACGCGGTCATCCTGGCCACCGGGTTCCATGTCACGGATAACCCGATGTTCGGAAAGGTGACGGGCGCGGACGGGCGAACTCTCGCCGAGGCGTTCGGCGAGACCTACCTCGGCACCGTGGTGCCCGGCTTCCCGAACTACTTCCAGCTGACCGGCGCCAACACCGGCCTCGGCCACTCCTCGATGCTGCTGATGATCGAAAGCCAGCTCCGGTACATCCTCGACGGAGTTGGCAAGGCCGAGGCGGCCGGCGGCCGGTTCGAGGTGCGGCCCGAGGTCGCGGCGGCCTACAACGCCGAGCTGCAGCGCAAGCTGCCCGGGACCGTCTGGGGCTCGGGCTGCTCTAGCTGGTACCTAGACGCGGAGGGCCGCAATCTGACGCTGTGGCCGGGCTTCACGTTCGACTTCCGCCGCCGGACCCGGACCTTCCAGACGGCCGAGTTCACCCTTGGACCCGTGCCCTAGAACGGGAGCAGCTCGGGCCGCTTCGCCACCATGCCGTCGCCGCTGGAGACGCCGCGCAGCCGCCGTTGCACCCACGGAGCCGCGTACTCCCTGGCCCACTGGGCGTCCTGCACGCGGGCGGCGAGCCAGGGTGCCCGCTCGCGCGGCGTCAGCGGCTCGCGCCAGTCCTCTGCTACCGGCACGCCGACAACCTCGGCGGCGCGCAGCCCCACCCGGCGATGCCCGTCGGGCGACAGGTGCAGGCGGTCACGGCCCCATTCCCGGGCGTCAGCGAGGATATTCATGGTCCACAGGTCGACGACCAGGCACCCATGGCGTCTGGCGATGTCGCGGATCAGCGCGTTGTACGCGGCGGTCTTGCCCCGGATCAGCCGGAGGAGCGGAAAGCCGCCCGGATCGAATCCGGTGAACAGCATGACCTGGCTGCCAGCCGCCCGAAGCGCCTGCACTGCCCGCTCGAACTCGGCAGCCACCAGGTCCGGGTCGGCCCGCGGGCGGAGCAGGTCGTTCCCGCCGGCGGCCAGGCTGATCAGGTCCGGCGCCAGAGTCGCAGCGGCCGGGATCTGCTCGGCGATGACCTCGCCGACGAGCTTGCCGCGGATCGCGAGATTGGCGTAGCGCAGGCCCGGTGAAGCGGCTCCCAGGTGCTCGGCGAAGCGGTCAGCCCAGCCGCGGACACTGCCATCGGAGTAGAGGTCTCCGACGCCTTCGGTGAAACTGTCCCCCAGCGCCAGGAACGATCCGACTGCGAGCACGCCGATCTACCCCTCCTGATTTAATCCGGTAACGGGCCGCTGCTGGCCGGGCCAGGCGTCAGGCTAGCAGCCGTCGGCCGGCGCTACGCTGTCGGACCGCTACCTCCCGCCGCCTGCCCGCCCGGGGCAGCCGCTGCTGTCATCCCCAACACCGAAAGAAGGCGCGACTATGCCTGCTGCCACCTCGGATGCGGTCGAGGTAAGGTCCGCGACCGATGCCGACCTCCCGGCGATTGCAGCGATCACCACCGCCACCGGCCAGGAAGACGAGTGGGCGGGAGCGAATCCGGCCTACGTCCGGCACCTCCTGGCGCATGGCCGGTTCGTCGTCGCGGCGCTGGCCGGCCGCGTCGCCGGGTTCGGGGCAACCGAGCAGGTCGGAATCGGAGCGGCAGCGGTCACAGTGTTGTGCGACCTGTTCGTCGACCCGGCAGCGCACGGCCAGGGCCTCGGCCGGGCGATGCTGGCAGACCTGTGGGGCAGTGCGCCGCGCAAGATGACCTTCAGCAGCCTGCACTCGCACGCGCTCCCCCTGTACACCAGCTTCGGCGTGGATGCCTGGTGGCCGCTGCTCTACCTCACCGGCGAGCCCGCACCGTCTCCGGCGACGGGAGGCTGGAGCGCAACGCTGTCCGATCCGGCGGAGGTGGCCGCGCACGAGCATCGCTGGACCGGGCGGGACCGGCTCGCCGACCACGCGGCCTGGGCGACCCGGCCGGGCGGTGCCTGTGTCGAGGTGCGGCGCGGCGGCGAGGTCGCCGCGGTCGGGACAGTCATTGGCGCCGGCGCGGAGCGCGGCATCGTGCACCTCGCCTGCGCGCCCGCGCTGGACGATACGGCCGCCAGCGGGGCCGTGCTGGCGGCGCTGACGGTCGTCGTGGATGGTGGCGGCCAGCATGCGCACGTCTGCCTGCCGGGACCGCACCCGGCAGTCCGCACCCTGCTGGCGGCCGGCTGGCGGGTGCGAGAATTCGACCTCTTCATGAGCTCCGAGCCCGGCCTGCTCGACCCGCGCCGCGCTGTGCCGTCACCAGGCCAGGCATGACCGGCTCGGAGGCACAGTCGCGACCGGAGGTCATGGCGCACGGGTACACCCACCTGACGACGCGACTCGGCAGTGTGGTGACCAAGGCATACCGGGGCCCGGACGCAGCCGCGAGGTGCGGGCGGGAGACGGCGGCGCTGGCAGCCCTGGCCGGGCAGCTGCCGGTTCCCCCGGTTATCGCGGCCGGCCGCGATAGCCTGCAGACCAGACTGCTGCCCGGCGTGCACGGCCAGGACCTGATCGCCGCCGGGCTGGCCGGGCCGGTCCTCGCGGCCTGCGGGGACATGCTCCGGCGGATTCACGCCCTGCCGATCCCGGCCGCTATCGCCGGTCTTGTCGACAGTCCGGCTAGTCATCGTCCGGCCGGTGCTTCGCCGAGTGGCACTGCTCCGGCCGGCACTGCTCCGGCAGGCACTGCTTCGGCTAGCACTGCTCCAGGCCGCGCCATCCTTGTGCACGGCGACTACGGGCCGAACAACGTGCTGCTCGACGCCAGTGCGACGCAGGTCACAGCGGTCGTCGACTGGGAGTGGGTGCATGTCGGCGACTCGCTGGAGGATCTCGCCTGGTGCGAGTTCATCATCCGGATGCACCACCCCGCCGAGGTTGCCGAGCTAGCGAGGTTCTACGACGCCTACGGCGCACGGCCGGCCTGGCCCGACGTACATCAGATGATCATGGACAGGACCCGGTGGATGCTCCAGCTTTGCGAGCGGTGGCAGCCGGGCGGCGAGCAGGCGGCGGCCTGGCAGCAGCGGCTGGAGATCGTCGCGCGCTGGGACACCTAAACTTCCGGGATGACCGTGGACGCGGACGTGATCGTCGTCGGGGCCGGCCTGGCCGGCCTGGTGGCAACGGCCGAGCTGGCCGCGGCCGGCCGGAGGATCATTCTGCTCGATCAGGAACCCGTGGCGTCGCTGGGCGGCCAGGCGTTCTGGTCATTCGGCGGGCTGTTCTTTGTCAACTCGCCCGAGCAGCGGCGGATGGGCATCAAGGACAGCTACGACCTCGCGCTGCAGGACTGGCTCGGCAGCGCGGGTTTCGACCGCCCGGAGGACGAGTGGCCGCGGCGCTGGGCCGAGGCCTACGTGGGATTCGCTGCTGGCGAGAAGCGGGCCTGGCTGCACGCCAAGGGCGTGCGGATGTTCCCGATCGTCGGCTGGGCGGAGCGCGGCGGCTACGGTCCGCTCGGCCATGGAAACTCGGTGCCTCGCTTTCACATCACCTGGGGCACCGGGCCGGGCGTCGTTGCGCCCTTTGAGCGCGAGGTGCGCGCGGCCATCACCGACGGCCGGGTCCGGCTGCTCGGCCGGCACCGGGTAGACGAGCTGACCGTGACGGGCGGGACGGTCGATGGAGTCAAAGGCACCATCCTCGTCCCGTCGGAAGGGGCTCGCGGCCAGGCGAGTTCCCGCGAGCCTGCCGGTGAGTTCGAACTGCACGCGCAGGCGGTGGTGGTCACGTCCGGCGGCATCGGCGGGAACCATGAACTCGTACGCAAGTTCTGGCCGTCCCGGCTGGGCAAGGCCCCGAAGAACCTGCTGTCGGGCGTGCCCGCCCACGTCGACGGCCGGATGCTGGCCATCAGCGAGGCCGCCGGCGCAGCCGTCATCAACCCGGACCGGATGTGGCACTACACCGAGGGCATCATCAACTGGGACCCGATCTGGCCGCAGCACGGCATCCGGATTCTGCCTGGTCCGTCCTCCCTATGGCTGGACGCTCGGGGCCGGCTCCTGCCGGCCCCGCTCTACCCGGGCTTCGACACCCTGGGAACGCTCGAGCACATCCTGACGACCGGCTACGACTACACCTGGTTCGTGCTCACGCAGAAGATCATCGAGCGGGAGTTCGCTTTGTCCGGCTCGGAGCAGAACCCCGACCTCACTGGCAAGAGCATCCCCAGGCTGCTGGAACGGGTCCGCTCCGGTGCGCCAGCCCCGGTCGCGGCATTCCTCCGGCACGGCGCGGACTTCCTCGTGGAGCACAGCCTGCCGGCACTGGCCGCGCGCATGAACAAGCTGACGGGCGAGGACCTGATCGATCCGGATGAACTGACCCGGCTGGTCACCGCGCGCGATCGCGAGGTGGCCAATCCGTACACCAAGGATCTGCAGCTGACCGCCGTGCGCGGCGCCCGACGCTACCGCGGCGACAGGCTGACCCGCGTAGCCACGCCGCATAGGTTCCTGGACCCGTCAGCCGGCCCGCTGATCGCGGTGCGGCTGCACATCTTGACTCGCAAGAGCCTCGGTGGCCTGCACACCAACCTGGACGCTCAGGTGCTCGGCCCGGCCGGGCAGCCGGTGCCCGGCCTGTACGCGGCGGGTGAGGTGGCCGGCTTCGGCGGCGGCGGGGTGCACGGCTACCGGGCACTCGAGGGCACCTTCCTCGGCGGCTGCCTGTTCTCCGGCCGGGTCTCTGGCCGAAGCGCCGCGCGCGACGTGAGCTAAGGCACCGCCAGGACGCGGCTCGTTCCCTCCATGAAGGGCCAGCTATCGGTGCGGTCGGATGCCGTCCAGGAGGAACCGGCCGCGCCGGTCGTAGTCCTGGCGGCCCGGCTTCGGGCGGTGCCGCAGCGCCAGCCCATTGGCGACGAGTGCCTGGTAGAGGTCATCGGGGGTGAAGTCGGCGCGGATCACGCCAGCTTGGTGTGCTTGCTCGACCAACGCGATGCCGGACGCCCTGCCCAGTTGCCACTGCGCGTTGACCTGCGCGGAGCGGGGGTAGGCCATGAGAATCACGTCGACCGCCGCTGGTTCGCGGTACTGCAGGTCGCGCAGGTCGGTGACATAGGTGGCCAGGCGCTCCCACGGGTCGCCCGGCTGCCCGGCCCGGTCCACGATGCTGCGCATCTCGGCCCCGACGAGTTCTTCGATGACCGCATCGATGAGGCCCTGACGGCCGCCGAAGCGGTTGTAGATAGTGGCCTTGCTGACACCGGCTGCTGAGGCGATCTCCTCCAGCGGCGTGCCCAGCCCGCGGCCATGGAAGGCGGCGATGGCCGCGGCCCGGATCTGGGCGACATTGCGGGCAGCGTCGGCGCGCAGGGCGGTGGGCGACCTGGCGGCAGAGCCGCTGCCGCCCGGCGTGCTGGCCGCTCCTGCCCCCGGTGTCATGAGTACGACCCTAGCAACTTGACGGCTAAGTCAAGTTGACGGTAGCGTCAAGTTAGTTGCCAAGTGCATGATCGACTTGCGGGAACGGCCATCATGTCTAAGTCCATCGCAGTGTTCGGCGCGGGGCCCGGCCTCGGTCAGGCCATCGCTCACCGCTACGCCCGCGAGGGCTATGAGGTCGTCCTTGTGGCCCGGCGGCGAGAGCCACTCGAGCGCCTGGCCAAGGACCTTGCCAGCCTGGGTGCGACGGCGCATGTCGTCAGTGCCGACCTGGCCGACTCCGCTGCCGTCCCCGCCCTGGCCGATCAGATACGTGCCCTGGTCGGACGCCTCGAGGCGTTCTACTACGCACCGACCCCTGATGCAGATTTCGTCGCCGCGGCTGAGCTGACTGCTCAGCGTGCCCGGGATTACCTGCCGCTCATTTTCTATACGCTGCTTGATCTGGTCGCGCAGTTCCTCCCGGACATGCTCCAGCAGGGCAACGGCGCCATCCTCACCGCGCAGGGCGCGGGCACGCTGCGCGGACTGCCGAACTTCAGCGGTCCCTGCCCGGCGCAGGCGGCCCAGCGTAACTACCTGCAGTCCCTGCAGGCAGAGGTGACTAACAAGGGCATCTACGTCGGCATGCTCTATGTCGGCGCTCTCATCGAGGACAGCGCCTTCCATACTTGGACGACGCAGAGCGGAGGTGGCGGCCGGGACTGGGGGCCTACCGTCAGCCCGAGCCACCTGGCCGGCCTGCTCTGGGACATGCACAAGACCAGGAGCCCGGCGGAAGCCAGCTACCCCGAGGCCAGCCTGAGCCGCTGAGCCATCGCGGCTGACTGCGCCGAGCTCTCGAGCTCTGCTCTCCGCATCTGCGCGACGGAGCGGCCAAGACCTGTGTACCCCCTGGGGTGCTATAACGTCGACGTATGTGGATACCCCGCCCGGTATCGCCCGCTGCGCAGTGGCGACTTAGGCGCCGGCCAGGTGGCTGGCAGGACGAGCGAGTGGGCACGTTCAGGAGGGGCTGCCGTTCCGACGGCGCCGTCCGCGCTTGCCACTTGTCCGTCCGCTGCCACTTGTCCATCCGCTGCACAGCACGGAGAGACTGCCATGACTGACCACACAGCAGCCATCACCGTGGTCCCGCTCGAGACGCCGACGCTCGGTGACCGCAGCTACCTCGTGCACGACGGCCAGGTCGCCTTCGTGGTGGATCCGCAGCGGGACATCGACCGTGTCCTGGCACTGCTCGCCGGAGGGGGACTGCGGCTCACGCATGTGTTCGAGTCCCATATCCACAACGATTACGTCACCGGTGGCTTCGCCCTGGCCCGCCGCACCGGCGCGGCTTACCTGGTCAACGCCGCGGACGAGGTGTCCTTCGAGCGCATTCCGGTGCGCGACGGCGAGGACGTCCGGATCGGACCACGGATGCGGATCACCGCCGTCGCCACGCCGGGCCATACGTTCACTCACCTGTCCTACTTGCTCAGCGACGACGCCGCGAGTGAGCGGATGGCCGTATTCTCCGGCGGCTCGCTGCTGTACGGTGCGACTGGCCGGCCTGACCTGCTCGGGCCGGAGCACACCGGCGAGCTGGTCCGCGCACAGCACGCCTCGGCCCGCAAGCTGGCCGGCCTGCTGCCCGACGCTGCTGAGGTGTTCCCCACACATGGCTTCGGGTCCTTTTGCTCGGCGACGCAGTCGGATGCGGCAAGTTCCACGATCGGGCGCGAGAAGGTCTTCAACGCCGTGCTCACGCAGGACGAGCAGACCTACGTGCGCGAACTCCTGGCTGGCCTGAGCGCCTATCCCGCCTATTACGCGCACATGGCACCGGCCAACTCGGCCGGCCCGTCCGAGCCGGATCTGTCGCCGCCGGGTCACGCCGACGCAGCCGGCATCCGGCGCCGCATCGAGGCCGCCGAGTGGGTGGTGGATCTGCGCAACCGGACCGTGTTCGCCGCCGGGCACGTGCCCGGCGCGCTGAACTTCGGTCTCGACGGGAGCTTCGCCGCCTATCTCGGCTGGCTCATCGAGTGGGGCACTCCGCTGACGCTGCTTGGCGAGACCGCCGACGACGTCGCGGGCGCGCAGCGCGAGCTGGTCCGCATCGGCATCGATCGCCCGGCCGCGGCCGCCACCGGCGAGCCGGGCGACTGGGTCGCCGGCACGGGGCGTCCGCTGGCCTCCTTCGCTACTGCCACGTTCGCCGACCTGGCCGAGGTACGGCACCGCCGGGCCGTGACAGTGCTGGACGTGCGACGCGCCGACGAGTTCGCCGCGGCCCAGATCGAGGGCGCGGTGAACATACCGCTCCACGAGCTGCCCGATCGGCTGGCCGAGGTCCCGCCTGGAGAGGTGTGGGTGCACTGCGCGGGCGGCTACCGCGCCTCGATCGGGGCGTCGTTGCTGGCCGCCGCCGGACGGCAGCCCGTCGCAATCGACGATGCTTTCGACAACGCGCGCAAAGCCGCCTTGCCGGTCGCGGTGCGCGACGCTGATTTGCTAAGGTAAGGCTTATCAGTTAAGCCTTATTAGTGTGAGCCACGATATCGAGGTTGCGCACGCGGACATCCGCCAGGATCTTGAGCTCATCGAGGTAGCGGCTGCGGTGCGCGCCAGCGTCGGCATGCTGATGCGGCGGATGCGCCAGGTCCCCGCCCCGGGCGACCTGTCCGTGCCGGAAAGCTCGGCCCTCAGCAAGCTGGACCGCGGCGGCCCCACCACGGCCGGAGCACTGGCCAGGCAAGAGCAGATCAGCCCGCAGTCGATGGGTACGACGCTTGCCGGACTGGAAGCGCGTGGCCTCGTGGAGCGGCGCGCGGATCCAGCGGACGGGAGGCGGGTCGTGCTGTCGGCAACCGAGGCCGGGCGGCAGGCGCTAGCCGACAAGCGCAGCGCCCGGACTGAGTTGCTGGCAGGAGCACTGTCGGCAGGGTTCACGCGCGCCGAGCTGCGGCAGCTGATGACCGCGGCGCCGCTGCTGGAGCGACTGGCCGAGCGCATCTGATGGCTTCAGACCGGAATGAGCATGCCGCGCCGCGCGGGCACCAGAACGGGCCGCCGCCGGACACGGGCAGCAAAGCCGCAGCTGACGCCGATGCCGCCAGCACGGCCGCACCTGGCGGCGGCGTGGGCGCAACCGCCGGTGCAACCGCGATCGCCGGCGCCGACGAGCGCTACAAGTGGGTGGCGCTGGCCAACACCACGGCGTCGATGTTCATGGCCACGCTGGACGGCTCGATCGTCATCATCGCGATGCCCGCCATCTTCCGCGGCATCCACCTGGACCCGCTGGCGCCGGGGAACATCTTCTACTTGCTCTGGATGATCATGGGATACCGCCTGGTGCAGGCGGTCCTCGTGGTCACTCTCGGCCGGCTCGGAGACATGTATGGCCGCGTCCGCACCTACAACTTCGGCTTCGTGGTCTTCACTCTTGCGTCCATCCTGCTGTCGTTCGACCCGTTCCTCGGCGGCCACGGCGCGCTCTGGCTCATCGGCTGGCGGCTGCTGCAAGCCGTGGGCGGATCCATGCTGATGGCCAACTCCGCGGCCATTCTGACCGACGCGTTCCCCGCCAGCCAGCGCGGCTTCGCACTCGGCACCAACCAGATCGCTGGCCTGGCCGGTCAGTTCATCGGGCTGGTGGCCGGCGGGCTGCTCGCAGCCTGGGACTGGCGGGCGGTGTTCTGGGTGAACGTCCCGGTTGGCGTCTACGGCACCATCTGGGCTTACGTCAAGCTGCGTGACAACGGGGTGCGACACCGCGGCCGGATCGACTGGTGGGGCAACATCACCTTCGCGGTCGGCCTTGGCGCCGTCCTCGTCGCCATTACCGAGGGCATCCAGCCCTACGGGCACCACAGCCAGGGCTGGCTGAACCCCACGGTGCTGGTGATGCTGATCGGCGGGGTCCTGCTCCTGGTCGCCTTCGCCGTGATCGAGACCAAGGTCGCCGATCCGATGTTCCAGCTCAGCCTCTTCCGGATCAGGGAGTTCACCGCCGGCAGCATCGCCGGCCTGGTGGTAGCGATCGCGCGGGGCGGCCTGCAGTTCATGCTAATCATCTGGCTGCAGGGCATCTGGCTGCCACTGCACGGCTATGACTTCAGCCGGACGCCGCTGTGGGCGGGAATCTTCCTGCTGCCGCTGACCGCCGGATTCCTGGCGTCCGGGCCAACCTCGGGGATCCTGTCTGACCGCTTCGGCTCGCGGGGCATCGCCACGGCTGGCATGGCGGTCTTCGGCGCAAGCTTCATCGGCTTGCTGTTGCTGCCGATCAACTTTTCGTACTGGGCGTTCGCGTTGCTGATCGCGCTGAACGGCATCGGCAGCGGGATGTTCGGCGCGCCGAACTCCTCCTCGATCATGGGCAGCGTCCCAGCCCAGCACCGGGGCGCGGCGTCTGGCATGCGCTCGACGTTCCAGAACTCCGGCACTGCGCTGTCCATCGGCGTGTTTTTCTCGCTGATGATCGCTGGCCTGTCCGCGAGCTTGCCGCACACGCTGTCCCGGGGCCTGCAGGCGCACGGCGTGCCATCGGGCGTCGCACACCAGATCGCCACCTTGCCGCCGGTGTCGTCCCTGTTTGCCTCCGTGCTCGGGGTGAATCCGATCGAGCACCTGCTCTCCGCCCACGGCGCGCTGTCGACACTGTCGGCGGAGAGCCGGCGGATCCTCACCGGGCGCGAGTTCTTTCCCGACCTGATCTCTGGCCCCGTGCACCACGGCCTGGTCATCGTGTTCGTCGTCGCAGCCGCCTTCGCGGTGCTGGCAGGCCTGGCCTCGCTGCTGCGCGGCGGCCGGTATGTCCATCCCGAGACCGAGGCAGCGCCGGCCGTGGCACCGGCCACGCCGGCTTCTCCTGAGGCGGCGCCCCGGGCAGGCGCGCCAGCCAGCCGCGGCCCCGGGCCGGGCCCGCGGCGTTAGAGTCGGTTCCGTGGCAACCGTTGCGGACGTGCGCAGGATCGCCCTGAGCCTGCCGGAGTGCACCGAGCGCGAGTCACGCGGGAGCATGGACTGGCGGGTGAAGGACAAGCTGTTCGTCTGGGAGCGCCCGTTGCGCAAGGGCGACATCCAGGCCCTCGGCGATCGCGTCCCGGCCGGCCCGGTGTTCGCTGCCCGGACAGCCGACGAGGGCGTCAAGGACGCACTGATCGCCGACAACCCGGCCATCTTCTTCACCACACCGCACTTCGACGGCTACGCCGCCATCCTCTTCGAGCTGGACTGCATCAGCGTGCCGGAGCTCGCCGAGCTGATCACCGACGCCTGGCTGGACCGTGCGCCGCGCAAGGTCGCTGAGGAGTTCCTGAACCGGTGAGCACGCGGCCAGAGGCGCCGCATGCCGGCACGCAGCGACCCGGCGGGCGGCACCCAGGCAGGCAGCAGTCCGCCAGGCAGACGCGGGCCGCCGGCAGCCCGCTGATCGCGACGTGCGTGCCCGGCCTGACCCGGATGCTGCGCGACGAGCTGGCGGCTGGCGGCGCCGAGGTCACCGGCACCGGGTTCGACGGCCGAGCAGACCTGGTTTTCTTCCAGGCGGACCGGGCCGGCCGTGCCCATGCGCTGCAGTCGCGGCTGGCCGAGGACGTGTTCGCTGAGATCGGGCGGACAAGCAGAGCCGGCGGTGCAAGCGCGGCGACGGTGGCGGCGGCGATCTGCCAGCCGGGCGACGCGGAACGGGCCCTGTCGGTGTGGGCGCAGGAGGTCCGGCCACTGGGGGGGCGGATGACGTTCCGGGTCATCGCCCGCGTCCTGTCCGAGCGCGGGTTCCTGCGCACCGACCTGCGGCAGGCCATGTCCGAGGTCATTGCCAGGCAGCGGCCGCGATGGCGGCACGGCGATCCAGCACAGCTCGAGTTCTGGATCAGCGAGTGGCACGACGGGCAGTACGCGGCGGGCCTGCGCCTGAGTGATGCGAGCATGCGCCAGCACGGCGGCCGGGCAGCCGAGCGGCGCGGGGCGCTGCGCCCGACGGTCGCGGCCGCGATGGTCGCGCTGGCAGGCCCGCCGCGCGGCACGCTGCTCGACCCGTGCTGCGGCTCGGGCACTGTCCTAGCCGAGGCCGTGGCCGCGGGCTGGACCAGCGATGGGGCCGACATCGACGACGCGGCGATCGAGCTGGCGCGGCGCAACGCGCCCGGCGCGCACGTCGAGCTCGGCGATGCCAGGGAACTCCTGCTGCCCGATTCCAGCGTCGCGGCCTGCGTATCGAATCTGCCGTTCGGCAAGCAGTTTCAGGTGACGGGAACGTGGCCCAGCTGGATCGCGGCCGTGCTGCAGGAACTCAGCCGCGTTACCCGGACCGGCGGCCAGGTGGTGCTGCTGGCGCCGGAGCTCCCCCGGCCTGCCATCCCCGCGGCGCTGCGCCTGCGGCGGCAGGTGCCGATCCGGCTGCTCGGCACGTCCGCCACCATCTGGGTATTCCGCCGTGCCTGAACTGGCACTTCGCTGACTGTTGACGGGTCGGCAGCACCGGCAGATACTGGCCAGTAACCTCGCCGAAACTGGCCAGTAACTTCGAGGCATCCACAGTCACGCACTCTGGTGTGGGAGAGGTCCAATGAGGTTTCGGCGAACCAGCGTGCGCCTAGCGCTGCCCGTGGCAGCGGCCGGCGTCGCGCTCGCATTAGCACTAAGCTCCGCGCCCGCGCAGGCATCCTCGGCACTGCCCCAAACTCGACTGGCGCTGCAGCCTGAGGCCGCCGCCTTCTTCAACTCGACGCTCATCTGGAATTACACCGCCGCGCCCGCCGGCGCGAACACCGGCTGCCGGCCGTCCGCAGCGCACCCCTACCCGGTCGTCCTGACCGAGGGCACCTTCGCCAGCATGTACAACAGCTTCGGCGCGATCGCGCCGGATCTGGCTGACAACGGCTACTGCGTCTACGCCTTCAATTACGGGCAGACCATCCCGCTCAGCGGCTTCTACGCC
The DNA here is from genome assembly GCA_036495585.1 of Streptosporangiaceae bacterium. Lineage (GTDB taxonomy): Bacteria > Actinomycetota > Actinomycetes > Streptosporangiales > Streptosporangiaceae > JAJYUU01. The sequence goes on from DASXMP010000078.1 coordinate 14,200, forward strand.
ATGGGAAACATTGCCGCGTCGGCCTCGCAGCTGTCCACCGAGGTGAACCGCGTGCTAGCCGCCACCGGTGCCAGCAAGGTGGACATCGTCGGCTGGTCCCAGGGCGGCATGATGCCGCGCTACTACATCAATGACCTCGGCGGGGCGGCCAAGGTCGACATGCTGGTGGGGCTCGCGCCCTCGAACTACGGCACGACGCTCGATGGCGCCGAGAACCTGATCACCAGCCTCGGCGGGCTCGGCCTCGTCACTGCGCTGCTGTCGCCGTCGTGCCAGGCATGCGTGCAGCAGTTGCAGGGCTCGTCGTTCCTGCACAGCCTGAACACCGACCCGACCGAGCCTGGTGTGCGGTACGTAGTGATCGAGACCAGCGATGACGAGGTAGTCACGCCCTACGCCAACGCGTTCCTGCCCGCCGGCCCGAACGTGCAGGACATCACCTTGCAGGACCAGTGCCCGCAAGATGCCAGCGACCACTTGTCGATCCCCTACGACTCCAACGCCCTGCAGGACGTGATCAACGCCCTCGGCGCGGACAATCCGGGCTTCCAGCCCACGTGCGCCGCGGTCGGTCCGCTCACCGGGAACGTCTGACCTGATTCGAGCGACCTGGTCGGCTACTGCCTGCGGCCGAAGGCGAAGTAGCTGACCGGGCCGATCAGGTTGACCACCATGGCCAGGCGCCACAGCGCCTTCGGCCCGCGGATCTGCGCTGCCGGGCGCCGCCTGATATCGATGAGCGCGGCAATCTTCAGCGAGAGCTCCCCGGCCGCCGCCCCGAACCACAGCGCTCGCTGGCGCTGGCTCAGTCCGTTCCACCACTCCACGGTGCTACCTCCCCGCTCACGGTACCGCCACCTGTCATCCGGCCGCACCGACCACTGCCCGCGTGGCGTAAGAATTGGCCATGAGTAAAACTCCGGTCGCACCGCCGCCGGGCGACAAGCCCGTCCGCACTGCGCCGCCACCCCCGCCGGCCTGGCGGCATTGGCTCTGGCTGCTTGCCCTGCTGATTGCCGCGCTTTATATCGTGCCGAGCTTCGTCCACGTGAGCACGCCGCAGACACTGACGTATTCGCAGTTCGTGTCCGATGTGGCTGCGCACAAGATCAAGACCGCGGACATCCCCAGCCCGTCGTCATCCGGCGCTAACGTCACGGTCACCGGCAAGCTCGCTGATGGCAAGAGCTACCAGGCGGTCACCCCCGCAATCACGCCGGGCTCCTCACTGGAGAACAGCCTGCGGGCCGCGAACGTCGGCATCACGTTCGAGACGGGTGGTACTTCTTCTGTTGGCATCATCGTTGACATCCTCTTCTTCCTGGTACCGCTCCTGCTCGTCTTCTGGGTCTTCCGGCGAATGGCGCGTTCTGCGGGCAGTTCCCTGCAGGGCGTGATGGGCGTCGGACGGTCCCGGGCCAAGGTCTTTGATGCAGAGCGGCCGAGCACGCGGTTCTCCGACGTGGCGGGATACGACGGCGCTAAGGCAGAGATCACCGAAGTCGTCGACTTCTTGCGGAGCCCGGACCGGTACCACCGGGCGGGCGCGATGGCGCCGCGCGGTGTCCTGATGGTGGGACCGCCCGGTACCGGCAAGACGCTGCTGGCCAGGGCGGTGGCCGGCGAGGCGTCGGTGCCGTTCTTCTCGGTCACCGGCTCGAGTTTCGTGGAGATGTTCGTCGGTGTCGGCGCGGCCCGCGTGCGCGACCTGTTCACCGAGGCACGCAAGCAAGCCCCGGCCATCATCTTCGTGGACGAGATCGACGCGATCGGCCAGCGGCGGGCCGGCTCTGGCGCGGTGGTGGCGAACGACGAGCGCGAGCAGACGCTCAATCAGCTGCTGGCCGAGATGGACGGCTTCGATGTGACCTCGGGCCTGGTGGTGCTCGGCGCGACGAACCGGCCCGAGGTGCTCGATCCAGCGCTGCTGCGTCCTGGCCGGTTCGACCGGCAGGTGGTGATCCCGCTGCCGACGCTGGACGAGCGCACGGCGATCCTCGCGGTGCACTGCCGCGACAAGAAGCTGGGTCCCGACGTTGACCTGGAGGTAGTGGCCAGAGGCACGCCCGGCTTCTCCGGTGCAGACCTGGCCAACCTCGCCAACGAGGCGGCGATCTTCGCCGTCCGCGACGGCCGCGAGGTCGTGTCGGCGGCTGACTTTGACAACGCCAGGGACCGCATCCTGCTCGGCCGCCGGGAGGGCTCGAACGCACTGCTGCCGGAGGAGAAGCGGTCGGTCGCCGTGCACGAGGCAGGGCATGCCCTGGTGGCGGCGCTGTCCGAGCATGCCGACCCGGTGGCCAAGATCACCATCCTGCCCGCCGGGCAGGCGCTCGGCGTCACCCAGCAACTGCCGCTCTTCGAGCGGCACCTGTACGGGGAGGACTACCTGCGCGAGTCGCTGGCCGTCCGGCTGGGCGGCCGGGGCGCCGAGCTGGTCGTGTTCGGCCAGGGATCGACCGGCGCGGCCAATGACCTCGCCTCCGCCACCGACCTGGCCACCAAAATGGTGCGGGAGTTCGGCCTGTCGAAGGCGCTCGGTCCGGTCGGTTACCCCGAGGGCGGCTCGGTGTTCCTCGGTGGCGGCGGACCTGGCATGTCTAGCAGGCCCTTCGCTGAGGCGACGCAGGCCACGATCGACGACGAGGTGTCGAAGCTGCTGCGGCAGGCCGAGGACTCGGCGGTGGACCTGATCCGCACGCACCGCCAGTACCTCGATCAGATCGCCGGCCTCCTGCTGGAGCGAGAGACCGTGGACGGCGCTGAGGTGTACCGGATCATCGGCAAGCCCGTGCCCGAGCGGACCCCGGATCAGCTGACCATCGCGCCGCACGCCGCAGGGGTCCGGGCTGCCGGTGCTACCGCCATCGGCGGCGGGAAGCAGAGCGCTGCCGCGCCCGAATCCGCTGCCTCCGACGGGACGGGCAGCGGCCAGGGTTCCTGACGGTTTTGGCGCCGCTGCCTGCCTACCGCCACCAGGGCCGGCGGCGGACGGCGGCGAGGCGCTGCGCCGGGCCGGCGACAGCGGCCGAGTGCAGGGCCAGGTCATCGAGGTGATGGCCGACCCACAGCGCCTCGGGTTGCGTCAGTGCGGGGAGCCCGGCAGCGGGACTCGCGCCCGGCGGCGGCACGGGTGCGAGCTCTGCCGCTTCGGTGCCCTGGTGTGCTGGTCGTGCGACGCAGGCGGCAAGCCGCTGGTAGAAGTCGGCCAGCTGGCTGGCTCGGTGCTCGATGGCCGCATGCGGCTCGTGCCCGTTTTTGCGGGTTGTGTCTGGTGTGCGCCCGTTCGGGCCGGGCAGGCTTGCTAGTGAGTGCGCCGTGAGCCGCAGCCTCGTCGCGGCCATCACCAGCGCCCATAGGTCACTCTTGGCCACTCGCTTGGAGCCCTGCTCGGTCAGGAAGCCGCGGATCGCATCGTCGATTCGGGTGCCGGCCGCGCTGGCCTCAGCGGCATGCTCGGGCCGGCGAGCGCTATCGCCCAGGGCCCAGCCTGTCGCGCTGACCAGGTAGTCCGCGCCGCAGCGATAAGCGTCCGCCAGGTTGTCGCCGACCACACCAGAGATACCGCGCGGCCAGAACAGCACGCCGACGAGCAAGCTCACCGCGCAGCCGATCGCGACGTCCTCGACGCGCAGCAGGCCGACCTGCCAGCCCGCGGGAGCGATGAGGTTGTAGAGCACGACGATCGTCACCGTGAACGCGGCCTGTCCGGCCACAAATGGCGCGGTGCCTGGCGTGTAGGCAGCGACCAGTACCGCCAGCGGGAACGCGATCCACAGCGCCGCCGGAGCGGTGCCGATGCCGACGAGCAGGGCGGCGCCGACGATGAATCCGGCGACGGTGCCGGCGAGCCCGCGCAGCGCGGTGGCGCCGGTTGCGGTGGCGCTGGTGCGCAGCACTGACAACGTGCCGAGCACCACCCAGAACGCATGCTGGACATCCGTCAGCTTCGCGACTGCCACGGCCGCGGCAATCGCGATGGCGCCGCGCGCGCTAGCGAGAAACCACACCGACCGCAGGCTCGCGTCGGTGGCGATCAGCGTGGCTGCGCGGGCCCGCAGGCCGAGGCCGCCGGCTGGGGCTGGCTCTCGCTCGCTCGCTGGCCAGCCCCAGTGCCGGTCCGCTACCGGGCCTGGCCCGGCCCGGCGGGCGGCGACCATCGCGTCGGCCAGCGCCGCGGCCGCGGCCAGGCCGATGGCCTGCGCGTGGAATGCGTGGTCGGCGCCGGTGGCCAGTTCGGCCGGACTCGCGCTCAGCTCATGCAGGTGCCGCGCGCTGGCCATGCGGGCCGCGAGCAGCGGCTCGAGATGGACCGTCACGTCCTCGCCGCGAAGCAGGCTGGCCACCTGCCCGAATGCCTGCGCCGAGGCGGCAAGCAGGTCCAGGTCCTGCGGCGCAGCGCCACGCAGGTCAGAATGCTCGGCCACCGCGTCGCTGACCAGCGACGTGCACCACTCGAGCAGGTGGATGAGCTTGGCCAGGCCCTGGTCGGCGGCCGCGATTCCGATGGGCCGGTAGGGCGCGGCCACGAAGAGGTCCATGAGCTGCTGCTTGGCGGCTACGGACGCCTCCCGGTCCGAGGGCGTTGCGGTGCCCCGCACCGCCCCGCCGAGCTGCGCTGACAAGGCGGTCGCCGAGGCGGCGGTCAGGGATCGCAGCCGGTCACCTGGCGATGGCGGTGACAACAGCACGACCGCCGCGGTACTGGCCGCTGCGGCGAGCCACCAGCCCGCCAGCCGCGACCCGAGCATCGCCGCGCTGCCGATCGATGCCACCGGCAGCACATAGGCCAGCAGGCAGGCGGTGACGCCGGCGGCGGCGTTCGGGCCGAGCGAGCCGCTGAAGTAAACGGCGAAGGCCACCGGAACCGTGACGACGGCGGCCAGCCAGGTGGACGAGCTGACCAGCGTGCCGATGATGAGCGTGACGCTGCCGGCCACCGCGAGGCCGAGGTGCGCGAGCGCCTTGTCCGCCCGGCTGCCGCCAAACGAGCTCAGCACAAGCGCGCCGAAACCACCAAAAACCGCGAACAGCACCATCTGCTCGTCGTGGATGACCTTGAATGTCAGCGCAAACAGGCTCGGGATGACAATCGTGGCCCGGACGGCGCGCATGGCTGCAGGCACCGACCACGACACCCGCCACCAGGGACTCATCGTGTTTCGATCTTCATCGCGCTTAACTGTCTCATTTGGCGGCCGCTGATGCCTGGTACCCGGTACTCGCCCGTAGCTGGGGACCTACCGGCGCGGCCGGAGTCAGCGCCGCGCCGCGTACTCCGCCGGGGCCGGCGCAACCTGCGTGGTGCCCGACAGCCGCAGGGCAAGTGCGACCACAAACGGCCAGGTGGTCTGCACGGACATATCGAGGCGCTCGGCAAGGCCGAGGGCGGCGCCGCCCTGGGTCTCTTGCAGCAGCCAGCCGAGGAGGCCGAGAAACGACATCGTCACCAGGATGCGCGCGGGCAGGCTTAGTACCAGGGACTGGCGCTGGCTGTGCCACGCGGCCAGGGCCGGCCAGACGGCAATGATGATCCCGCCAAGCACCGTCCAGGCCAGGTGCACAGGCGTCGGGCCGCCGGCCGGCTCGGGCGACGCGGCGATGCCGATGCTGGATACCCCGGCGATGAACAGCAGAATGCGGGCCGCCGGCCAGACCCCGGCCAGGCCGGCCGCGGTGATCAGATAGCAGCAGCCAAGCAGCACTAGTGTCGTGGTCATGACCCACGGATCGGTGCCCTGCCGGCCCGCCATCACGCTGACGGTCTGCCGGACCGGGCTGTAGGACGGCGGCTGGAGCAGGCCAGCGATGGTCCACCCGGTCACGAGCACGGCGGGAGCCAGGGCGGCCGACGCCAGTGCCCAGCCCGGTACCGCGCGGCCAGACGGTACCACCCACCCCGACAGCAGCTGACCCCGTCGCTGCCAGCCCCGTGTCAACCAGTACCGTGCGCCGCGTGGCGCGATCGGCATCGGCTCCTCCCCGATTCTGCCCCGGTCCCCTGGAATCACCCTTAATGAAGCACTTTAGCAACTTTCCGGAGGCAGCCTCCATATAATTTTCGAGCCTGGATTGCCTGGCTCTACGAGATCCGGGCGGGATCCAGGTCCGCCACGAATACCCGCTGCAGCATGTGCCAGTCCTCGGGGTGCTCGGCGATGGTGACCTCGAAGGCCTTGGCCATCGCCTGGCTCATTGCAGCGATCTTTTCCCGCTGGGTGCCGGATTCCGGTACTGGCACCTCCGGAAAGATCCGCGCACACCAGTTCTCGCCCTCAAACCACAAGGTGACCGGCATCAGCGCGGCCCCCGTCTGCACGGCGAGCGCCGCAGGCCCGGCGGCCATCCGGGCAGGCTCACCGAAGAACTGCACCTCGACCCCGCTGGAGGTGAGATCGCGGTCGCAGACCAGGCACACCAGACGGCCCGCGCGTAGTCGCCTGGCCAGCACTCCGAACGGGCTGGAGCCGCCGGTGTGTGGCAGGACCTCCATACCCAGGCTCTGGCGGAAGGCCACGAACTTCTCGTACACGAGGGCGGAAGATAGCCGTTCTGCGACGGTCGTAAACGAACCAGCGCCCCGGCGCACGATCCAGGCGCCGGCCTGCTCGTAGTTCCCCATGTGCGGCAGCGCGAACACGACACCGCGCCCGGCCGCGAGATGGGCCATCGCCAGGTCGGTCTGGCCGCCCGTCATCCGCATCCTGCTCATGATCTGCTCGGGCGGGATGACCGGCAGCCGGAACACCTCCAGCCAGTACCGCAGATAGGACCGCATGCCCGCCCGGGAGACCTGCCGCAGGCGCTCCGGCGTGGCGTCCGGGCCGAGTACCCGGCGCAGGTTGTCCTCCAGGCGCTGCACGCCCTTGCTCTGGCGGCGCCACAGCACGTCAGCGATCCGGGTGAACAGCCACCGCGCCAATGGCTCTGGCATGCGGCAGACGGCCGCCCAGGCGAGCAGGTAGAACCGCGCCGTCAGGCGCGCACCGGGCGTCGGGTGGCCTGGCTGGCTGGGCCGCTGGACAGCGGCGACACCGGGCTCGGTCAAGGGCTGCCCCATAGGCAGAAACCGTAACAGTAACCACTGGTCATTCCCGGTCCTCTCGGCCCGAACCGCTGCGAATGCTTTTTGCGCCTGGTGACCCGCGATCGGCAGGCTCGCCGCGACGAGCAGCCTTAAAGTGATGTTTATGACGACGCCCTTCGCAGTCAGGACGAACCGGGTCGACCGTGACGGGCTGGAAACCTACCGGCGCGAGCTCACCGGACACTGCTATCGAATGCTCGGCTCACCGGCGGATGCCGAGGACGCGGTGCAGGAGGTCATGATCCGGGTCATGCGGTCCGGCGACACCTTCGAGGGCCGGTCCAGCCTGCGGTCCTGGCTCTACCGGATCGCCACCAATGTCTGCCTGGATCAGCTGCGCGGGCGCAGCAGACGTGCCCTGCCGGCCGGGCTCGGCCCTGCGTCACCCCCGAGCGCCGAGCACTTCGGCGCGATGCTGCCTGAGCACGCCTGGGTGTCACCGGTAGCGGACGAGCGGGTGGTGCCCGATCACGGCGACCCGGCCGAGATCGCGGCCGCGCGAGAGTCGGTGCGGCTGGCATTCGTGACCGCGCTCCAGCACCTGCCGCCCCGGCAGCGAGCCATGCTGCTGCTGTGCCAGGTGCTCAGGTTCGAGGCCGCGGAAGTGGCAGCACAACTCGCTACCACGACCGGAGCGGTGAACAGCGCGCTGCAGCGGGCGCGCGCCACGCTGGCCGCGCTGCCGGCTGACCGTCGGCCAGCCGAGGTCACCAGCGACAATGCGGACCTCCTGGCCCGCTACATGGACGCGTTCGAGCGCTACGACATTGATGCGCTGGTGCGGCTCTTGCACGACGACGCGGTCCAGTCGATGCCGCCGTACGAGATGTGGCTGAGCGGCGCGGCCGACATTGGCACCTGGATGCTCGGCCCGGGCATCGGCTGCCGCGGTTCCCGGCTGCTCCCTACGCGCGCCAACGGCTGTCCGGCGTTCGGGCAGTACCGGGTGGACCCGGCCGGCGGGCACACGGCATGGGCGCTGCATGTACTGGAGGCATCAGCGGGCCGCGTCGCAACGGTGTATGCGTTCCTGGACACCGAGCGACTCTTCCCGCTGTTCGGCCTCCCTGGCCACCTTCCGGCGGAACGCCGGGCGGCCGCCGATGATTTCGCGGCGCGGGGGGCGTCTTAGCCTGTAGTAACGGGACCGTACCCGGAGGAGTATCCATGACTGGGGTCAGGCTGCTGGTCGGCACGCGAAAGGGCGCCTTCGTGCTGACCGCGGACGGCAGCCGCAGGGAGTGGCAGGTGAGCGGGCCGCACTTCGGCGGCTGGGAGATCTACCACGTCAAGGGCTCGCCCGCCGACCCGGACCGGCTGTACGCAGCCCAGCACACCGGCTGGTCGGGCCAGGTGATCCAGCGTTCCGACGACGGCGGCGTGACCTGGAATCCGGTCGGCAACCACTTCGGCTACGAGGGCGTGCCCGGCACGCACCAGTGGTACGACGGCACGCCCCACCCCTGGGAATTCGAGCGTGTCTGGCATCTGGAGCCTTCGCTGGACGACCCGGATACGGTCTACGCGGGCGTGGAGGATGCTGGCCTGTTCAAGACCACCGACGGCGGCCAGCACTGGCAGGAACTGCCGGGACTGCGGGGACACCGCAGCGGCTCGGAGTGGCAGCCCGGCGCGGGCGGGATGTGCCTGCACACCATCGTGCTGGACCCGGTCACGTCCGGCCGGATCTACACGGCGATCTCGGCGGCCGGCGTGTTCCGCTCCGATGACGACGGCGCGACGTGGCGGCCGGTTAACCGGGGCCTGCACTCGGAGGGCATCCCGGAACCGGAAGCGGAGGTCGGCCACTGCGTGCACCGCATCGCGATGCACCCGTCGCGGCCCGACGTGCTCTATATGCAGAAGCACTGGGACGTCATGCGCAGCGACGATGCCGGCGAGTCATGGCGTGAGGTGAGCGGCAACCTGCCGACCGATTTCGGCTTCCCCATCGACGTGCACGCACATGAGCCAGCGACCATCTACGTCGTGCCGATCACCAGCGATGCGCTGCACTTCCCCCCAGACGGCCAGCTGCGCGTCTACCGCAGCCGCACCGGCGGCGACGACTGGGAGCCGCTGACGCACGGCCTGCCCCAGCAGCACTGCTACGTCAACGTGCTGCGGGACGCGATGTCGGTGGACTCTCTCGAGGAGTGCGGAGTGTATTTCGGCACCACGGGCGGCCAGGTCTACGGCTCGGCGGACGCCGGTGATACGTGGCTGCCGATCATGCACGATCTGCCTGCCGTGCTCTCGGTTGAGGCGCAGACGATCGCATGATCCGGGTTGTGCTTCCTGCGCATCTGCGCAGCCTGGCCCGCATCGACGGCGAGGTGGCGCTGGAGGTAACCGGCCCGGTCACGCAGGCTACGGTGCTGGACAGCCTGGAGGCTGCCTATCCGGTGCTCTGCGGCACGATCCGCGAGCAGCAGACCAAGCAGCGCCGCGCATTCATCCGGTTCTTCGCCTGCCAGCAGGACCTGTCACACGAGCCGCCCGACGCCCCGCTGCCTGAGCAGGTCGCGGCCGGCACCGAACCCTACCTCGTCGTCGGGGCGATGGCCGGCGGCTGACGGCAGGTGCGAAGCACGGCGGCCGGCTGCGGGTGGCAGCCAGCCGCAGGCGCCAAGGTGGTATCAATTGCACATGACAAGCCCGGCAGACCCTGTGCTCGGCAGCACGGAGACCGGGCTCGCCGAGCTGCTCACCCTGGAGCGCATCGAGGACAACCTGTTCCGCAGTGTGCTGGTGACGAAGCGGCCGGTCGGCCTGTTTGGCGGCCAGGTCGCGGCGCAGGCCCTGCGAGCCGCGGCCGAGACGGTGCCAGCCGGCCGGCGGCCGCACTCGCTGCACGGCTACTTCCTCAGCCCTGGTGATCCGTCCCGCCGAGTCCTGCTGACCGTCAGCCGGGATCGCGACGGCGGGTCGTACTCGGGCAGGCGGGTGATCGCGGTCCAGAACGGCGTGGTCATCTTCAACATGGCGGCCTCGTTCCACGTCACTGAGGACGGTGCTGATTTTCAGGCGCCTGCTGCGCCGCTGGTGCGGGCGCCAGAGGACGTGCCGGACGACCCGCGCTGGCACCGGGCGCACGGCGTGCAAGTGCGCCTGCCCGAGCAGCCGAATCCGGGCCAGCAGCGCCCGTCCCGGCTGTGGGTGCGATCGCGCTTCGCGCTTTCGGGCGACACGCTGCACGCCTGCGCGCTCGCCTACATCTCGGACATGTTCACTGGCCTGGCCGCGATTCCCAGAGCCTCCTTGTCCGCCCCGCTCACCAGCCTCGACCACGCCGTCTGGTTCTACCGGCAGCATGCCTTCGACGACTGGGTGCTGATGGACCTGCAGCCAGAGTCGGCGGCCGGCGGCCGGGGCATGTACACAGGCCGGATCTTCAGCCGCGACGGCACCCTGGTGGCCGGGCTTGCGCAGGAAACGCTGTTCCGGCCGGCGCAGGCCGGCCTGAACCCGCGGGAGCGGCAGTGAGCACGACCGAGGGCACCGCCGAGACAGCGGCAGGCACGGTCCGGGGAGAGCTGGCCAAGGGTCTGACGATCTGGCGCGGCATCCCCTACGCCGCACCGCCGGTCGGCAGCCTTCGCTTCGGCCCGCCCAGGCCGGCCGAGCCATGGGCCGGAGTGCTGGACACCACAGCGCGCGGCCAGCTGGCCTGGCAGCCCGAGCCGCGGGACATGCTCACCGCCGACTACCGCGAACAGGTACGCAGCGAGGACTGCCTGTACCTGAACGTCACCGCGCCGCCGGAGCCCTCGGCAGATCCACGCGGCTACCCGGTCCTGGTCTGGATTCACGGCGGCGGCTACGTCGAAGGCTCCGGCGGCGACCCCATCGTCGGCGACGGCGAGGCGCTAGCCCGCCGCGGACTCGTGGTGGTCACCTTCAACTACCGGCTAGGCGCGCTCGGCTTTGTCTACCTCGCCGACGTCTTGCCGCAGTACGCTGACGCCGGGCAGGCCGGCTTTCTCGACCAGGTCGCAGTGCTGCGGTGGGTGCGGGACAACATCGCGTCCTTCGGCGGTGACCCCGGCCGCGTCACCGTCTACGGCGAGTCGGCGGGCGCCAAGAGCGTCGTCAATCTCCTCGCCTCTCCCCTGGCGACCGGGCTGATCAGCCGGGCCATCTCAGCGAGCGGCGGCGAGCACCTCGCGAGCCCGGAGCAGGCGACCCGCCTGCGCCGCCGCCTGCTGCGTGCGCTCGGGCTCCCCGCAGACCGCGCGGACCAGCTTGCTGACGTGCCCGCGCCGGAGCTGATCGCCGCGCAGGAGGCCATCGCCACAGCGCAGCGCGGCACCTGGGTGTGGCGCCCAGTCCTCGGCGGCAGCGGCATCCCGGTGCGGCCCGTCGATGCCATCGCGGCCGGCCAGGCCGGCGGCATCCCGCTCTTGGCTGGTACCAACGGCAACGAGGGCGCCAGCTACCAGCTCATGGATCCGACCGCGGCTAAGCAGGCACCGCGGGTGCTGGCCGAACTGTTCGGAGGCGCCGATGCGGACGACATGCTGGCGGGCTACCGCCAGGCCAGGCCGGAGCTTGACGACACGGCGATCAACGTGGCAGTGCTCGGCGACGAGCGGTACGCGATCCCGACGCGACGCCTGGCGCTCGCGCAGGCCGCGCACGCGCCCGTGTGGTGCTACCGCTACGACGGGTGTCCGCCTGGCGTGCCGACGGACCTGGCGGGTGGCCACGGCCTGGACCTGATCGCGGTGTGGATGGCCGACAGCTTCGCGACCGAGGCCAGGGCTGGTGACCCGCAGGCACGGCTGTGCCTGGCGATGGCCGACGCCTGGGCTGCGTTCGCCCGCGGGCTGCCGCCGGGCAACGGGATGACGAGCGAGCGTGGCGGCGGCCCGCCCATGGCAGCAAGGATGCCTGCCTGGCCCGGCTTCGACGCGGCCGACGAGACGACGCTGATCCTCGACGCGCAGCCGCATGGCCAGCACCATCCGCGCGCTGCACAGCATGCGATCTGGCGGGACCGCACCTGGCAGTCCGGCACGTGGTGGCCACTGGAGGACATATGAGCGCGCAGCTGCAGGAGCTGGCCGGGCCGGCGCCGGACCGGCCGGGCACCTACGACCTGGCCGATCTTGGCTACACCGAGCGGGAGTACCTGCTGACGGGCACCGCTGAGTCTTACCAGCTGACCGGCGAGCGCACGCCCGACGGCCGCTGGAGCGCTCGGCCAGCCGCGGCGGCGCGGTACACGACCAGGGTGGTCGTGCGCCAGCCGGCAAGCGCCGACCGCTTCAGTGGCACCGTCGTGGTGGAGTGGCTGAATGTGTCCGGCGGCGTGGATGCGGCCCCGGACTGGATGGCCGCGCACACCCACTTGCTGCGCCGCGGCCATGCCTGGGCTGGCGTGTCGGCGCAGCGGGCCGGGATCGAGGGCGGCGGCCTCGTCGAGGGCTTTCACCTGAAGAAGCTGCACCCCGAGCGGTACGCAGTCCTCAGCCATCCCGGCGATGCCTGGGCGTTCGACATCTTCAGCCAGGCCGGCCACGCGCTGCGTGCACATCCAGGCGTACTGCCACCGCCAGTCAGCTCGCGGCCGCTGCGGATGCTGGCCTCTGGCCACTCACAGTCCGCCTCCTTCCTGGTCACCTACCTGAATGCGGTCGACGCCGAGGCGGACGTCTACGACGGGTTCCTGGTGCACGGCCGGACCGGACAGGGCGCTGCGCTGGATACCGGCTTCCAGCGCCCCGGACTGGGCAGCGCCGAGCAGATCCGCCAGGATCTGCGCGTCCCGGTCCTGGTGCTACAGACCGAGACCGACGTGACGCTGCTCGGCAGCGGCCCGGTGCGCCAGCCGGATGGCGACCTGCTGGTCCACTGGGAACTCGCCGGCGCCGCCCATGCCGACACCTACCTGCTGTCGGCGAGCGGTCAGGACGACGGCAGGCTGCCGCCCGAGCAGCTGGCCAGGCTGCTTGCGCCGACCGCCGACACGGTACTTGGCCACACGGCGGTGCCGATCAACAGCGGCCCGCAGCAGCATTACGTCGAGTGCGCCGCGTTCGAGCACCTGGACGGCTGGGTGGCGGGGCGCGGCCGCCCGCCAGTGGCGCCCCGGCTGCAAGGCACCAGCGACTGGCAGGACCTGGAGCGGGACGAGCTGGGCATCGCCACCGGAGGCATCCGTACTCCCTGGACTGATGCGCCAGCCGCCGTCTTGTCGGGAACGGGCCAGTCCGGGGAGCTGTTCGCGTTCCTGTTCGGGACGACCAGGCAGCTGTCACCCGCGGACCTGCGCCGGATGTATCGGGGTGGCAAGGCTGAGTACCTGGGCCGGTTCGAAGTCGCGCTGGACGCGACGATCGCCGCGGGTTTCCTGCTGGCCGATGACCGCGCCGAGATTCTGGCCGTCGCGGACGCCGCCTGGCCTGGTGAGTGACCCCCGAGCTGACTAGACACGTTAGCCCGCACCGTTAGTCCCTTTCGCCCCGGTCTGGCGGTGCGCTCCCGATCGCTGGGCACAGTCAGGTGTGCCGAGCGGAGGCCAGGGAAATGCGTTAGTTGGGGGAAAATCTATGCCTACTGGCAACGGGCGGCGCGTGCTGCAGCGCCGCTGGGTTACGCGTGCGGTGATCATCGCGGCGTGCCTGGGGATCGTGCTCGCCGGGCTAGCGGGCGTGGCCCGTTATGTGACGACCTACTCCCTCTACCGCGGTTTCGGCGCTCCGGCGCTGGCGCGCACCGTGGTCGTGCACCGTGATGGAGTCGCCAGGCGCGTGCCGGTGATCCCGGCAAAAGTAGAGCATTTCACACTCGCCAGCCGGGCGCTCGGCGGCTATGGCGACGCGGTGTACGTGGTCCTTCCGCCCGGGTACGCGGCACACCCGGCGCACCGCTATCCCGTTCTCTACCTCCTGCATGGCGTTCCTGGCTATCCCTCCAACTTCCTCACCATCGGCCGGGCCGGGATTCTCGAGGCCGAGCTGGTCGCCGCCGGCCGGATGCAGCCGATGATCTTGGTGATGCCATCCGGCGGCCGGGCCCTGCTGGACGACCATGAATGGGCAAATGGGGTAAAACCCGGCAACGACTGGGAGAACTTCGTTGCGAAGGACCTGGTCGCCACCATCGACGCGCGTTATCGCACGATTGGAAGCCAGGGCGGGCGTGGTCTTGCCGGGCTTTCGGAGGGCGGCTACGGCTCGCTCAACATCGGGCTGCATCATCCCGGCGAGTTCGCCCTGCTGGAAAGCTGGTCAGGCTACATGCGGGCGGACAGGATCGCGGGCATTTTCGGCCATAGCCGACGGCTGCTGGCCTACAACAGCCCGGCCGACACTGTCGGGCCCGTCGCGAACCAGCTGCGCGCCGATCGAACCTACTTCTGGTTCTACACCGGAACCGGCGACCGCCTGAAGGCACAGAACCAGGCGTTCGACTCGCAGCTCGGCGCACTCGACCTCCAGCACCACTTCCTCACCAGGCCAGGGAAACACAGCTGGGCGCTGTGGCGGGCGGAGATGCCGGCGGCCCTGGTCACCGCATCGGAGCACCTCGCTCATGGCTAGCGGGCTGCGTACTCCACTGACCGCCGTGGCGCGAGGGCTGGCCCTGGTGGCCGCCATCGTGGGCGTTACCGCAGCGGCTATCGGCTGGATGTACTGGCTGCGCACGCTGGTTGCCCACTGGCCGGGCCCGGTGGTCGCCGACGCCCTGCCGCTCGATGAGCTGCCCGGCCATGGCAGCTTCCCGTTCATTCTCTGCATTCCGGTCTTCGCGGTCGCGTCGGTCGGGCTCGGCCTGGTGGTGCGAAGACTCGGGCTCAGCCGGCTGGCCGGTGGCCTGAGCCTGGGGCTCGGGGTGGGCGCATGGCTGTTCCTCGTGGACGCCATCAGTCTGGTGATCGTGCGCCAGGAACCGCTCGGTGATGCCGTCCGGGTCGCTAGCAGGCTTCAGTTGATATACCTGGCGGCAGCGATGGCGGGCGCCGCCGGCGCGCTTCTTGGCCAGAGCGCCGCACGCCGCCGGAGGATCGACGCTGCCCCTGTGCTGACGTGGCTGGTGGCGCTCGGCGGAGTGGCTGACCTGGCTGCCGCCCTGCTCCGGCGCCCTGGCCCAGCCGTTGGCCTGGTCGAGCGATTCGGCGCGGCGGGGGTCGTGCACCCTGCCGCGCACGTTCTCCTCGTCCCGGTCGGAGCGCTGCTGCTGATCGGGGCCAGAGGGCTTGCCCGGCGCAGCAGGCGCGCCTGGCAGCTATCGGTCGCGCTCCTTGGCATGTCCGCAGTGCTGCATCTGATCCGCGGGCCGCACTACGCTGCCGCGATCATCACCTGCC
Organism: Streptosporangiaceae bacterium; assembly: GCA_036495585.1. Taxonomy (GTDB): domain Bacteria; phylum Actinomycetota; class Actinomycetes; order Streptosporangiales; family Streptosporangiaceae; genus JAJYUU01. Next base: position 29,601 of record DASXMP010000078.1, read on the forward strand.
TGATCGCTATCGCCCTGGTAGCGCGGCGGCAGGACTTCCCGTTCAGCGGAGACCCGGACACGCAGCCGTCCGCGGTGGTTCGCCTCGGCGGAATGCTGGCTCTGGCGGTGGGCTATGCGATTCTGTCAATTTTCGTATACCGGACAATCGCCGGCCTGCCCTTCAGCTGGCCGGGTGCGCTGGAGGACACGGTCCGCGGGCTAATCGGGATACACCCCGTCGGAGACCGCCAGCTGCCCGGCGAGTTCTCACGCTGGTTTCCGTTCTCCGTGCTCTCCCTCACCGCCATCGGGCTGATCTGGGCGGCGGGGGTCTGGCTGCGACCGTGGCGCCAGCGGATCTTCCCGGATGCCGAGCGGCGGCGCCGGGCCACTCAGATCGTGCGCCGATGGGGAACCGATACCCTCGCGCCGTTTACCTTGCGGGCGGATAAGGACTGGTTCATCACCGGCCGCACGCTTATCGCCTATCGCGTCGTCCGCGGCGTGGCGGTGGTGACCGGCGATCCGGTGGGGCCCGTTGCGGAGGCCGGCCAGGCCCTGGATGAATTCCTCGCCCATACGCGCGCGCGAGGCTGGCATGTCACTGTCCTCGGCGCATCCGACCGGCTGCTCGGGGTCTACCGCGACCGTGGCCTGCGGCCCACGTATCACGGTGGCGAGGCCGTCATCGACGTTGCGTCGTTCTCACTCGACGGCCGCCGGATGCGCGCAGTGCGACAGGCTGTGCACCGCGTTGACCGCGGAGGTTACCGGGCAGAGGCCAGGTTCGCTGGCCACCTCTCCCCCGCGCTGCGGGCGGACCTGGCTGCGACGGATGAGGCCTGGCTGTGCGGCGAACCACGGAAAGGCTTCACGATGGAGCTTGACAGCCTCTTCCGTCTCGGCGGGACCGACGCTGTGTTTCTGGTCGGGCGCGATGCGGACGGCAGGCCGGCCGGCTGCCTGCACCTGGCTGTCTGCGGGCCCAGCCGGTCATTGTCGCTGTCCTCGATGCCCCGCCGACCGGGGACGCCCAATGGCTTCAACGCTTGGCTGATCGTGAACGCCGTCGCGTGGGCCGGTCGCAACGGATTCGAGCACGTGTCACTGAACTTCTCGCCATTCGCCGACCTCCTGTCGCCCGGCGCACCCTTGTCCGCGGCGCAGCGCCTCGAGCGCGGCGCCTTGCTCAGGCTCAAGGGCGTCCTCGCGCTGCAGCTCGACAACCTGATGCGATTCAACAGCCAGTTCGATCCGCGGTGGCAGCCCAGGTATGTGGTGGTCGAGCACCGGACCGACCTGCCGCGCGTCGCCGTGACCGCAATGGCGGCCGAAGGCTACCTGCCGCACGCCGACCTCATCCGGGGCAGGGACCGGGCAGCGGAAAAGGCGGAAACGCCGCTCGCCGACCAGGCCGCTGGGCCATCGCAATCAGGCCGCTGATGAAGCTCGCGGCTGGCCTGGTCCTGGCGCTGCTGTCCACAGTTGCCCTCAACGGGGGCTTCTACCTGCAGCATGCGGCCTCCGGTCGACTTCCGGAACTCTCTTTGCGGCACCCGGTTACCTCCTTGTCGGCGCTGTTCACCAGCAAGCGCTGGCTCGTTGGCTTCACGGCGGGCCTGACCGGCTGGGGGCTGTATATCGTGGCGCTCGCCTTCGCGCCGCTCTCGCTGGTCCAGGCCACCTCGGCCGGGGGCGTCGCGGTGCTTGCGCTGCTGGTGCGCGCTGGCGGAGTTCGGCTGTCCGGACGCGAGCGCACAGCCGTCGCCGCATCGGTCGCCGGCCTGCTGTTGCTCGGGCTGTCCCTGCCCGCCGGTACCGCGCGCGCCGCACACTCAACCTGGGTGCTACCGCTGGTGTGGGTGCTGATTTCCGTGGCAGCCGCGGCTGCCACCGCAGGTCCGGCCGCGCGACTGCTCAGGCCAGGTGCGGGGCTGGCGGTAGCATCCGGGCTGCTGTATGCCGCGGGCGATGTGGCCACCAAGGCCGCCGTCAGCGGCACCAGCCCGGTCTTCGTGTTTGCCCTGCTGCTCCCGACCCTCAATGGCCTGGGCTTCGTTTCGCTGCAGCTCGCCTTCCAGCGCGGCCCCGCGCTGGCCACTGCCGGCGTATCCAGCTTGCTGACGAATATGCTGCCGATCGTCGCGGGCGTGCTTGTGTTCGGCGAGCACCTGCCAGGCGGCATCCCTGGCGCCTTGCGCGCCCTCGGCTTCGCCGGCGCGGTGCTCGGCGCGGCGTTGCTGGCCAGCCTCGGCCAGCACGATGCAGAAGGCTCCAGCCCCGACGATCACGGTCCTGGTGCCGGTGCCGGCCGCACGTACCGGCCCGGCTCTGGCCCCGGCCACTAGATGATCGCGCCGCAGGTTAGGTTGACCGTGGCGGCGGTCATCGCGCCGGCCGCCGGCGAGGCCAGGTAGACAGCCGTGTCCGCGACCTCCTGCAGCCGCGGCAGCCGGCCAAGCAGCGTGTCGCGCACATTGCTGGCATAGTCGCTGGCCGTGATCCCGGGGACGGTCTCCGGGGTGAAGTTGGCCCGCAGACCGACCACCCGGACGCCCGCGCGCCCGACCTCGCCGGCCAGGCTGCGGGTCAGAGCTTCGATGGCAGCATTCGCGAGGCCGAAGCCGCCCATCTCGTGGCGGGTCTCCATCGAGCTGCAGGCGGACAGCATGATGATCACTCCCGAGTGCTGCGCGGTCATGTGCCGGGCTGCCGCGGTCGCGGTAAGGAAGTGCGTGTTGCTCGCCTGCGTGATGGGCGCCAGGAAGTCGTCCAGGCTGATGTCGGTCATCGGCAGGTTCTGCACCACTTTGTAGCTGATCGCATTGAACGAGATGTCCAGGCTCCCGGCCGTCTGCACGACGCGGGCGGCGTGCGCTTCCACCGCCGTCCGGTCCATGGCGTCCAGCTGGCCCGTGGTCGCGCTGCCGCCGTCCGCCCGGATCTGGCCGGCCACCTCATCCAGCCGAGTCAGTGTCCGCCCGGCCAGGAAGACGTGTGCGCCCTCCCGGCCGAACGCCCGGGCGACAGCGCCGCCCATGGCGCCCGCCGCACCGTACACAATCGCGTTCTTGTTCTCCAGCAGCATCGAGTTCTCCCTGGGTCTCATGGTCGTCGTCGTGACGCCTTGTGCCCAAAGGACGGAGCCGCGGCCGGATTCTTGACATCCGGCCGCGGCTTTTCCCCGCTGCTACCGGTCCGCGCGCGCTCCGGACAGCTCGCGGTCTCCGGCTTCGGCCGGCGCGAGCTCGGCCGCGACCGTGGCCTCCACGTCCGGCGCGGCGTGGTCTGCGCCCGAGCGCGCCAGCGCCAGGTATCCGACGATGGCGCCGACGGCCAGCAGCACGACTGTCACCAGCAGGCCATCGTGGTAGCCGGTCAGGAATGCTCCGCGAGCTGAGGCACCCGCGTGCAGCGCGTCGCCCTGCCGGGCCCGCAGCACCGCGCCGATCACCGTGATGCCCAGCAGCCCGGCCAGTTCCCTGGACGCGTTCAGCAGCGCAGATGCGACGCCAGCGCGCTCAGGTGGCATCGAGTGCAAGATGGAGTTGGTGAGCGGCACGTTCATCAGGCCAGCGCCTGCGCCGAAGATCAGGAACCCAGGCATCAAGCTGCCGAAGGTCGCGGCGCCGCCAAGCCCGGCGAACAGGTACAGGCCGCCGGCCATGGCCGCCATGCCCAGCGCGACTGCGCGATGAGATCCGATAAGCGGGGCCAGTCGCGGCGACATCGTGGCGAACACTGCCATGCACAGGGCCATCGGCACGAAGGCCAGGCCCGCCCTGGTCGGCGAGAACCCGAGGATCGTCTGCAGGTAGATCGAGGTGAAGAAGTAGATGCCGAGGATGCCGAACGCCCACAGCATCATCACGGCCGAGCCGCCGCCGAAGATACGCGACCGGAACAATCTGATCGCCACCATCGGCTGGTCGGTCCGGGACTCCACCAGGAGGAAGGCGGCGGTTGCCACGGCCGCGACACCAAACGCCGCCATGATCAGGGCCGAGGTCCAGCCCCTGTCATGGCCCTCGATCAGCCCGTAGGTCAGCGCGAACATCGCGATCGCCGAGGTGACCAGGCCGGGGGCGTCCAGCCGGCGCGTGGCCGAGGACTCCCGGGACTCGTTCATCGTCGCGAGCGCGATCGCGAACGTGATCACGCCAATTGGCACGTTGATGAAGAAGATCCAGCCCCAGTGGAAGTGCTGGCTGATGAAGCCGCCGATCAGCGGGCCGAACGCCAGGCCCATGGCGCCGATCGCGGTCCACGTTCCGATGGCGGCAGTCCGCTCTCTGACGTTGTCGAACGTGGCCATGATGATGGCCAGCGTGGTCGGCACGAGCAGCGCGGCGCCCAGGCCCTGCACCACCCTCGCCGCGATCAGCACGCCGCCGCTGCCTGCCAGGCCGGCGAACAGCGAGGCGAGCGTGAAGATCGTCAGGCCGCCCAGGAAGAGCCTGCGCCTGCCGAAGATGTCGGCCATCCGCCCGCCGAAGAGCAGCAGACTGGCGAAGACCAGGATGTAGCTGCTGACCACCCACTCCAGGCCTGCGATGGATAGGTGCAGGTCGCGCTGGATGGTCGGGATCGCAACGTTTGTCACGTTGTTGTCGAGATAGGTCATGAAGGTGGCCAGGCTGACCGCCACCAGGATCCACCAGCGTCTGCGCATCGGAGTGCCCTCCCAGAGCCTTGTACTGTGTCCCTGTACAGCGTTACTGTATAGCGTTCCTGTACGCCGTACATGTAGCTGATTCTTACTTATACGCTGTACAGTTGTCAACATGAGCGCGACCCAGGCAGCAGAATCCGACCGGCCGCGGCTGAGCAAGGCAGCCGTGATCGAACGGGGCCTTGCCCTGGGCGATACCGATGGTCTGGAGGCCGTCACCATCCGGCGACTGGCGACCGAGCTCGGCGTCACGCCGATGGCGCTCTACTGGCACTTCCGCAGCAAGGACGAGCTGATGACCGGCCTTGCCGACAGCGTCTGGGGCGAGATCGACACCCAGGTCGACCCGGCGGCTGACTGGCTCGATCAACTCCGCCACTTGCTGGAATCCCTAGTTCAGGTGCTGCGACGCCACCCCTGCGCGTCCGAGCTCCTGATGTCCGGCGAGAAGCGGCAGAGCGAAGCGGCGCTGACAGCCAACGAGACCGCGCTGGAGATCCTGCACCGCGGCGGCTTCGACCCAGCTGACTCGGCCGGGATCGCGCGCAGCGCGCTGTTCACCGGCCTGATGCTGGCTACGAGCGAGCCTGGCCGCGAGCCGGCCTCGGCCACCCAGCAGGAGCGGGCCGAGCACCTGCGCCAGGACCGGGTGCGGCTCTCGCTGCTGCCGCCGGACAGGTTCCCCCGGCTGATCGAGGCCGCCGAGCCGATGACCAGCTGCGAGGACCCAGATTCGCATTACCGGTTCGGCATCGACCTGTTCATCGCCGGGGTCAGGGCGCTCGCTGAAAAACGCAGATCATGAGCGCCGGCACCGCCTCATACGCTGCATCCGCCGCGGCCGCGCACCACTGCCGGGCCGGCGGCACGCCCCCCAGGTAGAGCGACAGCACGTGGATGTCCGAGGTGACCAGGTGGCCGCCTGGCCGCAGCACCCGGCTGAACTTGGCCAGCACTGGCGCGAGTCCGGGCGCATGGGTCAGCGCTAGCGCGCACACACCGCGCTGGTCGAACCCGCGACGCTGACATGTGTATCGGGTGCAGGATCCGGTGCGGCACAGCAGGCTCCGCGACTGTTCCAGGACACCCAGGCGGTCGATGTCCTGCAGCTCACTCGTATCAAGCTGCACCATCGTGCAGGCGGAAGTCGGCGAAGTCGAAGCCCGGTGCCACGATGCAGCTGACCAGAACCGGTTCCTGGCCGGCCGGCTCGGCCGACTGCCAGGTGCCCGCGGGCACAAGCGCCTGCGGCTGCT
>DASXMP010000079.1:0-44044 GCA_036495585.1 Streptosporangiaceae bacterium
GCAGATGCCTGATTGCGCCGCGCCTACTCAGGTCTCGTTCGAGTACATGAGCACATCCGGGACCTTCGAGCCACTGGCCGATCCAACTGTCACGCCTGCCGACCTGGCCATGGCGACCGTGAACGGCAAGAGCGTCCCGTACATCGTGCGGGTGGAGACCGGCACGATCGACCGCGCGGTCTACCAGACGGCGGCGCTGTACGACGGGCAGGCGCCGACCCCGCTGCGTCCTGACACCAGCTGGAACGGCAAGCTCATCTACACCTTCGGCGGCGGCTGTGACGCCGGCTTCCACCAGGGCACCAGCACCGGCGGTGTCCTGGACGACGAGTTCCTGTCGCAGGGCTACGCGGTCGCGTCCTCCACCCTCAACGTGCTGGACAACAACTGCTCCACGATCATCTCGGCCGAGGCCGCGATGATGGTGAAGGAGCACTTCATCGACACCTACGGGCCGGTCCAGTTCACCATCGGCTGGGGCGGTTCCGGCGGCGCGATCCAGCAGTACGAGATCGCCGATTCCTATCCCGGCATCCTGGACGGGATAATCCCGAGCATCTCGTTCCCCGACCCGGTCACGACTGGCGCGCCGGTCACCGACTGTCGGCTGCTCGACTCGTTCTTCGGCGGCTCGGGCTCGACCTTCTCGACCGCGGCCAGGACCGCGATTTCGGGCTACAACGACTACACCACGTGTGAATCGTGGGATCTCACTTTCGCCAACCGGGCCACTGCGACCGGCAGCTGCAACGCGGCAATCCCGCTCGCCGACCAGTGGAACACGGTGACCAACCCGGATGGCGTGATCTGCAACGCCAACGAGCAGATTGTCAATCAGGTGGGAACCAACCCGGCAACCGGCTTCCCCAACAGTGCCCTGGACAATGTCGGGGTTCAGTACGGGCTGGCGGCCCTAGATTCGGGGGCGATCACCCCGGCCCAGTTCGCCGCGCTCAACGCAGACATCGGCGGCATCGATTTCACCGGAGCCGAGGTGTCGCAGCGTACCGACGCCAGCACCCAGGCGCTGCGCGCTGTCTATGCCGACGACCTGACTAACAGCGCTGCACTGGGTCTGCGCACGACTCCGATCATCGACCAGCGTGATGACCTCGACTTCGCCGGCTTCGGCAACGACATCCACACCACCGACTGGTCGTTTGTGATGCGCGCGCGCCTGCTCGCAGCCAACGGCACCGCCGGCAATCAGGTCATTATCGAGAACCAGCCGACCACGGCCGAGGTTAATGCTGCCAACACCTACGAGCTGGCTCAGATGGATGCGTGGCTGACCGCGATCAAGGACGACCACTCACATCGCAGCGCGCAGCAGAAGGTTCTGGCCGACAAGCCCGCTGGCCTGACGGACGGGTGCTTCCTGTCGGCCACTGACCTCGTGCACCAGAAGCTCACCGACCCCGCCACGGGTCAGTGCGCGACGCAGTTCCCGGTCGCGTCGAACCCGCGGATCATGGCGGGACAAGGTCTCGCCATGACACAACTGAAGTGCAGCCTCCGGCCGCTGAACTTCCGTGACTACCCGGTCACCTTCACGGCCGCTGAGCAGCAGGAGCTCCGCCAGGCCTTCCCGTCCGGCGTGTGCGATTACAACCGGCCGGGTGTGGGCCAACAGCGGCCGATCGGCAGCTGGCTGACCTACGGCGACAACGCCAACGCTGTAACCGGGCCGTTCCTGCTGCCACCGCCACTCAACGGTTAGCAGCAGGGGCAGTTTCGCGCCGATCGCAGGCGGTCATCACGTCGATGGCCGCCTGCGTGGCGTGTGCGGTCGGCTCGCGGGCGACGCGTCGATCCCCGGTAGCCGACGGCCGTCCGCCGAGGTTGGCGCGATGCGTTGACTCGTATCTTCGCGGCCGAAGACCATCAGCGATTCGCGCCGTTTCTGCCGCAGGCGCCGAACGCCGATTATTCGCTCCCCAGATGGCCAATGCTGAATGGCACGGAGGCACGCAGAATACCTATTCGGCGTGGCGGCAAACCGCGATCATGCCAGGGAGCGACTCGGCGGCGGCGCGCTGGCAACCATCGCGGGAATCCGATCGACGATGTTCGTCGGCGTCGTTCCCATCGCAGCCGTCACGGTCGTGGTCGCACGGCGACACCGATCGTCTGCGCCCCGGTAGCGGCGAGACCCGTGGGCGAGGTGAGGTTCGCTACGGCGGTCGTTGTTCTGCTACAACGCGACGGAGTTGGCGTCGCCCAAGCTCGTGTGCCTGAGTGTCAGGGGCCGTCGGGTCGCCAGGAAGCCCGAAGCTCAGGAAAGAGAGACCGAACAGAGCCGCCCAGGCTCGCGCTCGATGCCACATGGCGGGAGGCACCTGATGGTAGGCGGACCAGAAGTCGTCGTGGACGTCGAGGTCGAACAGCCACCACAAAGCGGCAAGGTCAGCGGCTGCGTCACCGGCGGTCACGTCACCCCAGTCCAGCACTGCGCAGAAGCGTCCGTGATTGACCAGTACGTTACGCGGATGGAGGTCGCCGTGGATCCAGACTCTCTCAGTCGCGGTCGCGGCCAGGAGTCCGGCGTTGAAGACACCAAGTGCTTCGGCAGTCAAAGCCTCGTCCCCGCCCGTCAGTGCCTGCTCAGCCCAGATCGCCACAGCGTCCAGACGTGACGCCAGGGGGCCACCACGGGCGGGATTGGGCGCCACGTCCTCGGGTGCCGGCCCGTGCAGGGCCGCCAGAAAGCCGCCAAGCGCTCGCGCTTCTCCTGGCAGCGGGGGTGCCAAGGCAGCAACATCGCCTTCGAACCACGGAACGACACTCCAGGGCCAGGGGAACTGGGCACTTGGAATGCCGACGATCACCGGCGCTGGAACCGGCAGCGGAAGTTCAGGCGCCAGGACCGGAAGCCAGCGCTGCTCGTGCCGGTGAAGATCGACTGCGACCGCGCGTCGGGTGATCCGGATCGCCAGCGCGTCGCCGAGCCGCCATACGGCGTTGTCCCACCCCTCTATCACCTTCATCGCACGTAGACCGGCAAGGTGAGGAGCCTGTTCTTCCAGAAGGCGGACTATCAGTCGCTCGTCGATATCGATCTCCGGGTCTCTCCTTCCGGCCACCGCCACATCTTCCCATAAGGCCACCAAGACGGCATTACGGCGCTCGCCGGGTCATTGCCGGCAACTAATAGCGAGGAGGATCTGCGCCGACAGCGTGCCGACCCTGTCAGCAACTCTGCTACGAAAACCCAACGGACGCGCACCTGAGCCGCGCCGACGTACAACGACCTCTCGCCGAATGGCGGGTGTTGCGTCTGCGCACAATCATGCGTTGACTCGTAAATCGTCGCGGCCGAAGACGATCAGTTGCTTAGCGGTTTCCGCCGCCGGACGCCGCGAGGACGGCCGAGCGCCGGGTGGGTGCGGGGTCCAGACAGCGGCCGACCGCTGCACGGGAGATCCGCAGCTGCGGTCAGCGTCTGTTCCGGGCGTCCCGGTGGCCATCCGGGCGAAATAGTGCCGCACCGCCTGCACCCCGTCGCTGACATCGTGCACGGTGCCGATCGGGCGCCCGTCCCAGCCGTGCACCGCGAGGGCCCGCCGTTGGGGGACCAGTTGGCCGCAGGTGTACCAGCGGCCGGGCGGGGACACCCGCGTGATCCCCGGCGTCCCTACGCTGCGTTCTCCCCGGGCATGGCCACCGTCTGGCTGTCCGGCAACCGCCTGCTAACCCGGTTTCGCCGCGAACGCCTGCTGCCCGCGCTGGCCCCATCTGCAGCACCGCGATACCCGCCACACACCCCAGGCCGCAGATAATGCCTGCCGCAAGTTCCGTCCCGATCCGCCCTGGGCGGAGACCAGCGGAGGCTCCAATCACTCGGAAGAGCAGCAGGACTGTGGCCATGCCAGTCCGCCACTAGACGCGAGCTACGAAGCTCTGCGCCCCGATACAACCGGCCAGCCGGAAGCTTCCGCCCGCATGCTACGAGGGCACACTCGCCGGAATGACTATGCCGAGCCGCAATCACGGGCAGGATTTCTCAGATGAGAGGGACAGCCAGTCTGGCATTAGCGATTGCCGTCGGCTGCGTGGTCGCCGCATGCTGCGGCGAGAGCATCGGCTGGTATACGGCCGGCAAAGCCTAAGCCTTTCCCGGCCGAAGGCGCGCGTCGGCCAGCAGGGCCAGCTCGGCAAGGAGAGAACTACATGATCTTGACAGCCATCTATGCAGAGGCAGGATCCTTCCAGGTGCACCAGACCGGCTGCCCGGACATCGCCAGGTCGCGAGCCCAGCACCCGGATCGCGACGTTCGTGAGCTAGGCGAGGTGGCCAGCCAGGCCGACGCAATCGAGGCGTTGTGGGGCGACGCGACCAGCAATTACGTGGGCGGGGAGCTGGAGCAGGTGCTGGCGAGCTGCGCGGCCGAGACGCACTTCATCTGGTGCACCCGAGGATTGCCCAGGTGACCAGGGAGAGCCCTCGCGTGCGCCGCCTTCCGGCGGCCTCGCTCATCGGGAGTAGCCGTCGCATGCTCCTCGCCGGCCGGCGTCTGCAGGCGCAGGATTCCGCGGCAGGATAAGCGAGACGAGGACCTCAAGCCCGTCGCCTGATCCAACGCCAGCTGCATCCGAGCGGTACCGCTCCACCGCCGGTACGGCATCGGTTCGTGCCCGCCACGCGTCAGTGACCAGGCGGAGCGCAGCCAGCCTCAGCTATCTTCAGCGTTCAGGGCGGGCTACGGGTACTGCGCCTCCCACTCCCGCTTCTACTGGGGCCTGAAGGTATGTGATCGCCGCCCCGGACGGAATGCCGATGGCCTGGTGCCTGGCCAGACCGAAAATCGGGATTCTCATGGGAGAGACAGATGTCAGGGTCGCTGCGGGCCAGGAGTCTGGGCTGCGGCACTGAGCACGTCGAGTGCGGCGTCGGGGCCGTCACCGTGTCGAGATCTCTGCCGGCGATGCCGACGTGGTCGAAGTGCCGGATAGGCGACATGGGGTGCGTCCTCCAGTGTTCGTCCCTCAGGTCAGGTTCTCATTGGTGCCCTTGTCCGCGGAGACCGCCCGTCCGTGACGGGCGCACCGGAGTCGCCTCTGCGTTGTCGATGGGGTTGACGACCATAGCCCGCTCCGCCCACGGCGACGGCCGCTTTGTGAGCGTCACTACACGACGCAGCGCACCGAGGCGATGTCGTGGCCGACCACCGCCGCGGCAACTGGCGGGGGGCACGGCCGGCGACGGACGTCGGCTGCTGAGCCCGGCATCGGTCGGGCTGATGACCAGTGACCACACCGCGCCGGCTCAACGCGAGATCGGCCAGTTGTTCCTCGACGGCCAAGGCTGGGGGTTCGGCGGCTCGGCGGCTCGGTCGACATCGCCCCGATCGATCCATGGAACGTGCCGGGACGATACGGCTGGGTCGGCGGCACCGGCGCCTCGGCGCACATCACTCCTTCCGCCGACACCGTGGGCGTGCTGCTGGCCCAGGTAGCGGCGCCCAGCCCGGTCCCGCCCGGCTGGATGCGCGACTTCTGGCGCTACACGGCTGCCAGCTGAACCGTGCCCTGACTGGAGCGCGCCCGCGAGCCGCGCGCGGGCCGGTGCCGACCATTCTGCCGCTGCGCAGCGGCTGGCCCCGCCGAACTGCCAGACAGTGGCGCCGTTCGGCTCGGCCGTGCTCAGTCCGACCACCTGGGCGCAGGTGAAGCGGTGGAGATCCCAGGACAGCGGGCGGCACTCGGCGCACTGTTAGGGCGCGGTGAACGCGCCGCCCTCAACGCGGGCCGGCCACTCCAGCCCCCCGGTGCAGACCGCCCACTGCTCAAGCGTTTCCGGACCGGTGACCTTTGCCGCTTTTCCGTCGAGCAGGCGAGAACCGCCACCGAGCAACACCGGAACGACGCGCAGCTCCAGCTCGTCCAGCAGTCCCGCTGCCAGGTACTGCTGAGCGACGCGGCCGCAGCCCCACACCATGACGTCCTTGCCGCTGGCGGGCTTGTTTGCCTGCCCGAGCGCGGACTCGATTCCGCCGGTGACGAAGCGGAGCGTCATCCCTCCCTTCATTTCCACCCGATCACGCGAGTGATGGGTGAGGACGAACACGGGGTAGTGGTAGGGCGGGTTGCACCCCACCAGCCCGTCCACTGCTCGTCGCCCAGGCAACACCGTGGAGGGGCCGAACATGTTTCGGCCCATCAGGCCGGCCCCGATGTTCTCGCGCGATTCCTTGGATACCCGTGTGCTCTCGCTCGCGTCGCCGCCTTGCTCGCCGTGGGATTGGCGCCAGGCGGCCAGCGGAACCACCCACACCGGCACTGTCGACTGCGGCAGCGAACAGGACGAACAAGAACTCCAGGCCCTGCGTCGGGTGCCGCGTGATCAGGTCTTGCAGCGCTATGCGCGCCTATATCCCCAGCCACATCAGCGGCGACGCGCGGCGACTAGCGCCAGCGGCACGCCCATGAGCAGGGGCAGCAGCGCCAGCAACCGCGGCGGCCCGGCGATCGCTGTGCCGACCAGGCCGGCCGGGCCCGATGCGGCGACGGCAGTCAGCCCGGCCCCGGCGACGGCGCCGGCGAGGCTGTGCTGCGCAACCCTAGCCAGGGGAGTCGAGCCTGACGAACAGCCGGCCTTGCACCCGGGCGGTCGGGACCGACGTGGCCGTCCTGGACCTTGACGATCATCGCTTTGCTCACGCCGCTGAGCTCCGCGAGTTCGCGCAGGGACAGCCACAGCTGCAACCGTCGCGCCCGCAGCCGGTCGCTCATCCGCTTCTCCGTGCGGTCGTCAGCGCTTGGCTTTCGCCGGCCAGCCATTAGGATGGCGATCGCCGCATGACACTACGGCCGTCTGCTTCCAACCCTGAGGAGGCCCGCGTGTCGATCTCGGAGGGTGCTGCTTGCGTGGCCGGCGGGGGGAGCCATCGCTTGGTGGCCGAGGTGCAGGTGGGCCTCGGTCCAGAGGGCGCGGCGGTCGACGCCCGCCGACGCCGCGCTTACGTTACGTGCTCGCGCAGCGATCAGGTGAGCGTCGTCGATCTCGACCGGTTGGAGGTGATCGACCAGGTGGTGGTCGAGCACGAGCCGATCGATGCCGTGCTCGACGAGCAAAGCGGCCGACTATTCGTCTGCAACCTGCGCTCGAGCAGCGTGACGGTGATCGACACGGCCGCCGGGCGCGTCGAGGGCACGGTGGCAGTGCCGCCCTATCCGTCGGCGTTGGCGAAGGACCTCGGCCGACGGCGGCTGTACTGCGGGTGCGCGGCGGGCGCTGCAGTGGCGGTGATCGACATGGACCGGCTCGAGCTGCTGGCTACCGTACCCGCCGAGGTGGGAGCAGGGGGGATCGCGATCGACACCCGCCGCCAGCGAGCCTACTGCGCCAATTTCCTGTCCGACTCGGTCACCGTCATCGACGCCGTCTCGCTGTCCGCGCTGGGATCGCTTCGGGTGGGGCCCAGCCCGTGCGCGATGGTGCTGGGCGAGGCGAACGACAGCATCTACGTAGATATCTCCGGATCGGACTCGGTGACGCGCATCGACCTGGCCGAGGGCCGCGTCGCAGCGCACATTCCGGTCGGGCGGGTACCGGTCGGCATCGGCGCCTCGCCGGCTGGCCAGTGCATCTACGTCGGCAACCGCGGGGAGGGCACCGTGAGCGTGATCGGTGCGGCCGGGGACGTCGAGTGGGGGCGAATCCCGGTGGGCGAGGCGCCCGCGGGGATTGCCGTCGATCCACAGACCGGCTGGTTGCTCGTCTCGAACACCGGCAGCGCGACGCTGTCGGTGATCGAGAACCTGATCACGGGTCCGATGCCGCGCTCGCCGGACCCCACCGGCCACCCGCTGGTCGGCCGTCAGCTGCCGAGCTTTGAGCTCCCGGACCTGCGCACCGGCCGCCTGCGTCACAGCCGGGAGTGGTCCGAGCGCAAGTACATCTTGAACTTCTTCGCCAGCTGGTGAGGACCCTGCAATGCGGAGGCGCCGGTGCTCGAGGCACTGCGCCGCCGTGCAGGCCGGTTCGGTCTGGATGTCATCTTGGTCGATGTATGGGAGGGTGCCGAGGCGGCGGTCGAGGCACGACGCTACTGCGAGATGTGGGGCATCGAGGCCACGGTGCTGCTGGATGAGACGGCGGCCTACGCGCGGATGCTCGGGGTGCGCGGCGTGCCCACGGACGTATTCGTAGACGAGCGTGGGATGGTGCGCGCTGTCGGCGCGGCCGGAGCGCAGGAGCTGCTGCGCGAGGCCACACGGCTCGCGCCTGGCCTGAAGGACGAGCACGACCCCGGGCAGGGCTTGGGTCGGCTGCCAGCGGGCTTCAGTGCGGATGCTGAGGAGCCTGACTCTCCCCGATCCAGCCGATAAACCGAGGCCACCAGAATGGGCTTGCGGGCGCAACCAAGGACGCAAGCAGCCAGCCACGAACAGGCGGTTCGCATCAGCGGCTCGCGCGCCGCGATCGACTCCTCGCGCAGCCCGCGGGCCACCTGCTGCGCCGCCGCCAGCGCGGCAGCATGGCGAACATCGCGTCCTCCGGACGCAGCAGCACCACCGCGTAGGTGCATGAGAGCGCTGCCCGAGGTCCGCCTCATTGGGGTGACGCAGCAGCCGCGGAAGCGCTCTGCGCCGGTATAGATGGCGGGCGGGTTGCCGACCAACGCGATGCGGCGGTGGCCTTTCGCGATCAGCCGGCGGCTGGCCTCTCGCGCGCCCCCGAAGTCGTCGACCAGCACGCAGTCCGCGTCCATCCCCACGGACGGCCGACAGGCCATGACGACCGGCACGCTGCTAAGAGCCGCGGCCTTCAGGTGCGCGTGATCGGCGGCGGCCGGAACCATGATCACGCCCCGACTCGGCGCCCTGCAAACTGGCTGACCAGTTCGCGCTCCGACCTGCAGCAGCTCGGCCGGGCTACCGTCATCGGTGAGCGGCACCCGCGGCGGCGCGCACGCGGGCGAGGGATTCCGCGTCCATCCCGCACCTCACCGAACCTGCTTATGACGGTACTGCGCGCCAGCGGCGAGCATCTGTACGTGCGCCTGGCGGCGGAAGGCGGTCGAGGACGGGCATCCGGATGAGCTGTTCTCTGGGCGGGTACCGGGAGCTATGTTGAGCTCATTAGTGGACAGGCACACCGAACCTATATAGAGTTCAGGCATGGTGTTGCGCATGACCGTCCAGACGCAGCTGGTGCTGCAGGCCCTGCTGCGCGCCCCCGGCCGGGAGCTGTACGGGCTGGAGCTGGCCGGGGAGACCGGGCTGCTGCCCGGCACGGCCTACCCGATCCTGGTCCGGCTGGAGAACGAGGGCTGGGTGTCCTCCCGGTGGGAGGACATCGACCCAGCCGCCGAGAAGCGCCCGGCCCGCCGGTATTACCGCCTCACCGATACTGGGGCCGCCCAGGCCGGTGCCGCCCTTACCGCGGCGCGACGGCCCGCCCGCGCTGCGCTGCGGCGGCTCGCCGACGAAGGCGGGCACGTCTGATGGCCCGCCGGTCCGTTCTCGCTCGTGAGATGACCGGGCTCCGGCGCCGCCGCAGGATGCCGGTGCCGTCGACGGCTGGATGGCGGCGCGGCCATGCCTGTTGTCGCCTTGCCGGGCCCGGCGCGCTCATGCGGCTGGCGGCGCGGCTGATGCCGCGGCCGGACGGACGGGCATGGCTCGGGGAGGCGTCCAGCATCCTGTACGAGGCACCCGCCGGCGCGCGCGGCGCCATCGCCCGCAATTACCTGGCCGCTGCGCCGCAGGTCATCGCGGCGGCCTGGGCCGGCGCGCTGGCTGGCCGCCGGTGCGACCCGCCCGCGCGGATGCGGGCCAGCCTGGCTACGGTCCTGGCGGCGTGGATGGTGCTGGCCGGCCTGGCAGCGGTCTTCGCGTCATTCACCCAGGCGCAGCCGTGGCTGCAGGCAGACCTCACCGGGCCGCGGGATGTGGTCGTCCAGTGGTCGTACTGGGTGTTCGACACAGCCGCTGGCGCCTCATTGCTCGCCGTTGCCGTTGGCGGCCTGCCGGTGTGGCTGGTAATGCTGCGCGAGGCCTGCCGCCAGCGGCCACGGCGTGAGGTCGCCTGGCTGCTGGCGCCGGTCGTGGTGCCCGTCGTGTACCTTGGCGCGGCCTCGGTGATCCTCGGCCCGGTTCGCCCGTCCGTCGCCGCGCCTATCCAGCCGGACCTTACGCCGGCGCCATCGTCGTTCACTGGCCTGGCGGACCACTACATCGGCCCCGGGTGGCTGATGGTCCTGGGGTTCGCTGCTGGCCTTATCGGCGCTGCCGGTCCCGGCCTGGCGCTGCGGAGCCTGCGTCCCCGCGGGCCGGGCGTCACCCTGGCTGCGCGGGCCGCGGGCCTGGCCGTTGCGGCGATGGGCATCGCCGGCGCTGCCAGCATCGTCGCGGCAGCGGGCCTGCACGGGTGGGGGGGTTCCCTGTACCGGCAGGGCTGGCCGTTCGCGGTCTACGTGCTGCTGTTCCTGGCCGTGATCGCTGTCGCCGGTGCCAGCGCCGCGCGGGGGATCAGGGCCGCCCGGGCGGCTGCACCCGCGTAGCGCCGCTCGCCGGATTCTGCCTGCCGCGGCTATGGCCGCGGGTTTCTTGACCGATTACTGCCGGACCGCGGTGACTGGCGCATGCCCGAATGCCGCCAGCGATCGGCGGCCGGCCGCACGTCCGCCAACGGAGAGCACATGAGGGACACGACTATCGAAGTGACCGGGCTGCGCAAGCGGTTCGGGCCCACGGTGGCCCTGGATGGGATGACGTTCACCGTCCCTCCCGGTCAGGTCACTGGTTTCATCGGCCCGAACGGGGCGGGGAAGTCCACCACGATGCGGGTGATCCTCGGCCTGGACGCGCCCGACGCGGGGCACGCGCTTATCGGCGGCCAGCCCTACGTCAGCCTGCGGGACCCGCTGACCCAGGTCGGGGCGCTGCTGGACGCCGCGGCGCTGCAGCCCAGCCGGACCGGCCGCAACCACCTGCTGTGGCTGGCCCACTCCCAGGGCCTGGGCGCCCGCCGCGTCGACGAGGTCATCGCGCAGTCAGGGCTGGGCAAAGCGGCGCGGCGGAAGGCGGGCGGCTACTCCCTGGGCATGCGGCAGCGGCTCGGGATCGCCGCCGCGCTGCTCGGTGACCCGCCGGCGCTGATGTTCGACGAGCCGTTCAACGGCATGGACCCCGAGGGCATCATCTGGATGCGCGGCTTGCTGGCCTCGCTAGCCGGCCAGGGCCGGGCCGTGCTGGTGTCCAGCCACCTGATGAGCGAACTGCAGGACACCGCCGGCCATGTGGTGATCATCGGCCGCGGCAAGGTCATCGCCGATACCAGCGTCGCCGACCTGCTGGCGTCGGTGTCCGGGGACCGGGTCATGCTGCGGACCGCCGCGGGCACCCGGGCGGCGGCCGTGCTGCAGTGGGCCGGCGCGGCCGTGGACGTCACCGGGCCGGACGCCCTGACGGTCTCCGGGCTTCCTGCCGAGCGGGTCGTGGCGCTGCTGTCGGAAGGCTCCGTGCCGTTCGCGGAGGTGACCGCCCACCGGGCGACCCTGGAGCAGGCCTACTTGGAGCTCACCAAGGACGCGGTCGAGTACCAGTCCGGGGGTCCAGACGCGCGGGCCGGGCAGGCGGAGTTATGACCACGATCACGCCGTCCCCGCCAGCCGCGCGGCCAGCCCGGGCCAGCTTCACGCGGCTGCTGCGCGCCGAGTGGACCAAGTTCAGGACGGTCCGCGGCTGGGTCATCGCGCTCTGCGCGGCCGCAGTCATGTTCGTGCTCCTGTCCTACCTCAGCGCGTTCGAAAGCCGCTATGCCGAGCCTTCCGTACCCACCGGCCCAGGGGGCGAGGCTGTCTCCGACACCTACATGTTCCTGCACCAGACACTGACTGGCGACGGGACCCTCACGGCCCGGGTCGTCGCCCTTTCGGGAGCGTACGCCTCGCCTGCTCCCACCTCCGGCAACGCCTTCGGCACGTCAGCCAGGGGCGGACCGGACTCGCAACTGGACCGTGGACTGGCACCGTGGGCCAAAGCGGGAATCATCCTCGAGCCGAACACGAGGCAGGGAACCGACTATGCGGCGGTGATGGTCACCGGCTCCCATGGCGTCCGGATGCAGTACAACTACACCCACGACCGGCCGGGCCTGGCCGGGCCAGTCGGGCCGTCCTCCCCCCGGTGGCTGCGACTCACCCGGACCGGCGACCTCATCACCAGTTACGACTCCACGGACGGCGCCAGCTGGACCAAGATCGGCACAGTCCGCCTGACCGGCCTGCCCCGCACGGTCCAGATCGGGCCGTTCGTCACCTCCCCGGCTTACCTACCTGCCGGGGCCGCTGCCCCGGCGTCCAGTGTCGCCACCGCCGCCTTCGACCAGGTCTCTGCCCGAGGTGACCTTGCGCGCCGCTCCTGGACGCCGGATGCGATCACCGGTTCGGGTTACTACCCCTACGAGTCGCCGGCCCGCACCTGGCAGGAGCGATCCCCCAGCGCGTTCACCATCAGCGGGTCCGGCGACGTCGCGCCGCTCGTGGGTGACATCCTCTCTCCCCAGTGGGCCGGCGCAAGCATCGTCAACGGCACGATCGTCGCGCTGCTGTCCGTCATCGTGCTCGGCACCTTGTACGCCACCTCCGAGTACCGCCGCGGGCTCATCCGCACCACCTTCACCGCCAGCCCGTGCCGCGGCCGTGTCCTGGCCGCCAAGGCCGCCGTCGCCGGATCGCTGGCCTTCGCCGCCGGAGCCATCGCAACCGCGATCGCCGAAGTGATCACCCGCCACGTCCTGGCCGCCAACGGGAGCTATCTCTTCCCGCAAAGCGGGCCCGACCTGGCCCGGGTCATCATCGGCACCGGACTGTTCCTGGGCCTCGCTGCGGCACTCGCCGTGGCACTGGGCATGATGCTGCGACGCGGCGCCTTCACGGTCGCCGCCGGCATCACGCTCCTGGTGCTGCCGGGCATTCTCGGCTCCCAGTCCGGGAACTGGCTGATGCGGTTCGCTCCCACCGCCGCCTTCGCCATCCAGGCAACCCTGCCCCGCTCCAGCCTGGTAACCAGCGACTACACACCACCCAACGGCTACTTCCCGATCAGCCCATGGGTCAGCCTCGCCGTGCTCGCTGCCTACACCGCGGCGGCGCTGGCGCTAGCCGCGTGGCTCCTGCGAACAAGGGATGCCTGAACTCCCGCCGTACCCTTCAAGACGAAGCATATGAAAGGACGGCTACCGCCGCTGCGGGCGCTCGCGCATGCGTTCCGGCTATGGACTGCGGGCGGTTCCCCATCGTCGCGGCTTGAAGGCTGGTGACAGGGGCCCGGAACGGCCTGGCCCGCAGGTCAGGGACGGCACAAGCAGAACTCGTTGCCTTCGGGGTCGGTCAGCACATACCAGCTGCGAGATCCCTGGCCCACGTCGACCTGGCGCGCGCCCAGAGCAAGCAGCCGGTCAAGCTCGGCCGCCTGGTGTCGGCTGACCGGTTTGATGTCGAGGTGCAGCCGGTTCTTGACGGACTTCGGGCCGTCCGGCACGGACCGGAAGTCGATCTCAAAGGGGCCGTCGTCGATTCCGATCGACACGCCGTAGCCGCCGCGGTTGACGACCTGCCAGCCCAGCGCCGCTGCCCAGAACCGGGCCAGCAGCTCGGCGTCCGTGGCATCTATGACCAGAGAAACGACCCGGTTCTCCACATCCACGGGGATAGCACACGGCGGTGCTCACTAGCCACTTGTTATTCCAGGCCAGGCACACATTTCCCGAAGGGAACGCGCTACTGTGTCCCGCGTTTGAAGCACCGGGCGGTGAGCCTGCTCGCCCCTGTTGGCACCGTGCGGGTGCGGACTGTGATCAAGCTCTGAGAGCAGGCGCGGCCCAACATCCCCACCTGCCGCGGATGTCTCATTTCCCTGCGGGCACGGTCAAGGCAGCGGCCGAGATGTCTGACGACAAAGGCAGGCCCGCCAGCTACGGCCCTCTCGGCCGTTGCTTGACGAGAAGACCGTCATGTACCGCGACCGCGACCCCGAGGCGTCCCTTGAGTCGGCCCGTAAGCGATGCCGGGGGTTCCCTCTAGGGAATCTGACGTCAACAGGAACGCGCCGTTATCCACATCGCGCGCTGTCGCTGGCTAGTTGTCCACAGTCGCTATCGCGGATCAGCGGTCTAGCCGCGGGCTCGGGCAGGGTCGTGACCGGAGGTGGTCACGATGAGCCCCGACGTCGAGCGCCGAGCGCGAATCGCACTGAGTTTCCTGGCTTCGCCTGGAGACCCGGTCATGGGCGCCGCGCTACGGCGGATGTCTGCGACTGAGATGCTGGCGGCCATCAAAGGCGCCGGCAGCGACGGCGAGGCAGTGCTGGCGAGCCAGCCGTTGGAGCTCGGCCTTGCCAAGGCGGTGTCCCGGTGGCGGACGAGGCTCGGCGAACTGCCGAGCGTTGCCCGGCTGGCCTCGTGGCAGGAGCGCGGTCTGCGCCTGGTGGTGCCCGGCGACGACGAGTGGCCGGCGCAACTCGAGGACCTTGGCGATTCGCGGCCTTTATTGCTGTGGCTCCGCGGCTGTGCGAATCTCCGAGTTGCGTGCCTGAGCGCCATTTCCATGGTCGGCTCGCGTGCCGCTAGCGGGTACGGCGACCACGTCGCGGTCGAGATGGCGGCCACGCTCGCAGAGCACGGTTACACAGTGGCGTCTGGTGGCGCGTACGGGATCGATGCCGCCTGCCATCGGGGTGCGCTGGCCGCGAGCGGCCAGACGGTCGCGGTTCTGGCTGGCGGCCTGGAGTTCGGATACCCACAGGGCCACGCAAGCCTGTTCGCGGCGGTCGCCGCGCAAGGCACGCTCGTCAGCGAATGCCCACCAGACTCGGGCCCCACCAGGCCGGGCTTCCTGGTCAGGAACCGGATCATTGCCGCGCTGAGTCGCGGCACCGTCGTGGTTGAGGCCGCGCTGCGCAGCGGTGCGCTCAACACGGCCCGCCACGCCCGCGACCTCTGCCGGCCCGTGATGGCCGTGCCCGGTCCCGTGACCTCAGCGCAATCAGCTGGCTGTCACGAGCTGATCAGGGACTACGGCGCCATGTGCGTCACCTGCGCGCGAGACATCATCGAGCACATCGAGCCGCCGGGCGCGCTGCCGTCGTCCGGGCTGCGCCACGGGCCGGCCAGGCCGCGTGACCGGCTCGAGCCGGTCGCTGCCGCCGTCCTTGAGCAGGTGCCGCCTCGCGGTGGTCGCGGTCCGGCCAGCATCGCCGTCCGGGCCGGCGTGGACTTGGACACGGCCATGCGCTGCCTCGGGGTACTCGCGGCCGAGGGTTTTGTGCAGTGGACCGACAAGGGCTGGCGAGCCAGCAAGCTAAGCTAGCGACAAGTTACCTGCGAATCCTGCCCGATTTCGGGCAGGATTCTTGAAAACCATGAAGAATCTGGGTAGTTATTAGGGGCATGGCCGGAGAGACGGAGCATGGCGAGCTGGTATCGCACCTAGTGCAGACCTGCCCGCTGAGCCACTCGGAGGCATCGCGAGTCGTCGCTGATGTCCTCGGGTATTTCTCGGAGTCGTCCGAGGAGTTTGTCCGAAGGCGCCATCAGGAGCTCAAGGCCCGCGGGCTGACCAACGATCGCGCATTCGGTGAGATTGCGGCCGAGCTTCCGCTGCGGAGGTTTGTGGGACCGAAGTACTCGCTGAGGCAGCTGCGCAGGATCGTCTACGGATGAGGAGGACGCTTTGTGTGGAATCGTCGCTTATATCGGTAGCCGGGACAGTGTCCCGATCCTGCTCGAGGGCCTGGCGAGGCTGGAGTACCGCGGGTACGACTCGGCTGGTATCGCGGTCGTCGGAAGAAGCGGTGATCTGCGCGTAAGGAAGGCGAAGGGGCGGGTCTCAGAACTCGCCTCCGACGTCCCGGCGAGGTTCAAGGGCAGCCCCGGCATCGGCCATACTCGGTGGGCCACCCACGGTGAACCGAGCGATGTGAATGCTCATCCACACGTGTGCGGCCACATTGCCGTCGTGCACAACGGCATCATCGAGAACGCCGAGGAACTCCGGGCTGGCCTGATCGCTCGGGGCGCCGAGTTCTTGTCGCAGACTGACAGCGAGATCTTCGCCCATCTGATCGCAGCACAGGCCGGTCCGGACGATGGTACGCAGGGACCTGACCTGGAGGAAGCAGTGCGGCTGGCGCTGCAGCCGGTCGTCGGCACTTACGGCCTCGCGGTCCTGGACGCGCGCTCTACGGACCGGCTTGTAGTGGCGAGGAACGGCAGCCCGGTCCTACTTGGGATCGGCGACAAGGAAATGTTCGCCGCATCCGATGTCTCCGCGCTCGTTCGCTACACCCGCCAGATCGTGCACCTCGATGACGGTGAGATCGCCACACTGCAAGCGGACGGCTTCCGCACTTCGACACTGGATGCTCGGCGTACCACCAAGCAGGCCGCCGTGGTCGAGGCGGACGTGGCCAGCTACGAGGCGGACGGGCACGCCCACTTCATGCACAAGGAGATCCACGAGCAGCCAGGCGTAGTGGAGCGAGTACTGCGCGGTCGGCTGGACGACAGGTTCAACACCGCCCATCTTGGTGGCCTGAATCTGGACCCACGGGACGCCAGGGGCATCAGGCGGGTCAAGATCCTCGGCTGCGGGTCCGCGTACTACTCGGGTGTGCTTGGCGCCCAGCTGATTGAAGAGCTGGCCAGGGTGCCAGCAGACGCCGAGCCTGCTTCGGAATTCCGGTACCGCGCGCCGGTGATTGAGGAGGGGACCCTCTATATCGGCGTTAGCCAGTCGGGTGAGACATACGACACGCTGGCCGCTGTCCAGGAAGTCAAGCGCAAGGGCGGGCGCGTGCTCGGCGTGGTCAACACGGTCGGCAGCACGATCGCGCGTGAGTGTGACGGCGGTGTCTACCTGCACGCCGGACCGGAGGTTTCGGTTACGTCGACGAAGACCTTCACCGCGACTGCGACCGTCTTCGCGCTGCTCGCGCTGCACCTCGGCCGCATCCACGACCTCTCACCCGCTGACGGCAGGCGGATCGCGAACGGACTGCGCAACCTGCCCGGGCAGATCGACGAGATCCTGGCTCGTGAGGAAGAGATCGCTGAGCTGGCAAAGGACCTCTCGCAATACCGGGGCATGTTCTTCTTGGGCCGCGTCCGCGGCTGGCCGGTGGCTCGTGAAGGGGCGCAGAAGCTCAAGGAGGTGTCATATCTCCACGCGGAGGCCTACCCTGCGAGCGAACTGAAGCACGGTCCGCTCGCCCTGGTCGGGCCGGAGCTGCCGACGGTCGCGATCGTCCCGGATGACGAGCTGGTGGACAAGAATCTCTCCACGCTCGGCGAGATCAGGGCTCGGCAAGGCCGAGTTGTCTTGGTGGGCCATTCGGTGCCGGACGGTCAGCTGGCTGACGACGTTCTGGCCATCCCGAAGAACGAGCCTGAGCTCGATCCGATCTTGCTCTCAGTCCCACTTCAGCTGCTCGCCTATCACGCGGCCGTTGCGCTGGGCAACGACGTGGACCGCCCGCGCAACCTCGCCAAGAGTGTGACGGTGGAGTGACCGGCGGTGGAGTGACCAGACGGTGGAGTGACCGGGACCGTGGAGTGACCGGGACCGTGGATTGACCGGGACCAGGAAGCGATCCGCGACCGTCTAACTGAGCGACGACTGCGCAAGTGGGCCGCGGCCGCGCCCTGATAGTCGTCGGCGCAGCGACCTGCTAGGCAGGGAGGGACTGGCGGCGCGGTCACTAGTCTGGCGGTCGGCGCGGCGGCACACTGGCCACATGCCTCGACAGCCCGTCGCCAGCGCGTCCGCCGAGCCGGTGTCGCGCCATGGCCCGCTACCGGGGGACATGCCCGGGGCGGTGGATGCGTTCGGCAGGCATCTATCGGCCGAGCGGGGCTTGTCTCCGCATACTGTCCGGGCCTACCTGGCCGACGTGGCCTCGTTGCTCAGCTTCGCTGCCGAGGATGGCTGCGCGCAGATAGCCGATCTCGATATCGGCGTGCTGCGAGGCTGGCTAGCGGCCCAGCACCGGGCCGGGCAAGCGCGCTCGACGATCGCCCGGCGGGCGGCGGCAGCGCGGTCATTCACCGCGTTTGGCCGCCGGTCGGGCCTGATTGACGGCGATCCCGGCCTGCACCTGGGTACCCCCAAAGTGCACCGGCGTTTGCCGGATGTCCTCGCACACGATGAAATCGCCAGGGTGCTGTCCGGCCCCCTGGGCCGGACTCCAGGTCATGGCCCGCGATCCAGCGAAC
Organism: Streptosporangiaceae bacterium; assembly: GCA_036495585.1. GTDB lineage: Bacteria > Actinomycetota > Actinomycetes > Streptosporangiales > Streptosporangiaceae > JAJYUU01. The sequence continues at coordinate 18,221 of DASXMP010000079.1, forward strand.
CGGGCGATGCGGAGCCGGGCGGGGTCGATCCGGCGCTGGGCGGAGTCCGTCCGGTTCGTGGTGGCGCAGGCCCCGCTGGCGGTGGCGCAGGCGCGGCTGGCGGTGATGCGGGCCCGGCTCGGGGTGGGCCCGACCCTACGGGCGGTGCCGCAGATCGGGTCGGGGACGCAGGCGATGCGGCTAGAGAAACCAACGGCCCGGTTGCGTCCGGGAACGATCCAGTTGCGACCGCTGTCCAGTTGCGGGACACGGCGATCTTGGAACTGCTCTACGCGGCGGGCATCCGTGTGAGTGAGCTCTGCGGGCTCGACCTCGGCGACCTCGACTTGGAGCGGCGTACTGTTCGTGTGCTCGGCAAAGGCAGCAAGGAGCGAGTGGTCCCGGTCGGCATCCCGGCCTTGCGGGCGGTAGAGGCCTGGCAGGAACGCGGTCGGCCGACACTGACGGCGTCCTTGCGCTCGGCGACAACGAAGGCCGCCGCGCCCATGGCGAGGGCCCCCATGGCGAGGGCCCCAGGGTCACAAGCGGCCGGGTCGAGAGCCGCCGGGTCGAGGGCGGCCGGGTCGGGCGCCGCTGGGCGAGGGGTGGCCAGGTCTACCTCGGCCGCTGCCCCGGGCTACCCCCTCTTCCTCGGTGTGCAGGGCCGTCGGATTGATCCGCGGACCGTACGCCGGGTCGTGCACGACCGGATCGCCGCCGTCGGCTCAGTGACCGACACCGGACCCCACGGCATCCGCCATACGGCTGCGACCCATCTGCTAGAAGGCGGCGCTGACCTGCGGAGCGTGCAGGAGATCCTCGGGCACTCTTCGCTGGCTACGACTCAGATTTACACGCATGTCAGTATTGATCGGCTGATTGCGGTCTATCAGCAGGCACATCCGCGATCCTGACCGGCGGCGGACCTCGCCGACCAGCATGTAAACTAGTCCCAGGCCTCTCTCGTGGGTCGCGTTGGCATGCGCGGCCCCGGTTGGCCAAATTCGCGCGTCCGCTTGCTGGACGGCACGTCGGCGTCGAGGTTCCTTTCCATCAGGTACCAGCGCTCAGAGCCGTGCAGGACGCTCCTCACCGGTCCGCGGGAGATGATTCCGCGGCGAGGACGTACGGACGCCAGGACTCGTAACCGGAAGGCGCCTGGCCGTGTCGGCAGCGCGCCGTGAACAGGAAGGGGACACCGGCATGGCTCCGGTCGTCACCATGCGCCAGCTGCTCGAAAGCGGCGTGCATTTCGGTCACCAGACGAGGCGCTGGAACCCGAAGATGAAGCGCTTCATCTTCACCGAGCGCAACGGCATCTACATCATCGACCTCCAGCAGTCGCTCGACTACATCGACCGCGCCTACGACTTCATCAAGGAAACCGTCGCGCACGGCGGCACAGTGCTCTGCGTCGGCACCAAGAAGCAGGCCCAGGAGGCGATCGCCGAGCAGGCGCGCCGCGTCGGCATGCCCTTCGTCAACCAGCGCTGGCTGGGCGGGATGCTGACGAACTTCGGCACTGTCTACAAGCGGCTCCAGCGGCTGAAGGAACTCGAGGAGATCGACTTCGACGACGTCGCTGGCTCTAACCTGACCAAGAAGGAGCTACTGCAGCTGCGGCGCGAGCGGGACAAGCTGGACCGGTCGCTCGGCGGCATCCGGGACATGTCCAGGGTGCCGAGTGCGCTGTGGGTGGTGGACACCAAGAAGGAGCACATCGCGGTCAGCGAGGCGCGCAAGCTTGGTATCCCGGTCATCGCGATCCTCGACACCAACTGTGACCCGGACGAGGTCCAGTACCCGATTCCGGGCAACGACGATGCGATCCGGAGCGTCTCCCTTCTCACGCGCGTGGTCGCTGACGCGGTGGCCGACGGGCTGATCTCGCGGGCCGGTGCCGGATCGGGCGATGACAAGCCCGCCCCGGCCGCGACCGAGGGCGAGATCGGTGTCGCAGAGCCGCTGGCTGAGTGGGAGCGGGAGCTCCTCGAGCGCAAGGCGGACGAAGAGGCCGCGGCTGCATCGGCCCCGACGAGCGAGAGCGTCGCGGCTAACGGTTCGGCGACCTCAGCGACTGCGGCCACGGCGGAAACCCCGGCCACGGCGGAAACCCCGGCCACGGCGGAGACCCCGGCCACGGCGGAGACCCCGGCTGCCGCTGACGAAGGCGACAAGGATGGCGCTGCCGAGTCGCCAGCACCGACGGCCTGACCGGCCTGACCTGCCGACCGTCTGGCCGGGATTCCGGCCAGACGGCCTCGGCCGGGCACTCGGCTAGCGGACTCGGACGTGCGAACTTGGCCAGGACGCGGCGGCCAGTGACGATGGCCGCACAGGCCCCTCGAACGGCGGGCCGTAGCGGCAGGCTCAGCCGGACCGACCGACCGTGACTGACGGCCCGGCCCGGGCCGACGGGCCGACAAGGCAGCAACGACCGGCCAGGACGACGACCGGCTCGAGGCGACGACCGGCAGAGGAACGGCCGGGCCGCAGTCGGCCAGAGACGACCGGCCGGGAAGACCGGTCAACAGACGACAACGAAAGATGGGGACATGGCGAACTACTCGGCCGCCGACGTGAAGAGACTGCGGGAGCTGACCGGCGCCGGCATGCTCGACTGTAAGAATGCCCTGGTCGACGCCGACGGCGACTTTGATGCTGCCGTCGAGGCGCTGCGTATCAAGGGCGCCAAGGACGTTACGAAGCGCGCGCAGCGGACCGCCGGGAACGGCCTGGTCACCTCGCTGCTGTCCGGCACCGGTACCGGCGTGATGGTCGAGCTGAACTGCGAGACCGACTTCGTCGCGAAGACCGACCTGTTCCAGCAGGTTGCCGGCGACATTGCCACGGCCGCGCTGGCCGCTGAGGCGGGCGACCGCCTTGAGGTTCTCGGCCTCGAGGTCCGGCCCGGGCAGAACGCCCAGGCGCTGATCGAGGAGGCCAGCGCCTCGCTCAAGGAGAAGCTGGAGCTCGGCCGGTACGCCCGGTTCACCGGTGGCTATGTGGCCACCTACCTGCACAAGAAGGATCCGGCGCTGCCGCCATACATCGGCGTCCTGGTCCGCCTCGACGACGCTGGCGCGGGCATTGCGCCGGACATCGCCCAGCAGATCGCGGCTATGCGACCGCAGTACATCACCCGAGACCAGGTCCCGGAGGACGTGGTCGCGAACGAGCGCCGGATTGCGGAGCAGGTCACCAGGGAAGAGGGTAAGCCCGAGCAGGCGATCCCGAAGATCGTGGACGGCCGCGTCAACGCCTTCCTCAAGGACATCGTGCTGATCGAGCAGGCTTCGGTCCGGGAACCGAAGAAGACCGTCAAGCAGTTGCTCGCCGATCAAAAGGCCAGCGTCCTGGAGTTCGCGAGGTTCGAGATCGGCCAGGCAGGTTGACCCTGGCGGAGGACGGTGTCGCCGTGACAGCCAGCCCGGCCGGAGAGCCCGGTACCGGGTCCGGGACGGATCTGGCATCCCCGGACGCCAGGCATAGCTGGCGCCGCGTGGTGCTGAAGCTGTCCGGGGAGGCCTTCGCCGGCGAGGAGCCGCTCGGTATCTCTCCGGACGTGGTCATCCACCTCGCCCGGGAGATCACCGCAGCGGTGAGGGACGGTTATCAGATCGCGGCCGTCGTCGGCGGCGGCAACATGTTCCGCGGGGCAAGGCTGTCCGAGCGGGGCATCGACCGGTCCAGGGCCGACTACATGGGCATGCTCGGCACGGTGATCAACTGCCTGGCGCTGCAGGACGTGCTGGAGAAGCTCGGCGTGGAGACCAGGGTTCAGACGGCGATCACGATGGGTCAGGTCGCCGAGCCCTACATCCCGCGGCGGGCGATCCGGCACCTGGAGAAGGGCCGGGTCGTGATCTTCGGCGCCGGCCTCGGCCAGCCGTTCTTTTCCACGGATACGTGCGCCGCCCAGCGGGCGCTGGAAATCGGGGCTGAGGCGGTGCTCAAGGGCACCCAGGTCGACGGTGTCTATGACGCGGACCCCCGGGAGCACCCGGATGCGGTGCGCTTCCACCACCTTGACTACACCGAGGTGCTGCGGCGAGAACTTCGCGTCATGGATGCCACCGCGGTCAGCCTTTGCATGGACAATGACTTGCCGATCGTCGTGTTTGACCTGATGGGAGACGGCAACGTGGTCCGCGCAGTCCGCGGTGAGCGGATCGGCACGCTGGTGAGCCGGTCGGGCCGGTGATGACCGCCATGACCGGCAGCCGCCGGATGAGAGTGAGATAGGCCTACCACTAGACGGTGGCGACGCAGCAGACTGGACACCTACCAACGCACAGGAGCCCGAAGTGATAGACGAGAGTCTCCTCGAGGCTGAGGAGAAGATGGAGAAGGCAGTCGCCGTCGCCAAGGAGGACTTCACTGGCATCCGTACCGGTCGGGCGCATCCGTCGATGTTCAACAAGATCACGGCGGAGTATTACGGCACACTGACGCCGGTCAACCAGCTGGCGTCGTTCCACATGCCCGAGCCGCGGATGGTCATCGTGCAGCCCTACGACAAGGGCTCAATGGCCGCAATCGAGAAGGCGATCAGGAACTCCGACCTCGGAGTAAATCCCTCTAACGACGGTACGATCATCCGCGTCGTGTTCCCTGATCTGTCCGAGGAGCGCCGCAAGGAGTACATCAAGGTCGCCAGGAGCAAGGCCGAAGACAGCCGGGTGTCGATACGCAACGTTCGTCGGCACGCCAAGGACTCGATCGACAAGCTGGTGAAGAACGGCGAGGCCGGCGAGGACGATGGCCGCAGGGCTGAGCGGGAGCTGGACGAGCTGACGCATAGCTACACGGCGCAGATCGACGAGCTGCTCAAGCACAAGGAAGCCGAGCTTCTCGAGGTCTAGCTTGCGGCTCGAAGATGACACCACGCGGAGCCCCGGCGGGGCGACCGCGCAGACCGGGAGGCGCCGTATCCGAACCGGGCGCAACCTGCCGGCCGCGCTTGCCGTCGGCCTGGGCCTGGGCGGCCTCGTGCTGCTCACGCTGTTCACGGTCAAGGCGACGTTCCTGCTGTACATGGGGATCTTGGTCGGCGCTGGCCTCTGGGAGCTCGGGCACGCGCTCGGCACCCGGGAGATCCGCCTGCCGCTGATCCCCGTCGCGGTCGGCGGCGTGGCCATGGTCTCGCTGGCCTACTGGGAACAGACCCGATGGGGACTCGGCGCGTTGGCACTGACGGCCATCGCGGTGCTGGCCTGGCGCCTGCGCGGCGGGGCCGCAGGCTATGTCCGCGACGTGACGGCTGGCTTCTTCGCCATCGCGTACCTGCCACTGATGGCGATGTTCGTCTCGCTCATGTTGCTGGAGCCGGACGGCTCGCGGCGCGCACTGATCTTCGTGGTGCTGGCCGTCTGCAGTGATACCGGCGGATACGCGGCCGGCGTCCTGCTGGGCAAGCACCTGATGGCTCCCGTCATCAGCCCGAAGAAGACCTGGGAGGGTCTGGCCGGCTCGGTCGTCTTCTGCCTGGTTGGCGGCGGCATCATGGTTCCCGCGCTGCTTGGTGGCCACGCCTGGCAGGGCCTGATCCTGGGCGCTGCCGCTGTCGCGGCGGCGACTCTCGGCGATCTGGCCGAGTCGATGATCAAGCGCGATCTGGATATTAAGGACATGGGTCACCTGCTGCCCGGCCACGGCGGCATTCTGGACCGGATCGATTCCCTGCTGGTCACGGCCCCCATCACCTGGTTGCTGCTGGCGATCTTCGTGTCGAACGGTCACGCCGTCTAAGGTCAATACCGGCTTCAAGCCCGGAACGCGCCAAGCCCGCCAGCTCGGCCGCTGCTTGCGCCGCGAGCACACAGATTGAGGCAGACAAGAGCGGGCCAGCGGATGGCGCGCAGCTTCGGCTGCTGCTCGCTGCGCGAGGCGCGGAGTCAGCTCACCGGGCGGCCCGCACGTGGCGCCGGGACCGGCGGAGTGCTGCCGCACCACTGCCGCGGTGGGGTCGCGTCGTCGCTGCACCAGTCGCGCGGCGGACGGACCGTATCGGCGCACCAGTCGCGAGATGTGCCCCGATCGCCAGCTCGGCGCGTGGGCCGCGCAGCGGAGCCAGCTCGCGCAGCTGCCGCGATAGCCCGAGCCAAGTCCGGGATGCCGGCAACCGCCGGCTCGCCGGCTCGTTTGCCTCGTGTCACGATGCGCCTCCCCACGTCCCTGTCTCCAGGGAACCACGTGCCGGTGTCAAAAGAGGTGCCTGAGACCGACTTTTCGCCGATCCTGCAGTCAGCAAAGGGACAAATTCACCCTACCCACGACCGCAGGATCGATGAAAGTCGCGCTGGCAACAACGCAAAGTGCATTAAAGGTATGGAGGAAGCGGCGAACTCGGACTGGCCGTCGGCGGCTGGCGACCGCGCTGGCCGTCAGGTGGTGTAGACCCAGCTACGGCGCTGCGCTGCAAGCTGAGTCACCAGGCTGCCGGTGCTGCGTTCGCCCGCGAGCCGGCGCTCACGCTCATTTATGGGGATGATCCACAGCCAGCGAACCGGCTCGTTGCTACTGCGGAAGCCGCTGAGCCGCGGCACCTCCGGGCCGGGCAGCCGAGCCGGGTCATCGATGAGCAGGATTGCCTCGTTGCCACCGCCCAGCGGAAAGGTCGCGGGCTCGTGGTACCAAGGGATGATGTGGCCGTTCCCCACCCAGGTCACCTCGCGCCAGGGGAGTTGCGCTAGCCAGAGGAAGATTCGCGCCGCGTCTGCGCTCGGCATGGTCGTGGCCAGTGCGAGCTCCACCCTGGCTCGCTCCACGGCGTCTGGGCCCATTTGCTCCACTACCGGCATCCGCTGGCAGCTCATGCCGACGGTGGAGAGCACCGTGAACGGACGCCGGCCGGCCGCCGGGCGTTCGGACACGCCGACGAGCGGCGTCTTGCCGCCGCTGACGTCCCAGTAACCGCCGCCAGGCCCCAGCCTGGTGAGCAGATGGCCGAGCAGTGCCTCCTGGAACAGGGCCCAGGAGCCGGGGCTCGATCGCCAGCGCCAGAACTGAGAGGCCTGCTGTATCCGCAGGCCAAGGCCGTCCAGCGCGTCGTCAAGCGACCATCCGAACGGGGTCTGGCCGAGGACCTCGCGGCTGTAGCCTGGCAGGCCCCTGGACATGTCCGACCACCCTGGAATGACCGCGAGCGGCTCCTTGTGTTCCAGGATTGCGACGCCGTCGCCTTCCTCGAACCAGACCGCGGACAACGAATCCGCCGCGATCGGCGGTCGCCCCTGCGGATGCTTGGTGTGCTCGGCCGGCATCTCCGGTGGCAGGCCCGCCTGCAGGCGCGCGAAGTCGATGGTCTCGGGCGCCTCGGCGTGATTGGCAATCCACGTCGCCCCGACCGGGCCGGACCGGCCGTCCAGGTATGCCGAGGTCGTCGTCCCGTCGGACTCGACTACGACCCGGCGGCTGCCATACGGGCTGACGCTCTCCAGCAGGGTGACTAGCCCGCTGCGGGGCGCAGCTATCCTTGGTGGCAGGTTCTGCCCTCTTCGCAGCGTCGGCACATACCGAAATCTACCCGAATCTGTGCAGGTCAACGGGCTTAGTCAGCAGGGAGCGGTTCATGGCTAACGCGGCAACGCCGATCGGGCTGCTGCCGATCGGGTTGCTGCCGCCCAGCGACGCCGCCCGGCGGCCCCGCGTCAAGCCGGCCCGGCACCTCGCGGACATGGACGAGGCAGCCAGACGGGCGGCCGTCGCCGAACTCGGATTGCCCGGCTACCGCGCTGACCAGCTGTCCAGGCATTACTTCGGCCGGTTCACCGACGACCCGGCCGAGATGACGGACCTGCCCGCTGACGTCCGGGCTGACCTGGCCACTGCGCTGCTGCCCGCCCTGCTCAGCGCGCGGCGTGAGCTCGAATGCGACGGCGGTACGACGCGCAAGACGCTGTGGCAGGCGGCGGACGGGGCGCGTCTGGAGTCCGTGCTCATGCGTTACCCAGACCGGGTCACGATGTGCGTCTCGTCGCAGGCGGGCTGCGGCATGGCGTGCCCGTTCTGCGCCACCGGTCAGGCCGGACTGACCAGGAACCTGTCGGCGGCGGAGATCGTGACGCAGGTCGTCACCGGAGCGCGGGCGCTGGCGCGGGGCGAGGTGCCCGGCGGATCGGGCCGGGTCTCCAACGTCGTCTTCATGGGCATGGGCGAGCCACTCGCTAACTACAACAGCGTGCTCACCGCGGTGCGGCGCATCACTGAGCCTTCTCCGGCTGGCCTCGGCATCTCACAGCGAGGCGTCACTGTGTCGACAGTAGGCCTCGTGCCGGGTATCGAGAGGCTCGCCGCCGAGCGCCTGTCGGTGCGGCTAGCGGTGTCGCTGCACGCGCCAGACGACGAGCTACGCAACGACCTCGTGCCCGTGAACCGACGGTGGCCCGTGGCCGATGTCCTGGATGCGGCCTGGGGTTACGCCGCCGCAACCGGACGCCGCGTGTCCATCGAGTACGCCCTCATCCGGGACGTCAACGACCACGCGTGGCGAGCCGACCTGCTGGCCGGCCTGCTCGCCGGTCGCCTCGCGCACGTGAACCTGATCCCGCTGAACCCGACGCCTGGGTCGAAGTGGACCGCGTCTGCCCCGGCGGTGGCCGACGAGTTCTTTGACCGGCTGGCGTCGCGGGGCATCCCGGTCACGGTCCGGGACACGCGCGGCCGGCAGATCGATGGCGCGTGCGGGCAACTCGCAGCCGCGACGCCTGCCTGAACCGCCGCGCCCGCATCCGCCTGAGCGGTTTCGTCAGCTGCGCCCGCCTGGCCTGCTCGGCCTCCTGCCGCCACCCCAGGACATAGTCGATCTTCCGGCGCGATCCGCCGCCCGGTACGTTAACGGCCATGCCCTTGCGACGAGAGCTTGGCCGGCGACGCGCCGCCCTGGTAGCTGGCCTGGCCCAGGCCGCCTGGCGGCGCTTCCAGCAGGCCGGTACGGTGACCGCCTGGTCACCGGCTGGCCGGCGATTCGCCGGGTTCGGTGCCGGGTCGCTGATGGCGTTCCCGACCGGTGCCGTCTACGGCGAGCGCTGGATCGAAGTCGGTGACAAATGCATGATCGCCGAGCTGGTCACGCTGTGCGCGGGAATGGCTCCGGGCCATGACCTCGGCCCGGCCCCGGTGCTCCGGGTCGGCGACCGGTGCGTGATCGGGCGTGGCAGCCACATCATCGCGCACCACTCGATCGAGATCGGCGATGACGTCTTCACCGGACCGTACGTCTACATCACCGACCAGAATCACAGCTACGCCGACCCACAGATGCCGGTGGGGCGGCAGTGGCCGGTCAACAGCAGCGTCCGCATCGGCGCAGGCACGTGGCTCGGCACCGGCGCGGTCATCCTGCCAGGCGCCGACATCGGGCGGAACGTTGTCGTGGCGGCCGGTGCCGTGGTCCGCGGCAAGGTCTGCGACCACACGGTGGTGGGCGGCGTGCCCGCCAAGGTCATCCGCGAGTATGTGGCCGGGTCCGGCTGGGCGGCGCCGCAGTAACTGCTCTGCTGCGGGCAGAATCAGCTCGCACCAGGCTCAGTACTGGACCAGGGTAGTGACCATGCGCGCATTCCGCTTTTCCTTCAACATCTTCGGGGTCACGTCCCGGCAGGCCTTCGCCGACGAATGCCGCGAGGCCGAAGGCTATGGCTACCACACCGTCTTCTCCGCCGACCACCTCGGCATCCCGGCGCCGTTCCCGTTGCTCGTCGCGGCGGCTGAGGCGACGATCCGGATGCGGGTGGGGACGCTGGTGCTCAACGCGCCGTTCTGGAACCCGGCCTTGCTGGCCAGGGAGATCGCTACCACCGACATCCTCACCGACGGGCGGCTGGAGGTCGGCCTCGGCTCCGGGCACATGAAGTGGGAGTTCGACGCCGCCGGCATCGCCTGGCAAGGCCCGTCGGCACGGGCGGCCAGGCTGGCCGAGACGATCACCGCGGTGCAGCGATATTTCAGCACGGAGTTCGAGCAGTTGCGGGGTGGCCGGTCGAGTCCCAAACCGGTGCAGCGCGCGGGGTTCGGCGGTTACGGGCCGCCGCTGCTGGTCGGCGGTACGTCAGACGCGGTGCTGCGGATCGCTGGCGAGCACGCGCAGATCGTCGGCGTGGCAGGTGTCTATCAGGTCAAGGGGCAGCCGCCGGGCACGCTGCGGCTCGCGACGATCGGCGAACTAGACGAGCGCGTGCAGTTCGCCCGAGCGTGTGCCGGTAACCGAGCCGACGAGGTGGAGTGGCACCTGCTGGTCCAGCGAGTGGTCGTCACCGACGATCGCGCGGCGGTGGCCGAGCAGATCGTGGCCGAGGCCCGGCAGACGGCCGAGAATCTCGGCGCGACCGACGACCGCGCTCTGCCCACCCTCGCCGACGTGCTCGCAACCCCGTATCTGCTGATCGGCACCGCGGACGAGATCGCGGCGCAGTTGCGGGCCAGCCGGGAGCGGTGGGGCTTTTCCTACGTGACTGTGCACGAGCCGTTCATGCGGGAGTTCGCGCCTGTCATCGAGCGGGTCGGGGACTAGGCAGCCGGGAACGCAGAGCTCACGCGGAGCCGCGCCGGATCAGCCGGGTCGGCACGAGGACGTGCTGTGGCTCGGTCGCCGCGCCAACGATCAGGTCGTGCAGGATGCGCACGGCCTCCGCGCCGGACTGCTCGAAGGGCTGGTGCATGGTGGTGAGCGCTGGCTCCGCCATGACGGCAGCGGTCGAGTCGTCGAAGCCGACCACCGCGACGTCGTCCGGGATCCGCCGCCCGGCCTCACGCAGCGCGGCCATCGCGGCCATGGCCATCAGGTCCGAGGCCACGAACAACCCGTCCAGGTCCGGCTCGCGCTTGATCAGGACCCGGGCGCTCTCCCGGCCCGCGGCTGCTGACCAGTCACCCGCCTCCACCAGATCCGGCGCGAACCGCGGGCCGAGGGCGGCCCGGTAACCCTCGAACCGGCCGCGCCCGCTGCTGGTGTTCAGCGGGCCGGTGATCGTGCCGATGCGGGTGCGCCCCTCTCCGAGCATGTAACGGACGGCTTCTTGTGCGGCCGCTACCTCGTCGACCGCGACCCAGGACAACTCGTGCTCGTAGCCGAGCGGCTGCCCGAGCACCACCAGCGGCAGGCCGCTGCCGGCCAGCCGGTGCAGCAGGCCCTCACCCTCGTGCGGCAGCGCGAACAAGGCGCCGTCGACGTGCCCAGCTGTCAGGTAGTCGCCGAGGAAGGTCTCCTCGCCGTAGTCCTGTGCGGTGGTCACGAGCAGGTGCCGCCCGTACGTCCGCAGTTCCCGGGAAAACACGCGGATCAGCACGCCGAAGTTCGGGTCACCGAACAGATGCTCATGCTGCTCGGAGATCACGAATGCGACCGAGCCGGTACGCCCGGAGGCGAGGTTGCGCGCCGCCTGGTTCACGGAATAGCCGAGGGTCCCCATCGCCTGGTTGACCTGGGAGATCGCCTCGGGGCGCACGTGCAGCCCGCCGTTGAGCACCCTGGACACCGTGCTCCGGGAGACGCCTGCCAGCCGGGCCACGTCCTCGATGGTGGGGCGCGCCGCACTCTGACGCGGCGATTCGCTCACGTCAGTTTGTGCATCCTCGGGGCGCGCTCCCGGCGCCTCACACGACGCGGCCATGTAGCTGGGATCCTATGCGCGCCGCAAGCGACCCGTGACCCAAGGTAGGGAGCGATCGTCGCCCCAGCTCAGCGCCGCATCCGCCGCGGTTGTGACGCTGTAGGCGCGCTATCGACCGTGCAGCCACGACCACGCTTGTTCGGGGCGTGGCATGCGACCGCGGTGCCACAGCCAGGCCGCACCCTGGGCCGGCATACGCCCGCGGTGCCACAACCATGCCGCGGGGGTGCTGAGCTGCCAGCTGCGGTCCCGCCACTGAAGGCCTGAGTTCTGCCAATCTGACCGTTTCAGTATCCCCTTCCCATGCGCCCGCAGCTTTGCTACAGTCCTGCCCAGCCTTGGGAGCGCTCCCAAGGCTACCGCCGATAGGCCCCGTAGCTCCAGGCGAGCGCCTGCTGCTGGTTTCAGGGAGGAAACCATGAAACCCCTCAGATCGGCAAGATCCTTCCGGGCATCCACGAAGCTAGCCGCCCTCGGGACGGCTGCGCTTGCGTGCTGTGGCGTCGTGTCGGCTTGTGGCGGTAGTACCGCGCAGACGAACTCGTCGACCAACGTCACGATGTCATGGTGGAGTTGGACGACCAATCCCAAGGACGTCATCGCCAACTTCGAAAAGGCTTACCCGCACATCAAGATCACGCCGCCACCGGATTACGGCTCTGGCGGAACCTTCTACTCCAAGCTCACCACCGCGCTGGCGGGCGGCACCGGCCCGTGCATCACCCAGGTGGAGTACGACCACCTGCCGCAGTTCCTCGGCCAGAAGGACCTGGTACCGATCACGCAGTACGTCTCGTCTTACAAGAGCGAGTTCCCCTCCTGGGTGTGGGGGCAGGTCTCGCAGGGCGGGCAGGTCTACGCGATGCCCGAGGACATCGGCCCGATGGCGCTGATGTACCAGCCGTCGCAGCTCTCCAAGTACCACCTGCCGGTGCCGACGACGTGGGCGCAGTTCGCTTCGGATGCCATCACCTTCCACAAGGACGACCCAAGCCAGTACCTGACGTACTTCGCGCCGAATGATGCCGACCAGATGGAAGCGCTGTGGTGGCAGGCCGGGGCGTTCCCCTATCAGCTTGAGTCCAACGGCACCTGGAAGGTGGACGTGGACGGCCCGCTCGAGCAGAAGGTCATGGAGTTCTGGGGCAATCTGGTCACCAAGGGCGCGGTTGCGGTCGATCAGGACTTCGCGGCCGACTGGGGCCACCACATCGGCCAGGACCGCTACGCGGCGATGGTCGGCGCTGGCTGGTCGCCGACCTACATGGTGGACGCCTACCTGCCATCAGGCTCGACGCAGCAGTGGGCCATCACCCAGATGCCGCAGTGGACGGCGGGCTCGCACGCCGCCGCCAACTGGGGCGGCTCGACCAACGCGGTGACCAAGGACTGCCCGAAGGCCGACGTCAAGGATGCGGCCACGTTCGCCTCCTTCATCAACACCAGCAAGAGCGGTCTGGCGGTCGACGAGAAGCCGGCCACCACATCTGGCGGCGGTCGCGGGCTTTTCCCCGCCGCGTCTGCGCGTGCCACCCTGCCCGAGTTCTCCGCGGCGGTGCCGCACTTCTCCGGTGACGTCAACTCCCAGTTCTCCACCTATGCGACCGAAGTGCCGGTCAAGTTCGAGTGGAGCCCCTGGGACAGCGAACTCGGGACCTTCTTGACCAACGAGATGGGCAAGGCAGCGGCCGGCAAGGAAGCCTGGTCGCAGGTGCTGGTCAACACCGAATCGCAGCTCATCAGTTACGCCAAGTCGGCCGGATACTCGGTCACCCAGTGACCGCCACCCTGGACCGGGCGGCCAGTGGCCTTAGGGCCCCTGGCCGTCCCGGCAGGACCGCGAGCAGGGGCGGGGCCGGGCTGGCAATGTCGGCCCCGTTCCTTGTCCTGTACCTGTGCTTCTTTCTGGCGCCGTTTGCCTACTCGATCGTGCTGAGCCTGCGCTCGCCGCAGACCAGTGCGTTCGTGGGGTTGTTCAACTACCACAGCGTGGTGAGCAACGGTCAGTTCTGGAGCGCCGTTGTGCGGATGGCCTATTTCGGCGTCATCCAGGTCACCGTGATGATCGTGCTGGCGGTGGTGCTGGCGCTGTTCCTGGACAGCCCGTACTGCTGGGGCAAGAAGTTCTTCGCGCTCGCGTACTTCTTCCCGTACGCGGTACCGGGCGTGATCGCGGCGGTGATGTGGGGGTTCTTGCTGCAGCCGGACCTCGACAACGCGCTGAAGGTGCCGCATCTGCTCGGCCTGGCGGCCGGCCCGCTGAATCCGCTCGGCTACCGCTTCGCGCTGTACGCGATGATGCTCATCGTCACCTGGGAGTGGACCGGCTACAACATGACAATCCTGCTCACCAGCCTGACCAGCGTCTCGCGGGAGGTGCTGGAGTCTGGCCGCATGGATGGCGCATCCGAGCTGAAGATCGCGTGGCGGATCAAGCTGCCGCTGATCCGCCGGACCGTGGCGTTCATCGCGATCATCTCGATCATCGGCACGCTTCAGTTGTTCAACGAGCCGATGATCCTCAACGACATCGCCAGCATCGGCAGCTCCTACTCGCCCAACCAGATCATTTACAACACCGCCTTCTCGTTTGGCAACGAGCAGCTTGCCGCCGCACAGTCGATCATTCTTGCCGCCATCACGGTGCTGGCCACCAGCGCGTTCTATGGCATCGTGCGGCAGCGGCGCCGCCGCGGCGGCCAGCCAGTGCGGACGGCCGTCACGCGAGGAGCGGCCCGGTGAGCGCGGCCAGCACGGTAGACAGCGCCGGAGCGGCGGGCGCGCGGCCAGCGCCCGCACGCCGAGTGCACGCCAAGGCGGCGCGGCGGGCCAAGACGACGGTCGGCACTGGGGTGGCGCTGATCGCGGCCGCCTACGTGGTCGCGCCCATCTACTGGCTCGTGGTCGCCTCGTCCAAGTCCACCGGGCAGCTCTTCAACACCTCGACGTTCCTCCCGCCGAGTCATCTGTCCTGGGGGGAGAACTTCCGGCTGCTGTTCACCACCGACGGCGGCTACTTCGGCTACTGGATCGCCAATTCCGCCGGCTACGCCCTGGTCACGGCCACACTGGCCACGGCAGTGTCCACGCTCTGCGGGTACGCGCTGGCCAAATACCGCTTCCGCGGTCGGCGGCTGATCTTCGGGCTGGTCGTCGGTTCGCTCCTGGTACCGACGACCGCGCTGGTCGTGCCGCTGTTCCTGCTCGAGCACGACACTGGCCTGATCAACAGCTACCAGGGCGTCATCCTGCCGCTGCTGGTCTATCCATTCGGCGTCTACTTCATGTGGCTGTTCGCCGCTGACGCGGTACCGGACAGCCTGCTGGACGCCGCGCGTGTGGACGGAGCCAGGGAGCTGCCTACCTTCTGGAAGGTGGCCAGGCCGGCGCTGATGCCAGGGATGGTGACGCTGTTCCTGCTGTCGTTCATCGGCACCTGGAACAACTACTTCCTGCCACTGGTGCTGCTCGGTGACACAACCCGGTTCCCGCTGACGGTCGGCCTGTCCGCCTGGGCGAGCGACCTTAACCTGGCGGGCGCGGGCCAGCCGCTGTACCCGGAGGTGATCCTGGGTTCGCTGGTGTCGGTGCTGCCGATGCTCGTCCTGTTCCCCTTCCTCCAGAAGTACATCGCGCGGGGCCTGACTTTCGGCGCCATTGTCGGCGAGTGAGCACGCAGCCAAGGACCCAACCACAGGGAGAGCGGAGCGCATGGACCAGGGCGTAACCACGCAAACGGCAGTGCCGGAGCCGCGCACCGCGTCGGCGGCCGTCGAGCGCGCCGTCAGGCCGCTGGGCCGCCAGGTGCTCTACGGCGGTGACTACAACCCAGAGCAATGGCCGCGCGAGGTCTGGCGACAGGACGCGCGGCTGATGCGCGAAGCCGGCGTCAACCTCGTCACCGTCGGCGTCTTCTCCTGGGCGCAGCTGGAGCCGGCCGAGGGACAGTTCGAGTTCGGCTGGCTGCGCGACGTGCTCGACCTGATGGGCGAAGCTGGCATCGGCGTCGACCTGGCGACGCCGACCGCGGCACCGCCGCCCTGGCTCGCGACGCGCTACCCGGACGCGCTGCCCGTCGACGATCGTGGCGCACGCTACAGCCACGGCAGCCGCCAGCACTTCTGTGTCTGCAGCCCGGCGTACCTGGAGTTGTCCGGGCGCATCGTGCAGCGTCTCGCGGCCGAACTTGGCGACCATGAAGCGCTGCGCATGTGGCACGTGCACAACGAGTACGCCTGCCACGTGCCCTACTGCTATTGCGAGCATCACGCCGCTGCCTTCCGGTCCTTTTTGCAGGCCCGCTATGGCACCGTGGCGGCGCTCAACGAGGCGTGGGGCACATCGTTCTGGAGCCAGCGCTTCAGCGACTGGGCCGAGGTCATCCCGCCGCGGCACACTCCGACGCTCGGCAACCCTGGTCAGGTGCTGGACTTCAAGCGGTTCAGCAGCGACGCGTTCCTGACCGAATTCCGGGCGGAGAAGGAAGTGCTGAAGGCTGCCCGGCCGGACCTGCCGGTCACCACGAACTTCATGGGCTTCCACAAGCCGCTCGACTATTTCGCCTGGGCGGCGGAGCTGGATGTCGTGTCCACCGACAACTATCCGGACCCGGCCGACCTGGGCAGCACGGCAGCGTCGGCGATGCACTACGACTTGATCAGGTCGCTGAACAAGACGGCGCCGTGGCTCGTGATGGAACAGACCGCGTCCCGGGTGAACTGGCGCGAGCGGAACGTGCCCAAGGTTCCCGGCCAGATGCGCGCGCTTAGCTATCAGGCACTCGCGCGCGGCGCCAGTGGCGTGCTGTTCTTCCAGTGGCGCGCGTCGAGGGCCGGCGCGGAGAAATTCCATTCCGCGATGCTGTCGCACTCTGGCCAGGCGTCGCCGGTCTGGTCTGAGGTTGTCGGACTTGGCCGCGAACTTGCCGCCACCGAGCCATTCGGCCCGGCCACGGTCCAGGCGTCGGCCGCGATGATCTTCTCCTGGCCAAGCTGGTGGGCAGTGGAGAGCCCGGCGAGCCCGGCCCACGACCTGTCGATGCTCGATCAGCTCCGGTGGCTGTACTCGCCTCTGTACCGGCGGTCGGTGACGGCGGACTTCTGCCAGCCTGGCGAGGAACTCGCTGGCTATCAGGCCCTGCTGGTGCCGAGCCTGTACCTGGTTACGGCGGCGGAGGCAGCCAACATCCGCGCCGCGGTCGAGCGCGGCGCGACCGCGGTGATCTCGTTCTGGTCGGGCATCAGCGACGAGCGCGATCAGGTGTACCTCGGCCCCTACGGCGGTCCGCTCCGCCCGCTGATTGGCTGTGACGTGCTGGAGGTGGCACCGCTTGCGCCCGGCGACGTGGTCGAGCTGGAGTGGGCCGATGGCGGGCGGACCACTGCGAGCTTCTGGCTGGACATCGCCACCGACCTGGGGGCTAGCGACGCGACGGTGCTGGCGCGCGTCGCCACCGGCCCGTGGGCGGGCAGGCCGGCCGTGGTGCAGCGCGCTTATGGTCAGGGAACGGCGTACTACCTGGGCGCGCGGCTGGACGAAGCGGGCCTGGCCCGGGTCTACGACCGGGTGCCGGGCCTGCTCGCTCAGGCGGGCCGCTCGCCGGCCGCCGAAGCCCCCGGCGTGGAGCGGGTCACACGCGCCACGCCCGACGGCCGCCGGTATGAGTTCCTGGTCAACCAGACCGATACGGGTCGCGAGGTCTGGCTGGACGAGCCGGGCTTCGAGCTGATCGGCGGGCACACCGTTGATGGCGCGATCACCCTCGGCCCGCGCGGCGTGGCCATTGTCCAGCGCGGATGAGCCGGATCGAGCGACCAAGCAGTCTTCGCAGCGAAAGGACTAAGGCGATGAGACCCGTACTGCGTTCAACTCCGGGCCCCGGCGTGCGGACGGGCGGCCGCCTGTTCGGACCGGTGGCGTTCCCGGTCTTACTGGGGTTGCTGGCGCTCATCGCCGGCCTGCTGGTCGCGACGCAAGCCGGGCGCGGCCCGGTGGCAGCGCCGCGTGCTCGGGCGGCCACTACGGCCGCCGGCCGGTCGCAGCTGGCGGTCAACTGGGCGCTGTCCGGGCAGGCGACGGCTGGCGCTTCGCAATCGGGGAATCCGCCATCGAACGCGATCGACGGCAACGCCGCGACGTCGTGGTGCACGAACTCGTGGCCGGACACACTGACCATCGACCTCGGCCAGGTCCGCAAGCTGGACGGGGTCGGCATCACGCTGGCTGGCAGCAGTTCATCGGCGAACGCGGCCATTTCGCTCGCCACCACGCCCGGGGACTGGCATCCGGTGCCGTCGGGCCAGAACGTCGCGCTCGACCCCGGCAACCCCGAGTACGTACCGCTGAGCTCGGTGACGGGCAGCGGCGGCGACCTGCCGGAAACCTCGGCCCGGTACGCACAGATTGAGGTGTGGGACAGCGGGGCGACGCCGGTGTGCATCGGAGAGCTCCGGCTGTTTGGCACGGACCCGGCCGCGAGCCGGATGATGCTCGGGTCCGACCTGTCGTTCGCGCCGCAGGAAGAGGCGGCCGGCGCAGTCTTCACCGACAACGGCGTGGCGGCCAATCCAGCGGTGATCACGGCGGAGAACGGTGCCGGCTGGGCTCGGCTGCGGCTATGGGTGAACCCGCCAGCCGGCTACAGCGATCTGGCCGACGACCTTGCGTTCGCGCGCACGCTCCGGGCCGCAGGTCTCAAGATCTACCTGGACATCCATTACTCCGACTTCTGGGCCGATCCCGGAAAGCAGTGCATCCCGGCCGGCTGGCCGACGGACCTGCCAGGCCTGACAGCCAAGATGCGCTCGTATACCCAGCAGGTGATCGGCGCCTTCGCCGCCCAGGGCACACCGGTGGACATAGTGTCGATCGGGAACGAGATCACCAACGGCATGCTGTGGTCGCCCTCCACCTCGACGTCGTGGAGCTCGTTCGGGTGCTCCGGCCCGGGCGTAGGCGGCCTGACCTGGACCAGCAATACGGCAGCTACCGGCTGGAGCAACCTGGCGCAGCTGCTGAAGGCGGGCGTGGCCGGCGCACAGGCGGGCAACCCGGCTGGGCACAAGCTGCTGATCGCCATCCACACCGACCTCGGCGGCAATAACGGGCGGGCGCAGGCCTTCTACTCCAACCTGGAGGCGCAGGGCGTGCCGTTCGACGTGATCGCACTGTCGTATTACCCGATCTACCAGGGCCCGCTGTCTGGGCTGCGGGCCAACGTGGACGAGCTGGCCAACCAGTTCGGCAAGCCCATCGTGATCGCTGAGACCGAGTACTCCTGGACTCTGGCCAACGGGGACGCGCTTGGCAACGACACCTGGCAGTCAAGCCAGCTCATCGACGGCTATCCGGCGAGTCCGGGCGGGCAGCTGTCCATGCTCAACGACGAGCTGTCGATCCTGGCCGCGGTGCCGCACGGGCTCGGCGCCGGGATGTTCTACTGGGCGCCGGAGTGGATCCCGGGCGTCTCGTGGGCGCCGGATGCCAGCCCGCCAGGCACGCCCGACGACAATGAGACCCTATTCAACTTCCAGGGCCAGGCGCTGCCGTCGATCGGGATGTTCCGCAACCCGGTACAGATCTGCGTGAACGCCAGCCCGTACACGGTGCCGTGCGTGATCGGGTCCTGAGCGGAGCAAGACCTGCTGAGCCCGGAGGTGTCCGGCCGATAGCAGCCGGAAACCTCCGGGGCTCAGCAGGCCCTCGTCAGCGGGCGCGGGCCGGACCGCGCTGGCGGGCTGTGCCGTCCTGGCCAGCAGGTCGTGACCCGGTGAGCTGTGGCACAAAGCAGTCGCCGCGCAACGCCCTGGTGATGAGGTCGACGGCTCGCCCGGCCGCGACGAGCCGTCGACCCTCGCTTTGGTAAGCCTCGAGCACTGCGGCCAGCCCACCGGGTGGCAGATCTTTGCCAAGCTCCGCCCGCGCCTTGCGGTAGCCATCCCTGGCGCCCTCGACGCAGGCTGCGAGGTGGTGCCGTGCCAGCGTGGCGAGCGCTATCGGATGGCGGACGAGCACGCCGTGCAGCCGGTAATCGGGCGGGACCACTTCGAGCAGCCAGTTCACCGCCGTCTGCTCGAAGCCGGGGCTGCCCGGGGGATGCACCCCAGCTGGCCAGCCCGTGGGAACATAACCAACCGCCACGCGGTCAAGCCTAGCGTTATTCGAACATAGTTTCTATAGCGGCTTGTGTCGCCGCGCTAGGGCGCTGGCAGCCGCAGCGTGACAACCGCCAGCACGCCCCGGTGATCGGTGCCGGGCACACGAACGACCCGCGCCTGCTGGACGCTGAAGTGCTGGCTGCTGACCAGGATGTGGTCCAGCCGCATCAAGGGCGGCAGGCTGCGCCAGTTCGGCCAGGTGAAGGCCGGCCACGACCGCTTCCGCGCTGCGTCAGCGCAGTCCAGCAGACCTTCTTTCAGGACGGCGCGGAACGGCTGGTGATCGCGCGTCGCGTTGAAGTCCCCAGCGACGACCTGGGGCTCGCTCACACCCGCCACCATCTGCCTGAGTAGTTCGAGGTCGGCCAGCCAGCGTTGCTCTTTCCCGCCTGTCGGGGCTTTCGGGTGCACTACGCTCACCTGGACCGGGACGCCGCGACATGGGTGGATGTGCGCTCTCGGCGCCGCCGTCGACAGGCCGGCTATTGGTGGCAGCGGATCGAGCGGCAGGCGCGTCCAGATCCCGGTGCCCAGTGAGCTGGGCCGCGCGTCAAGCTCGCTGAATGGCAGCAGCGCGGAGATGCCGGCGGCCTCGAGCGACGTGACCATCTCCGGGGTGAGTTCCTGGACGGCGAAGACATCGACGCGGTGCTCGCGAAGCTTCGCCATGATGGCCTCAGGATCTGCCCGGGCTACCAGCACGTTGAGGGTCAGCACGCGGAGCACCACCGTGCCTTCCGCCTCGGCACTGCCGAGGTCGCCGCCGGTTCCAGGGGGCCCATGCCACCGCCACGCCGGGGGTAGCTGCCAGCACAGCAGAATGACGGCGGGCACCGCGAACACGAGGGCGAGCCACCACCGGGCCACGGCGGCGGCAGCGACGGCGCCCGCGGCGATGACCGTGGCTGGCGGTGCCAGCGCCGCTAGCCGCGGAACCGGATCCGGCGGTCGCCCGCCGGCCGCGCGCGCGGCCAGCACGACCATCGCCGGCACAATCAGGACACATGCGATGACCCAGCTCAACTCGCTTGTGCCCCGTTCTCGCATGCATCCGCACGCCTTCGCTGCAGTGGCTCAAAGGCTACATCTCCGGCACCACCCCGGGTCCTGGCCGGGTGCAGGCCGGCCCTCCGGAGCCGACGAGGATCCATAGCCGAGCTTCGGTGTCGCGACGGTCGAGGGTTGACCTTGTCCCAGGGGCCACCGCCATCGTGCCGGCATGGCAATCGAAGCAGTGGTGTTCGACATTGGCGGCGTCCTGTGCGCCACTCCCGATCTGGGCGTGACAACGGCGTGGGAGCACCGCCTCGGCCTGCGGGCCGGCGAGATCAACGAACGGATGAGCGACGTCTGGCAGGCTGGCAGCCTCGGTGCCATCAGCGAGGCCGCGGTGCATCAGGCCGCCGGTGACCGGCTGGGGCTGGCACGCCCCGAGCGTGCGGACTTCATGGCCGACATCTGGCGTGAGTACCTGGGCACCGCCAATCCCGAGCTGATCAGCTACGCCGGGCGGCTTCGGCCGCGGTTTCGCACCGGCATCCTCAGCAACAGCTTTATCGGCGCGCGGGAGCGCGAGCAGGCGGCCTACGGCTTCGAGGACCTGGTGAACGTGATCATCTACTCCCACGAGAGCGGGGTCGCCAAGCCGGATACCCGGAGTTACGCCCTCGCGTGCGAGCGCCTGCGCGTGGCGCCAGCTCAGACCGTATTCGTCGACGATCTTGACGCCTGCGTGGCTGGTGCCCGGCGCGCTGGCCTGCACCCGGTCCAGTACCAGGACAATGCCCAGGTCATCGCCGCCATCGAGACGCTGCTCGCCAGCTGAGGTGGCCGCGCGGGGCAGAAAGGCCGCACTGCCAGCCGGGCTGCCAAGACCGACTAAACTGGGCGGCGAAGCCGTGATCCGGCGCCTCTCATGTTTACCCGGAGTCCTTTCGCCATGCCTGCCAGCCCAGCCGAGGGGGTCGGCGTCCAGCCGCCCAGCACTGGTCACCCCTCCCTTGCCACCCGCGACGACCTGCGCAACGTAGCCATCGTGGCCCACGTCGACCACGGCAAGACCACGCTGGTCGATGCCATGCTTTGGCAGTCCGGGGCGTTCCGGGTCGGTGCTCAGGTGGCCGAGCGGGTGATGGATTCCAATGACCTGGAGCGCGAGAAGGGCATCACGATCCTCGCCAAGAACACCGCGGTCCAGCATGGCGGCCTCACGATCAACATCATCGACACGCCCGGCCACGCCGACTTCGGCGGCGAGGTAGAGCGCGGGTTGTCCATGGTCGATGGCGTGATCCTGCTGGTCGATGCCAGCGAAGGGCCGCTGCCGCAGACCAGGTTCGTGCTCCGCAAGACGCTCGAAGCCAAGCTGCCGGTGATCCTGGTGATCAACAAGGTGGACCGGCCGGACGCACGGATCGCTGAGGTCGTGGACGCCTGTTATGAGCTGTTTATGGACCTGGATGCGACCGAGGATCAGATCGAGTTCCCGATCGTGTACGCGTCGGCGCGGGCAGGCCTGGCCTCGCTGAACCGCCCGGCCGACGGGTCGCTGCCCGACTCGGAAGACCTGGAGCCCCTCTTCACGGTGCTGCGGGAGAGCGTGCCGCCGCCGACCTACGATCCGGCGGCGCCGCTGCGCGCTCACGTCACCAACCTGGATGCGTCGGCCTACCTGGGCCGCATCGCGCTCTGCCGCGTCTACAGCGGCGAGATCCGCAAGGGCCAGCAGGCCGCTTGGTGCCGTCGTGACGGCTCGATCGAGCGGGTCAAGATCACTGAGTTGCTGCGCACCGAGGCACTCGAGCGGGTCCCGGCCCAAAGCGCCGGGCCCGGTGACATCGTCGCCGTCGCTGGCATCGCTGGGATCATGATCGGGGAAACCCTGGCCGACCCGGACGACCCGCGGCCGCTGCCGCTGATCACGGTGGACGAGCCCGCGATCTCGATGACGATCGGGGTCAACACCTCGCCGCTGGTTGGCCGGGCGAAGGGCTCGAGGGTTACCGCCCGGATGGTCAAGGACCGGCTGGACCGGGAGATGGTCGGCAACGTCTCGCTCCTGGTGGCCCCGACCGAGCGGCCAGACACCTGGGAGGTCCAGGGCCGTGGTGAACTGGCCCTGGCGGTCCTGGTCGAGACCATGCGGCGCGAAGGTTACGAGCTCACCGTGGGCCGACCGCAGGTCGTTATCCGCCAGATTGACGGCAAGGTGCACGAGCCGGTGGAGCGCCTCACGGTCGACTGCCCGGAGGAATACCTCGGCACCGTTACCTCGCTGCTCGCGGTCCGCAAGGGCCGGATGGAGAACATGTCCAACCACGGCACGGGCTGGGTCCGCCTCGACTTCACCGTCCCGGCCCGGGGGCTGATCGGGTTCCGTACCCAGTTCCTCACCGAAACCCGGGGCACGGGCATCGCCCACCATGTCTTCGAGGGCTTCGAGCCGTGGGTCGGCGACATGCGCGCGCGGCCGACGGGCTCGTTGGTGGCGGACCGGACCGGCACGTCCATGACCTACGCCATGTTCGCGTTGCAGGAGCGCGGCAGCCTGTTTGTCGAGCCGGGCACCGAGGTCTATGAGGGCATGATCGTCGGTGAGAACTCCCGGTCCGACGACATGGACGTCAACATCACCAAGGAGCGCAAGCTCACCAACGTCCGCCAGTCCACCGCCGAGGAGCTGGAGCGGCTGATCCCGCCACGGCTGCTCAGCCTGGAGCAGGCGCTGGAGTTCTGCGCCGACGACGAGTGCGTGGAGATCACGCCGACGGCGGTGCGGATGCGCAAGGTCATCCTGGACGCCAAGGAACGGGGCCGCCTGAGGGGTCGGCGAGCCCGGGCCGAGCAGCCGTAACGATCTCCTGCGCGCGTCCAGGTCGGCGGCGGCCTGCCAGCGGCCGCAGGCTCAGGTGACTTGCAGGTAGACGATGCTGAAGACGCCGAACAGCACGCAGTAGATGGCGAACGGCGTCAGCGTCCTGGTCTGGAAGTAGCGCACGAGGTAACGCACCGACACGTACGCGCCGACTCCGGACAGCAGGCTCCCGAGCAGGATCTGGCCGTAGATGCCGTGGCCGTCGCTGATCAAGGTCGGCACCTTGAGCACGCCAGCCGCCAGGATGACGGGGGTGGCCAGCAGAAACGCGAACCGAGCGGCGTCCTCCCGGGACAGGCCCCGGAACATTCCCGCCACCATGGTGACGCCGTCCCGGCTGACGCCAGCCAGCAGCGCGAGGATCTGCGCGGCGCCGATCAGCATCGCCTCCGGGTAGTCGCGCCTGGCCAGCCGCTCGTCGGCCTGCACGGCGAGGGTCATCTCATCCAGCCGGGCCGCTCGCTGCCCGGACGCGTGCGCGGACGCACGGCGCAGTGCTCCGGCGGCCCGGCGCTGGCGGTCGAGTTCGGCGTCGGCCCGGATCGACCGCTTGGTGCGGAACCGCTCGCCGGAGTAGAGGATCAGACCGTTAATGATCAGGAAGATCGCGGCCCGGACCGGCTTAGCGAACAGCTTCTGGAATTCGTCCTGGAACACCAGGCCGACGAGCCCGACGGGGAGGGTGGCCACGATCAGCATCCAGGCGAGTTTCTGGTCGACTGTCGTGATGTCACGCTGCACGATCGAGGTCCAGAAGCCCATGATGATCCGGATCCAGTCGCGCCAGAAGTAGATCAGCAGGCCGATCGCGGTCGCGACGTGCATGCCCACGATGAATGACAGGTAGGCCGACCCGGGCGCGTTCACGTTCAGGTCGGTGGCCCAGCTGCCCCCGATCAGAGCCGGGATCAGGACGTTGTGACCGAGGCTGGAGACCGGGAACAGCTCGGTAACGCCCTGGATGAGCCCCACCACGATGGCTTCGGGGTACGTCATGTGGGACATGTGGATAGTAAGCCTCTCATCACGTCTTGGCGCGCCTATGACCAGGCAGGGCCGCCCCGCAAGACTAGCGATCTCAGCCGGCTGGGCGCGCCCGACTCCGCCAGTCGGAGGTTAGACGCTCAAAGGGCCCGATCGTGTCACACCCGCGCCAGTCCCCGGCTATCAAGACCACCAGTCAGACAAGGTGATCTCCCGCACATTGAGCCGCCAGGCAGGCGCAAGAGCCAGCCTGGCGGCGGGCTGCTCGTCACCGAGAGGCCGGTACCTCGTGCCAGACTCCGCCATTCAGGTTGAGATTGTTGCCCTTTGCCTGCCCCGGAGCCGAGTCGCCGATATAGGTGTAGAGCGGATGCCCGTTGTAGGTCAGCTGGAGCGATCCGTCGGTGCGCTTGATCGTGCCGGTCTTCCCGGGCAATCCGGAGCCGGCCCCGGCGGTGCCGATCACCGGGGGCCAGTAGGCAGCGCAGCCCCCGTAGCACTTGGACGTGGTCGGTGTGTCGGGCGCGAAAGAGTAGAGCGTGAAGCCCTTGCTGTTGGTCAGGACTGTCGTGCCCCCGATCGTGGTCGTTTTCAGCACAGTCGCAGCGCCGGCGGCCGTTGGCGCGGGTGAGCTTGCGCCAGCGATCGCGACCCCGAGCAGCACGGCCGCGGCAACCGTCAATGCTGCGGCGGTCAGCCAGGCTGCCTGGGTGATCTTGGGGGAGAGCTGACCGGGGAAGCCCGTTGGCGCGGCCTGCCCCGCGGGCGTCGGCGCCCCGCCTGCGCGAACCCCCTGGGCCGGAGCAAGCGTGAGCGCGGCTAGCACGACGAAAGCCGCTACCTCCACCGCACCGGCGGCAATGCCTGCGGTCGTGCGGACCTCCTTAAACCCGAACAACCCGATCCAGACCGACAGCAGGTAGCCGCCAAGGGTGGCCAGGGCGAAGCCCGCACCTGCCGCGGCAGCGAGTCGGCTGGGGATGATGAGCCAGCCCGGGATGGCGAGTACTGCCAGCCCAAGGACGAAGGCGACGATCACCTGAAGCAGGAACAACCAGCCGATTGTCGGGATCGTCCGGTAACCGGTCAGGTACAGGTCGAGGTGGATGCTTGCCGTCGCGATCAGCAGGCCCGAACCTGCCACGCGCAGCGCGAGTTGTAGCCAGTCGGGCCCCGAACGCTGTGCGTGTGCAGTCATGCCGTGCCGGGCTGAAGTCAG
>DASXMP010000080.1:0-38868 GCA_036495585.1 Streptosporangiaceae bacterium
CGGTACCGTCCCCATGTCGGTCCGGTCGGAGGGTGCCTGCGCCGGCGAGTGGACAGACGGGATTAACGAGGAGGTCACGGTTACCGCGTCCAGGGAAACAGGCCGAAGGTCCATCGCTTCGAATAGGCGGGTCCGGCATGACTACACGATTCTCAAGACGTACGAGGCCGGGATAGTCCTGGTCGGTGACGAAGTGAAGTCCCTGCGCGCCGGCCACGCGTCGCTGGCCGGAGCGTTCGTGCACGAGAGCGACGGCGAGCTCATGCTCCACGGCCTGCACATCCCCGAGCACGCGTTCGGCCGCCATGGCACCCGCGTCCTCGACCGGCCCCGGCGGACCCGCAAGCTGCTCATGCACCGTCGCGAGATCGACAAGATCACCGCGCGGCTGGGCGAGGCCGGCGTCGCCCTCGTGCCGCTGTCGCTGTACTTCCAGAACGGCTGGGCGAAGGTGGAGATCGCCCTGGCGCGCGGCCGGCGGTCCTTTGACAAGCGGCAGGCAATCGCCCAGCGGGACGCCGGCCGGGAAATTGCCCGCGAGCTCAGCGATCGGCTGCGCGGCAGGCGACGACGCGGCCGCAGGCCGAGCTGAGACGCCGATAGGACGGGCATCCGCCCGAACTGGCGAGGACAACACATCAGCGGCCGGCAAGGCAGTCAGTCCCGAGTTGGGCCAACTTAGTGCGCAACGGAACGTGACTTCGGCCAAATTACTGCATACCTAGTCGCATAACCTGCGGAAACTTGCCGGGACAGTCAACGGGGACAGGTGTCCCGGCTGCCCGTCTCTCTAAGTCCCTGTCCTGGGTGCCCCGCAGGGAACAGGAAGGGTGCTGTAATGCCTGGTCGTCGCGCGCAGCTGCCGTCACGCGACTAGCCAGGGCGGTGGCGCAGGCTGACGCCCAAGTTCGTCGACGGCCTTCGCCTCGGCGCGGTGGATGGTGACTTCGCCGAGGAGAACAAAGGCACTGACCTTGACGTGCGGACCGTCGGCGGGGCCCGGCTCCCTGGTTGGGCTGAGCGAGCCGACCAGTGGGAAGCCGGTCATCGTTACCCTGGCGTCCGGCGGCACGACGATGTTCACCACCCCCAAGATCGCCTGCACGGTGATCTCCACGCCGTCCTTGTCGAAGGACGCGTGGGTCAGGTCGATGCGTGCGTCGCCCAGGAATGCGAAAGCGACCATCCGGCCCTCAACGCGGCCGGTTGGCCGGGCCATGGACGAGGACAGAATCGCGACCTGTGGGGCAACCCGCTCGACCGGCGCTGCAGAACGTTGGCGCTCGACGTCGCGTCGTTCGGTGCCCAGGTCGGCCGTCAGCCTGGCGAGCTCGTCGAGGGTCCTGGTGGCGTAGAGGAGGTCGATACGCTCCCTGTGTTCATCCGCGGTGAGCCGACCATCGGCCACTGCCTCGCCGAGCAGCCCGGCTACACGTTCGCGGTCGGCGTCCGACGCACGCAACCGCACCTCGCCCCCGTCGTCTCCTGGCATGGGATTCATCGTAATGGCCGCCCCAGGGCATGGCGCGGGAGTTCCGGGTCGTATATGTGGATAATGACCCGATCGTCCTCGCGCATGCCCGGGCGCTGCTGACCAGCGATCCCGCGGGCGCCACGGCCTACGTCGACGCCGATCTCCGGGACGCAGCGAAGGTCCTGGACAGCGCCGCCGCCACCCTCGACTTCGCCAAGCCCATCGCGGTCACGCTGGCGATGACCCTGCACGCGATCGGTGACGAGGACAACCCCTACCAGGTCGTGGCGCGATACATCGCCGCGCTGGCGCCTGGCAGCTACCTGGCCATTTCGCACCCGGCCTCCGATATCGAGCCGGACAAGGTGGCTGATCTCGTCGCCCGGCTCGACCAGCTCAGCCGGCAGCGGTTACAGGGCCGGACCCAGGCCCAGGTGCTGCGGTTCTTCGCGGGCCTGGGTCCGGTCGAGCCTGGGCTCGTGCAGATCCAGCACTGGCGGCCGAGCGCCGAGACAAACGAGGTCTTCGCCGTCTGGGCCGGGGTGGCACGCACCTAAACCGGCACCAGCCGCCGTCGGCAGGCCGTACGATCACAGCCGGGCTCGCAGCAGGTTTTGTATGGTTTCTACAACTGGCTGGTCCCGGAATGCGTTCTGTCCGGCACTAGTCGGGCAGAGCGTGAGCGAGCAGGATAGACGGGATTCAAGGCGAGGCTCGGGCTCGGGCATCGCCTTTTACGTTTGGGTATTCGGGAGGCTCCGCTGGTGTTCCGTCGCATCGCCATCGTCAACCGCGGGGAAGCCGCGATGCGGCTGATCCGTGCCGTCCGGGGTCTGACTGCCGAGACCGGCAGCCGGATCGAGACAGTGGCCCTCTACACCAGCGCCGACTCGGGCGCCATGTTCGTCCGGGAGGCCGACCTCGCCTACTCCCTCGGTCCGGCGTCCGCCCGCCCCTACCTCGACCATGCCGTGCTCGAGCGTGCCCTGACTGAGACCGGTGCCGACGCTGCCTGGGTCGGCTGGGGCTTCGTGGCCGAAGACCCGGCATTCGCCACCCTCTGCGAGAAGCTCGGCGTCACCTTTATCGGGCCAGACGCCGAGGCGATGCGCAGGCTGGGCGACAAGATCGGCGCGAAGCTCCTGGCCGAGGAGGTCGGCGTCCCGGTAGCGCCGTGGAGCCGCGGCGAGGTAGCGACGCTCGACGACGCACTCGCCTCCGCCGCGGGTATTGGCTATCCGCTGATGCTCAAGGCCGCCGCCGGCGGCGGCGGCCGTGGCATCCGCGTCATCGCCTCCCCTGACGACCTCACCGCCACCTTCGAGCGCACGAGGCAAGAGGCGCTTCGCGCCTTCGGGAACGGCACCGTCTTCCTGGAGCGGCTTGTCACCGGTGCCCGGCACGTCGAAGTCCAGCTGATCGCAGACGGCCAGGGCACGGCGTGGGCGCTCGGCGTGCGCGACTGCTCGGTGCAGCGGCGCAACCAGAAGATCATTGAGGAATCCTCCTCTCCCGTGCTGGCCCCGGAGCAGGCAGCGCACCTGAAGGAGTCAGCCGAGCGGCTGGCGCTGACGGTTGGCTACCGGGGTGCGGCGACTGTGGAATTCCTCTATCACCCGGGCCAGAGGCGGTTCGCCTTCCTGGAGGTCAACACCCGGCTCCAGGTCGAGCATCCGATTACCGAGCTGGTCACCGGCGTGGATCTGGTGAGGCTCCAGCTGCATGTCGCCGATGGCGGGAAGCTCGAAGGGCCGAGGCCGGCCGAGTCCGGGCACGCTGTGGAAGCGCGGCTCAACGCCGAGGATCCGGACCGCGACTTCGCGCCCGCGCCTGGCCGTATCGCCCGGCTGGTGCTCCCCACCGGGCCCGGCATCCGCGTCGACACGGGCGTGAGCGAAGGCGACAGCATCCCTGCCGACTTTGACTCGATGATTGCCAAGGTCATCGCCTACGGCAGTAACCGCGACGAGGCCCTCGGCCGCCTGCGCCGTGCACTGGCCGAGACAACGGTCATCATCGAGGGTGGCGCCGCTAACAAGAGCTTTGTGCTGGATCTGCTCAACCAGCCCGAAGTGATAGCTGCCAGCGCTGACACTGGCTGGATCGACCGGGTCCGGGCGGAGGGTCGTCTCACCGCTCATCAGCACGGTGCCGTCGCGCTGGCTGCCGCTGCCATCGAGGCCTACCAGGACGAGGAAGAGGTCAGCTGCCAGCGGCTGCTGGCCACCGCGCACGGCGGACGCCCGCAGGTACACCACGATCCCGCGCGCCCGCTTGACCTCCGGTTGCGCGGCGTGAGTTACCGCGTGTACGTCGCGCGCCTCGGTCCGCAGCGATTCCGCGTTGGCATCTCCGCTGGCGGTGACCTCCACCAGGCCGACATCGAGATCGAGCGGTTTGACGCGCACAGCGGCCGGATCGTCGTGAACGGCAGGCGGTTCCGGCTGACCACCGCCACGCACGGAACCATCCACCTCGTCGAGGTCGACAGCGTCACGCACCGGATCAGCCTCGACGAAGGCGGCGTAGTCCGCTCGCCAGCGCCCGCGCTGGTGGTCGCCACCCCGCTGGCGGTCGGCGACGAGGTCGAGGCGAACGCGACCGTCCTGGTGCTGGAGAGCATGAAGATGGAGACGGCGCTGCGAGCGCCGTTCCGCGCCCGCGTCAAGGAATGCCTGGTGTCGGTCGGCAGCCAGGTCGAAGCGGGCGCGCCACTCCTGCGGCTGGAGCCGGTCGCGGAGCAAGACACCACGCAGGACACCCCGGCAGCAAGTCCGGCCGAGATCGACCTGCCCTCGTCGCCCTCGGACGTTCCCCCGGCTGAGCGGGCCGAGCGGCTCGGGCAGGACCTGCGCGCTCTGCTGCTCGGCTTCGACGGCGACGCGGCCGACCGCAACGTGCTGCTCGCCGGCTATCTCGCCGCCCGGGCTGAGCTGGGCGGGCAGCCGGTGCCAGGCGAGCCAGAGCTGCTCAGCGTCTTCGCGGACCTGTCGGAGCTGGGCCGCAACCGGGCCGAAAGCGACCTGGACGCTGAGCCTGGCACGGCGGTGCACAGCCCGCGCGAGTACTTCCGCAGCTTCCTGCAGACCCTCGATGTCGAGCGGGCCGGCCTCAGCGAACGCTTCCAGGTGCGGTTGCAGCGGATGCTCGGCCATTACGGCGTCACGAGTCTGGACCGGTCACCGGAGCTCGAGACCGCTGTTTTCCGGATCTTCCTGGCCCAGCAGCGGATGACAGCCAATGCCGAGATGGTCTCGGAGCTGCTGCGCCAGTGGCTGGCGAGCGCCCCGCCGGCCGAGCCGCTGCGCGAGCAGGCCGGGCTTGCCCTGGAACACCTGATCGAGGCGACGCAGGTGCGATTCCCGGCCGTAGCAGACCTGGCCCGCGGCGTGGTATTCCGCTGGTTCGCTCAGCCGCTGCTGCGCCGCAACCGGGCTCGGGTGCACGCGACGGTACGCAATGACCTGCGCTATCTCGATGCCAACCCGGATGCGCCGGACCGGGCCAGCCGGATCCAGGCGATGGTGAGCAGCCCTGAGCCGCTGCTACGGCTAGTCGGCCAGCGGATCGGCCGACCCGTCGATCATGCGCCCCTGCTGGAGGTGCTGATCCGCCGCTACTACAGCAACCGCAGGCTGACGGAGGTCACGGCCGCAGACATCGCCGGCAGCCGCGTGGTGTCCGGACAATACAGCGGCACTGGCGGCCTCACTCTGGTAGCCGCCGCGGCCACCAGCGCGGCCCGGCTGCCGCAGGCGGTCGCCGGCATCGCCGCATTGGCCGGGCAGGCACCGGCTGGTGGCCTCGTCGCTGACCTCTACGTCACCTGGGCGGAGCTGCCCGATGCCGACACCCTCGCGGCCGAGATCAGGGACTTGCTGACTGAGGCTGCCCCCGCGGCCGCGATCGCTCAGATCGGGCGGATTACCGTCACGGTTGTCGGCACCGGCAGTACGTCGATGCAGCATCACTTCACCTTCCGCCCGGACGGGGCGGGCCTGACCGAAGACCGACTGATTCGCGGCTTGCACCCGCAGGTCGCCGAGCGGCTGCAACTGGACCGGCTGCGGGCGTTCGACCTGACCCGGCTCCCGTCGGTCGATGAGGAGATCTACCTGTTCCGGGCGGTGGCGAAGGCCAACCCAGCCGATGAGCGCCTGATCGCGATGGGCCAGGTCCGTGATCTGACACCGCTGCGCGAGGCGGACGGCAGGCTGGTCGCGCTGCCGGAGCTGGAGAACGTGCTGGCAGGCTGCCTTGACGCGATCCGCATCGTCCAGGCGCAGCGGCCGCAGCACCGCCGCTTCGCCAGCAATCGGGTGATGATGTACGTCTGGCCCGCGAGCGAGTTCAGCGTCGAGGAGCTAGCGCCGCTCGCCCGCCGGATCCGGCCCAGTGTCTCGGGCTCGGGGATCGAGGAGGTCCAGTTCGTAGCGCGGCTGCGCGGTGCAGATGGCGAGCCCGCCGAGATGGCCGTGCGCGTCATCGACGATGCTCGCGGTCGCGTCCAGATCGAAGTCGGGCCGCCGCCAACCGCGCCGCTGCTGCCGCTGGATGACTACCAGCAGAAGGTGCAGCGCGCAATTCGCCGCGGCAACCCCTACCCCTACCAGCTGACCGGCCTGCTGGCCGGGACGGGCGGGTCGTTCACCGAGTACGACCTGGACGACAGCGGGGCGCTTGCCCCGGTCGACCGCCCGCGGGGCATGAACAAAGCAGCCATGGTCGCGGGCGTGGTCAGCACGCCCACCACGAAGTATCCAGGCGGCGTGACCAGGGTGGTGCTGCTCGGGGATCCGATCAAGTCGCTGGGCGCGCTGTCGGAGCCCGAGTGCAGGCGCGTTATCGCCGCGCTCGACCTTGCCGAGCAGATGGCCGTGCCGCTGGAGTGGTTCTCGCTGTCGTCAGGCGCGCGAATCTCGATGGACTCCGGCACCGAGAACATGGACTGGGTGGCTGCCGCCCTGAAGCGGATTGTGGAGTTCACCCAGGCCGGCGGTGAGATCAACATCGTGGTGGCCGGGATCAACGTCGGAGCGCAGCCGTACTGGAACGCTGAAGCCACCATGCTCATGCACACCAGGGGGATCCTGGTGATGACGCCCGACTCGGCGATGGTGCTGACCGGCAAGCAGGCACTGGACTTCTCCGGCGGCGTCTCGGCTGAGGACAACTTCGGCATCGGGGGCTATGACCGGGTGATGGGGCCGAACGGCCAGGCGCAGTACTGGGCGCCCAGCCTGGCTGCCGCCTGCGACGTGCTGATGGCGCACTACGACCACACCTACATCCTGCCGGGCGAGACCACGCCGCGTCGCGCGGCCACCAGCGACCCGACGGACCGGGACGTGTCGGACTTCCCGCACGTTCTGGCCGACAGCGACTTCGCCACGATCGGGGAGATTTTCTCGGCGGAGCATAACCCGGACCGGAAGAAGGCGTTCGATATCCGCGCCGTCATGCGCGCGCTGGCCGACCAGGACCACCCAGCGCTCGAGCGCTGGGCCGGGATGGAAGACGCAGACACCGCGGTGGTGCAGGACGCGCACATCGGCGGCTGGCCGGTCTGCCTGATCGGCATCGAATCGCGGACAGTACCGCGTCGCGGCTTCCCGCCGGCCGACGGTCCGGACACCTACACAGCGGGCACGCTATTCCCGCTGTCGTCGAAGAAGACCGCGCGGGCAGTCAATGCCGCGTCGGGCAACCGGCCGCTGGTAGTGCTGGCGAATCTGTCCGGATTCGACGGTTCCCCGGAGTCGATGCGCAAGTTGCAGCTGGAGTACGGCGCAGAGATCGGGCGTGCGATCGTCAACTTCGACGGCCCGATTGTGTTCTGCGTGATCTCCCGCTATCACGGCGGCGCCTTCGTGGTGTTCTCCAAAGCGCTCAACCCCAACATGACGGTGCTGGCACTGGAGGGCTCGTTCGCCTCGGTGCTCGGCGGAGCGCCGGCGGCCGCCGTGGTGTTCGCTGGCGAGGTAGCCAGCCGCACGGCGACCGACGCGCGGGTGGCCGACTTGCAGGCCCGGGCGGCAGCTGAGACCAGCGGTACCGAGCGCGCCGCGCTGAACGCCGCACTAGTGGAGGTCCGGGCGTCGGTGCGGGCCGAGAAGCTGGGCGAGGTGGCCGCAGAGTTCGACCGGATCCACTCCATCCAGCGTGCGGTCGAGGTTGGCTCGGTCGATGCGATCATCGGCGTGCCGCAGCTGCGGCCCGCGATCATCGAGGCCATCGAGCGAGGTCTGCAGCACTGACCGAGCCGCCAGCACGACAGCGCCCCGCGGTCTGAGCAACCGCGGTCTGAGCAACCGCGGTTAGAGCAATGGCGGTCGGCCAGCCAGCGTCATCCGCAGCACGGCTCGGAGGGAGAGTGGCTGCCGCGAGCCGGGGTCGATCCGCCAGCCCTCCGCGAAGCCGGCCAGCCAGGCCCGCAGCGCGCCAGGCTTGCGGCCTTCCCTGGCCACGGTGAGCGCCAGCCAGTCCAGCAGGTAGAGCGTGGCAAGCGGCCACGGCAGGTTGCGCCGGGCGAGCAGGACCCGATTGCGGCCGTCGTAGCGGTACCAGCCGGCGTGCCTGGCGTTTGGCTGCAGCGGATGGCACAGCCGGGCGCCGCCGTCGTATTCCAGCCGGTAGCCGAGCTGGATCAGCCGCCAGGCCAGGTCGGTCTCCTCGTGTGCGAAGAAGAACTCGGCTGGCAGCCCGCCCGCCTGCAGCCAGGCCGAGCGGCGTGCCGCGAAGCCGGCGCCCACGAACGTGGTCACCGCCGACGACCGGTCTGGATCGCCGGCCCGCAGCCTGGGCACGTGCCAGCGGACGGTCCCGCTGCCGTCGGGGCCGGTGATCCGGAACGCCAGCACCGCGAGGCGCGGCTCGGCCGCGAACCTCGCTGCCACGTGCTTTCCGATCGCCGGGTCGCCGAACCAGCCATCGTCGTCCAGGAAGAGGATCACCTCGCCCGAGCTGGCCGCGACGCCGGCATTGCGGCCACCTGCCACGCCCAGGTTCTGGGGCAGCGAGACGATCTTGATGTCGGCGTCGACCGGGGGCAGGCCGGTGCCGTTCCCGACCAGGACAAGCTCGACGCCGTCGGAACGCAAGGGCTCCGTGCTGGCGATGGCCCTGGCCAGATCCGCCGGCCGGGTACCCATCGTGATGATCACGCAGGACAGCTTCACGCCCGCACTCGCCGGCCTCTGCTCACAGCAGCCGCCTGGATCCCATCACGGCAGCGAGGTGCGCGACGACGAGCAGCGCCGCGACGACCATGCAGGCGACAAGCAGCACCCTGGTCGCCAGCAGGCCGCCGCGGACAGTGTCGGCGACCGCGGCGAGCAGGACCAGCACCGAGAGCTCGATCTCCTGGATGATGCGGTGCACCTTCGCTGCGCTGGCGGCACGGCGGATTCGCGCGAAGCCGACCGCGCGGGGCTGGAGCGCGGCGTCGCCCTGCCCGGCGGGCAGGCCCTGCACAGTCCGCGCCACGACGACGTTGTCGGTCTCCGCCTTGACCAGGCACGCGAGTACGGCGGCAAACAGGCCGGCCGTGACATACCGGCCCGAGATGGTCAGCGCCCCCTGCGCCCGCACGCCGAGGCCAGCCAGCATCGCCGCCTCGCACAGGTAGTGGCCTACCCGGTCCAGGTACACGCCACCCGCTGATGTGCGCCGGGTCAGCCTGGCCAGCTCGCCGTCACAGCAGTCCAGCAGGAGTGACACCTGGACCAGCAGCGCGGCAGCGATGGCGGTGGCCAGCCCGCCGAACGCGACCACCACGCCCGCTGCCACCCCGCACCCGATGAAGCCGAAGGTGACCGCGTTCGGCGACCAGCCGAGACGGGCGAACGCCCAGGTCACGTGCGGCGAGATCCGGCGCATGTAGAGGCGGCCGAACAGATGTTCCTCGTTCACCCGGTCGACAACCCAGCGCGGCTGGCCCGCCGACTTGACCTCGGCCATGGTCGGCCGCAGCATGCTCCCCCCGCGTGGTCAACGTCAGCCTGGCATCAATGCTAGGCCGAGCCCGCCGAGCGGCGGCCATCAGGCGTAGCTATGCGCCGCATCTGGATAACGTCGCATAGCGACGTCTTCCACATACTGCCGCGCGGCGGCGAGCAGTACCTCGTCAGCATCCGCATACCGCCGAACGAATCGCGGTAGCCGACCCGACGTCAACCCGGCCATGTCAGGCCAGGTCAGGATCTGTGCGTCGCAGTCAGGCCCGGCGCCGATGCCGACAGTGGGGATCCGGAGGTCCGCCGACACCCGGGCGCCGAGCTCGGCTGGGACCGATTCCAGCACCACCGCGAACGCTCCGGCCCGCGCGAGCGCCCGCGCATCTGCCAGCAGTTCCTCGCCCGCATCCCCGCGGCCTTGCACGCGGCGGACACCGCCGAGCACGTTCACGCTCTGCGGCGTCAGGCCGAGGTGGCCCATGACCGGGATTCCCGCGTCGGTCAGAGCGCGGACCTGCGGCAATACCCGCCGTCCACCCTCGAGCTTGACCGCCTGCGCCCCGCCCACCTTCAGCAGCCGCACTGCGCTGGCTAGGGCAGCTTCCGGCCCAGCCTGGTAACTGCCGAACGGCAGGTCGGCGACGATCAGCGCGGCGTGCGTGCCGCGCACCACCGCGCTCGTCATCGTGATGAGCTCGTCCAGCGTGATCGGCAGCGTGCTGGCATGCCCGAGTACGAGCTCCGCGCTGGTGTCCCCGACCAGCAAGGCCCGCACCCCGGCACGCTCGAAGATTCCGGCTGTCAGCACGTCGTAGCTGGTCAGCATGGCCCACCGTTCGCCCCGGTCGGTCGCGGCCTGCAGGTCGACGATGGTGGTCCTGCCCTGGCTCGCCAGCATGGTCATCCTCCCTGGTCGCCGCCGGATCTGCGGGCGCCGGTTCCGTCTTACCATTCCGAGCGGGAACAGGCCCGGCTAGCCTCGCAGGCCGCGACAGGCACGCGGCCATCAGTCACTCGGCCAGGCCCGCCGGAGTGGTGCCGTCTCGCACGGGTACCTCATCCACCCAGCCGCACCTCGGCTCGCCCGGGGGCCGGTCGAACCGGGTGACATATGGCTTGATGTCGAGTACCGGCGTGCCGTCGAGCAGGTCCACCCCGGCGAAGGTGATCACCCGGCCGGTCACCTCGGTCAGCGCCACCAGGCTGAGCCCGATGGGGTTTACCCGCCGGGGTCCGCGGGTGGCGAAGATCCCCAGCCTGCGTTGCTGAGCACGGAGCAGGAAAGGCACCTGCCGCAGCGGGACGGGGCCGGGCGCGCGGTCGTGCGGCCGGTGCAGCCAGGTGATGAGCCAGGCATAGTCGAAAGCAGCCAGACCCTCCAGGCCCTCGGCGTACTGCTCGGCGATCTCGACGCTCGCCTGCCCGGCCCGGTTGAGGCTGGACTGGATCGGCGTGTGCTCGGTCTGCGCGTACTGGCTGCGGACGACGCCGATGACCGGCAGGGGAACGTTCGGGTTCATGCCGGTCATGCTGTCACCCTTCCTGGCGACAAACCCGGCGGCTGGCGGCGGACCGGGCCGGCAGCGGTGCCTGGCTGTGAGGCTGCCTGCCCCGGATGACCGTCTCCGGTAGTGTCGCCGTCCATGGTGCGGATCGACCCGGCCCTGGCCGGCCACCCGGACCGGCTGCGCTGGAATGCCCGGTACGCCAGTCGATCCGAGCCCTCCTTCGCCCCGCACCCGCTGGCGGAGGGGGCCCTGGCGCTGCCGCTGCCGCCGGGTCCGATGCTGGAGCTGGCCTGCGGCCCATCCGGCAGCGCGCTGCTGGCGGCGGCGCGCGGCCGCCACGTGACCGCTGTCGATGCGTCGGACGTCGCGCTCCGCCTGCTGTTCGACGAGGCCGCGCGCCGCGGCCTCGGCGACCTGGTTACGCCCGTCCACGGCGACCTTGCTTCCTGGCAGGCAGCGGACGCCGGGTACGCGCTGGTGCTGTGTACCGGCTACTGGGACCGGCCCATGTTCCCGGCCGCCGCGGCGGCGGCTGCGGCCGGCGGCGTCATTGCCTGGGAGGCGCTCACGCCGGCGGCTCGCATCGAGCGGCCGCAGCTGCCGGCGGCGTGGTGCCTGCAGCCGGGCGAGCCGGCCACCCTCCTGCCGCTCGGTTTCGACGTGATCAGCCAGCAGGACGCTGGACCGGCGCCCGCGACCAGACGGCAGCTGCTGGCCAGGCGCACTCAGCCGGCCAGCTAACGGCAATCCGGCCAGGATCAGCATGGGAGCCGTTCTGGTGTCGCTATAGCAGCACCAGAACGGCTCCCATGCTGATCCGGAAGCCCTCCGGCCTGTGGTCAGAGCAGCGTCGCGACCGCCTTGACCTCGGTGTAATCGTTGAGGACCTCGTGGCCCATCTCGCGGCCCCAGCCGGACTGCTTGTACCCGCCGAAGGCAGCGAGGCATCGAACACGTTGTAGCAGTTGATCCACACCGTTCCGGCGCGCAGCTTCTTCGCCAGCGCGTGCGCCTTGGAGATGTCCCGGGTCCAGATGCCAGCCCCAAGGCCATAGCTGGTGTCGTTGGCCACGGCAGCGATCTCGTCGATGCCCTGGAACGGCTGGGCGACGACGACCGGCCCGAAGATCTCCTCGCGTACGACCTTCATGTCCGGCCGGACGTCGGGCTGCACCGTGGTGCTCAAGCCAGCTCGTCGCTGTGCGCCAGGATGAGGTCGCCGATCTTCCAGATGATCCGCCCGCGCGCTCGGACGGGGTCAGCCGGCGCCACGGGCCTTCGTCGAAGGCCTTACGGGCGGAGCGGACGGCGCGCTCGATGTCCTCGGCATCCCTTCAGCGACGTTCGCCAGGGTCTCGCCGGTGGCGGGGTTGGGCGTTCCGAACGTCTTGCCGGAAGCGGCATCGGTCCACTTGCCATCGATGAACAGCTGACGCGGTGAGCTGATGAAGGCCTCGACACTGCGGTCCAGGGTCACCGTCATGAGAACTCATCTCCTTGTCTGCGGGAGACGGAGGCGGCCATCGCCTCCGGCGGCTAGCAGCAGCTCCGGGCACGGCCTGGCCCTGGAGATGCGGCCCTAGGTCAGTAGTCACTATGAGACTACTGGTAACGCCCCGGCACAAGAGCGCTGTGCCGGCGGGCTCGCTTGACTGCCGTGCGCGCACCGGGCCATGCTCAGACCAGCCCAATACGCCTGGCTTGTGCCAGCGTCGGTGATGCTTGCGCGAGATCGGGGGCGTGCGTGTCGGTCAGCGAGGCCGCGCTCGGCGAGCAAGACCAGGACGCCGGGGAGGTGCGGTCGACTGCACCTGTGGCGGCGCGTGCGGCCAGCCTGATCGCGGTTGCCGAGGACCTGGCTGGCGAGTTTTCGCTGCGGCCCCTGCTGGAGCGGATCCTGCGCCGCTGCACGGAGTTGCTGTCCTGCGACGCCGGCTCGGTGTGCAGCGTGGACGAGGCCAAGGGCACCTACCGCAAGGAAGCCGACATCGGCGTCGCGTGCCAGTCGGGCCAGGTGTTCCCCCTGACCGAGGGCATGACCGGTGCCGTCGTCGCGCACCGCGCATCGCTCTGGTTCGACCGGTATGACGAGGTGCCGGGCGGTCACGTCCCGCCGGCCGACCGCGCCACCCTGCGCGGAGTCATTGGCGTGCCGCTGGAGTGGCGTGGCCGGATTATCGGCGTGTGCATCGTGTTCAGCAGGGACGAGAACCGGCAGTTCGGTCCGGCTGACGCCGAGCTGCTTGAGCTGTTCGCCCAGCACGCGGCCATCGCGCTGGCGAACTCCCGCATGCACGAGGCCGCCGAAGACCGCGCGCGGGCCGAGGCTGCCTCGGCCGAGCGGGACCGCCTCCTGGCCGAGCTGCACGACACGCTGACCCAGCGCCTCGTCAGCGTGCAGGCGCATCTCGACAGCCTGCAGCGCGACCTGATGATCGGCCAGGAAGCGGCGGACGCGGGCAACGCCGCGGACCCGCCGGGAGGCGCGGCCGCAGGCGAGACGGCACCGCATGACTGGCTCGCTAGCGCAGCCAGCCACCTGGCCAAGGCAAGCGCCGCGACCAGGGACGCCCTGGTCCAGGCCCGGCAGTCGCTGATGGGCTTGTCCGCACCACCCGGCGGGCAGTCGCTGGCGGACGCGCTTGGCTCCGAGGCCGCCTGGGCCGAGAGCATCGGCAAGCTCGAAGTCAAGCTGGTCACCGCTGGCCAGCCGACGGAGCTGGACAGCCGGCTGTACCGCGAGGTGCTCTGGGCGGCCCGGGAGGCGTTGACGAACATCGTCCGGCACGCCCGCGCCAGCACTGTCCGTATCGGCCTGCTCTATGACCGGGCCGCGGTGTCGCTGCTCGTCCAGGACGACGGGCAGGGTTTCGACCTGAGCGGCGGCTGGCATGGCGACAGGTTCGGCCTGCGCGCCATGACCGAGCGCGCGCGGGAGATTGGCGCGACGGTGGATGTCGACTCGATGCCGGGCTGGGGTACCCGCATCCGGGCCCGTTTCCCCTACCTTCCGGGCGACGGGGAACGGGCCGCACCGCGGATTCGCGTGCTCATCGTTGCGCGGCGGCCATTGCTGCGAGCTGGGTTGTCCCGGCTACTGACCTGGACCGAGCCGGGCGCAGAGATTGTGGGAGAAGTCCCCGACACCGACCAGGCCGTGGCGGCGTGCCAGGCACTGAAACCGGACGTGGCACTGGTCGATCTCGGGCTGCGGCCGACGGGCCAGGGTGACGTCACCGGGGCGCTTCTTGCGGCGCAGCCACGGCTGGCGGTCATCGGCCTGTGCCGGGCCGGCGACGACGAGCTGGTAGCGGCCGCGATGCGCAGCGGCGCCAGCGGCTGCGTGGACGTCGGCGTCAGCGGCCCGGAGCTGGCCCAGGCGGTGGTGGTGGCCGCGCGCGGCCAGGCGATCCTCTCGGACGTGGTGCTCGGCCAGTTGCACCGCGGCCTCCGCGGCGACGAAGTGCAGGCGCTGCTGACCGAGCGGGAGCGCGAGGTGCGCAGCCTGATGGAACTCGGACTGCCGGACCGCGCGATCGCGCAGCGGCTGGTGCTGTCGGTCAAAACGGTGGAGAAGCACGCCGGTGCGGTGCTGCGGAAGACCGGGGCACGCAACCGCACCGAGCTGGCCGCCCGGACTCGCCTGGGGTAAGGACTGCCGGTACGCAGAGGGCCCGTTCCCGGCCTGAACAGCTTTGATCTTCCGGCACGGCCAGATCTGGGGTAGGGGAAGTCCTCCCCGCATCTGGGGGTTTCTACCGATCCGCCGCTGGCGCCGGGCGGGTTACTTTCGCGTTGTCACCGGGAAGGGGCAGCGCGTGGCTGTCGTTCCGCTCAAGGACATCGTCGATCGGGCGTTCGCCGACCGCTACGGGGTTGCCGCGATCAACATCGTCAATGACCTGACCCTCGAAGCCGTGCTGGCTGCGGCTGTGCAGGAGCGGTCGCCGGTGATCATCCAGACGTCCGTCAAGACGGTGCGCTCGATCGGCCTCGACCTGCTGTTCGCGATGTGGCGCGAGCTCACCGCGGGCATCGAGGTCCCGGTGACACTGCACCTGGACCATTGCCCCGATCGCTCGGTGCTGAGCGCCTGCCTGCGCAAGGGCTGGAACTCGGTGCTGTTCGACGCATCGTCGCTGCCGGTGGCGGAAAACAAGCGGCAGACCATCGAGGTCGTGGCCGAGGCGCGGTCGTACGGGGCGAACGTCGAGGGCGAGATCGAGTCCATCACCGGCGTCGAGGACGACATCGGGTCCGAGGCCGATTCGCACCGGCAGTCGCTGCCCGTCGCGCTGGACTTCATCAGGTCCACCGGGGTAGACGTGTTCGCGCCCGCGATCGGTAACGCGCACGGCGTGTACAAGGCCGAGCCGAAGCTCGATGCGCAGCGAGTGTCGGACATTGTCGAGGCGCAGCCGATCCCGATCGCGCTGCACGGCGGCACCGGGATGACCGATGCCCAGTTCACCGACCTGATCGCGCGCGGCTGCGCCAAGGTCAACATCTCCACCGCGCTCAAGGTCACGTACATGAAGTCCAGCCTGGAGTTCCTGCGCGGCGCGGCAGAGCGGGACAGCTGGGATCCGCCGTCGCTGTTCACCGCGGTGCGGGCCGCTGTCGTGGAGATGGCGGCCAGCCATATGCGGCGGTTCGGCAGTATCGGCAAGGCCTGGTGAGCCGGGCGTGGCGAGCGGAGCGGTGACCAGCCGGGGGCTCGTGCTCGACTGCGACGGGGTCCTGGCTGATACCGAGCGATACGGTCACCTGGTCGCGTTCAACCAGATGTTCGCCGAGTTCGGGCTGCCGGCGAAATGGAGCCCGGAAGACTACCAGCCCAAGCTGGCGATCGGCGGGGGCAAGGAACGGCTCGCCAGCCTGCTCACGCCACAGTTCGTGGCCGCTGCTGGATTGCCGGCCGACGAGGCGGGGCAGCAGGCGGCCGTGGCCGCCTGGCACAAGCGGAAGACCGAGATCTACACCGCGCTGGTGGCCTCCGGCGCGGTCCCGGCGCGGCCTGGCGTCAGGCGGATCATCGGCGCTGCGCTCGCTGCGGGGTGGCCGGTCGCGGTCGCTTCGACGTCCGCCGAGATCTCGGTCCGCGCCACGCTGGCGAGTGCCGCCGGGCCCACGCTGGCGAGGTCGGTGGCCGTGTTCGCCGGAGATGTGGTCCCGCACAAGAAGCCAGCCCCCGACATCTATCTGCTGGCGCTGCGGTCGCTCGGCCTGCCGGCCGGCGAGGTGGTGGTGATCGAGGACTCCCGCAACGGTTTGCTGGCTGCCGTCGGCGCCGGCCTGACTTGCGTGATCACGGTCAACGACTTCACCGCCGACGAGGACTTCGCCGAGGCGGCCATGGTCGTTTCCTCGCTCGGCGACCCGGGCGGCGAGCGGACCACGGTTCTTGCCAACCACAGTCGGGGCCGCCCTGGCGATTACGTAGCCCTGGCTGACCTGACCGCCGTCCTGCCAGCCGCCGCCCACCCCTGACTCCGGGAGCGCTCATGTCCTCTGCCAGCTTCGGCGACGTCGAGTACGTCGTCCACACGATCGCGCAGACCGCGGTCGACAACGAGAAGTACTTCGGCGACCTGGATGCTGTGGTGGGCGACGGTGACTTCGGCTATTCGATGGCCCGCGGCTTCGAACTCGTGCTCCAGGGCTGGGATAACTTCGACCGGGCCGACATCGGCACGTTCCTGAAGAAGATCGCCGTCGTCATCACCAGCCGGATCGGCGGTACGTCCGGGCCGATCTGGGGCACCGGGTTCCTCCGCGCCGGCGCCACGGCCGGAGCGGTCACGGAACTGGCGCCAGATCAGGCGGTGGCGATGCTGCGTGCGGCCATCGAGGGCGTCAAGGCGCGTGGCCGCTCGGATGTCGGCGACAAGACGCTGCTGGACGCAATTGTGCCGGCCACCGACACCGTCGAGGCACTCATCGCCAGCGGCGACGACGCGGCCACGGTCCTGCGCGGCGCGGCCACGACCGCGCGCGAGCAGGCCGAGGCGACCAAGTCGATGCAGGCGATGCGCGGGCGGGCCAGCTACACCGGGGAACGCAGCATTGGCACCCTCGACGCGGGCGCAGTTGCGGTGGCCGTGATGTTCGAGGCGCTTGCGGATGGCTGGCCGGAGCGCGATGCCCGGCCGTAAATATCGCACCGGAGGGCAAGGACAATGAAGAAGTTCGTCAACGACCCCCAGAAGTTCGTCGCTGAGATGCTCAAGGGCATTGCGCTGGCCAACCCGGACACGCTCCGATACGTGCCTGAGTACAACCTGATCATGCGGACTGATGCGCCGCGGGATGACAAGGTTTCGGTGATCCAGGGATCCGGTTCCGGGCACGAGCCAGCGCACGTGATGGTTGTCGGCAAGGGCATGCTGGACGCCGCGTGCCCGGGTGACGTGTTCGCCGCGCCGCCGATGGACTACGTGCTGGAGACCACCAAGCTGCTGAACTCCCCCAAGGGCGTGCTGCACATCATCAACAACTACACCGGTGACCGGATGGCGTTTGAGATGGGCAGCGAGATGGCCGAAGCAGACGGCATCACAGTCGGCACGCTCATCGTCGACGACGACGTCGCGGTCAAGGACTCGACCTACACCGTGGGTCGCCGCGGGGTTGCCGGGAACTTCTTCGTGATCAAGGCAGTCGGCGCAGCCTCGGAACAGGGCGCCGACATGGATGAGCTTTTGCGCATCGGAAATAAGGTCAACTCGGTGACCAGGACGATGGGCATGGCGCTGACGTCCTGCACGCCGCCGGCCAAAGGCTCGCCGCTGTTTGACCTCGGGCCGGACGAGATGGAGATGGGCGTCGGCATCCACGGTGAGCCGGGTCGCCGCCGGGAGAAGCTGGCCGGCGCCAACGCGATCGTGGACGAACTGCTCGAGGCCGTCGTCAGCGACCTGCCCTTCAGCCAGGGCGACGACGTGGCACTGATGATCAATGGTCTCGGCGGCACGCCGATCAGCGAGCTGTACCTGCTCTACGGGTACGCGCACGAGCAGCTTGCCAAGCGCGGCATCAACGTGCGGCGCAACTATGTCGGCGAGTACTGCACCTCGCTGGACATGGCGGGCACGTCGATCACGGTCAGCCGGCTGGATGACGAGATTTCCGGGCTGCTGGCGGCTCCGGCGGAGATCGCGATCAGGACGTTCTGACCCGGCACGCTGAAGTCGGGGTACGGCCTGCCAGGTCTTTCTGAGGAGGGGGATCTGGCCGGCCGTCCGCCCGGAACGCGGAGATTGTTCCTGGTCGTTTCGCC
Source organism: Streptosporangiaceae bacterium (assembly GCA_036495585.1). GTDB lineage: Bacteria > Actinomycetota > Actinomycetes > Streptosporangiales > Streptosporangiaceae > JAJYUU01. The sequence goes on from DASXMP010000080.1 coordinate 18,217, forward strand.
GACGCCCGGAAACTAGCGCCGCCGGCCGGGTCCGGCCAGGGCCCGGCCAGCCAGGCGGCCAGCGAATTCGCCGCCGGAGACGGTCACCTGCCCGTTGACCAGGACCTCGCTCACACCAACCGAGAGCTGGTGCGGGTCGGCGAAGGTGGCGCGGTCCTTGACGGTGGCCGGGTCGAACACGACCACGTCCGCGAAGTTGCCCTCGCGCAACAGCCCGCGGTCGGCAAGGCCCAGCGCCGCGGCCGGCAGCGCGCTCATCCGGCGGATCGCGTCGGCGAGTGAGAGGACCTGCTCCTCCCGCGCGTAGTAACCGAGCACGCGCGCGAAGCTGCCATATGACCTTGGGTGGGTTGGCGCCTGCAGGAATGCGCCCTCCGGCGCCATCGAGGTACCGTCCGAGCTGATCGCTACCCACGGCCGGCGCAGCGCCTTGCGCAGGTTGTCCTCCGACATCGAGAAGAAGGCGCAGTCCACCTCGGATCGATCCGATGCGATGAGATCGAGCGCCGCGTCGATCGGATGCACGCCCCGCTCCGCTGCGATGTCGTCCAGGGTCCGGCCCTGCCACTTGCGGTTGTCCTCGAGGGTGACCTGGAGGATCAGCACGCTGCCTGCCTCGGTCACGTCGCCCCAGCGGCCCGAGCCGTTCAGGTCAGCGCGGATCTGCGCGCGAGCGGCCGGGTCGGCGAGCCGGTCGAACAGGGCGTCCGCGCCGCCCTCGTGATAGCGGTCGGGGATGATGCTGGTCAGTCCGGTGGAGCTGGCCGGGTAGGGATAGACGTCGGCGCTGACTGGCTCGCCCGCCGCGCGAGCCTGCTCGATCAGATCGATCGCTCCGTCCATTTTGTCCCAGTGGTCGCGGCCTGCTGCCTTCAGGTGGAACAGCTCGCCGCGCACCCCGGCGTCGCGGCAGATGGCCAGGAATTCGGCGAGCGCGCCGTGCAGGTCATCGCCTTCGCTGCGGATGTGCGAGGCGTAGCAGCCGTCGTGCCGGGCGGCGACCCGGCACAGGTCGGTCAGCTCCGCGGTGCTCGCGTAGCTTCCCGGCGGATAGATCAGTGCCGAGGCGATCCCCATCGCCCCGTCGGCCATCTCCTCCGCGACCAGCGCCCGCATCTGGTCCATCTCCGCGGCCGTGGCGGGGCGGTCGAGGTAGCCGACGACCGACGAGCGGATCGTCCCGCCGCCGAGGAAGGATGCGACGTTCTGGGAGCTGCCGCGCCGTTCGACATAGCTGAGGTATTCCGACAGCCGAGTCCAGGCGACTTCGTAGTTCAGGCCATCGCGCTCGAGACTCGCCCGGTACTGCGGCGTCAGCGGGCCCATCGAGGTGCCCTCGCCGAACACTTCGGTGGTCACGCCCTGCGTGAGCTCGCCGAGTGATCGCGGGTCGTGCAGGATGCTCCGGTTGGAGTGGCTGAGGATGTTGATGAAGCCCGGGCAGACAGCTTTTCCGGCGGCGTCGATCACGACCGTGGCTGCTGGGCCGGGTTCGGCCTGACCTGGCGGGGCTTCCCTGATCCAGGCAACCCGGTCGCCGGCGATGCCGACATCGGCGCGCATCGGCGGGCCGCCGCTGCCGTCGTAGACGTCACCACCGGTGATCAGGACGTCGAGCATCAGGACGCTCCCTGGGACGATGGCTGACCGGGACCGGTCAGCAGCGGGTGGGGCAACTCCAGGTGGCACGCGGCGATGCTGCCGGCGGCCGCATCGGCGGTGACGGCCGCTGCGGACCTCACCGCCGGCATGGCCGGCAGCACCGGCACGGGCGCGCTGCGGCACAGCTCGGCTCTGGCATCGCCCGGGGGCAGCGCGGCGAGCCGCGGACAGCGCGGATGGAAACGGCATCCGGATGGAATAGCGGTCGGGTCGGGCGGCTCGCCGGCCAGCACCGGGGCCGGCTCGCCGGTGTGCGCGTCGGGCAGCACGGAGAGCAGGGCCTGGGTGTAGGGGTGCCGGGGCCGGAGCAGCACTTCGGCGACCGGCCCCGCCTCCACGATGCGCCCCAGGTACATGACCGCCACCGAGTCGGCGATGTTCCATGCGACCCCGAGGTCGTGGCTGACGATCAGCGACGCCACCGAGTACTCGTTGCGGAGGCTGAGGATGAGCTTGAGGATCTCGCCGCGCACCGATGCGTCCAGCGATGACACTGGCTCGTCGGCGACGAGCACCGACGGGTCGAGCGCGAGCGCGCCCGCGATCACGACGCGCTGCTGCTGGCCGCCGGACAGCTCGTGCGGATAGCGGCTCATGAACTGCTCGGGCGGGCGCAGCCCGGCGCGCGTGAGTGCGGTGTAGACGCGCTCGTTCAGCCCGGCGCGCAATCCGTGCACCCTGGGTCCCTCCGCGACCGCGTCGAAGACCGTCTGCCGCGGGTTCAGCGCGGCAGCCGGATCCTGCAGTACGAGCTGCACGTGCCGACGGTGCGAGCGCAGCGCCGGCCCGGAATAACCGAGCGCTGCGCCCTCGTAGCGAACCTCCCCGTCAGCAGGCTCGACCAGCCCGACCAGGGCGCGGGCCAGCGTGGACTTGCCGCAGCCCGATTCGCCGATCAGCGCGACGATCTCGCCGCGCCCGATCGCCAGGTTGACGTTGTCGACCGCGCGCGCGGGTCTGCGCCCCCGCCGGCCTGGAAAAACCACGCGCAGTGCCCGTGCCTCCAGCACTGGCGGCTCGGCGCTGCTGCCGCCTTGAGGGGGAACGAGCCCGCTACTGGCCTCGGCACCTTCCGCCGCTGACATCTCGGCTCGGGGCCTGCTGAGGCCCAGCGGCGTTCCGACTCCCTGCGCGGCGCCGGACTCACCCGCTCGGGTCTCGGCCGGGCGCTGCCCGGCATCGTCGCCCAGCACCTTGATGCAGGCCGACTCCCGCTGCGGCCCGGCTGGCCACAGCTCGATGTCGTGCGTGCGGCACTCCGGCATGACCTCGGGGCACCGCGGCGCGAACGGGCACCCCGGCATCTCGCCGCGCAGGTCCGGCGGCTCGCCGGCCAGTCCGGCGGGGGCGAGCCGGGAGGTCGGATCGCCGAGGCGCGGGAACGCCCTGGACAAGATCGCGGTATAGGGGTGCTCCGGCTCTGCCAGCACCTGGCGCGACGGCCCAAGCTCCACGAGCCTGCCGCCGTACATGATCGCCAGGCGGTCACACGTCTCGCCGAGCACCGAGAGGTCGTGGCTGATCACGAGCATGCTGATGCCGCGGTCGGCGACCAGGCCGGTGAGCAGGCTGAGAATCTGCGCCTGGACGATGACGTCCAGGGCGGTGGTGGGCTCGTCGGCAATGATGAGGTCCGGCCGGCAAGCCAGCGCCATCGCGATCATCACGCGCTGCCGCTGCCCGCCGGACAGCTCGTGCGGATAGCTGGCCTGACGACGGGCCGCAACCCCGACGCTGTCCAGCAGTTCGGCGGTGCGCAGGTCGGCCTCGCGCCTGGTGACCTGCTCATGCAGCAGGATGGGCTCGCGGATCTGGTCGCCGATGGTCTGCACGGGGTTCAGTGCGCTCATCGCGCCCTGGAACACGACCGAGGCTTGCGCCCACCGCACCGCCCGCAGCTTCTGCCAGCCGAGGCCGATGACGTCCTCGCCGCGGAACAAGATCTGCCCAGACAGCCGGGCGGAGACCGGCAGCAGCCGTAGCAAGCTCAGCGCGACTGTGGTCTTGCCGCAGCCGGACTCCCCGGCTACGCCGAGCGTCTGGCCAGCGCGCAAGGTGAAATTGACGCCGCGCACGGCGCGGACGTCGTCCGCGCCGGACCGATAGGTGACCGCGAGGTCGCGGACCTCCAGCAGCGGGGTGCCGTCGGCGTCGCCGGACTCGGCCGGCCGAGGCACGTACGGCTGCAGCGCGCCGGGCTGCAGTGTGTTGTCAGGTCGCCCTGTCCCGTTCGGCTGCGTGGTCACGACGGGCTCGTCAGCCGCGGGTTGAGGATGTTCTCGACGGCACGACCCACCAGCATGAAGCCCATGACCACGATCACGATGGCGATGCCGGGCGGTAGCAGGTACCACCACGCGCCATCGCTGACCGCGCCTTGGTTGAAGGCCTGGTTGATCATGGATCCCCAGGACACGTCGGTTGGGTTGCCGAGGCCGAGGAAGGTCAGCGTGGTCTCGGACAAGATCGCTCCGGCCACGGTCAGCGTGGCGGATACCAGCACGAAGGGGGCCACGTTGGGCAGCACCTGGCGGATCACGAGCTGCGTGTCGCGAGCGCCGAGGGCCTTGGCCCGCTCGATGTAGGGCCTCGCCTCAACCGCGAGCGTCTGGGCCCGGATCAGCCGGGCTGTGCCTGGCCACGAGGTGACCGCGATCGCGATCGTGATCGACGAGTCGCCCTGTCCGAGCACGGCAGCGAGGGCAATGGCCAAGGGCAGACCGGGCAGCGCGATGAACCAGTCGGTGACCATCATCAGCAGGCGGCCGGTAGCTCCGGGGTAATGCCCGGCGATCAGGCCGATGGCGGTACCGATGATCATCGTGAATCCGGTGGCGATGACGCCGATCGCCAGCGACGGCCGGGTGCCCCAGATCAGCAGGGTCAGCACCGAGCGGCCGGCCTGGTCGGTGCCGAGCGGGAAGTGCGCCGATGGGGGAGCGAGCGACCGCCCCGTTGCGTTCACCACTTCCAGCGCGGTCTGCGGGATGAACAGTGGCGCGACCAGCGCGAGCACAGTGATCGCCAGCAGGATCACCAGCCCGGCCATCGCGGTCGGGCTGGCTGCGAATTGCCGGGAGAACCGGCGCAGCCCTTCGAACCGGGGCGGGGCGGTCGTGGCGGCGGGTGCCTGGCTGACGGTTGTCATGCGCGCCTCACGCGTGGATCGAGGTAGCGGTAGGCCAGGTCGGCGAGCAGGTTGAACACGATCACCGAGGCGCTGAAGATGATGAACGTGCCCTCCAGCAACGGCAGGTCGGGGATCTTCAGAGCCTGGAACGTCAGGTAGCCGAGGCCGGGCCAGGAGTACACGGTCTCCACCGTGATCGCACCACTGATGATCCCGCCGACCTGGAGGAAGATGATCGTCACCGACGGCAGCAAGGCGTTCGGCACGGCGTGCTTGCGGCGGACCTCGGAGTCGCGCAGGCCCTTGGCTCGCGCGGTGAGCAGGTACGGATTGCCCATCTCGTCCAGCATCGACGACCGCATGATCAGCTGATACTGGGCGAAGACGACCAGGACAAGCGTGATGCACGGCAGCACCAGGTGCCGGAGCACGTCGAGGATGTGATCGGGCGTGAGGCCGCCGACTGTGCCTGGCGTGGACATGCCCCCGGCCGGGAAGAGGGCCGGGATTGGCCCGAAGCCTACCGAGAACAGCACCAGCAAGATGATGCCGAGCCAGAATGTTGGCACCGACCAGAGCGTGATCGAGGATCCGGTCGATACCCGGTCGAGGAGTCGGCCGGGGCGCCAGCCGCTGCGAATGCCGAGCCACATGCCGACCACGATGGACACGATCGTGGAACTGCCCATGAGCAGGATCGTCGGCCACAGTCGCTGCAGAATCAGGGTCGACACTGGCGTGTCGAACTGCCAGGAGTAGCCGAAGTTGCCGGTCAGCGTGTGACCGACGAAGTGCGCGAAGCGCTCCCAGATCGGCTGGTTGAGGCCGAGCTGCCTGGTCAGGAACGCGAGCTGCTTCGCGCTGGTCGGACGTCCCCTGGTCAGCGCGGCCACCGGATCGGACGGCATCAGGCTGAAGATGATGAAGCCGATGACGAGCAGCATCACGAAGCTGATCACTGCGGCGGCGAGCTTGCGCAGGAGGTAGTGGAGGAAGTCCTGCCCGCCGGAGCCCCCGCCGTCAGGCGGGGACTCCAGCGGAAGAAGGCCCTCCGAGGTGAGCTGTGCGAGATTGCTCAAAGTGCTATTCCCGCTCGCCCGCCGTCATCCGGCGCCGCAGCAACACGGCCGCACCGGCCAGGGCCAGGACGACGACGATCGCGATGATGATCCACACTGCCGGGCTCGTCCCGCCCGAGGGCGCGTCTGCGACCGGAGTGGCGCTGCGGAGGTTGATGAAGTTGGCCTGCTGCGGGTAGAAGCCCTTGGCGTTGGCCTTGCCGAAGTAGAAGTCCTTCACATCCGATGTGCGCACGGCGCCGATGTTGTCGGGGTAGTAGAGGATGACGTCCACTGCCTGCTGGTAGAGGATCTGCTGCATCTGGTCGATCGTCTGCACCCGCTGCGCGTTGTTGAACTCGGTGGACTGCTGCGCGTACAGGTTGTCGTAGTCCTTGTTGCAGAAGAACGCGTCGGTGTTGCCGCCGGTGCCGTCGTTGAGGGGCAGGTCCGCGCACGTCTGGATCGACATCAGGTAGGTCGGGTCTGGCCCGGTGGACCAGGTGTCCGACAGCATGTCCCAGTTGCCCTTGGGCAGCTCGTCATTGAGCTCGTTGAAGCTCATTGACTGCACTTGGACGCCGATACCGATGGCCTTCAGCCACTCCTGGACGTAGGGGGCCATGGCGGCGTCGGTCGACTCGTCGGAGTGGATCCCGAGCCGCAGCACCAGCGGTTTGTGCGTCTTCGGATCGATCCGGATGCCGTTGCTGCCCATTGTGTAACCGGCCGCGTTGAGGATCTGGTTGGCCTTGGCCGGGTTGTAGCTGAGCGACTGCGATGCTGGCGGCTTCCACTGCCACTGCGGATAGGCGGGCGGGAGGTAACCGGAACCGGCCACGGCCAGGCCATTCCAGATCTTCGTCACCAGCTCCTGCTTGTTGAGCGCCAGCTCGATGGCGTCCCGGACGCGCACGTCCTGCAGGGCTGGGTTGCCGTTCCCGAAGTGCCTCCCCTCCCTGGTCTGGGCGCCCGGGTTCAGCTCGATGGCCGTCCAGGTAGCCGAGGTCTGCGGGTACAAGGAGATGTCCTTGTCCTTCTTCAGCGCCTCGTACTGGGTGCCGTCGATGTCGCCGATCTGGTCAAGCTGGCCGCTGCGCAGCGCAGCGATCGCGGCGTCGCTGTTGCTGTAGTACTGGATGATCAGCTTGCTGTACTTCGGTCCGCCCATGAAGAAGCTCTTGTCGGCCTTCAGCGTGGCGTACTGGTTCGGCGCGTAGCCGGTCGCGATCCACGGGCCGTAGCCGACGATCGGGAAGGTGAAGTTGTTGTACTTCCCGAGGCCCGACACGTGGCTGGCCCAGATGTGCTCGGGCACGATCGGAATGCCGCCGATCAGATACAGCATGTTGGCGGCCGGCTGCTTCGTGGTGACCACCAGCGTCGTCGCGTTCGGCGCGGAGACGCTGGCGAAGTCCGCCACCAGGGCGCCGTTGGCGGTCGCAGCCGTGGAGTTGTGCATGATCAGGTTGATGGTCCAGGCCACGTCCGCGGCCGTCAGCGGCTTGCCGTCGCTCCACTTCAGGCCGGAGCGGATGTTGAAGGTCCAGGTGTTTTTGCTGGCCGACACCGTCCAGGACTTCGCCAGGTAGGGCACGGCGTTGCCCTGCTCATTGGTCGTCGTGACGTTCGGATAGATCGCGCCGATCACGCTCAGGTCGCCGTCGAAGTAGGCGAGGAACGGGTTGAACGTGGAGAACGAGGTGTCCGACTCCACGGTCAGCGTGTCGCTGGAGGGCTTGGGTTTGCTGGCTGCGGCGGCCGGCCCGGCGCCGGCCGCGGCGAGGCCGAGGAGCAGCGCCGTGCTCAGCACGGTCGCCATCGATCTGACCGGGCTGAGGCGGAGCAGGCGCTTACGGCCGCCAGGCGGATGCGGGAGCTGACCAAATCTCGGGATGTTCACGGAGCGCGCCTCCTTCAGGGCTGCGGCGTGCGAGGGAGTTCAGGTGGCGCAGGGCGCGAGACCGCGGCGATGCGGGACAAAGGAGACCGTCGGGGAGCCGCTGCGGGACCGGACGGCGGCGACGGCAAGTCCGGGCATGCGTGGTCTGCGACGTGATATGCAGACATGCCCGGCTCGACGCATGCCTGAGTACAACATGATTCAGAATTTCCGGTCAAGACGGTATTCTGAGCGAATCGTTTCAGATAGGTAACGGTGGTGGGTCCCATGGCCGAAGAGCCGGAACCAGCGGGAAACGGCAGCGCCGGTCCGATGAGCATCTCCGAGCAGATACGTCAGCGCATCGGCCAGTTGTCGCCGGCCGAGCGGAAGGTGGCGAGGACGCTGCTTGCCGGGCCGCCGACCATCGGGCTTGAGTCGTCGGCGCGGCTCGCCCAGCACGCCGGGGTGAGCGGGCCGACGGTCAGCCGGTTCATCGCGGAGCTGGGTTTCGTCAGTTACGGGGCGTTCCAGCGGGCGCTGCACGATGAGATCAGCGCGCGGATGATGCCGCCGACCGAGGTGTATCGCCAGCACCAGCTGGGGCACTCGCTGGGGCACTCCGATGGCGACCTGCTCGGGACGAGCGCACGAGTACTCGGTGATGCCGTCCGGGCGAGCGTGGCTGGCCTCGATCCGGCCGAGCTCGACCGGGCGGTCACGCTGCTGGCCGACGGCGGCAGGCAGGTGCTGGTGACGGGCGGGTGGTTCAGCCAGCTGCTCGCGGGCTACCTGGCCTCGGTGCTGCGCGAGCTGCGGCCGGGCGTCAGGCTGATCGGCCCGTCCGCGAGCGAGCGGGCCGGCGCGGTGGCCGACATGGCCAGGCGAGACGTGCTGGTCGCCTTCGACTTCCGCCGCTATGACCGCGACACGCTCGAGATCGCGGCGTCCGCCCGGGCGGCCGGAGCCCGGATCTTGCTGTTCACCGACCCGTGGCTGTCGCCTGTCGCGGACATCGCCGACGCGGTACTGACGGCCGAGGTGTCAGGACCTGCCCCGTTCGCGAGCCTGACCTCGGCCCTGGCCGTGGTAGAGACGCTGATCTCGCCGGTGGTCGATGCGCTCGGCGAGCCGGGCCGGACCCGGTTCGAGCGGTTCGGCGAGATCGCCGAGCGCTGGCTGCGGCCGTGGCCCGACGGCGCTAGCGCGCTCGGACCAGGCGCCGCGGCCGAGTCAGACGCCGGCCCGAGTGCCGACGGTCGGGTGCAAGCGGCCGGCCTGGCCGGCTGACTGGCGGCCGTCTCGACCCTCAGGCGGTGGCCAGGAACCGGCTCATCACCCGCACACCGAACTCCACGGCGGCGACGGGCACCCGCTCGTTCACGCCGTGGAACATCTCGTAGTAATCGAAGCCGGGCGGCAGCAGCAGTGGCGTGAAGCCGTAGCCGGCCATGCCGAGCCGGCCGAACTGCTTGGCGTCGGTGCCGCCGCTCATGCAGTACGGCACCACCGTCCCGCCGGGGTCCTCGGCCAGCAGCGCTGCTCGCATCGCGGCGGTGACCGGAGCGTCGGCCGGCGCCTCGAGCGGGACCTCGCGGTGCAGGTACTCCCAGCTCACCCCCGGTCCGGTCAGCTCGTCCATGGTGGCAACGAACTCGTCCTGATAACCAGGCAGCACCCGGCCGTCGATGCAGGCGGTCGCCTCCGCCGGGATGACATTGACCTTGTAACCGGCCGCAAGCATGGTCGGATTCGCGCTGTTGCGTACCGTGCCGGCCACCAGTGCGGCAGCTGGCCCGAGGCGTGCCAGTCTCGCGTCGAGGCTTGCCGGAGCGCCGAGGCCGTCACCAGCGCTGTCGGCCATGGCGCCAGGAATCGCGGCCTCGATCGCGTCGATCGCGGCGCGCACGGTCGGGATAAGCCGGGCCGGCCAACGGTGCGCCGCGATCCTCGCGACTGCGCCGGCGACATGGGCCACGGCATTGTCGGGGTTCGGCTTCGAGCCGTGGCCGGCCTGGCCCCGGGCGGTCAGCCGGAGCCAGGCAGTGCCGCGTTCCGCCGAGGCGATCGGGTAGAGGCGGACGCCGTTCCCGGCATGGAAGGTGAACCCACCAGACTCGCTGACTGCGTCGGTGCACCCGGCCAGCAGGTCGGCGTGCTTGCTCACCAGCCAGCCGGCGCCGTAGGCGGCGGTGTCCTCCTCGTCCGCGGTGAAAGCGAGCACGATGTCGCGCCGTGGCCGGACGCCGTCGCGGGCGAACTGGCGGGCGACGGCAACGAGCGCTGCCACAGCGTTCTTCATGTCCACCGCGCCGCGGCCGTGCAAGACGCCGTCGGACACGTCGCCGCTGAACGGGTGCCGCTCCCATTCGCTCGGCTCCGCTGGCACCACATCCAGGTGGCCGTGTGCGAGCAGCGCGCCGGCCGCCGGGTCCGTGCCCGCTATCCGGGCCACCACATTGGCCCGGCCTGGAGCGGATTCCAGCAGGACAGGATGCATTCCGGCGTCAGCTAGCCGCTCGGCGATGTACTCGGCGGCCGGCCGTTCGACGCAGTCACCGCCACCGCGATTGCTCGTGTCCAGCCGGATGAGATCCGAGGCGAAGGCGACCGCCTCAGTTTCGGCGGTCGTCGGGCGGCTGTTCGGGGCGTAGCGCGGCGACTCTTGCTGATCGGCCATGAGCCTCAGTCTGCCGCCATCGATGGCACCGCGTTCGCACCGGCCACCTGCGCGTAGAACCGCGCGCTCGATTTCAGGATCCGCTGCCCCGTGCCGAAGTCGACGTAGACAATGCCGAACCGCTTGGAGTACCCGCACGCCCACTCGAAGTTGTCCAGCAGGGACCAGACGTAGTATCCGGCCAGGCTGGCCCCGTCGGCGATCGCCCTGGCCGCCGCGCTCAGGTGGCCTTGCAGGTAGCTGATGCGCTCGGGGTCGTGCACCACGCCCTCGGGCGTGACATAGTCCTCGGCTGCGCAGCCGTTCTCCGTCACGTAAAGCGGCAGCCCTGGCGCGTCCTGCGATAGCCGCATGAGCAGGGCGTGCAGCCCGCTGGGGTCGACCAGCCAGCCCATGGGGGTTTCCGGCAGCCCCGCTGGCCGGTATTCGACCACGCCCGGCACCTCGCAGTCCGCGGCACTCTCGCCGCGGCGCAGGTCGGCTGGATCGCCGCCGCGCAAGTAGACGCAGGCGTAGTAGTTGATGCCGAGGAAGTCGAGGGGAGCGGCGATCGTCTCCATGTCGCCCGGCCGGATGAGGCGCGCGGGCGGCAGCAGGTGCGCCCTGGCGTCGCTGGGGTAGCGCCCGTGCAGTAGGGGTTCCAGGCTCAGCCCGTTCAGCTCCGCGTCAGTGATACGCCGAGCCTCTGCCAGACTCGCCTCGTCAGCACTCTCGCCGATCTGCACTGGATGCAGATCGAGCGAGATGCCGATCTCCGCGCCGGACGGCACGGCCGCGCGCACCGCCTGCGCGGCCAGCCCGTGACCGAGCAGGAGGTGGTGCGTCGCGGCTACGGCCGCGTCGTTATCGCGCAAGCCAGGTGCGTGCACGCCCGCCCGGTACCCGTGGGTGACCACAATCTGCGGCTCGTTGACCGTGATCCAGCGGGCAACCCGGTCGCCGAGAGCCTCGGCGACCAGGCTCGCGTAGTCAGCGAAGCGCTCGGCCGTGCTGCGGACTGCCCAGCCGCCCTGATCCTGAAGCTCCTGCGGCAGATCCCAGTGGTACAGCGTGACGGCTGCGGCGATGTCTGCGTCGGCTAGCTCGTCGAGCAGGGCGCGGTAGTGGTCCAGGCCCTTCTGGTTGGCAGGTCCCTGGCCGTCGGCCTGGATGCGCGGCCAGGCGATCGAGAAGCGGTAAGTAGTGAGCCCGAGGGTCGCCATCAGCGCAATGTCGTCGCGATAACGGTGGTAGGAGTCGCAGGCGATATCGCCGGTGTCCCCGCCGCGGACCTTGCCCGGTGTCCGGCTGAACGTATCCCAGACCGAGGTGCCGCGGCCGTCCTCGCTGGCTGCCCCCTCGATCTGGTAGGCGGCCGTGGCAGCGCCCCATGCGAATCCTGCGGGGAAGGCGAGGCTGCCGCCGCGCACCTCTGGTGTTGTCATCAGCCGCTCCTCCGGGGCGTCAGGTAACGCTCTTGCATCAAATCTGCAAGTCCTTGACTGGCCGATTGGCCGGTTCTAGCGTAAGCGCTTAGATCCGAGCATGTAAGCGGTTAGACACACACTATGTACGCGCTTACACCACCTGCCGCACAAACTGACAAGCCCGCCGGAAGCGGCAGTCGGCCGAGCGCGAGCGGGCCTGATGGCAGCGACCCGAGCACCAGACCGATGTCTATGAAGCCAGGTAACAGATAGCCGTGCCCGCCCGATCGATCACCGCGACCGCCGGTCTCCTGCGTGTCCGCCGGTCGTCGCCGCATCCGCTGCCGACCCGGGAGGACGTGTGGTAACGCTCTACGACGTCGCCCGCGAGGCCGGGGTGTCGACCGCCACGGTCTCCCGCGTAGTGCACGGCCAGGACCGGGTCAGTGACAGCACGAGGCTCCGGGTCATGCATGTCATTGAGCAGCTTGGCTACGTGCCGGACGGCGCTGCGCAGAGCCTGTCCCGCCGGCGCAAGGAGATCATCGGGTTCGTCTGCGTCGAAAGCCATGGACGTCAGTACGACGTCGAGGCTATGAACCTGCTCTACTACGACGAGGTCATGCGCGGCGTCGGCGCAGCCGTCAGCGACCGCGGCTGGTCGTTGCTGATTACCTATGTCGACGGTGAGCCCGAACGCGACTTCCCGCGGCTGCGTGCTCTCTCAGGCAAGGTGGACGGCATCATCATCGGCCAGTCCGTCGTCCCGGCACCTGTCCTAGCCCAGATTGCGGACCGCGTGCCGGTCGTGGTGATCGGCGGCGCGCCCGCAGAGCGCGCGGTCGACGTCGTGACCGCGGATAACCGGTCCGGTTCTGCGGCGCTGGTCACTCATTTGATTGAGGTGCACGGCAGGCGCCGCCTGTTCTGCGTGGACGGCCCGGCCGATGTGTCCGACGCGCGGGAACGCCGGACCGGGGTCGAGCGGGTGCTGCGGGCGCATCCGGGAACCAGCCTGGTCGGTAGCTATCAAGGCAAGTTCAGCGTGCAAAGCGGTGTGTCAGCTGGCGAGAGCCTGCTGGAACGGCACGGCGACGCGCTGCCTGACGCGGTCGTGGCCGCGAACGACCAGATGGCCATCGGCGCCATCCAGGCACTGAACCGGGCGGGCGTGAGGACACCACAGGACGTGGCGGTGGTTGGCTTCGACGACATTTACCCGGGGGGCCTCAACGACCCGCCGCTCACGACCGTGCACCAGCCAATGCGCTTGCTGGGCGAGCGGGCGTGCATCAGGCTGCTCGACCGGATCGCCAGGCCAGAGCTGCACCCGCGGGCGGAGGTGCTGCCGACCGAGCTTGTCGTGCGGTCGAGCTGCGGCTGCTCGCCGGACTCGGCCGTCCGGCAGCCGGTCAAGCGGACGCGCAGGAGCAGGCAACCAGACGGTTCGGCGACTGGGCCGCCGCAGACCGCCGCGCGGCGGCGCTCACCCGGCCCAGCAGACGTCCGTATCCCCGAGATCGTGAGTTAGGAGCAGGCGATGTCCTTCATCCTCCGCCGCCTCGTCTTCTACCTGGTCGCGGCCTGGGCGGCGCTAACCGTCAACTTCTTCATCCCGCGCGCGATGCCCGGCAATGCGGTCCAGGCCATCATGTCGAAGTTTCCGAACCTGCAGCCCACGGCGTACAAGGCCATCGAGGCGATGCTGGGCGTCGGTCACCCTGGCTCGCTCTGGCATCAGTACGTGTCCTACCTGGACGACGTCGCACACTTCAATTTCGGCACCTCGGTGAGCCAGTACCCGTCATCGGTCTCCAGCCTGCTCGGCCAGACCATTCCGTGGACGCTCACGCTCGTGGGCACCGCCACGGTGATCGCCTTCGCGGTCGGCACCGGCCTGGGCATTATCGCGGCGTGGCGGCACGGCGGCTGGGTCGACCGGACGCTCCCGGGGCTGATGTTCCTCCAGGCGATTCCGTACTTCTTCCTCGCGCTGATCCTGCTTGAGGTGCTCGCCGTCAGCCTGCACGTCTTCCCCATCGGTCAGGGCTTCTCCCAGACCGTGGTCCCTGGGTGGAACTGGCCGTTCGTTGGCAGCGCTATCTACCACTCGATCCTGCCGGCCTTCACGATCGTGATCACTTCGGTGGCCGGCTGGATGCTGCAGATGCGCAACGTCATGGTCACCACCATCGGCGAGGACTACGTGCTGGCCGGCCAGGCCAAGGGCTTGCCCGGCCACCGCGTGGTCGTCAGTTACGCGGCCCGCAACGCGTTCCTGCCGCAGTTGCAGGGCTTCGGCCTGGCACTCGGCTTCGTGGTCTCTGGCGCGCTGATCATGGAGATCGTCTTCTCCTACCCGGGCATCGGGCTGCTGCTGCTCAGCGCGGTCTCGTCCAATGACTACCCGCTGATGCAGGCGATCTTCCTGGTAATCACGTTCGCTGTCCTGGTCGCAAACCTGATCGTGGACCTCGTCATCGTCGCCGTTGATCCACGCGCCCGCGGCCGAGAGGGGGCCAGATGACCATCGCGCTTCCGGTCAGTACCGAGCCAGCTGGGGCATCTGCCTCGGCGCAACAGCTTGGCCGCTGGCGGCGACTGCCCGTCAACGCCAAGGTCGGCGCCATCCTGCTCGGCCTGTTCGCGCTTGCCGCCATCATTGGACCGCTGGTCACGCCCTACGATCCGTCCTACCAGAACCCGTCGCCCAGCCTGTCGCTGCAGTCGCCGACCGCGGCGCACCTGCTCGGCACGACGCAAAGCGGCCAGGATGTGCTCTCTCAGCTCCTGGTCGGGATCCGGCTCACACTCGAGCTTGCGCTGATCGTCGGGGTCGTGGCGACGGCACTTGCGGTCATCGTGGGGGTGACTGCAGCCTTCCTTGGCGGCATCTGGGACGAGCTGCTCTCCCTGGTGTCCAATGTGTTCCTGGTCATCCCCGCGCTGCCGCTGCTGATCGTGCTGCTCGGCTACCTCTCCCAGCGCGGGCAGTGGCCGACGATCCTGGTGCTCAGTTTGCTTGGCTGGCCGTGGGGAGCTCGGCTGGTCCGTGCGCAGACGATGGCGATCCGGGGCCGCGATTTCGTCGCGGCCTCGCGCGAGACCGGCGAGAAGACCTGGCGGATCCTGGCCTTCGAGATCATCCCGAACCAGGTCGGCCTGATTGCCGCCAGTTTCGTAAATACCGTCCTGTATGCCATCGGGGCCTCGGTAGCTCTTGCCTTCATCGGCGTGACCGACCTGTCCAGCTGGAGCCTCGGCACCATGCTGTACTGGGCGCAGAGCCAGCAGGCCCTGCAACTCGGCGCCTGGTGGTGGTTCGCGCCACCGGGGCTGGCCGTGGCGCTGATGGGAACGGCACTGGTGTTGCTCAACACCGGGATCGATCAGGTCGGCAACCCCAGGCTGCGCGACGTCGCGCGCACCAGCATGATTTCCGGACGGCGAGTGCGGCCCACCGATCCGACGCCCGTGCTGCTGGACGACCTGCCGCGGCGTTCGCGCGTCGAGGCATTCCTGCACTCCTTCTCCCGCAGCGCCCTCCTCGAGCGCGGCGCGGCACCGGACGCCGCCGGCGAGTTCCGGCCTGGCGAGATTGGCGAGGACAGCCGATGACCGGTCACCTTGCCTTCGGGCCCGAGCCAGTGGCCGCCGCCGTGCCGGATGCGACGCCGGGATCCCCGGTACTAGATATCCGCGACTTGTCGGTGGTCTACCGGACGGCGGCCGGCGACGTCAGGGCGGTGAACCACGTCACGCTCGACCTGAATGCGGGTGAGGTCGTCGGACTTGTCGGGGAGAGCGGATCGGGCAAGTCAACGCTCGCCTACGGCGCTGGCCGGCTCCTTCGGCCGCCAGCCCTGATCACCAGCGGTGCCGTCCGCTATCGCGGACGGCGTACCGCCGGTACCGCGGACATCCTGCGAATGAGCCCGCATCAGCTGCAGCAGCTGCGCTGGCGAGAGATCGCCATCGTCTTCCAGAGCGCGATGAACGCACTTAACCCGGTGCTGTCAGTGCGCAACCAGCTCACCGACGTGATCCGTACGCATCTGCAGGTCTCCAGGGCAGAAGCGGACGACCGCGCCGCCCAGCTCATGGATACGGTCGGGATTCCCCGCGCCCGGCTCCGGAGCTATCCGCACCAGCTGTCCGGCGGGATGCGTCAGCGGGTGATGATCGCGATGGCGCTCGCGACCGATCCGGAGATCGTGATCATGGATGAGCCGACCACCGCGCTTGATGTGGTGGTGCAGCGGGACATCCTCGTGCAGATCGTGGAACTGAAGGAACGCCTCGGCTTCTCCATTCTGTTCATTACCCACGACCTCTCCTTGCTCCTCGAGCTTGCCGACCGCATCGCCGTCATGTACGCGGGCCAGCTGCTCGAGGTCGGCACGGCCGATGCCATCCAGCATGGGGCGGCCCATCCCTACACCAAGGGACTGCTCAACTCGTTCCCGTCGCTCCGGGGCAGCCGTCGTGAGCTGGCCGGCATCCCCGGCTCGCCACCCGACCTGCGCGATCCCTCGCCCGGCTGTCCGTTCCTGCCGCGGTGCGGCTACGGCACCGATGAGTGCACGACAGTTCCCATGACCCTGGCGCCAGTCAACGGTGCGGCAGGTCTCGGACAGCTGACAACATGCCCGTTCGTCGGACCAGGCGAGCCGGCTCGCCCGGTACGCGCCGACGGCGAGGAGGTGACTCCGTGACCGAAGTGACCGGAGCGAACCACGAAGCACACCGCGGGGCCGATGGAGCGCGGCAGGAGACGCCGGGCGGCGAGGTGAGATCGGCGGCGGCGGCCCGCGGCTCGCTGGTCATGGAAGCGATCGCCACCGGCAAGGACTTCCGGCTCGGCCGCGGCCAGGTACTGCACGCGGTGCGCGATGTCTCACTCAACCTGTACCGCGGCGCGGTGGTCGCGCTGGTCGGTGAGAGCGGTTCCGGAAAGTCGACGGTCGCTCGCCTGCTGGCCGGGCAGGAGCACCTGACAACGGGCTCGATCCGGCTCGATGGCAAGCCCGTCGACGTGGCTGCCGGCGCCGCCTTCCGCCGCTATAAGAGCCACGTGCAGCTCGTCTTCCAGGACCCGTTCGCATCGCTGAACCCGGTGCACACGGTGCGCCACCACCTGGAGCGGCCGGTCCGGCTGCGGCAGGACAAGAAGTCACGCCACGAGGTCGAGGCCGAGATCAACGCCCTCCTGGAACAGGTCAGGCTCACGCCTGCCGAGCAGTTCATCGGCAAGTACCCGCACGAGCTGTCCGGCGGCCAGCGCCAGCGGGTCTCGTTCGCACGGGCCCTTGCGGCCCGGCCGAGCGTCCTGCTCGCCGACGAGCCGGTCTCCATGCTCGACGTGTCGATTCGGCTGGAGATGCTGAATCTGCTCGACGACCTGCGTCAGCGGCTCAAGCTGGCGATGCTCTATATCACCCACGACATCGCGTCGGCGCGCTACTTCGCCGATGAGGTACTGGTGATGTACGCGGGCCGGATCGTGGAACGAGGCCCGGCGGAAGAGGTCACGCAGCGGCCGGCGCATCCCTACACCCAGCTGCTTGTCGCGTCGGCACCCGACCCAGACAACCTCGGCGGCGCGCTGCGTGACAGCGGCCGGAACGGGCAGGCCCGGGCCGGGCAGGCCGAGGCGGTGCCGGCAACCGGCTGTCCGTTCAGCCCGAGGTGCCCGCTAGCCGAGGATCGCTGCCGCCAGGACACCCCCGGCTTGCTGCGCGTCTCGGCGGAACGCGCCGCGGCCTGCTGGCGGCTCGATGCCGCGGCGCCTGAGCTTATGTCCGCACAGCGGGGGGGTGGGGATATGCCTGGCTAATCCGAGACTCTGGCAGCCCGCCAACCCGCAGAGGTCAGTCGCACCTCTCCCGACCAGAATGCCTAACCATCTCCCAATGACTAGGAAGTTGCAGATGAGGAGATTGCACAGCTATAGAAAGCTCCTGACGATCGCGGCCGCCGGCGCGCTCGCGGCCGTTGTCGCCGCATGCGGATCGTCGGGCGCGGGATCCGGGTCGAACTCAAACGCCTCGGGTAACTCCAGCGCCAGGGCCCTGGTGATGGAGAGCTCGCCGGAGACCTCGATCACCGACGACTTCAACCCGTATGCCACCACTCAGGCGCCCTACGGCATGGGCGCCACAGGCCTGATTTACGAGCCGCTGGTTGAGTTCAACCTGGCCAGCACGACCGTCCAGTACCCGTGGCTCGCCTCGAGCTACGCGTGGTCCAACGGCGGTAAGTCGATCACCTTCACGATCCGCCAGGGCGTGAAGTGGAACGACGGCACGCCGTTCACCCCCGCGGACGTGGCATACACCTACAACCTGATGAAGCAGAACGCTTCGATCAACCTCGGCGGCCTGACGATCTCGAGCGTGAGCACCTCGGGCGACACCGTCACGCTCACCTTCGCAACCGCCCAGTACTCCAACCTGGAGAACATCGCTGGCGTCGGGATCGTCCCGCAGCACATCTGGAGCAAGGCGGGCAACCCGGCGACGTTCACTGATCCGAAGCCGGTCGGCACCGGGCCGTACGAATTGGGCACCTTTACTCAGCAGGGCTACACGCTGGTCAAGAACCCGCACTACTGGCAGCCGGCGAAGGTCAAGGTCGCGAAGGTTTACTTCCCTGCGTACACCACCAACAACGGTGCGCTGACTGCGCTCTACTCTGGCCAGATCGACTGGACCGGGAACTACATCCCGGGCCTGCAGCAGAAGTTCGTCGCTCCCGACCCGGCTCACCACCACTACTACGAGGCGGCCAACGGCGACGAGAGCCTGGAGCCGAACCTGACCAAGTGGCCGTTGTCCGACCTGGCCGTCCGCAAGGCGGTCAGCCTGGCGGTCGACCGGACCGTGCTTGGCAAGGAGGGCGAAGCTGGCCTGGAGAACCCTGTCACCAACGCGACTGGGCTGACCTTGCCGGCGTTCCAGGCGTGGAGCGCGCCGGTCGCAAGCATGACCGTGTCGGCGCACTCCAGCACCACCGCCGCGGAGAACGTGCTCAAGGCGGCGGGCTACACCAAGGGCAGCAACGGTTTCTTCCAGAAGAACGGCAAGACCGTCGCTTTCACGATCATCAGCCCGACGGCGTACACCGACATGGCTGAGGTCGACTCCATCGCCGCGCAGGAACTGCGGGCCGCGGGCATCGACGCGACCTTCCAGGGCCTGTCGACGAACGCCTGGAACGCAGATGTCGCGAGTGGCAACTTCCAGATGACCGAGCACTGGTCGAACGGAGGCATCAGCCCGTTCGCGCAGTACAACGGATGGCTCAACAGTTCGCTGGCCACCGGCAGCTCCGCAACCGGCGACTTCGAGCGGCTGAATGACCCAGCGCTCGACGCCGACCTGGCCACCCTGGCCGGGGCTAACACGGTCTCGCAGCAATCCCAGCTGCTGGTGCCGCTGGAGAAGTACGTAGCTGCCAACCTGCCCGTCATCCCGCTGGAAACGGCCGCCGAGTGGTTCGAGTACAACTCGCAGCACTTCGTCGGCTGGCCAACGCAGGCGAACCCGTATGAATCCGGTCAGCCATCGGGTACGAACAACGGCCCAGGCTCCGGCACCGATCTGGTGGTCATCCTGCACCTGTCCCCGGCCAGCTAGCCGGTGAACGCAGCAGGATAGCTGCCTGCCTGCCCTGCCCCGCCTCACCCTCCCGAGGCGGGGCAGGGCAGGCACACACCGCCATCAGCGGATGAATTGCGCGGTGGCCTGCCGACCCTGAATCGCCAGCCGAATCCGCGTTCCCGTCGCCTGTGCGACCGGAGGCGGGAAGGCATTGCCGATCTGCCGGTAGGCGGCCGTCTTGCGCCCGTAGAACCGCCAGTCGGGCGAGAAGCCCTGAATCGCGGCCGCCATCGGCAACGTCAGGCGCGGCAGGTAGTCGGCGGGAGCGTCGGCAGCGGGCGGCGCGTCCGCCAGCCCCCGGCCATCGACGCCGAGCTTCCGCCACGCCGCACGGGCGCGCGTAGGCCCGAGGTCGGGCCCGCCATGCTTGCGCGACCCCCCAACCAGCGTGGGGCCTACGCCATTGGCCTGCCTGGCCCACGCTTCCGCGCCCTTCCACCCGCCGGCGGCCATCAGGTCACCCAGGGCCTCACCGACGGTCGGGGGCGCCCCTACCGCACGCGGCCATTCGAAGTACCGGTATACCTCCGGCCTCATGGCGACCAGGATGAACCGGGGCCGTAGCTGAGGGACCCCGAACTCGCGCGCGTTCAGTACTTGCCAGTCGGCCTCATAGCCCAAGTCGCCCAGCTGGCGGAGAACTTGCTCTCGGTAGCCCGCGAACCTCGCCTGGGAAAGCCCGGGGACGTTCTCCAGCATCACCGCCATCGGCTCGCACTCACGCACCAGGCGTAGCGCCTGCGGGAACAGGTCACGCTCGTCATCGGCGCCAAGTTGCCTGCCTGCCACCGAGAATGGCGGGCACGGGACCCCTCCGGCCAGCAGGTCGATACCGCGGTAGGGGCGCCCGTCGAAATGATGGACGTCCGCCTCGATGACCTTCCACGCGTGCTGCCGGTTCAGGCGGAGAGTCTCACAGGCATCCTGGTCAATCTCCACCGCCGCGGCATGAGAAAAGCCTGCCTGCTCTAGTCCCAGGGACTGCCCGCCAGCTCCGGCGCAGATTTCCAGGCAGGTTAGCTCAGGCACGGCGATGGTGCTTTCCTGACGATGCACCGGCTGCAGGGCGGCGCGTCTGCCCGCCGGCGCCAGCACAGATCTCGACCGGGGCCAGGTCGGCCATGCCACCTCCAGCGTGGGCGTTCTGGCCGATTGTCGCCCGAAGGTTCGGCC